>NZ_ATTQ01000002.1 GCF_000419765.1 Rhizobium mongolense USDA 1844 | reverse complement strand
CCGTCCGGACTGTTCTTGATGCGAGTATCCAGTGGCGTTATGAGCTCCCCAGTGAGCTTGATGACATATCCGCGCGGGCCTTCGAGAACCCCTTGATCGTGGATCTCGCGGCAATCCATNCCGCTGCAGCACGAAAACGGATACGTCCATCCGTGCGGCTGTGCCGCCGTTGGCGTCGCATCATGCGCCACTGCCGGAGCAGCGATCACGACTGCAAAGAAAATAGCTGCTGCCTTGCCCATGATCCGCACCTCGATTCGAAGCTTCCCTTCGATCGAGTTCCGCTACGAATAGCGTCTCCGTCTGTCCGGGCGGCTCCACGTCCCGAAGCGCCCTTTCATAGCTTGCGGCCCTGCGGGAGGATGTACCCTGACCGTAGCAGGACGCTGCCCGACCTGCCTATTGATCGGGAGGAAGGATCGGGTAGCGAAGAGGAGGGGATGACTTATACGGGGGTTTAGAAGTCCTTGATCCGAGGCCGGCAACCCGCGTGATGTTTCCGCTGGAAAGTCGACCATCACCCGCTCCTTCGCGTTAAGATGCCGCCGGCCGGGATAGACGACCATGACGCCGATATCGACCATGCAGTCGCTAGCAGTACCCGGACCAGCCGCTTCTCGCGCAGATCGTCGCCGAATGCGGGCTTCGGTATTTCGCGGACGGGAATTCCATTAAATCCCGGACAGTCTTTTGGCGATAAAAAGATCGACTTTCGCACGCGCCGTTTTGCCATTCCAGGCCCCGGACTTGAGAGGGGCCGGTGAATGGTGAGACGGAAGCAGGCGAGGCTTACGAGTGTGAAGGACATTCGATAGATGCTGAGACCGGCGCAAGAATAGGGTCTTTCCGTTCGTGCGAGATCGGAACGGCTGAAATTCGCCAAAACGACCATTTCGACCGATCTGTTGCAGGCGCGTGAGGGCGGGCTGACGGGCTGGCCGTTGCCGCCTGGGCTTGACGAGGACGCTTTTTGCAGCGTCGCCTGTTTCATCGTCGCGGCCGCGTGGCTGACGCTGTTGTGGCAGGAATATCGCGGACGGCACGCCATGCACGTGGTGGAACCAGTTGAGCCACTCCGCGCACTTAAGAAAAAAGCCCCATGCAGGAAGTTGAAGCGAAGGTTCCGCATGGTCGCCCCGCGAAAGGAGAAATGGACGATGTGCCTTTTCAGCCGCCCTAAACCGGTTCCTGAGCGACGAACCAAGCGCAGATCTCGGGCATATTGCGTTCAAATCCACCGGGTATGAAAAGATTGAGCAGCTTGGCGGTCGTCTCTCCGGGATTTCGGAAATCGTGGACGACGCCGGCCGGTATTCGCAGGAAAGTGCCCGGTGTGCACCGCCGCCAGCAGTCGCCGACGAGGATTTCGGGCACACCTTCAAGCACGTAGAAAACCTCGTCATTTGCTGTATGGCTGTGTCCGCCGACACCTTTCAGGCCAGTCTCGAGAATCCACTCGGACACGGAATAGGCGGCCTCCGTCTCGGCTTCATCGGCCTTGAACACTCCCGTGAGCGGGCCGAGCTCGTAGCGCCGCCCCTCTCCCGGCTCGAGAAGGATCACGTCACAGCGGTGCGACGGACTGCCATACCCCGCTCCGCCGCCTCCTTCACTTCGATTTCCGTCGGCCGCGTTCACGCCCCGGTCTCCTCGTCCCAGCGGCGCTGCATTTCTTCAGGCGCCACAACTTCGATCTTCTGCGAGAGCATCCACCGGTGACCGAATGGATCGACGACCATGGCGACGCGCTCGCCATAGGCCTGATCTGCGGCGGCACGCAGAACGACGGCCCCCGCTCCGACGGCCCGGGCAAGATTGGCGTCGACCGTCAAAGTTGCGAGGTGGAAGGTTACGGGAGAGCCCCCGATCGTATCGGGGCTCAGTGCGCCGAAGTCTGGATACTCGTCGGCAATCATGACCGTGTTTTCGCCGAGCTTGAGCTCCGCGTGGCCGATCCGACCGTCATGTGGGTCGGTCAGGCGGAAAAGCTCCTCGGCCCCGAAGGCGCGGCCATAGAAAGCAATCGCTTCCCGAGCATTCTTGACGATGAGATAAGGCGTCAGGGATTGGATCGAGGTGGACATGGCCGGGCCCCTTGCCGCTGGCATATGATTACGTTACGTTACGTTTCATAATTAATTGAGTCAGAGCACATGAGCCCACCGAAACGGCGTGGAAGACCGCCAAGCCAATTGGCCCGGGCGAGAATCCTGAAAGCCGCGCACGACATACTGATCGAGGATGGATTCGGCCGTCTCACCGTCGAGGCGGTTGCCTCGAAGTCCGGCGTAGGCAAGCCGACGATCTATAGGCAATGGGCGAACGCTTGCGAACTCGCTATGGCTGCGCTGATGTCCGGAGATTCGGGCGCCATCGAAGAAGACGCCATAAATTTGCGATCGGCGCTGACGGTGCAAATGCGATCGCTGATCCAGGCTTTTGCGACCACCAGAGGGCGCCAAATCGCCATGACGCTCGCGGCCGCCGACCCCGAAAGCGAATTCACCAAGGCCTTCCGCAACCAGGTCATTCTCTCGAGCCGCGAGGCGGGTCGCGCCTTGTTGATCGAGGCAGCCGCTCGAGGAGAAATCATGCTGCCGCAAAACCTCGAGGTGCTGCTCGATATGATGTACGGACCTGTCTTCTACCGGTTGCTGGTCGGACATCGCCCACTCGACGCGAGCTTCGCCGAAAACATCGTCGCGATCGCGCTGAAAGTTGTTGTAGCGAGCCCCTAGCGACGGGTAAGAGCTACCGGCCGACGGCCGATGTTCCCGTTGATACATTATCGATTTTCGAGCATAGAACGGGAATATCTCTCTGGTTCGCGCCTAGGCCCGTGTCGGACGGCTCCTCTCGACACGTCACGCACGACCGATCTTGCCCGACGCGGAATTTCGACGCGTGAACATCCCCCGGATGCCCGACAGCGCTTCGAACTCGCACGCGCGACCGGCCTGGAAAGACGGGGGCATCAGCGCCCGCTGAAGCGCCGCCTCCAGTTCGCAAGGAGTTTGGCCTCAGGTTCGGCTGAGGCTGCGGGGCTGGAATAAAGCGTCGCAAGTGAGCATGTCACCAAAGGGCTGGACAGCCATTGCCGCTTTCATGCGGGAGTGCCTTAGGGTTCTCGGCACCGAGATCTACCACAATTAATGAAGTACGAGCCCGGCACACCACCCGACACGCCGCTGATCTAATGCGAGCCGGAGCGACATTATGAATAGCGGCGCTATCGAATCCCGCGAATTCCGCCGGGCCATGGACCTATTCGCGACCGGCGTCACCATCGTGCCCTATGTAGCCCGGCCAGCCCCGATGACGGCCAACGCCTTTTCCGGTCCCTGGCAGCTCGACCCGTTGGACCGCACGACCGCTTAATGTCAGCGAGCACGCCTTGCATTGCACTGCACCGTGCAGTATACCGCTTGCCGTGCACTTGATAGTGCAACTGATAGAAATTGAAAAGGTATGGGCGTGAAAGTTTGCAATGGTCCAGACGAGGCCGTCCTGAAGGCCCGGCGCCGTGCGATCGCCTCGGATCCGGCCGTCGATCGCGGCTCGTTGCCGCGGTGGCCAGCGCCGACGACTATCATCTTACCGAATGCTGTTCAGACCGCTACGCTCGGCGTTCTTGTGGTATTTGCCGGGTTGCCGATAGGCCGAGCAGAGGAACCGGTTCCACCGTCCAACACGAAGCTGAAGCGGCTCCTGGCGGAAGCCATGCTCGACAATGCTGCTTTGAAGGACCGACCGGTTCCCGCCGTCCAGGTCGGCGATCAGCGATGAAGACGCCATGAAACGTACCTTCAGGTATGAGATGATGTCGTTAAGGATAAAGCAATGATTGTTCTCGGATTGGGTTCCTGCCTCATCGCAATTACCACGCTGGCTGCCGTGGCCCTGCTCGACCGCGTCGAAGCCAACCGCCGCGTCATCAGCCTCCGCGTGCTCTGAATGCATGATGATCGTTGATCCGGAACCAAGGCCCGCACGCCATTCATAGAAATACCGCTGGACCGTTGAGCGGGGCGGAAAATCATTCGGCGGCATCCGGCACGAGCAGCCTGTCGACGCGATATAAAGGAGAGCGTTCCAACCTCACGCAAGTCCGTCTTGTGCGGATGGGGACGCAGGCATGAAAGGTGCTATATACTCCCACTCACGATGCGGGACATCGCTTGCATACTGGCATCTCGTGCCGACATAACTTCGCCCCGGGTGGTCCAGGCCGGGCCATCGTGGTCCACCAACCTGAAGGCCGCACGTTCGAATCCTGCCCCGCAACAAAATTCTTTCATTATATCAAATGATTAACGGCTGAAGCGCGCCATCGGCCTCATCATCGATCAATTCACACCCGACGAACGCGCCGATTTCTTCGCAAACGCCGGTCATGACGCAGCATGATCGGATACCGCTCTAGCACTGCCTTCCGTAGGAAATGACGGGAGGCTCGGCTTGCGGGCCGGATCGACTTGCCAGCAAAAACTGCCCCTTGCAATGCACTGCACTGTGCAGTATAGCACGCATTATGCACTTGGTAGTGCAACGATAGCAGTAGAAAGGCACTGGGAATGAAAGTTTGCAATGGTTCAGACGAGGTCTTCCTGAAGGCCCGGACACCTGCGCGGCACGCCGGCAGCGCGCCGACTGGTCTGTCCCCGCGGTGGCCAGCGCTGAAGACGATGATTTTTGGGAATGCCAGTCGGGCCGCTGCGGTCGGCGTCTTTGTAGGGTTCGCCGCGTTGCCGATAGCCCGAGCAGCTGAACCGGCTCCACCGCTCAAGCCGGCGATCAGCGATGAAGCAGCCACCGCCGTCTCGCAGATGGGAAAGACGCTCCTGGCCAAGGAACAGTCGATTACGGCGAGAACCATCAGGGTCTATTTGGGCGAATCCGGACAGCCGCTTCACGTCTTCCACACGATGAAGATCGTCGTGCGTCGTCCTAATCGAATCGCCGTCGAGGTTGCCGGCGACGACGGCAAGCACAATCTGTTCTACAACGGCAAGGCGGCCTCAATCTTTTTCCCCGACAGCAAGGAGTACGCGGTGATTGCCGCGTCCGGCGATATACCGTCGGCACTCAATGAGGTGGTAGACAAGATCAACGTTGATTTTCCGCTCGGCGGCTTCTTTGTGGACTCTCCGGACAAACTGCTGTTGAGCGATGCTATCTCCGCCTGGCAGGTCGGGACGGCCAATGTCGACGGAGTCGAATGTCGGCATCTGTTTTTCCATCAAAAGTCTGGCATCGATCTGGAGTTGTGGGTCGAGAAGAATAGCGCTGCCACACCACGTCGCCTCGCCGTCACCTACCGGCTGCTCCCGGGCCAACCCAGTTTCATCGCGGAATTCACCAGCTGGAGCACCAAAGCCCGCCCATCCGAGTCCGAATTCTCCTTTCAACCGCCCGCCGGTGCAAAAAAGATCGAGCTGACTGCGGCCGCTGCGCCGGCAACTAAGAGGACCCAGTGATGAACCATCTGAAACGAACCTTCGTCGCTCTTCTTGCAGTAACGGCGGCAAATTCGGGCGTCGCGCTTGCCCAGTTCGGTCCGCCGCCGGGGGGCCCGCCGCGTCTGCCGATGGGCGGGCCACCGCGCCCGCCCATGGAGCGCCTGCACCGCCCGCCGGTGGAGCGCCCGCACCGTCCACCGGTGGCCAGCCACGGCCGTCCGCCGGTGAGCGCCCACAACCGTCCGCCGGTGAATCGCCCCACCCATGCGCCAAATGTCGGTGGCGCAAAGGGGCGATTGGCGGAAGGGGCTGGCCGCGGAGGGAACGGTTTACCCGGGAATATCAGCCGCAACACGCTGCACTCCGGAGGTAACATCAAGGCGAACCGCACCTTCGCCAACACCGGAGGCAATATCATCGCAAAGGACTCAGGCAATCTCACGGTGAACAGTTCTGGCGATATCAAAGTCTCTGGTAACGGCAACGGATACTTTGGCCGTGGACTCTATAGCCGCGGAGACTATGGCGGCGGAGACTATAGAGACGGAGACCATTATGGTCGTGGGTACTATCGCCGCGCAGCCTACGCCCTCGGCGGATACGCGGTCGGAGTGACCACTGGTGCCGCGATCGCTTCGAGCGGTAGCGGAAACACATATGATTACGGATCTCAGTCGGGGTCTTCTTACACGGGCTCCTCTCCCTCAACTTACTCCAGTTCGTCCTCTTCAGGATCGTCCGGCGGCACGTCGTCGGGTTCCTCTCGCTCAACTTACTCGAATTCGTCCTCTTCGGGTTCGTCTGACGGCACGTCGTCGGGTGCGTCTTACGCCACCGCCTCGGGTTCTTCCGGCGGGACTTCTTCAGGTTCTTATAATCAGGGCAGCTCCGAGGCATCCGTTGGCGGTCGGCAAGGCACATCGAATCAGGGCGGCAGCAACGGGAGCGCGCCGTCTGTGAATCTGCTGATGGTGGGCCTGTTTGAGAGCCTGCCGCCGGATGGCACGGCATGGACCATGGAAGGTGCGGTCGGTTGGCTTCAGGCAGCCGCGGCCAACCTGCGGATCGCATACAAGATCCCGGAAAATATCGTGGTCACGGGCGAAACTCCGCCGTCTGATTACAGCACCGCGCCGGGCGGGAACTAGAGCCTGTTCGAAACGGTGACGGCACAGGTTCAGCGCGGTGGGCCGGATCGGCGACGCATCCGGCCCTTGAGATGCACTAGACCGTGCAGTACATTGTGAATGCACTCATTGTGCAAGGGGATTGCTATGGATACTCACACTGGTTCAACCGAAGCCGGCGCGAAAGCCCGGCAGGGCGGGTCGAGGGAGGCGATCATCGAGGCGGCCGGGCGGCTATTTCTGGACCGGGGGTTCGGTTCAGTGAGCATGGACGACTTGGCTAAAGCCTCCGGCGTAGCGCGGCGGACGCTCTACAACCAGTTCGAAACAAAGGAGGAAATCTTCCGGGAGATGCTCCTCAGGGTATCGGGACAGCTCGAGGATGCGTTTCCGTCCGGCATCGAACCTGACGGGGACGTCGAGGACGTGCTGTGTGTCATCGCGCGCGCGATTCTCGAGTTTCACAAGAAGCCGGAATACTGCGGGTTTCTTCGAATGGTGGTGGCCGACTCCCGGCAGTTTCCTTGGATCGCCGAGGAGTTCGCCGCGGTGATGGAGCCTCGGACTGAGAGACTTGTGCACTACCTCGCCCATCTGACTGCGCTGGAGATCCTGGACTGCCGCAATCCGGTGCTTGCGGCTCACCAGTTCATGGGGATGCTGAACGAGATATCGCTGTGGCCCTGGATGATCGGTCGCGAAGGCCTACCCTTGGCGGCCGACGAGGTCGTTGACGAGACGATTCGGATGTTTCTGCAGCGATATCGGCGCCCGCAATCGAAGGGGAATTGAATGCCTCGCAGGCGCGTATTTGTGCATGCAAAACAGCGCGACTAGCGAGGTCGATTCTCCCAGGAGGACGGGCGCGATAGGCGCGCTCGACGCTCGTCTGCGAAGCCGCTACTGCATGAACCATCCGTGGCTGACCACCATCGACTGACCGGTCAGCGCGTTCGATGGGAAGGCCGCTAGAAACAGCGCTGCTTCGGCAACGTCCTGCACGGTCGTAAACTCGCCGTCGACCGTCTCCTTCAGCATCACGGTCTTGACCACGTCCGCCTCGGAAATTCCGAGCTCGCGCGCCTGCTCGGGGATCTGCTTCTCGACAAGCGGCGTGCGTACGAAGCCGGGGCAGATCACGTTGGCGCGGACACCATGAGCGGCCCCTTCCTTGGCCACGACCTTGGCCAGCCCGATGAGACCGTGCTTGGCGGTAACGTAAGGAGCCTTTAGCGGCGATGCCTCCTTGGCATGCACGGACCCCATATAGATGATGCTGCCGCTCTTCTGCCTGTACATTTGCCGCAATGCGGTACGGGTGGTCAGGAAGGCTCCGTCCAGATGGATGGAAAGCAACTTCCTCCACTTCTCGAACTCGAACTCGACGAGCGGCGCGACGATCTGCACGCCGGCGTTACTGACCAGGACGTCGAGCCGCCCGAAGGCTTCGATCGCCCGTGCCATTCCGCTTTCCACCTGCTCCTCGTTGGTGACATCCATGCCTACCCCGAGCGCGCGTTTGCCCGTCGGATCGATCGCGGACGCCGTTTGTTGGGCCGCGCTCTGATCAAGATCCGCAATGACCACTCTTGCGCCCTCGCGAGCGAAAGTGAGCGCAATCTCCTTGCCGATGCCGCTCGCGGCTCCGGTGATCACTGCGACCTTGTCCAGAAGCCGGCCCCCGGCACACTCGGCGCGCTTGTTCGATGACGTTTCATTCTGCGAGTTCATAGGCTCTTCCTTTCCGATATCGAGGCTCGGCTTCCGCGAGGTAGTCATGCACGACCTTCCCGAGCGCGAGCGTGAGATCTGCGATGATATGGACCGCCGATACCACTTCCAGCACCGGCAGCTCGGCCACAGGGGCCAGTGCGTGGGACCAGAGATTCAGGGCCGCCGGGCCGGTCCAGGCGCCCTGCAGATTGATTTCCTCCAGGTGGTATTCCACGAGTTCGCAGATGCGCGGCGTGCCGTCGACATGAGGGATGACCTTGAGGAGGAAGTTCGGTTCGCCGAGTGAGGTCTTCACCGCTGAAAGATCAGCGGCTCCATGCTTGTAGCCCATTGTGGCGGTCGCAACGCGGACCGGGCCGTAGTCGAGCGTGCCCACCAACGTGTCGGTCTCGGTGCGAAGAGTCGGACTCGCGAGCTTCTTGGGAAAGCCCCACAACTCGCGTCCGCCAGCAATCGGCGGATGGTCGTTGAGAAACATGCAATGGATGTAGCTACCCTTGCGTCCGCGGAACGAGACCGGGATGACCTGTCCGCTTTCCGTGTAATCGCCGAAGCCAGTCGAATCCGGCATGCGAATGAACTCGAATTTGACGAGAGGCTCGCACACCTGAAGCGGCTCCGGCACGAGGTCGCGCAGTTTCTGCGGATCGGTGCGATATGTGATGATCAGATACTCCCGATTTCGGAAGCGATACGGGCCGGCCGGATAGGCCGGGCTGGTCAGGGGCATGGCGAAAGCTCTCGCCCGGACAGTGTCTTCGTGCATGGCTGAAATTCCTTTGGGCTGGATCAAGCGGCTCGTTTGCGTTCAGGGGGCGCGACGGGGATCGTCAGTCGCTTTGCGGTGGCTGACCTCTATTCCTGCCCGTCGAAACCAAGGTCGTAGGTGCCAACCCCGTCCTGATTGTCCGGCCGCCGGAGCGCCTCTGGATGGCGCAATGTGCGCACAGCGTCGAAGTAACCAGCCCGCCAATGCTCTTCCATGGACAGCCGCGAGAATTCGTAATCCTTCGAGTGCGTTTCATGCTGCTTCGAGCTGTAGATCAGATGGACTAGCTTGTAGACCTTGTGGTCTGCAATTGAGCTCAGCATCCTCGCCTCCTCACCGCCGACGAGGTCTGCGGGAAGTTTTGCAAGAAGGTTCGCGAGCGTGTGTCGGGCGCGCTGGTATTGCTTAAACTGGTCGGTATGGGCGCGCGTACGGCTCGAATACTGGATTTCCTTTTGCCGCGCCGCGACGTCGGCCAGGTTGCGGGGAATCTCACCGCGCGCGCTCCAGAGGTCGACCTGGAAGGCAATCGTGTCCTGCCGCGGCCCTTGCTCGACCACCCACTGCAGCGGCGTGTTGGAAACGAGGCCGCCGTCCCAGTAGAACTCGCCCTCGATCTCAACGGCAGGGAAGCCGGGCGGAAGCGATCCGCTGGCCATCACGTGCTCGGGCCGGATCGTATGCGTCTCATTGTCGAAGTAGACGAGATTTCCTGTTCGAACGTTCACGGCGCCGACGCTGAAGCGCATACCGCCAGCATTGATGCGGTCGAAGTCGACAAGCCGCTCGAGAGTGCTCTTCAGATGCTTGGTTTCGTAGAAACTCGTGCCCCCGGTGGCGCCATCCGGGTACAGCCAGGGAACGGGCTGTCGCAGGCTGAAGAAGCCTGGGGCACCGGCGACGAGCGCGCAGGCGGCACTGAATTGATTGAAGAGCGCGCGCGGCAGATTGCCTCTGGGAGCGAGAGCGTCTGCGGCAGCAGTCCAGTCGAGAAGTGGATTGGCAGTGATCTCCCGCCAGAAGGTCCGCAGCTTTTCAACCCGTTCAGACGGCTCGTTTCCCGCGATGATCGCGGAGTTGATGGCTCCAATGGAGACGCCGGCAACCCAATCTGGATGAATGTCGGCTTCCGAAAGGGCTTCGTAGACGCCGGCCTGGTAGGCTCCGAGCGCACCGCCGCCTTGCAACACCAACGCAATGCATTCGAAAGGGAGACGCCGTTCTGCCGTTCGGAATTCCTTCTGGGGCTGAAAGTTCATCGAATGCTTTCCTCGAGCGTGACCACGTGGCGTTCGCCGCCTGCATGGGACCGGCTGGATTTCAATTTGAATAAATAAGTCAAAACGACTATATCGTCAATATGAGAATCACGCAATGGTGCAATGCAAAAATGGGCGCTGGCAAAAGTCGATTTGGCGCTTAGGCGGAGATAGGGCTGAGAAGCGGGGCGACCGCGGACGAGACATTGGCGGCGCTGAAGCCGTCGACGCCGTCGACGCTGGGGCTGTATTGACGCGGGCGTCTCTTTGGCCTGCTAACGCCGTCATTCCTCCAATCCGTTCGGTTTCCTCATTTTTCGAATTGACTATATCGTCATTATGATTTTATAGTCAATATTGAGGAATGGGTTTGGGAGGAGAACCAATCAATGAAGCTGCAAGCCTCGCGCGATGCCGCGATCAGACGGTTTTTCTACGGCCCCCCAATCGAACATTTCGGCTCGCGGACCGCCACGACATGCTAGCCTTAAAATCTAGAATGAACCGGCAGGTTCTGAGGACCATCCTTGTTGCCCTGCCCAAAGTGCTCAACCGCACAGCCTCCCGAGTCCCTGCGTTCCGGGAGCGGCTGAGACAGCGCGACATCGTCGCATGGATTGGCCTCCAGGATGGGAGCATCGGTCGCATCGTCGAGGTCCAGAGCGGCAAATTCCGGTCCCGTCCGGGCGCGGCGGCCCAGGCGCAAGTGAACATGACGTTCAAGGACGTCTCGACGGCCCTGAAACTGCTGCTTCCCAATCGTGATCAGGGCGAGATCATCCACGCGGCCAAGAACTTCAAGGTGGTGACCACCGGGCCGGACGAGCTCGTTGTTTGGTTCACGCAGACGCTCAACATGAGCGAGACCGCCGGCCTGTCCATGGGAACGCCGATGCCCGATGGCAGCCTCCGCTACACCACCTGCACCAACGGTGGTCCCCTGTTCGTTTACGTCAAGGATGGCCGCATCCTGCGGGTTACGCCCATCGAGTTCGACGTAACCGATCCATCCACCTGGGTGATCGAGGCTCGCGGCCGCAAGTTCAGTCCGCCCCGCCGGGCGCTGGTAGCGCCGCACGCCCTGACGATGAAATCCCTGGTCTATTCGGACAAGCGTATCCTCTACCCGATGAAGCGGATGGATTTCGATCCCAATGGCGAACGCAATCCCCAAAACCGCGGCAAATCCGGCTACGTGCGGATCAGCTGGGAGGAGGCGCTGGACATCGTCGCCACGGAGATCAATCGGCAGAAGCGCGTTCATGGGCCGGGTTCCATCACGTTCCCGATGTCGTCCCACCACCAGTGGGGCAATGTGGGCTATTACCTGAGCTCGCTGATACGGTTCGCCAACCTGATCGGCTTCACCCGGGTTGCCGCCAACCCGGACAGCTGGGAGGGCTGGTACTGGGGCGCGATGCACCATTTCGGCAACTCAATGCGGGTCGGCGTGCCTGCGGGCTATGGCGGGGTGGAGGATTGCCTCAAGGAAGCCGAGATGATCGTCTTCTGGTCCTGCGATCCCGAAAGCACCAATGGAGCCTATGCGGGGTTTGAGGGCACAACGCGTCGTCTATGGGCCAAGGAACTCGGAATCGAGTTCGTTCATATCGACCCGCATTGCAATCCGACAGCCCAGTTGCTGGGCGGACGCTGGTTTCCCGTCCGACCTCAGACCGACGCAGCCTTGGCCCATGCGATCATGTATGTCTGGATCACGGAAGGCCTTTATGACGAGGAGTACGTCGCCAATCGCACCACCGGCTTTGAGGAATGGAAGGCGTACCTGCTGGGCGAAACCGATGGCGTTTCCAAGAGCCCTGAATGGCAGGAGGCCGAGACCGGCATCCCTGCCAGGGATGTGCGCGCCCTCGCGCGCAAGTGGGGCCGCAAGAAGGTCTATCTTGCCGTCGGCATGACCGGCACCGGCTTCGGCGGTGCAAGCCGCGGGGCGACCGGTGCGCAATGGGCGCGTTGCATGATCATGATGATGGCGATGCAGGGCTGGGGCAAGCCGGGCGTCAATTTCGGCGGTCTCCAGATCGGGGTCCCCCACGACCTGCATTTCTATTTTCCGGGCTATGCCGACGGAGGGATCTCCGGTGACCTGGCCTGGACCGGCAATGCGGTGAACAACTATCAGCGCATGCCGCACATCCTGACGATGAATCCCGTCAAGCAGATGGTGCCGCGCCAGCAACTGCCCGACGCGATCATCAACGGCGAGGCCACCGGCTATCTCTGGGACGGCATGGCCCAGGAGGCCCAGTTCGCGCCCTTCACCTATCCCATGCCGGGCTACTCGCCGATTCACATGATCTACCGCTACGGCGGATCGTCCCTGAGCACCGTGACTCGATCGGGGCGCTGGGTAGACGCCTATCGGCACGAGAGCATCGAGTGCGTGGTGAACCAGTCCATCTGGATGGAGGGCGAGGCCCAGTTTGCCGATATCATTCTGCCGGCCTGCACTTCACTGGAGCGCTGGGACATCGGAGAATGGGCGAATTCCGGAGGCTACGCCCATCACGGCGTGAATGTCGTCAACCATCGCGTCATCACACTCCAGCATAAGTGCATCGAGCCCTTGGGCGAGTCGAAGTCTGACTACGAGATATTCACTGCCATCCTGACCCGGCTTGGCCTTGGCGCCGTCTTCACCGAGGGCTGCAGCGAACTCGACTGGGTCAAGCGGGTGTTCGATTCGTCGGATCTGCCCGGCGAAATTGCCTGGAAGAAATTCTGTCGCAAGGGCTACTACGTCGTGCCGCCCGAAAAGCCGGAGCTGCGCCAGCCCGTCGACATGCGCTGGTTCGCCGAGAGCAGGCGCAAGGATCTGCCGGAACCGCTTCCGATGCCATCCCAGTATGCCGAAGAGTTCGGCATGGGCCTGCAGACGCCGAGCGGCAAGCTGGAATTCGTGCCCGAGGTCCTCAAGCGGAACACGGCGGACAATCCGGACCGGCCACCGGTCAATCGCTACATTCACTCCTGGGAAGGGCTGCGCACCACCGAGCTGACGGAGCGCTATCCGCTGCAGATGATCGCCACGCACAGCCGCTACAGCTTCCACACCAGCATGGACGGCAAGAACAGCGCGGTCAATCAGGTGGAGGACCATCGTGCCCTGATTGCTGGCCATCGCTTCTGGTTGCTGCGTCTCAACCCGACCGATGCCGCCGCCCGGGGCATTGCCCATCGTGACCTGGTGAAAATCTTCAACGACCGCGGCGCCGTGATCTGCGCTGCCGACATTTCGCCCCTGGTCACTCCAGGCGTCGTCAAGTCCTATGAGGCCAGCGCCGAGTTCCAGCTTATCGAACTTGCCGGAGAGACCATCGAGATCGGCGGCTGCCTGAACATCCTTACCTCGGACCGATCGCAGACCCGCGGAACCAGCAGCATGGCTCCCAATTCCTGCCTTGTGCAAATCGAGAAGTGGCAGAACGCGGACGCCTTCAAGATGGCTGCGCGGCGTAGGAGGAAGTCTTGAGCAAGTGGAACCTGATCATCAACGTCGGCCGCTGCGAGAACTGCTATAATTGCGTGATCGCGGACCGGGACGAACATGTCGGCAACGACTTTCCCGGCTATTCGGCGCCGGCCGCTGCCGTGGGTGAGAGCACGATCCGCATCCTGCGCCGAGCGCAGGGCAGTGTGCCCATGGTGGAGACCACCTATTTGCCGGTGATGTGCAACCACTGCGATGACGCGCCTTGCATGCAATATGCGGGCGACGCCATTCGCAAACGCGACGACGGCATCGTTATTATTGATCCGGAGAAGGCTCGGGGCCGCAAGGACATTCTCGGCTCGTGCCCGTACCGGGCAATCGTCTGGAACGAGGAGCAGCAGGTGCCGCAGACCTGGATCTTCGACGTCCACCTGCTCGATCAGGGCTGGCAGCAGCCTCGCTGCCAGCAGAGTTGTCCGACGGAGGTCTTCGAGGCGGTGAAGCTCAGCGACACCGCCATGGAGCGGATGGCGGCCACCGAGGGGCTCAAGGTGCAAAAGCCCGAGCTCGGGACCAAGCCCCGCGTCTGGTACCGAGGTTTGGAACGGTGGGAGACATGCTTCATCGGCGGCAGCGTCAGCGTCGACATCGCCGGGGCGGTGGAATGTCTTGAAGGGGCGGAGGTCACCCTGTCTCAGAGAGGCAAGGTTCTCACGAAGACAGTCACCGACGGCTTCGGCGACTTTCGCTTCGACAATCTCGCCGGGGATGGCGGCACATATCGTGTCGAAGTGTCCCATGCCCATGGCAGCGTCTGGCGTGACTGCGTCCTGTCCGAGAGCGTCTATCTGGGCGAACTGAGGGTGGCCCGCCCCGGCGCCGCAGACGCGCGGAGGGACGCCGATGCTTGACAGCGATCATTGCCGCTCGGACATGACCCACCGGCGAACAAGCCGGCAGGAGAGCCAGGGAACGAACGTTGCCCGCATTCTCAGTGCGGCAGAGACTTTGTGCGCGATCTATGGATCCGGGAAAACGAACGTGCGCGACATCGCGAGCTACCTCAAAATGTCGCCAGCAAATGTCTACAGGTTCTTCCCGTCCAAACTGGCGTTGTACGACGAGCTTGTTGCGCAAGTGCTCGAAAACAATTTTCCCGTCATGCAACCGGGCTCCGGAAGATTTACCAGTGCAGAAACGCTCCGAGAGTTCATGCTGGGGCTGCATAGACGTGTTCTTGCTCTCATGCGGGATGAGGAAAAGATATTCGAGCTGCTCACGGTCGCCGATGACGAGCGCTGGCCCGCTTTCGAGGTACACGCAAAACGCGTAATCGACGTCGTCGCTGAACTTGTCGAAGAGGGTGTCCGTGCACGGGAATTTCGACAGCAGGACATCCTACGGGCCGCTGAATGCCTTTGCGGGTCAACTGCGGCACTCTGGGAGCCGAAAGCTATCAAGAACTTTCATTTCAGGCGCTCGCTCATTACGCCCGAAGACTTGATTTCCTTCAGTGTTGAGGCCCTGCGGAACGGGCCCTCTCAATGCTGGCGATGATTGCCGGCACCGGTCTCTCTGCACTGTTTCTGGTGTTGCAGGGCCATAAGACCTGGCGCTGGATCCGACGCGGCGGAGTTCGTGCTCCGGACACTTGAGATCGAGCCGGAGGAAGCTCGTCGCATCGCTAATTTGGAGTTGCTGCCGCTGTCCAAGAGAGCCGGCGCGGACCTATAGGGAGGAAGATCACTATGCTCGCAATAACCCCTGGCGGCGACGGTCGCCCCATTGTCGCATTGCCCGATGTCGAGGCATTCGAGCAAATCCCGCTGCCGGAGCGTAACCTCCCGGCAAGCACCTACGAGATGCTTGCGCGCGGCGCCGCTATCGCGCCGGATCAGCTTGCCCTGTCCTTCTTTCTGCGCTCTGACAACTTCCGTGATCCCTTCGTCTGGACGCATGGCGAGCTCCTCGCTGACATCACGAGGACGGCCAATGCCCTGCGGCGTCTGGGAATCGGCCGCGACGACGTCGTGGCCTTGGTGCTGCCCAATCTGCCCGAAGCGCATTTTGTGATCTGGGGCGGCGAGGCGGCGGGCATCGCCTTCGCGATCAATCCTCTGCTTGAAGCGGGACAGATCTCCGAGCTCCTCATAGCCGGGAAGGCAAAATGGCTCGTCACTCTGGCTCCCTTTCCGGGAACCGACATCTGGCAGAAGGCGATCAAGGCCGCGGCGAATGTGCCGGACTTGCAAGGAATTCTGACCGTCAGTTTCGAACCGTATCTCCACGGCACCGCCGAGGAAGCGACGAAGGTACGCTCGCAGGCTCTACGTGTCGACGGCCGTTCCATCCCCGTTCTCAGCCTGCGTCAGGAAATTTCCGCGGAACGCGGCGACGGGTTGACCTTCGAAATGCCCCGTCCCGGAGAGATCTCTTCATACTTCTGCACAGGCGGCACGACCGGACTGCCCAAGATCGCCGCGCGTGCCCATTTGTCGGAAGTATTCGACGCCTGGTCCACCCAAGCCTTCATCGGGAGTGTGTTCGCACCGGGCAAGACGATCTTCTGCGGCCTACCGCTCTTCCACGTCAACGGACAGCTGGTGACGGGCCTCATCCCGTGGTCGCAAGGCGGACATGTCGTCATGGGCACGCCGCATGGCTATCGCGGAGAGGGCGTTATTCCGTCCTTTTGGGAGATCGTCGAACACTATCGGGTCGTGGCCTTCTCGGGCGTTCCGACTGTATATTCGGAACTGCTGCAGGTGCCGGTCGGCGACCGCGACATTTCGAGCGTCGGCTACGGTTTTTGCGGCGCGGCTCCGATGCCCGTGGAACTGTTCCGCAATTTCGAAAAGACGATCGGAATCCGCATTCTGGAGGCCTACGGCCTGACGGAAGGCGCGTGTGTTTCCAGCGTCAATCCGCCGGAAGGCGAGCGACGCATCGGTTCGATCGGCCTGCGTCTTCCCTACCAGAAAATGGCAGTGGTCAGACTTGACGATTCTGGCTGCTTCACCGGATTCGCGGGGACGGAAGAGGTCGGCGTGCTCGCGATCCGCGGGCCGAATGTCTTTGCCGGTTACATCAATGCCCAACACAACAACGGGCTCTGGCTCGAGATTGGTGGCGAGCGCTGGCTGAATACCGGCGATCTCGCACGCCAGGACACGGACGGCTACTTCTGGCTGACGGGTCGCAAGAAGGAGCTCATTATCCGGGGCGGCCATAACATCGATCCCAAGCTGATCGAAAATGCAATGCAAGATCACCCGGCGGTGCAACTCGCCGCAGCGGTGGGACGGCCCGATGAGCGGGCCGGAGAACTGCCGGTCCTCTATGTTCAGTTGAAGCCGGCGACGACGGCATCGGAGGCGGACCTGCTTGCCCATGCCGTCGACCGTATTCCCGAGCGCGCTGCGCATCCCAAATCGGTCCGGATCCTGGCCGCGCTGCCCATCACACCCGTCGGCAAGATCTTCAAGCCAGCCCTGTCGATGCTGGAGATCGAGGATGTCGTGCGTCAGGAGGCGGTGACGTCCGGCGTGAAGCTCGAATCGCTTTCGGTCGTTCAAGACGTCCGGCTCGGGCTGCTGGCAAGAATTGCAACCGAGGGCGATCCAGGCCCTCTCCGCGAGAAACTGGGTCGCTACGCCTTTAAGGCGCAATTCCCCTGAAAATTCGCGAGAAGAAAAGGACATCAATCATGGCGATCAATCATGCCCGTTACGAGATCGGCGCGCCAGCATTCTCTTGGTCAAACCAGCAGTCAGGAGCCCAATCATGAATGCTCCAACTCGGATCCCCGTCACCAACCTTCAACACCACGTCTTCTACGTTACCGACCTGGAACGCTCAAAGGCTTTCTATATCAAGCTCTTCGACCTGCAGTTCTCCGCTCTCAACCATCCAGACAGCAGCGCCGCAATGCGTTTGTCGCAGCAGGAAATGCATTTCTTCTCGTTCGGCTTCTACCATCACGACATCTGCCTGGTGAAGCATCACAAGCTGAAGATGGACAACAATTCCATGCTGCACTTCACGCTGGCAGTGAAGGACGCAGAGGCAATCGACGACGTCAAACGGCGCGCACGAGAGATGGGCTTGCCGATCCGCGAGGGGCGCATGCTCGCCTCCGCGCGCCCGGCCTCGTCTGCCTTTTGCCTCCGGGACCCCGACAAGCACTGGATTGAGATTATTGAGGAGCCCAGCAGATGAGCAACACCGCTTTTGTTCCTCCGAACGTCCTACCCCCATTCAAGCTACGCTTCTCGGGCCTCCTGAAGCGGAAATGGTTTCGCGAAATGGTGCTGTTGTGGCCGACGCTGACGAAGCGGCGGTTCTCCAACAAGACTGAGGACTACGGCGTCTTCAAGCCTTCGCTCGTTTGTCATATCGGGCAGCTCTCCATCTACGTGCGCGACATCGCGCGAAGCCGGGCCTGGTACGAGCAAGTTGCCGGCATGATCCACAGCCGCACCTGTAAGCCGGAACCGCATCCGTTCAAGGAGGGCTGGCGTATTAGCTGCTGCTACATGAGTGCAACTGACCACGAGGAATGCCTCGTGCTCGTCGAGGAATACGATCCCTCAGGCATGGTTACCGTACCTTCGGGAATGAGCTTCTTCCATTTCGCGCTCGAGGTAAAAGGAAACCGACTGGAGGATGTCCTGGCCTTTGCCCAACAACAGCAGGCCGAAGGATTCCCCCTGAACTACGGTCCAGTCCGCCACAACAACGAAGCGCCTTTGGGTGATGGTGAGACCGGCGGCAACGTGGCCTGTTACCTCTACGATCCCGACTGGCACAATGTCGAATTCTGCGGTGCGATGGATACGATCGAGAATTATCGCGAGCGATACGGAGACCTTAACGGCAAGGACCGCGCTTGACCCCGCTGCGACCTTCAAATGGCGCTGCGAGCGGACATTCGAGCCGCTTTCGAAGCGACCCCTCCAAAGAAAGGAAATGAAATGGTAGTTAAAGTGACCCGATTTACGATCGGCGGAGAACCCTTGTGGGGAATTTTGGACGGAGAAGAGATCGCCCCGCTCGAGGGCACCTTCGTCTCCACCGCCGACATCCTGCGCCTTCCTCCGGCAGAGCTCAGGATGCTGGCAGGCGCTGAACGTTTCCCGATCAGCTCTGCAAACATTCTGAGCCCCGTCACAGCGCCGGCGCAGATCATCTGCCAGGGTCTGAACTATGCAGATCACGCGGATCAATCGGGGCATGCGCCACGACAGAAGAATCTGCTCTTCATGAAGGCCGCCTCCTCGCTGTCGGGAGCGTTCGATCCCGTTATCCGGCCGGCCGGATGTCAGATGCTCGACTACGAAGTGGAACTCGGGCTTGTCCTGAAGCGACCACTAGGTGCAGGCGACCACGTCACCCGCGAGACGCTCGGCGATTTCATCGGCGGACTCGTCCTGTGTAACGACCTGTCAGCCCGCGACGTCATGTTCGGCGAAGCCTTCTTGCAGTGGTTCCGCGGCAAAAGCGCCCGTACCTTCTGCCCCTGTGGTCCTTGGCTGGTCATTCCGGAAGCGGACGAGGTAGCGGATCTGCTCGACAGGATTGAGATCCGTCTCTGGCTGAACGACGAACTGCGGCAGTCGGCCCATACTCGGGACTTCGTCTTTCGCCCGGAAACCTGCCTCAACGACATTGTGTCTCTGATGGACCTGTCTGCGGGCGATCTCGTCCTGACCGGGACGCCGGGCGGCGTGATCCTGCAAGCGAATGCCGCCCTGGCCCAGATTCTGACGACCAAGCTCTTCAAGGATTCGGAGCGGAAGGATGCGATCGTCGAAGAAGCGACCGCCCACACACGCTACCTCGCGCCCGGCGACATTTTGCGCGCCGAAATGCGCACCGATGACCGCGCCGTCGATTTTGGCAGGCAGTTGCTCGAAGTCGTGGACGCGTGATCTCGGCGGGACCAGGACGCGCACCCAGTCGCCGACCACAGCCGATCGGCGAAGGTGTGAAGGGCTTGAGGGTCGCCTCCTGGTCTAGCCCCTTGATCTGGAGCGGTCGGCTGGTTGGAGGCAAGGCGCCGGAGCTGCAGGCAAAGTGAGAAATGCCCATTTGCTTGGGCTTTGGGAAGGCGAGACGTCTCGGAGGAGGGAGACCCGCATGAGAACTACTAATTTGTTGACCGGATTTTTCAGCTGTCTTTTCGTCACACCGGCGACGGGAGGAGGCTTCGATCTTCTGGGGCAGCCGAATGAAGCCCTTTTCGAGACGGGACGCTACGTCGAATTCGGGCTCGGCTTTGGCAGTCCGAACGTGGGAGGGCAGATCATTGCCGTCGGGCCTCCGTTTGCTTCGGGCGATACGGCGCCCACGGTTCCATTCTACAATGGCGCCTTCAAGGCCGATATCAACGAACAATTCTCAGGAGCGGTCATCGTAGACAATCCTTATGGGCGCAGACTCGACTACGATAGCGGGCCGCTGTCCGGCCTGTCTGGAAAGGTTGAGTCGATCGCGGTCACAGGCTTGCTGCGTTACAAGTTCACAGAACGTTTCAGTGTCTTCGGCGGACCCAGACTGCAACGTATGGGCGGCGACACCGATGTTGCAGTTTTCGTAGGCGGTGTGCCCGCCGGATTTGGCAACGTCACTTTTGACGACACCTGGGCGGCGGGCTACGTGGTCGGGGCGGCCTTTGAAATCCCGGAGAGCCATGTCCGGGTCGCAGTCACATACAATTCCGCGATCGACTACGATTTCGACACCTCAGGCGCCTATGAAGGGGCTACGGATGTCGAGACCCCGCAATCGGTCAACCTCCATCTCCAGGCTCCGATCAGCCTTAGCACCCTGCTCTTCGCGACGGTTCGCTGGGCCGATTGGAGCGAACACAAGATCAATCCGCCGGGCTATCCTTTGGGATCGCTCGTCCACTTCAACGACACGACGACCTACACGCTCGGCGTGGCACAGATGTTCAGCGAACAATGGTCGGGATTCACAACTCTGACATACGAGCCCTCAACTGACGTATCGGCTGACGGGCCGCTCGATGCGACTGACGGTTTGTGGGGCGCCACGCTTGGCGCGATCTACACGAAGGATCAGGTGAAAATAACCACCGCCATCAGCTACCGCCAGTTCGGGGATGCTTCGGGTTCGTTCGGAATTTTTACGGACAACGATCTGGTCAGCGCCGCCGTCAAAGTGGGGTATTCGTTTTAACCCTCGCTGCCGGAAACGCAGTTCGCGTTTCCTACCACGGCTTCTGCTTGGGAGGGAATTTCTGCAGAAACAAATTCGCCCGGAGAGTGTTCCAGCTGGGATGCATCGCGCTGGAAACACCCGATATCCTGTGCGCTAAGGATCACTATGCCGAAACTATCGGCATGAGCGAAACCGCGACCGGTCATGATGGCGAACGCTATCTGTCTATCGGCTATGAGCACCACAACATCCTTCTTCGGCACCGCCGAGCAAAAGGCGTTGGGCCATCTCGGCTTCCGCTCAGGCCCGGCACCGGTCTGGAGGAGCTTTTGGGCGAACTCTGCGCCATCGGCCTGAGCGCGCAGATCAAGTCCGACAGCCAGCCGGGGACTGCGGCTCTCGATGCGGCGATCCGTGCCGGCGCTTCCGACATCATGGCGCTCGACGCCGACCTGTTCTGATTGCAGTGCCCTCGGGGAGCAACACCATGCTTGGCATGATGATGAATTCACCATAGCTCGTGTCATCGATCCCGAGCCACGCGGGACCATCACCGCAGAGGCTCGTCCCCGCCTACCGCTCCTTGTCAGGCGATGGCGAGGCTTCGAATAAATTGCTCGCCTCCGAGGACGATGAAAGACACGACGGCCATCATAAGGCCCCGCCGAAAGCGCAATTGCTTGATGATCCTGACGCGAGATGTCTTGAGCAATTCGGCGCCCAGCACCGAGGTCCAGTCGGACCTCAGGGCCTGTTGGACTAGATCTTGGAGATCGGCAAAAGTGTCGGGATCGACATAGTAGACGCGCTGATGGGAAGCGCCGGAGGTTTTTGCGAGCAGTTCCTTTTCCGCGCGGGTCCGGCTCGGATAAAGCACGTGCCCGAACTGCAGGATCGGCAGAATGACGACACCCCAGACCACGGCGTAGAACAGGGGGCCGAGCGGTGCACGTGTCGGCAGGAGATCGCCGAAGTGCAGGACCAGATTGAGCGCCAGGATATAGCCGGCGCCAACGATCTGCGCTTTTGTGTCATAAGAGCGCGCCGTCACTTGCGCTTCCTGCAACGCGGCAAGCAGCATCTTGTCTACATAGTCGCGCTTGTTCTCGCCTGGCGCGGCGTAGATCGGGGCATCCGATCGAAGAAAGCGGTCAAGGAGAGACGTTGGGATCTCCGGCATGGCTCTGCTCCCTCAGTGCAGGAGTGCGAGTGCAGGCGCCGCGAGCCGACCAGGATCTGTCGCCGGCTCGCCCGTCTCCCGGAAGTGATTCACGGCGACATAGAAGGCCGGTAGGAAGACCAGGGTGAGCGTGGCCGCCACTGCAAGCCCGCCGACTTCGCAACGGACAGAGAGACAAAGGCTGGCAACACAGAGACAAAGGAACTGACCGGATGACGGGCGCATGAAGCCTCCGCTCGAAAGGATCGAGGTTGTAGGGGTTTGATCAATAGGAAGCCCGGCCTGTTGAGTAGGCTTCCATCTCAATATGACTGATAAGTCAACTCGACTATTTTGTCAATATGAACGCCGTGCATTTGTGCGATGCAAAAAAAAACATGGCCGAAGCTCTCACGGACCAACCTGCTACCTGCATGCGTAGTCTTCGAATGATGGTGGTCGCGGATGAAATGGGACGCAGTGCGTTTGCGTAGACGGCGCCCGGTTTGGCTCACAGCGGCGCATCGGCTCGTAACTGGACATTCTGGTCAATATGACCTATTTGCATGATCCAGTTTAAGGTTGTCTGTACCATGGCCAAAGTCAATCCGATCCGACGCGCCGAAATCGGGCGCGAAAAGCGCGCGAGAACTCGCGCGCAGCTTATTGCTGCTGCCAATTCGCTGTTTGCTAGGCAGGCGGTGGAATCTGTTACAGTGGATGACGTCGTCAAGGAGGCCGGCGTCGCCAAGGGAACCTTCTACGTTCATTTCGACAGCCTAGAGGCAGTGACCGCGGCGGTTGCCGAAGAACTGGTGCATTCCTTCGACGAACTGCTGCAGCCGGGCCGGGTCTCCCTCGCCGAGCCCGCTCTAAGGATTGCCTTCGGGTGTTGTTCATTTATCGACAAGGCTCTCAACGACCCTCGATGGGCCAGTGTCGTCGCAAGACTGGCGGCGGTAGCTCCGAAGGGTGGCGAGATGGCCCGCCGCCGCCTGTTCGAAGACCTGCAGCAGTTCTCGAAGGCATTGCCGGACGACGGAGTGTCTGCGGAGCTGAAGCTGGAGATTGTCGTGGGGATCATGCTCCAGATCCTGCGCGCGCTCGGCGAAGGCAGGCTGTCCTCGCTCGACCGTGACGCGGCCATCGGCGCGATGCTGCGCGCGATCGGCCTCAATGCTCAGGAGGCAAAGTCGGTGCTCGTGCGCTTGCCAGCCGCTCCTATGTTAGAAAGCTCCTCTCGAAGCTCGACGAAGTAACGAGTACACGGTGCGGACCAAACTCGCGTTTTCGGACTGTTTTGCGAGGCAAACCCGGTGGGCGGGTAGCATAGTCCGCGCTCCATCATGCTGACACGGACAGCTTCACCAGAATTCTCATAGACTCCGGCTCTTAAGTTGGGCACCCCCGATGGCCCGAAGTGCCGCCTCAAGAGCCTGGTTGGACAATTCAGGTGGGGCGACTCGCTCGAGAATGCCACGTGTCACCTGCAGCCAAATCCCCACGAAAATGTCGGCAGCCAGCTCCGGGTCCTGCACTGTCACGCGCCCTTGGGCAATCGCCTCGGCAATCTCGGCTTTGAGATTGTCGCGAACACTGCGGCCGAACTCGTTCGGGGTTTTCGACGTCTGGACTACCAGCCGCGCCCAGCCGGTATCTGAAATCGCTTTTTCCAGGGATTGCGTGAAGGCGAAGGACAGGCGCGCGATCGGGTCCCGCAGCTCGGTCCGGGCGGGCGTCAGCACGTCGTCGAAGCTCTGGCCGAGTTGCACGCTTACCGCAGCAACCAACTCCTCAATGTTCTGGAAGTGATAGTAGAAAGTCCCCTTGGCGACCCCTGCTGCCTCTGCAACGGCATCCACCGTGAAGGCCTTGAGGGACCCTTCCGCAAGCAACATCGCCCCGGCTTCGATGATTTGCGCGCGCGTCTTCGCCCGCCTTTCGCGCCCGATCTTCGCCCTGCGCTCCAGATTTATCTTCGCCATTCGTCAACCTGTTCCGCAACCACTCGGGTCGTTATGACTATATAGTCGTTTTGACTTTATAGCGCAATTGCGGGTTGGCCTTGACTCGCTCCACCCCTCCCGTAGGGGCGAACTTTTAATCGAGAAATCCAGCCGGCAGAGCCGTTCTGAAAATTAGCACTCTCACCCGTTGAGGCTATCGAAAGCGGGCGCGAGCCCATTTTAGGCGAATACCATATACCGTCTTGACTATATCGTCGAAATGACTTTTATTTCACTTCGAAATCGATCAAGGCTGCCCAGCTCATCCATTTTCATCCCTGCTAATCCCAAATGTGAGGTTCATCGATGCCATCCCTTCTGCATCTCGATTCCAGCATTCTCGGCGGAAACTCCGTCAGCCGCGCGCTTTCGGCGGCGGTGGTCGCACGGCTCAAGAGTCTCGATCCGACCATTGACTTGGTCTACCGAGACCTTGCAGCTCAGCCCATCCCGCACCTCTCGGGCAGCTACACGGCCGTGGTCAGGGGAGGCTTGAAAGCCGGCCACGATGCCGCACTTCAGGCCGACCTTGCGCTTGGCGAAGCCGTTCTGGAAGAGTTTCTAGCAGCCGACACAGTCGTTCTCGGCGTAGCCCAGTATAACTTGAGCGTGCCTAGCCAACTCAAAGCGTGGATCGATCGCATCGCGGTCCCCGGCAAGACCTTCCGGTACACCGAAAAGGGACCCGAAGGCTTGGTGGGCAACAAGCGCGTCATCATAGCGTTGGCGCGCGGCGGCTTCTACGGACCGGGCTCACCAGCCGAGAACTTCGAGCACACGCTGAGCTATCTGAAGAGCGTGCTGGCTTTCATCGGCATCGCCAATCCTGAGGTCATCGCTGCCGACGGGCTCAACGTAAGTTCCGAGCAGCGAAAGTCGTCCCTGACGAAGGCAGAGGCACAGGTTGCCACCCTAGAGATAGCATAAGTCCATATTGCCGTCGGGGTGGCGAATATAACCGGAAAATCCAAGCGTGCCTCCGTGAAGGCCGCGACTAGTTTGCCGAGCTCAAAGGAAGGATCCGAGCACCTCGCCCCAAGGCAGCCATCGCTGTCAATCGAAAGCTGATCCCTGTTGCTTTCGGCCGGGCTCAAGTTCATGTGGCCAGAATCGGCGGTCGCGCAGCTAACGTGCATCTATTTCGCCATCCGGATCCTTGCCGCCCCTCAGCTCTCGCGAACTACACGATCCCCGGTTTCGTGCTCGGGCGCTGGCAAGGCGGCACCCTGTTTTTTCCTGCAGGTAATCAACGGCCGGCGTGGCCCGGGGCACGACGGTGGGCGAGACGGCCGGTGCGCGCCGGCCCCTCCCTGTTTTCAGAAGCTTCAAAGCCGCCGATCGGCCAAGTCGCGCGGAAATCTTCTCGCAGCATCGGCTGGCGGGAGTCTTCGCGCTCTATCTTGACATTCTGATCCGCACCTTGCGGGCCATGGCTGTCGATGAACGCCTTCCAGCTCTTCCGCGGCTTCTTCCTGGTCCATGCTGGCAAAGCGGCGGGCCTATCCGACGCTTCGGGTCGCCCAGTGATCAGCGCGCGTGTCTCGCAGTTCGCGGATCGACGAGACCTGCTCAGGGTCGAGGAGCTTGGAAAGGCCGCGCACGATCTCGCCCGGAAGACCCGGACCCTCATAGACCATGCCGGAATAAAGCTGCACCAGATCGGCCCCTGCCCTGATCTTTTCCAGCGCCGTCTCCGCCGAGGAGACGCCGCCGACGCCGATGATCGGGAGCGCTGCGCCTACGCGCTTGCGCATTTTCGCGAGAACCGCGGTCGACTTGTCGAAAAGCGGCTTGCCGGAAAGACCGCCCGCTTCCTTCGCCTGCCGCTGATCCTTCAGACCGTCGCGGGCGAGCGTCGTGTTCGAGACGATCAGGCCGTCCAGCCCATGGGAGAGCGCTTCGGCGGCGATATCGTCCATGCCCTCCTCGGTGAGATCGGGCGCAATCTTGAGGAAGAGCGGGATTTTCCGGCCCGATCTCGCGGCCTCTTCATCGCGGGCGGCAAGCACGGCGGTCAGAAGAGCGGCCAGGCTCTCGCGTGCCTGCAGGTCACGCAGGCCCGGCGTATTCGGCGAGGAGATGTTGGCGGTGAAATAGCGCGCCACCGAATAGAAGCGGCGGATGCCGGCCACATAGTCGCCGATGCGGTCTTCGCTGTCCTTGTTGGCGCCGATGTTGACGCCGATAATGCCTTGGCCGCGGATCGCCGACAGGCGCCGGAAGGCCGCGTCATGGCCCTCGTTGTTGAAGCCGAGGCGGTTGATAACCCCTTCGTCGTCCACCAGGCGGAAGATGCGCGGCCGCGGATTGCCTGATTGCGGCTTGGGCGTCACCGTGCCGATCTCGGTGAAGCCGAAACCGAGCTTCAAGAGGGCCTCCGGCACTTCGGCATTCTTGTCGTAACCGGCTGCCATGCCGAGCGGATTTTCGAAGGTGAGGCCGGCGACCGTCTGCACCAGCCGCGGATCGGGAGAAATACGGCAGGCGGGAACCAGGCCGGATTTCAGCGCGGCGATTGACATGCCGTGCGCCGTTTCGGGATCGAAGAGGAAGAGCCCCTTGCGGGCCGTGTGCTTGAAGGCGCCAATCATGACAGGAGTTCCGGGAAGATATGCTGTCCGGCATCATCGAGCGGCAGCGGCCTTTCCCAGATAACTGCCGAAAGCGGCAGTTCGGCATAAAGATGCGGGAAAAGATCGCCGTCCCTGGAGGGTTCGAAGATCAGCTTGTCGCCGAGCTTGCCGCTATCAATGGCAACGAGCAGCAGACCCGGCTGGCCTGCGAAAAACAGCGCCACGGTCTGCCGCACCTGTTTTTCCGTCGAGAGATGAATGAAATTGTCCTTAAGGTCGATGCCTGCGCCGCGAAAAACGCCGCTTTGCCTGGCTTCTTGCCAGAGAGCCTCGGTCACGATCTTGTAAACGACGGGTCTCACGCTCATGATGGCCTCATGCAATGGCTGATGCTGTTGGTGAGCGCTTTGCCGGAAAGGAACGGCGATGTCCACGGCTCCCCCATGAAAAACAGGATAGCCGCAACAGAAATCCGGAGGATCATATCATGAAGACGATCGCAATCGGGATTGCCGCAATTCTTCTACCGCTGACAGCGCTCGCGGCCGAGCCGGACCCGGCGCGCTTCCAGCTCGAGCGCAGCGGCGACCATTTCGTCCGCCTCGACAAGCATACGGGCGCGATGGCGCTTTGCGAGGAAAAGGACGGTTCGCTGGTATGCCGCATGGCGGCGGACGAACGCGCAGCTTATGACGACGAACTCGACCGGCTTTCCGACCGCGTGACTGCGCTCGAAAACAAGAGCATCGTCAACAAGGCGCTGCCCACCGACGCCGAGATCGACCGCTCGATCAGCATCATGGAGCGAATGATGAAAAGCTTCATGGGCATGGTGAAGCAATTCCAGGAGGAAGAAAAGTCCGCGCCTCTTCCGCAGAAGACCTGATTTGATGTAGTAATATGAAGCGGAAGGCATGTGCGGCGCGAAGCCTCGCACATGAGGGAATGGAATCGAGCTCTTGGGAGGGAGTTTTCGATGCAGGAACAGACGATCATCATTGCGGACGACCATCCGCTTTTCCGGGATGCGCTGCGCCAGGCCGTGACCGGCATGGAGGGGCAGCACGCAATCGTGGAAGCCGGCGATTTCTCGGCCGCGCGTGCTGCCGCAACCGATCATCCGGACGCCGATATTATGCTGCTCGATCTTGCCATGCCGGGCGTCAGCGGCTTTTCTGGGCTGATGGCGCTGCGTGCCGAATTCGCCAGCCTGCCGATCGTCATCATTTCCGCAACCGACGACGCGACGACGATCCGCCGCGCGCTGGAACTCGGCGCTTCCGGCTTCATTTCCAAATCGTCCGGCATCGAAGATATCCGCAGCAGCATCCAGACGGTGCTTGCCGGCGATATTGCGACGCCGGAGAATTATCGCGACGGCCATGAACAGGATCCGGACGTGGCCGATCTCATTCACCGCCTGCATACGCTGACGCCGCAGCAAAGCCGCGTGCTCACCATGCTCGGCGAAGGTCTGCTCAACAAACAGATCGCCTACGAACTCGGCGTTTCCGAAGCAACGATCAAGGCGCATGTCTCAGCCATCCTCCTGAAGCTCAACGTCGACAGCCGCACGCAGGCCGTCATCCAGCTCGGCAAGATCAACATGGCGATGGTCGCCTGACTCCAAGACAGGATTTTATTCCTCTTTTTCCTTTACTATGAGAAAGCTTGGCGTTAGTCTTCCTGCCGATTGGAGAGCGGCACCGGGCGCAGGATCGGGCAAGATGCTGTCACACGAGCAGATTTGGGCAGCGATCGACAGGCTTGCCGAACGGCACGACCTGACGCCGTCTGGTCTTGCACGCCGGGCCGGTCTCGACCCTACCTCCTTCAACAAATCCAAGCGGCTATCTGCCGATGGCCGCCTGCGCTGGCCTTCGACGGAATCGATTGCCAAGGTACTCGATGCCACAGGCGCCACCATGGAGCAGTTCATGGGCTTCATGCGACCGGCAAACAGCTTGTTCGGACTGCCGGATGGCGCATTCCCGCAGGGAAGCTCCATTCCCCTGCTCGGCTTCGCACAGGCCGGTGCGGGTGGCTTTTTCGACGACGGCGGTTTCCCCGCAGGCCACGGATGGGATGTGGTGGAATTTCCAGCCGCCCCCTCCCAGAAGGCTGGTGTCTATGCGCTCGAAGTGCAGGGCGACAGCATGATGCCGCTTTATCGCGACGGCGACGTGCTGATCGTCGAGCCGGGCGCGCAGGTGCGCCGCAACGATCGCGTCGTCGTCAAGACGCGCGAGGGCGAGGTGATGGCAAAAGTCCTGCTGCGCCAGAGCCCGCGCTCCATCGAACTGATGTCACTCAATCCCGAACATCCGAACCGGACGATCGAGCTTTCCGATGTGGATTGGATCGCGCGCATTATCTGGGCCAGCCAATAGGAAAATCTTCCATGCGGCCTGCAGCACTTCTGACAGCTGTTGCGGGAATAACAATCGTCGCCGGGATGCTGGCGGCAGGCAGGGAGCGGTTTGCCGGGCCGGACACGGCGGCAACCGCGAGCGAAGAATCCGTCACAACTGCCGAATCCAAGGAGACTCCAAAGCCGCCGCTTGCCCTTCCCGATCCAAAGATCAGCATGAGCGCGCGGCCGGTTGACGAAGCGAGCCGATTTTATCCTGCGCAGGCCGATGGCAAGCCGCTGGAACGGGTTGCCACGGCCGAGCGGGAAAAGCCAAAGCCTGAGCCGCAGAAGGCCGCGACATTGCAGAGGCCGGTCGCCGAGAGTGCAGGCATTCTCGCCTTCGGAAACAGGAAGCTGCGCCTTGCCGGTATCGTTCCGACACAGGCCGACAAAGTCTGCAAAGAACCGGATGGGAACGAATGGCCTTGCGGCATGCTGGCGAAGACGAATTTCCGGCTCTTTCTGCGGCTGCGCTCGGTCACCTGCGATCTGGAGGACGCCAACTGGACCGGTGTCACGACCGCCTCCTGCAAGATCGGTGCGCAGGATATTTCCGAATGGCTCGTCGAAAACGGCTGGGCGGATGCGGCCGCCGGATCGGCACTGGCCGAAGCCGCTGCGAAAGCCAAAGCGGAGAAGAAAGGCGTCTATGGCGAGGATCCGCGCAAGGGCGCGCCGCTGACGCTACCGCCCGCACCGCCGCCGGACAATCCTCTCGATCCGATCTAGCGATCCCTTGTAATGGCGCACGGCAATTCCTAAACTCCAGCCGAAGCAGAGGGAATGACCGAATGAACAAGCCGCTTTCCGCCCATGACGCGCTGATTTACGTGATGGTGATGGCATCCGCTGTCGACAGCACGATGAACGACCGGGAAATGGAGCGCATCGGCCAGCTGATCGGCTTTCTGCCGGTTTTCAACGATTTCGACGACGACAAGCTGATTTCGATTGCCCGCGACTGCGCATCGCTGCTGGCCGGACCGGAAGGCCTTGATGTCGTTTTGGAAACGGTGAAGGACACGCTGCCTTCGCGGCTCTACGACACCGCCTATGCACTTGCCGTCGAAGTCGCCTCCGCCGACCTTTCGGTCAAGGCCGAGGAGCTTCGGTTGCTCAGCATGCTCCGCGACCGGCTGGAACTCGACAAGCTCACCTGCGCTGCCATCGAACGCAGTGCGATCGCCCGCTTCCGCAAGGGTTAATAGAGCCCGTAAGGGAAATAACGCAAATAGATTTCCTGCAGGCGGCCGTTTCTGGAAAGCGCTGAAAGCGCGTGGTCCAGCGCTGCGGTCAATACGCCGTCGTTCTGGCGAAGCATGATCGTCATTCCTTCCCCCAGAAACTGCTCCGACAGATAAGGGCCGTCGAAGAGCGCACAGCATTTTGCTGACGCCTGGGAGGAAACCCAGAAGGACAATTGCAGGGCATCGGCAAAGGCGGCATCCACCTTGCCATCCTTCAGAGCAGTAAGCATCGCTTCCTTGTTCTCGAAAGGAACGGCTTTTATTGCCGGAAAAAAGGCGGCTAGCATGGCCTCATGGACCGTCGCCTTGACGACGCCGACCGGACGTCCGGAGAGCGATGCGGCGGTATTCCCGTTGATCTCTGCCTTCACATTGCGCACAAAGCGGGCCGGCAGCATGAGGTAGGGACGGGTGAAGGTAAACTGCTTTCGCAAGTCCGCGGTTACGGCCAGTCCCGCAATGACGGCATCGCCCTGGGAGGCGGCAAGCGCTTCCTTGAGATCGGCGAAGGGCAGCGCCTGGATCTCGCATTTCGCAGCAACTTCCAATTCATCGCAGATCTCGCGGGCCAGATCGATATTGAAACCCGCCAGCTTGCCGTTCTGATCGGTAAAGTTGAAGGGCGGGAAGTCGACAGAGGTGAGAAAGCGGAGGCGGACGAGCGACGAAAGGTCCGGCTTGGCAAGTCTTTCGCGGGCATCAAAAAGCAGCGGCAGCGACGACGGCGTCTGCTGCGCAAAGCCAGGTGCGGCACATAATGCAGCTACTAATTGCAAGAGGGTTAAAAAAACCTTAAACCTTGTAGAGGCGAGGAAAGATTGTCTCATGTCCGGCTCGTGGGGTCGGGGCATCATCGCTCGGTGATCGTGTATCAGAGTCATGCGTTTCGGGGAATATGCGCCGGGCCGCACCGTCTCGACGATGGCAAACGGCGGGATCGAGGTGCGGCAGATGGGTATCCTCGGCTCTGACGGGCGGCAACGAATATCCGGGCGGATAAAGGCGCATGCCGAGATCGGCCTTCTCATTTCGCCTAGCCGATCCTGTCGGGACCGATCTCTTCAACGTTTTCTGAAGCCATACCCTCTTCATTCTGCTCGGGCGAAATGAAGATGGAAGCAGCAAACAGGCGACCCGGATGCGATGGATCGGGCGCCGGTCGGCTGCTCATGCTGCCCGCCGCCGCGTGGCGAACCATGCTCGCAGCCCCGGACGAACCCTTCTTCCGGGACGCCTCATACTCCGAGCAAGAATCCAGCATATGAACTCGCACGTAGCGTCCAAGAAATGCGCGCCTCGAATTCCTGGGGATCGGCTTTGAGCGTTAGGCCACCGTTAAGCAATATCGATTCTTATGCCGCAAACGACGACGGCTTTTTTCAGCCGGCTGCATGACGCGGACGTCGAGCCTCACCAGATCATTTCGAACATGCCGCAGCTCCATGCCGAGTTTCGAACCATTGATTTTCCAGAATACGGGCAAGCAGAAGGCCTAAGAAAGCGGATATTTTCCATGCGAACACTGCTGAAGAACCTGAAAATTCGAACCAAGATCATGTCCATCCTCATGCTTCTGGGGGTGATCGCCATGGGCGGTTTGATCTACGTCATCACCGAGTTCCGTCATGCGGATGCGACATACAGCGCCTTCATCGACCATGAAGCATTGGCAGCGATGCAAGGCGCGCGCGCCAGCGCGTCTGTCGTCGCCGCCGTGCTGCAGACCACGAGGCTGGCGAGCCTGAAGGCGGGCACGCCCGCTTTCCATACCGCGCTTTCCACACCGAGCAAGCTGCCGCAAGCGCGCGACCGTCTTAACGAGGCGGCCGCTCTGGTACCCAGCCGCAAGCCGGCGATAGACGATATTCTCAGCGGAATCGCCGAAATAGAAACGATTTCAAGCAAGGTTGCCGAAATGAGCAAGGCCGGCGACAGCGCCGGAGCCCAGATTGCGGCCGCTCAGCTGAACGCCAAGCTCACCGTACTGACACCGAAGATGACGGCGAATAACGATGCCTTGATGTCAATGCTCAACGATGGCGGAGATGCCGTTTCGGCAAGCCTCAATGAGCGCATTAATCTCTGCCTTGCCATACTCGCGGCGGCCGTTATCGGCGCTATCGCGCTCGGCATCGTCATCGCACAGGCCGGCATCACGTCGCCGATGGCGAAGCTTCGTGAACGAATGACACGCCTTGCCGAAGGCGAGACCGACAGCGATGTGCCTGGCCTCGAGCGCCGCGACGAGGTGGGCCAGATGGCCGAAGCGCTCGAAGTCTTCCGCAACAGCGCGATCGAGCGCATCCAGCTTGAAGCCCAAGCGGAAGTCGATCGCAACGTGACCGATGGTGAACGCCGCGAGCGCGAAGCTCAGAAGGCTCGCGAAGCGGCGGAATTGTCCGGCGCGGCAGAGGCGCTCGGCGACGGGCTGCGCCGTCTCGCATCGGGCGATCTTGCCTCGCATATCGATGTTCCGTTCGCAGAACATCTCGATGGATTGCGCCACGACTTCAACCATTCGGTCGAAAAGCTGAACGAGGCGATGCGCACCGTCGGCGCCAATGCGCGGGCGATCGGCGCGGGGGCGAATGAAATCCGTTCATCGGCCGACGAACTTTCGAAGCGCACGGAGCAGCAGGCCGCCTCCGTGGAGGAAACCGCTGCCGCGCTGGAACAGATCACAACGACTGTAAAGGACGCCGCGCGCCGCGCGCAGGAAGCAAGCGAACTCGTTGCCCGCACCCGCACGGGCGCCGAGAAGTCCGGCGAAGTCGTCCGCAATGCCGTCAAGGCGATGCAGCAGATCGAGCAGTCCTCGGCCGAGATCAGCAATATCATCGGCGTGATCGACGACATCGCCTTCCAGACGAACCTGCTCGCCCTGAATGCCGGCGTCGAGGCAGCTCGTGCGGGCGAAGCGGGCAAGGGCTTTGCGGTCGTCGCTCAGGAAGTGCGCGAACTGGCGCAGCGTTCGGCGAATGCGGCAAGGGAGATCAAGTCGCTGATCATCAATTCCGGCACACATGTCCAGACCGGCGTTGCCCTTGTCGGCGCAACGGGCAAGGCGCTCGACGCCATCGTTCACGAGGTGGAGGAGATCAACCAGCACGTCCACGCGATCGCGGAGGCTTCCCGTGAGCAATCGACAGGCCTGCAGGAAATCAATACTGCCGTGAACACCATGGACCAGGGCACGCAACAGAATGCCGCCATGGTCGAAGAGAGCACGGCAGCAAGCCACAGCCTGGCAACAGAGGCCGCCGCGCTGAACGAACTGCTCGGCCAGTTCAACCTGAGTGGAACGGATAGCTTCATCGCAGCGGCACGTCCGATGCCGCAAGCACCAGCACGGCCTGCGGTGACCCGTCCGGCCCCCCTATCAAAACCCGCAATCCGCGTGGCGACAATGAGCACGCTTCCCGCCGCTTCGCCTGCACGCGCACTTGGCCAGAAGCTTGCCGGCGCATTCGGCATGAACAGCGCTTCGCAAAACAAGGAAGCCGATTGGACAGAATTTTGAGAACGGGCGGCTAGAGCCGCCCGATCGTCTAGGTGCCCCACCTGTGGATCGAATGCCCGACCTGATAGTGACGTTTTGTATCGGCCCCTACAAGGCACGATCTGTTACCTATGTCGCCGGGTCGGACACTGTTAGGTTGGTCGCGTTGATGGGAGTGGAACCGCAGATCCTGCTGTAGAGCACTTTTGATCGCACTCAGTTCCAAAGGCATGACAGCGGTGCTGCGAAGAGGCGCTCGCCGAAGGGAAGAACGGTGTCACCGTCGTAAAGCACAAGTCCCAGACGGAAATCTTTACCGGCCGCCTGCGCCACTTTTCGCAATCCCTTGAAATCACCGGCAGAGACTGTAGCGGATGCTTTGACTTCCATGGCCACAAGCGAGCCTACTTCATTCTCCATGACGAGATCGACCTCGTCCTGATCCTTGTCGCGATAGTGCGAAAGTCGAACCTCTGCACTGGACCAACTTGCGATTTTAAGAATTTCGGAGATGACGAAACTCTCCAGAATCGCTCCGAAGTGCGAACGGTCAGCTGTAATCCGTTCAGAGCTTGCGCCGAGCAGAACGGACAACAACCCAGTATCTAGGAAGTGTAACTTCGGTGTCTTGACGATCCGCTTGAGATCGTTGCGAAACCAAGGCTCGATACGCCTTATGAGAAAGACGTGTTCGAGTACGCCGATGTAACGCCGTACCGTTTTGTCGTCAAGGCGGAGTTGACCGCCAAGCTGTGAGAAGTTCGTGAGTTGGCTCGCATGGCTGGCGAGCGCCCGTATCAATTGCGGCATCTGCTCGAGCTTGTCTACCTCAATGATGTCGCGCACGTCTCGTTCAATGATTGCTCGAGTGTATTCTCTCGCCCATGCCGCTCGACGGCGACTGTCGCGGCGGGCAAGAACCTCTGGGTAGCCCCCGGTTACGACAATATCGATCAGTTCCTTGCCGAGAGCCAAATTTGTTGGCTGGTGGATCTTGCCAGCGAAGGCGTCCTCGATGAAATCGACTTTATGTCCTTTGATTTCCGCTTGAGACAGCGGAAGCAAGGTAACTACTTCCATGCGCCCGGCCAAACTTTCCGCGATGGTCGGCATCGCAAGAATGTTGGCCGAGCCTGTTAGCAGAAAGCGACCGGGCCGGCGGTCATCATCCACCGTTCGTTTGATCGCTCGCAACAGGTCGGGTGCACGCTGAACTTCGTCAATGGTCGCAACGTCAAGGTCTCGAATGAAGCCCGCAGGGTCGGCACGCGCGGAAGCCAGTACCGTCTCATCGTCAAGGGTAATATAACGGCGGCTGCCATTTTTGAGCCCTCTTACAAGCGTAGTCTTGCCACATTGGCGAGGCCCGTTCACCATCACAACGGGCGTATCCGTCAGTGCAACGGTGATACGGTCATTTGCATATCGTGGATAGAGAGGCACTTGCGCGATCATCTTCGTCCAATTGGGAATCTTTCTGCGTCCAATTCGGAATCTATATGCGTCCATCTCGGATTTCAAGAGCGTCCATTTCGGATAAAGAGCTTAGGGCAGCTGGCCAACCAAAAACCGACCTGAAAACTTTCAAAACTAAATTAACGCACTGACGACTGCCAGGAATAGCAGCCGAAGATCCGAGTAACTGGTTCTGAAGGGCCGAAATTCGGATGCCCGAACGAGGTCTTCCTGCAAAGCAGTTTGCGGTGAAAGCGCCCTGCGCTGCAAGCTTGCGCCCCCGGGTCGGACAAAAGGGCAGTTGGAGCGGGTGAAGGGAATCGAACCCTCGTATTCAGCTTGGGAAGCTGCTGCTCTACCATTGAGCTACACCCGCGATCACGGAAGCCTTCCAACAGATGGGTGGCGGTGTCAAGGCTCTCAGATGCGGAAGTGCTTCGAGAGTTTCAGGCCCTGGGCCTGGTAGTTCGATCCAAGGCCGGAACCATAAAGGCTTTCGGGTTTCTCCAGCATGTGCTCGTAAACCAGGCGGCCGACGATCTGGCCGTCCTCGAGGATGAAGGGCACCTCATGGCTGCGGACTTCGAGAACGGCGCGGCTGCCCATGCCGCCGGCAGGCGCGTGGCCGAAGCCTGGATCGAAGAAGCCGGCGTAGTGGACGCGAAACTCGCCGACGAGCGGATCGAAGGGCGTCATTTCGGCTGCGTAGTGCGGCGGAACGTGCACGGCCTCACGCGAAACGAGGATATAGAACTCGTCCGGATCGAGGATCAGTTCGTTGCGGCCGCGGCTGTAAAGCGGCTCCCAGAAATCGAATATATCGTGCTCAGCCTTCTTATCGACATCGACGACGGCCGTGTGATGCTTGCCGCGGTAGCCGATCAGGCCATCCGTGTCGCCTGCCAGGTCGATCGACAGCGCAATGCCGCCGCCCGAAACGTTCGGCTTGGAGCTTGCAACCAGCGTTTCCGCATCATGCAGCGCCTGCAGTTCCGGCTCGCCGAGAATCGAATGCCCGACGCGGAAGCGGATCTGCGAGAGGCGCGAGCCGCGGCGCACGACGACTGGGAACGTGCGCGGGCTGATTTCCAGATAGAGCGGGCCAGAATAACCGGCAGGAATCTTGTCGAATTCCTGCGCGTAGTCGGTAATGACACGGGTGAAGATGTCGAGGCGGCCAGTCGAGCTCTTCGGGTTGGCCGAGGCGGACATTTCAGCCGGAAGATCGAGCCGCTCCATGAGGGGCACGATATAGACGCAACCCGTTTCGAGCACGGCACCTTCGGAGAGGTCAATGACGTGCAGGCTCAGCCGGTCGAGCTTGTCGGCAACGAGATGCGTGGGGCCCGGCATAAAACTTGCCCGGACGCGGAACGCCTTGGCGCCCAGGCGCAGGTCCAGGCTGGCCGGCTGGATCTGATCGCGGTCCAGTTCCCGCTCACTCGTGAGGCGGCCCGTTTCAAACAGCGCAGCAATTGCGCGGTCGGCCAAGATTCCAGTTTCGCGAGCCATCATGCTCCATCCATAATTTGCGTCAGACAAAACCAAACTCAAGGAATTGACGCAAGAAGCTAACAGCAGTATTGCAGCTTTATCCCGTGGTGATTTGGCCGGTCGGCTTGCAGCCACGTTAAAGAAGTGGCTAAAAAGACCGGGTATGAAACCGGTCTGCTTTTGCGGCCGGTTTTTTTGTTGTTTGAAGGTGGTGATGGCATGAGCAAGACTTGGCGCCCGGCAACCCAACTCGTTCACGAAGGGACGCTGCGCTCGCAATATGGCGAGACTTCGGAAGCGATCTTCCTGACGCAAGGTTTCGTCTATGATTCCTCGGAAGCGGCGGAAGCCCGCTTCAAGGGTGAGACGGACGGCTTCATCTATGCCCGATACGGAAGCCCGACCAACGATATGTTCGAAAAGCGGATGTGCGCGCTCGAAGGCGCCGAAGACGCCCGCGCCACCGCTTCCGGCATGGCTGCTGTCACCGCGGCGATCCTCTGCCAGTTGAAGGCCGGCGACCATATCGTGGCCGCCCGCGCGCTCTTCGGCTCCTGCCGGTGGGTGGTCGAAACGCTTGCGCCGAAATACGGCATCGAATGTACGCTCATCGACGGCCGCGATCTCGAAAACTGGGAGAAGGCGATCCGCCCGGCGACGAAAGTCTTCTTCCTCGAAAGCCCGACGAACCCGACGCTGGAAGTGATCGACATCGCAGGCGTTGCCAAGCTCGCCGACCAGATCGGCGCCAAGGTGGTCGTCGACAACGTCTTTGCAACGCCGCTCTTCCAGAAGCCCCTGGAACTCGGCGCCCATATCGTCGTCTATTCCGCGACCAAGCATATCGACGGCCAGGGCCGCTGCCTCGGCGGCGTGGTGCTTTCCGACAAGCAATGGATCGACGAAAACCTGCACGACTACTTCCGCCATACGGGTCCGGCCATGTCGCCGTTCAACGCCTGGACGCTTCTGAAGGGCATCGAGACGCTGCCGCTGCGCGTCAAGCAGCAGACTGCGAGTGCCGCCAGGATCGCGGACTTCCTTGCCGAACAGAAGCAGGTGGCCAAGGTGATCTATCCGGGCCGCAAGGATCATCCGCAGGCCGATATCATCGCCAAGCAGATGTCCGGCGGCTCGACGCTCGTCGCATTCGAGCTGAAGGGCGGGAAGGAAGCAGCCTTCGCTTTGCAGAATGCGCTCGACATCATCAAAATCTCGAACAATCTCGGCGATTCCAAGAGCCTGATCACGCATCCGGCAACCACGACGCACAAGAACCTGAGCGATGACGCCCGCGCGGAACTAGGCATTTCCCCTGGTACCGTTCGCCTTTCGCTCGGCATCGAGGATGCCGAAGACCTGATCGAAGATTTCGCCCAGGCTCTTTCAAAGGTTAAGTCCTGACCTGCAATAGCGACGGCCGGACCTTGCCGGTCCGGCCGCATGCTCCACCTAAGAAATGGCGCAAGAGCTTCGCTTTAATACGGGAATTAACTTCGAAAATTAGGATTAATGTTCGAAACGACGTGCAATCATCGCGGTTTGAAGGATGATGCATGTGCACGTTTCTTGACGGATCGAGCGCTGTATAAGATACGGGTAACATATCTTGGCTATGGTGTAAGGCATGTACCGCGCCCTCACACGAGATATCGAAGTTGTCGTCGAGCCCTTTTATCTGGAGGAGCAATCCGATCCGGATGATGATCGCTATGTCTGGGGCTACCGGATCGTGATCAGCAATAATTCGGACCTGACAGTACGGCTCATCAATCGCTACTGGAACATCACCGATCAGAACGGCCTGGTGGACGAGGTGACCGGTCCTGGGGTCGTCGGCGAGCAGCCCCGGCTGGAACCCGGCGATACCTACGAATACTCGTCCGGCTGCCCGCTCGATACGCCTTCCGGCCTCATGTTCGGGCACTACCAGATGGAAACGGAGGACGGCGAGCTTTTCGATGTCGAAATACCCGCCTTCTCGCTGGATTCTCCCGGGCTGCTCAGGGTGCTGAATTGATCATTCCGCAGCCGATGCGACTTCCACGACCTCAAACCGGTAGGTCGTGGAACAGAATTCGCAGGTAACGGCAATCTCGCCATTCTCCTGGCTGGCGTCGATCTCGTCGTCCGAAAAGCCTTTCAGCACATTCTTGATCTTCTCGCGCGAGCAGCTGCAGCGGTCTAAAACTGCCCGGGTACTGAAAACACGCACGCCACGCTCGTGGAAGAGACGAAAGAGCAGGCGTTCGATTCCGACCTGCGGATCCGTCAGTTCGTCCGCATCGATGGTATCGACCAACGCGCGCGCTTCGGTCCAGGCGTCGTCTTCCTTGTGTGCCAGCGCGGCGTTATCGCCGTCGCCGCCGTGGAGGTCTGGCTGGCGCATGCGCTCCGGCGCTTCCGGCAAGAACTGCGCAACGAGACCGCCGGCGCGCCAGCGGTGGCGTGGCTTGCCCGCCTCGTCGCGGTCAAACAATTCGGCGGCAGCCAGGCGGACGCGCGTCGGGATCTGCTCCGACTGACGGAAATATGTGCCGGCAATATCCTCAAGCGAGGTGCCGTCCAGCGCGACGATGCCCTGATAGGGCTGACTGAACTTGCCCTGGTCGATGGTGAAAGCCAGCACGCCTTTGCCAAGAAGCTGTTCCGGCTCGGTTTGGCCGGCGGCGACTGCCTTGTCGAGCAGGGCCTGATCGAAGCGCGCATAGGCACGCACGTTCTCCGGCGTCGAGAAATCAGCGACGAGGAGATCGACAGGGCCATCGCCCTTGGTCTGCACCGTGAACTTGCCTTCGAACTTGAGCGAGGTCCCGAGAAGCACGGTCAGCACAATGACTTCGGCGAGCAGCCGCGCAACGGGTGCCGGATAGTGATGACGCTCGAGGATCGCATCCAGCATGGGACCGAGCTGGACGGCGCGGCCGCGCACATCGAGGCCCTCTACCTGGAACGGGACAACGTGATCATCACCGGCGAAATCGAACTCGCCGAGAGCACTTGCGGTTTCTGCCATGGTCTTACTCCTAGTAGTCCGAGCGGCAGACCAGAAGTCTATCCACTCGCGCGGCCACGAGGCCATCAGGCCAAAGGTGGCGCCAGTATGGTTCAGATCACACCCAGGCACCATGCAAGAATCGACTTTTGCGCGTGAAGACGGTTTTCCGCCTCATCGAAAACCACGGATTGCGGGCCGTCGATCACTTCGTCCGTTACTTCCTCACCACGATGGGCAGGCAGGCAATGCATGAACAAAGCATCCTTGCCGGCCTTTGCCATCAAAGCCGCGTTGACCTGATAGGGCTGGAAAACGTTGTGACCGCGGGCCCGATGTTCCTGATTCATGGAGACCCAGGTATCGGTTACCACGCAATCGGCACCCTCGACCGCACGGTCGGCATCATGGCCAAGCACGATCTGGGCGCCTTCGTTGCGGGCCCAGTTCAGATAGTGATCCTTCGGCTCGGAACCAAGGGGCACGGCCATGTTCATGCGATAGCCGAAACGGGCAGCACCTTCGACCAGCGAGTGCAGCACGTTGTTGCCATCGCCGGTCCAGGCGATCGTCTTGCCCTTGACGGGACCGCGATGCTCCTCGAAGGTCATGATGTCGGCCATGATCTGGCAGGGGTGTGTGTCGTCCGTCAGCGCGTTGATGACCGGCACCGTCGCACGTTCGGCAAGTTCCAGCATGCGGTGATGCTCCGTGGTGCGGATCATGATCGCGTCGACGTAACGCGAGAGCACCTTGGCGGTATCGCCGATCGCCTCCGCGCGGCCGAGCTGCATCTCCGTGCCGGAGAGAAAGAGCGTCTCGCCGCCAAGCTGGCGCATGCCGACATCGAAGGAAACGCGCGTGCGTGTCGAGGGCTTCTCGAAAATCATTGCCAGCATCTTGCCTGCGAGCGGCTTATCACCCTTACCGGCCTTGAAGGCCTGCTTGCGCACGATCGCATCATCCATGATGGATCTGAGATCGGATGCGGTTACCGCCGAGAGATCGAGAAAGTGTTTGGGGGAAGCCATGTCGTTCTTACCTGTATGCCCCTTGAGGCGTCTATCCGTTCAAGCCGTCTTCTTGGTCTTTGCGGCGCGAATGCTTTCGGCAGCGCGCTCCACGCGGGCAAGCCCCTCGCGCGCTTCCTCCGCCGTGACGACCAGAGGCGGAAGGAGACGGATGACATTATCGCCCGCCGGAATGGCCAGAAGATGAGCAGCACGAATGGCCTGCAGCAGTTCGGAAGACGGGACGGCTGCCTTGATGCCGAGCATCAGGCCTTCGCCGCGCACATTCTCGATAACATCCGGATAGCGGTCCTTCAGCGAGGCAAGACCCTGGCGGAAGACGAGCGCCACGTCGCGCACATGTTGCAGGAAACCGTCGGCCAGGATGACGTCGAGCACTGCGCTGCCGACCGCCATGGCAAGCGGATTGCCGCCATAGGTGGAACCATGCGTGCCGGCCTTCATGCCGGAAGCGGCATCCGCGGTCGCAAGGCAGGCACCGAGCGGGAAGCCGCCGCCGATGCCCTTCGCCACCGCCATGATATCCGGCGTGACGCCGGACCATTCGTGGGCAAAGAGCTTGCCTGTACGGCCGACGCCGGACTGAACCTCGTCAAGAATCAACAACAGGCCCTTCTCGTCGCAAAGCTGGCGGAGCGCCTTCATGAATTCGTTTGTCGCCGGACGAATACCGCCCTCACCCTGCACCGGCTCTATGAGGATGCCCGCCGTCGCATCCGTGACCGCGGCGCGGACCGCCTCGATATCGCCGAACGGAACCTGATCGAAACCCGGTGCCTTGGGACCGAAGCCTTCGAGATACTTCTCCTGACCGCCGGCAGCGATCGTCGCCAGCGTGCGGCCATGGAAAGCGCCTTCGAAGGTGATGATGTGGAAGCGTTCTGGATGGCCATTGGAATACTGATAGCGGCGCGCGGTCTTGATCGCGCATTCCAGCGCCTCGGCCCCGGAATTGGTGAAAAACACCTTGTCGGCGAATGTGACGTCGGTCAGCCGTTTGGCAAGCGCCTCCTGGCCTGGAATTTCATAGATGTTCGACAGATGCCAAACCTTGTCGGCCTGCGCTTTCAGGGCTTCAACGACATGCGGATTGCCGTGGCCGACGGATGTTACGGCAACGCCTGCGCCAAAATCCAGATATCGCTCGCCGCCCTCGGTGATCAGCCACACGCCCTCACCTCGCTCGAACCGCAGAGGGGCGCGAGAATAGGTGTCATATAGCGGCGCGGCTTGAGCCATGGCGCGGTCTCCTGTCGTCGTTAGGGCAAACGGACTCCGGCTAAAAACCAGGCCCGAAAAATTAAAAATGCCGCCTTTCGGCGGCGATGGTCACTATTGACGTTTCGCGCCGTAATGTCAACAAAACTGCGGATTTTGGCGCGTGCGGCCGGCAGCCGATCAGGCGAGCTATTTATCAACAGCTAATGTTGCAGAAATGACTCGCTCGGGAAGCAAGTTGGGGAAAACTTGAAATTCGATTCATCCGGATTCCCGCGACTCTTGTCACGGAGTCAGCCTCACACTAGGTTAAAACTCAATTACTAGACTGCATGCGGCGGAACTAGTCACCACAATTGGTCAGGCGTTTCCTGCTTCGGACGTGTCCGGAGCAACGGTGAAGGATTCTGCCTTCACAACGCTAAACGGCGGAGACAGGGCATGAACTGGACAGACGAGCGTGTCGAGAGACTCAAGAAGCTTTGGTCCGAAGGGTTGAGCGCGAGCCAGATCGCGGCGCAACTCGGCGGGGTGAGCAGGAACGCGGTCATTGGCAAAGTCCACAGGCTTAGCCTTCCGGGCCGCGCCAAGGCCGGCGGCGCGACGACGACCGCACGCGCGCCGAAGCGCAATACTTCGGCTGTCCGCGCACCGAATTATGCATCGCGGATCGCGACCCGCACCGTCACGCGCCAGCAGGGCGCGACGATGCTCAAGGAAGAGGTCGAAATCGATCTCATGGAGGAGATGGACTATCGTCCGGCAGCAAACGTTGTCGTTCCGATCTCCCGCCGTCTTGGTCTGACGGAACTCACGGAGCGTACCTGCAAGTGGCCCGTCGGCGACCCGCTGAAGGACGACTTCCACTTCTGCGGCTGCGACAGCCCCGACACTTCCCCTTATTGCAGCTATCACCAGCGCATGGCCTATCAGCCGGTCAACGAGCGCCGCCGCGCAGCCCGCGCAAGCTGAGCCGGGTAAGTAACAAACGGAAACGGGTCCTCGCGGGCCCTTTTTTTTCGTCTGGCAATCGAGACCTCGGCCTCAAATCCACCACCAATATTCCAGGGGTTTACGTCGTCAGAAACGCACGGTGAAGTCCGTTCCCTTGCCGATTTCGGACTTGACGATCAGCCGCGCGCGGTGGCGCGTCAGGATATGCTTGACGATCGCCAGGCCGAGACCGGTGCCCTTCTTGGAGCGGCTGTCCTCGATATTGACGCGATAAAAGCGCTCCGTGAGGCGCGGCACATGCTCGGCGGGAATGCCCGGGCCCTTATCTGCGATGCTGACTTCAACCGCCTCGCCGGATGCATTTTTGACGCGGACATCGACGACCTTGCCCTCCTGGCCATACTTGCATGCATTCTCCATGAGATTTTCAAAAACCTGGACCAGTTCGTCGCGGTCTCCGAGAACCTCCGCCTTGCCTTCCGGCAGGTGCAGATTGATCTCGACACCAACCTCCGTGGCAAGCGGCACAAGCGCGTCCCTGACATGGCCGAGCAGCGGCACGAGATCGACCTTCTCGTCCGGTGCAATATGCGACTTGAGCTCAAGACGGGAAAGCGAGAGAAGATCGTCGACAAGGCGGCTCATGCGAGTCGTCTGGTCGAACATGATGCCCAGGAAGCGCTCCTGCGCCTTCGGATCATTCTTTGCCGGGCCTTGGATGGTCTCGATGAAACCGCGGAGCGACGCAAGCGGAGTCCGCAGCTCATGGCTGGCATTGGCGACAAAATCCGACCGCATGCGATCGATGCGCCGCACCTCGGAGATATCGCGGAACGAAAGCAGGAAAAAGCGCTCGCCATTCCCGGCACCGCCGAGGTCGATCGGCGCGCTGCGAACAATATAGACGCGCTCCGACGGCAGGCGCTCGGAATGCTCGATCTGGTTGGGAGCGTTGGTGGCGATCGTCTCTCCCACCATGTCCAGAATGCCCGGCGAGCGCAGGCGTGCAGAAATATGCGCCCCGATCACCACCTCGCCAAAGGCCTTTTCCGCAGCGCGGTTCTGGAAGAGAACGGAGGCATCGCCTGAGAGGAGCATCACGGGTATATCGAGGCCAGCCAGCGTTGCGGAGACGGCGGGCAGCAGACTTGCTGGCGCTTCCGGTTCGACTTCCGGCGGTTCCGCAAGCTTTGCCTGCACGCCCGGCATGCTGTTTAGAAGCACAATGGCGATCATTAAGACAAGAAGGCCCAGCACCGCCCACTTGTTCATGCCGGCCGCAAGCGCAACGAGGCCAATGACGATCGCCGCGAGCAGGACCGTTCGCTGCTGCCGGATGCGGGCCATGAGCCCCGTTGTCCATGGCATTTCGTCTTCCAAGTGTTCCTCGCCCAGTCGAGTCGTTCTTATGTTCAAACTCTGCCTGATAGCCGTGATTCATGACAGAAATTTTCCGCCGCTGCCATCTGCCGCAAAAGCGGCCACCGATACACACAGGAATTTTGCCTGCCGCGACGGATTTGATTTTCAATGGAAAATATGATCGCCTGCGAAGAAAGCCACGGACGGAGGAGGAAATATGGCCGAAGCTGTCGAAAGCCGCGCGGTTGAACTGAACATCAGGGGCAAGAAGCGCGTCTTCGATGTCGACGATCCGGTGCTTCCGGACTGGATCGATGAAGAGGCGCTGGAATCGGGGGATTTCCCTTACAAGAAAAAGCTGAAAGAGGAAGAGTATCTCGAAGAGCTGGAAAAGCTGCAGATCGAATTGGTCAAAGTGCAGTTCTGGCTGCAGGCGACCGGCAAAAGGGTGATGGCGCTCTTTGAAGGCCGCGATGCTGCCGGCAAGGGCGGCGCCATCTCGGCCTCCTCCGCCCACATGAACCCGCGCCTTGCCCGCGTCGTCGCACTCGCCAAGCCGAATGATCGCGAACTCGGCCAATGGTATTTCCAGCGCTACATCGCCCAGTTTCCGACGGCCGGCGAGTTCGTTCTCTTTGACCGCTCCTGGTACAACCGCGCAGGTGTCGAACCGGTCATGGGGTTTTGCACGCCCAAGCAATATGAGGATTTTCTCAAGCAGGCGCCGCCGCTGGAAAAGATCATTGCCCACGAAGGCATTCACTTCTTCAAGTTCTATCTGGATATCGGCCGCGAGATGCAACTCAAGCGCTTCCACGACCGCAGGCACGATCCGCTGAAGGTATGGAAGCTTTCCTCGATGGATATCGCCGCGCTCACCAAATGGGGCGACTACAGCGACAAACGCGAGCGGATGCTCAAGGAGACGCATACGGAATTTGCGCCCTGGACGGTCATCCGCGCCAACGACAAACGCCGCGCGCGGCTCAACCTCATCCGTCACATGCTGAAGAAAATGGATTACGACGGAAAGGACGACAAGGCGATCGGCGATCTCGACGACAAGATCATCGGCGCGGGGTCCGGCTTCTTGAAATAAAGGTCACTGCCCCGGCAGGATGCGCACGGCGTAGAGGTTGATGCCTCGCGCCTTGCCGTCGACATCGCTGTTGATCATCAGCCTGCCATCTCCGCTCGGCGCCGACGACCGGTCGAAGGTAACCTGAAGCAGAGCGTCGGACTTTTCGCGGGTGACGCTGAACCGGTGGCGGGCGCAATTGCCGAGCGTCTGGAAATTGCATTCGACCGTCACCTGCGTCGGCTCGTCGCTCGTCGATTGCAACGTGATCGCGATCGTCGAGGATTTGCCGGCGAGCTCTCGAAGTACGTCCTTCGGAACGCTGATGCCGATATTTCCATCGGCACCGTTGCTTTCCGAGATCAAACGAACGGCCGGACCATCGTTTTCGGCGATGTTTTCCGTCCGTGCCCGCGGGCCGCTTTCGATCTTGGCAGCGTCCGAAGGCTCGAATATCTCGATCCATTCCGCAGAAAAGCGGTTCTGCGGGTCGATCGTGGCCGGTTGATCGACATGCGGCGCCGTGTTCGCAGCACCTTCGTCCGCACCGTCGAAGTCTTCCGGCTCGGTACTGGCAGGCGGATTGGCGACGCTGGTGTCGCGCTCGGCCGCCGTCAGGAAGAGGCCGGACTTATAAGCCCACCAGGCCCCCATGCCGATGAAGGCGATCAGCACGCACCAGACAAGCAGCCGTGAGAAGAATTTTCGCGGCTTGCGGCGCTTTGCAGCCCCCTCGGGCCGGAAATCCATGTGGGCGGAGGGGCGGCTTTCGGGTGCAAGGCCTTCGCCGGTCTGAGGTGCAGCACCGAGATGATCGGACGTAGCGGCATGGACGTTATCAAGCCTCGACTCGTCGTAGGCAGGCCTTGCCGAATAGCCTCGTGTTTCACCGCCGACCTGAGGCGCGTCCTGTTCAAAATGCTCGTCGTGCCTGACTGGCGGCGGGATTTCGGCGACGGGCGGAACGGGCACTTCCGGTGGACCCTGGCGCGGATGCAGGCGCTCACGTTCTTCGGCCTCGATCATGTGAATGGTCGTTTCGAGCCGATGACGATGATGCGCAATCGCTTCCCGGTCGGTGATATCTTGCTTGCGAAGGCCGGCCTCCAGCGCCTGGCGGGCCGATTGATAAATCCTTGCACGGACTTCCGGATTATCGCGATCGGAGTTGTTAAGCGCCGTTCTGATTGCCGTTTCTAATCCGCTCACATCCGATCCTTCATGCTGGCATCAGGCATCACCGAAATCTTTACAAATGCCTAACAAAACTCGGTAGCGTCAATGGCTGAAAACCGCAAGTCTTGCGGCTGGAAGCATTTCGCATCGCAGGAATAAATATGCTCCTTACCCCGCCCTTGCCCACCTATCTCGACGGCCAATCTCTGGGGAATCGACAGGTCGGCACTCACGCATACTCTTTTCCTCGCCCATCAAGTCTGCTATCAAATTGACGTTTTCGTAAACGTCAATTGAATGGTGAGTGCAATGTCCCTTCCCAAAATCCTCACGGAAAACCTGAGACTGCCGGTTCTTGCTTCACCGCTCTTTATCATCTCGCATCCGGCCCTGACGCTGGCGCAATGCAAGGCGGGCGTGATCGGCGCTTTTCCGGCGCTGAATGCCCGGCCGGAAAGCCAGCTCGACGAATGGCTGGCAATGATCACCGAAGACATCGCGGCCCACAACGCCGCCAATCCAGACAGGCCGGCAGCTCCCTTTGCCGTCAATCAGATCGTCCACATGTCGAACAAGCGGCTGGAGCACGACCTGCGCCTCTGCGTCAAGTACAAGGTGCCCATCGTGATCTCTTCGCTCGGTGCTGTGCCCGAAGTGAATGCGGCCGTACACTCCTATGGCGGCATAGTGCTCCACGATGTCATCAACAACCGCCACGCCAATTCGGCAATTAGGAAGGGTGCCGATGGACTGATTGCGGTAGCGGCGGGCGCTGGCGGGCATGCCGGCACGTTGTCGCCATTCGCTCTGGTTCAGGAAATCCGTGAATGGTTCGACGGGCCGCTGCTTTTGGCAGGCGCGATCGCCACTGGCGACGCGATCCTTGCAGCACAGGCGATGGGCGCCGACATGGCCTATATCGGAACACCGTTCATCGCGACCGAGGAAGCGCGCGCCACCGAAGCCTACAAGCAGGCAATCGTCGCGGGCGTTGCAAACGACATTGTCTATTCCAACTATTTCACCGGCGTGCACGGCAACTACCTGAAGCCATCGATCCAGGCCGTCGGCCTCGACCCGGACAACCTGCCGGTAGCGGACCCATCGAAGATGGATTTCGAGCAGGCCGTCGGCGGCGCGAAGGCCTGGAAGGATGTCTGGGGGAGCGGCCAGGGCATCAGCGCGATCAAGGCTGTTGAGCCGGTCGCCAAGCTCGTCGACAGGCTGGAGGCCGAATACCGCGCGGCGCGCGCTCGCCTCTCGCTCTGAAATGCATGGTCGTCTTCAACGGGCGTTTTTTTGCCAAAGGCACGACAGGGCGCTTGAAATCTTCAAACAATGCCTGTATCAGCGCCATGCAAATCGCGGGCCGCACGGTTCGGCCGCCAAGTTGCCGCTTTAGCTCAGTCGGTAGAGCACATCATTCGTAATGATGGGGTCACGTGTTCGAGTCACGTAAGCGGCACCATTTGCGTTCATATCTGCGAACTCGACCCTCACCCTCCTCAGAAGGTATTTCGTCGACCTCTTCGCGCACGCACTTTCGAAGGTCAGATAAACGACCTACGACACTGACACACCTTTCCCCGACCTCCACACGAGCCAGACGGATTGGCCGCCCTCGTAGGCGTCATGCCCGCGCCGTTGGCCATGCAGCGCCTCCATTTGTTCGCGAATGCGCTCTGGTCCTCGCCACTCTTCGCTCGCCTTATGGAAGTCGCGAGGGGACGGCTTGGGCAGCGTTTGCGCACTGCTTGGTGTTGATGCTGTTGCCCAACCGTTGACCACGCGCCGCAATGCCAACCCGGCAGCGTAGTTCAAACGGAGATGGAATCGGCGGTTAAGGCATCGAAGTATACATCGCATTCAAGAATGCGAGCAGCCGCAAGCAGAGCTGAATGAACTCTGTTTTTTGCCCGCTTCTATTTCGACCCTATTCAGCTCTGCCGGCTTGTGGACAAAGCAACCGCTCGGACACCTTGCGTGCTTTCGGCTCGCCTTGGGCGTCGCCAGTCAAGGACCTCCCGTCGTCATTGCGCGATGGCGAAGGCGGCGGCATTCCTTGAAAGTCTTGCCTGAACCGCACGGGCATGGATCGCCGCTGCGGCGCTGCAGGCGGCCGATCAGCGGGAGCGTTGCTGCAGAAGGCAGCAGGGCTGCGGCAAGGGCTATGAGCTTGGCCGAGATGCCGGGGACCACAAGGCGGCGGCCGGATTTGAAGCCGCGCCAGGCGCGTTCGGCCACATAGTCCGAATCGAGCTTCGGCAAGATCTTGAATAGCGTTGCCCGGCTGGCGCCGGATTTTTCGAGGAACTCGGTCGACACCGGTCCGGGAGCGACGCATGTGACCGTCACGCCCGTGCCTCGCAGTTCCTGATGGAGCGCTTCCGAAAAGAAGCGCACGAAAGCTTTGCTCGCATAATACAGGGCCATATTCGGCCCCGGCGCGAAACCGGCGATGGAACCGAGATTGAGCACACCACCGCGTCCGCGCGCCGCCATTGCGGGCAGAAAGCTCAAGGTCAGGTCGCCGAGGGCGCGCATATTGAGATCGATGATGCCAAGCTGGTCCTTGATGGGCAGGAGTGTTGCCGCACCGCGTAATCCGTATCCGGCGCTGTTGACCAGGACATCGCAGTACAACCCGTTTGCAGACAGGAAGTCCTGCAAACGCGCCGAGGCATCGGCCACAAGGAGATCCAGTTCCAGCGTGAATACCTCGCCGCCCGCCGCCCGCACGTCTGCCGCGGCAGCGGCCAGACCTTCAGGCGATCGCGCAACGAGCACAACGACGGCCCCACGCTCCCGGGCGGCGACTTTGGCAATTGCCCTGCCGATGCCGCGCGAGGCACCGACCACGACGGCGGCCGGACGAAACTCACTCTGCATGATCATATTGCCGTACCTGAAGCCGCCGTATCGGGAGCGGCGGCACCCTGTGGGGCGAGTGGGGCGATGCTCTTTACTTCGCTGGCGACTTCGCCGTTCAATATCTTTTCGAACCGCTCCAGCGCCCGTGCGACATTGGCGCCGTCCATGACCCTGTGATCGTAGTGGATCCGGACCGTGACCGATCCATCTGCCGAGATCGGGCCGTAGTTGAACAGCGTGGTCAAAGGCGAAAGGGGATTGAGTGACTCTGCCCCGAGACCGGAATAGACCGACAGCTGGAAAGTGCCGAATCGGCGGGCACGCTGCCGCCCGATATTCAGCCCGAGCCACATCAACAGCCACCTCAAAGGCGCCGGCGCACGGGCGAACTTCAATGCTCGCCGGAACTCCTTGATTTCCAGGACCGGGCGTGAGCGCGCCGCCTGGATCAGGGCCTCGAGTTCGGCGATCGGCCGCCGCTCGGGGGCCTTGATAGAGCTCAGCAAGACGACCCGTTCGCCGCCATATTCGCGCTCGTGGGCAATCGAGGCCACGCTTTCGGGATATTCATAGAGCTGAGCTCTCGGGAACTTGATGTAAGCGCGCCTAAGATCCGGTGTCTCCCGGGAGAGAAGCGCGTATCCCTTCAAGAAGAGTACGGTCCAGGACGGCCTGCTTGGCTGGGCCAATCTGGCCGTCTGGAGCGGGCCGAGGTTCATCTGCCGCTGCACGGTGACCCGCGGCACTCCGATGGAGAACCGCATCAGATCCCCGACAAGGCGCCGTGCCGCCGAAAGCTTGATGGTTCGGCCTCGCATCATGCCTCCTCTAATAAAGATAGGGAATAATTCGCTTGGTCCTGTCCATATAGGCGCGATATTGCGCGCCGAAAATCTCCAGCATCATACGCTCTTCCTTGTCCACCCGTAGAAAAAAGAGGATTGCGAAGCCGATCAGACCAGCAAGCCCCACGATCCAGTTCGACAGGAGAAAGGCCTGGCCGAGGCCCATCAGCAGGAAAGACGTGTACATGGGATGGCGGACGAAAGCGTAGGGGCCGCTGCAAATCAGCTGATGCTGATCGCGAATCTCCAACGTGATGGACCAGTTGCGGCCGAGTTCCTTGTGGGTTCTGCGAAACACCCACATGGCGGCGGCAAAGAGCACCACCCCGACGGCCACCGCCCAGGCGCGGGCCGGATAATCGGCTGCTTGCGGCATGCCGGTGGCGACATAGAACCCCGGCACGATCGCAAGACCGAGCACCGCCGACGCAAGCCCGATCTTCTCGATATGAGAACGGCGGTGACTGACGACACGCACGCGCTTGGCGCGGCGCTCGAAGGGATATCGGATGATATACCAGGCAACGACGCCGAGCACCCACAGGATCTTGCCGACAACAGCTATGCTCAATTTAAGTCTCCAGAGCCCTGCTGCGTCCTGCAACCGACTGGATGGAGAAGCGGTATAGCAGCTTGCCCGCTCGCATTTAGGTGTTCATTTCGCGAAGCTGCGTCACGAATTGTTGCGGACGGAGCCAGATGCTGGGCGCCTTATAGCCCATCGAGCGAGCGATTTCTGCTACGAAAGCGTTACAGTTATAAACCGAAGCCTGCCAAAACTTGGATTTGGCCTTCAGCTTGCGTATGAAGGCAACGGTCTCATCGTATTCCGATGGAGTGAGAAGAACGCGCCAGCTTGCCGACCTGTAGGTCTCCTCAAGGTCGCCGTCACTGGCCCCGGTTTCGGCCGGCACGGGCAGGAAGTGGCCGAGAACGTAAGGGGCGGCATCGTTGCTCGCTGGAGCAAGCCCCGCGACCTCCGGATTGACCATCCCGCCAGCGTTATTCAACCGCCCGAATATCACGTAGGTGTGGCCGTAGGTCAGCGCATAGCGCGAGCGGAATTCAATAAAGTACTGGCCATCTCTTTTTTGCGATGATTCGCCAACAGACCCCCCCCGCGCATCCGAAACGAATCGCGGCTGCGGTGGCTTGTCTTCTGTCTGGCATGAGGTGAGCGCGAGAGCGAATAGAATTACAAGTGATAGACGGCCCTTTGCAAGCGTCATCGCTACACTTCATCTCCCGGTATCGAGCGAGCATCGACACATGCCCCGCTTGACGCCAATCTTTGCGCTGCAAGCTGAAAGGCAGGTCCAGCCCGGACTGCACGACGTTGGGAAGGGCCACGAATGCCCCCTCCCATTCAGCAACAGTTAGTTGCTACTTATATACTGGTGCCGGAGCCGTTTCCGCTACGGGCGGCGGGGCCTTCCCCTTGCCCTTACCGATCGACCCGCAAGCGCTCAGGCTTGCAACGGAAAACAACGCAACTAGGCACATGATCAGAATTCTGCTCATCAGTAGTCCTCTCCTTAGCACGGAATAGGTTATCGAAGGCAACGCTTCTACTAATAGCCGCAAAATACGCCTAAGCCAAGTGCAGAAAGGACACACCTTGCCTCTGCGCGGCCCCCGGCGCCTCATAATGCCTAACAGACCGTGGCGTTATCGTTGCAAAATGTAAGCATCATATGACCAATACTGGCGTTCCCACCGGAGCCCTGCTGTAGAGGTCGACGATGTCCTCATTGGTCAAGCGAATGCATCCATTGGAAACCGCCTGCCCTATCAACCAGGGCTCGTTCGTTCCATGCAGCCGGAACAGGGTGTCCTGTCCGCCCCTGTAGAGATAAAGGGCAGCGGCGCCAAGCGGATTGTGGGGTCCGCCCGAAACACCGCCCGCATACTGCGCCAAGTGCGGCTTGCGCCGTATCATGCTCGCTGTAGGCATCCACGAGGGCCATTCCGCCTTCCGGCCGATGGTCGCCCTTCCCTTGAGCGTCAGTCCCTCCTCGCCGACTGCAACGCCATAGCGCAGGGCCTCGCCGCCGCCTTCGACCAGATAAAGGTAACGCTCGTAGGTGTTGACCACGATCGTTCCAGCCGGCTCGCTTCCGTCATATGGCACGCGCCGCCGCCGGTAGCGCGAGCTGATTCGCGGCGTCGACGAAAACATCGACCCCACCTGCCATCCTGTCGTTGAAGCACATCCAGATACCATCAACGCCAGACTGCCCAGCAGGAGCCCCCGGCGCGCAACGTGTTTTTTTTCCATCTCTACCTGCTAAGCAATCGATCGACCCTATTCTTCGTCTTAACATCCCGGCGCCAACTGGCCAAGCCTCGCGTCAAAGCTGAAAGGTGCCAACGCTTTCGTTCACCTGGAACCTGCGCTGCCGTCCTTCAAGGGCCGGGGCGCTGCCAGGCGGGAGCATGATGGGTGAAGGGCTCGCAGAACCAGCGGCCGCCTTGCTTGCGGTTATGAAAGGTCTTGCATCAGTGGCGTGCCTCTGCTCGACTAGTGGCAGGGATAACGAGGAGGGACTTGATGACGAAGCCTGACTTCACGGGGAAAGTCGCGCTCGTAACCGGCGGAGGGTCCGGTATAGGTGCAGCCATTTGCCGGCAGCTCGCTGATGAGGGATCAGAGGTTGTCATTGCCGATCTCGATGCTGATGCCGCACGCAACCTTGCAGCGGAGATCCGTTCAAAGGGTGGGCGGGCGCGGGACTTTGCGGTCGATGTCACGGATGCCGGGGCTGTGGAAAAGCTGATCGGCTACACTGTCGAGACATGCGGCGGTCTGCATCTGGCGGTTAACAATGCAGGCATAGACGGCCCCCGAAAGGCGACGGCAGACTACCCGCTCGACAATTGGCACAACCTGATGAACGTCAACCTGAACGGCGTCTTCTACTGCATGAAGCATGAAATTGCCGCCATGCTGCAAGGCGGCGGCGGGGCCATCGTCAACATGTCTTCCGCCCTCGGTTCGGTTGGATTGCCATTTACAGCAGCCTATACGGCCGCCAAGCACGGGGTTGTCGGCCTGACCAAGGTTGCCGCAATCGAATATGCGAGGCTGGGCATCCGCATCAATGCCGTCGGCCCCGGCTGGATCGAAACGCCGCTTTTGACCGAGCATCTGGCGATAGCGGGAAGCCGGCGTATGGAAGCGCTTCAGCCGATGGGCAGGCGCGGCAGGCCGGAGGAAGTCGCAGCCCTCGTGTGCTTCCTTCTGTCCGAACAAGCAAGCTTCATCACTGGAAGCTACCATCTCGTGGACGGGGCCTATACCGCCCATTAGATCCACATGCCCACTGCGGCGGCCTAAGCTGGAGGCGGCTCGGCAGGATTCTGCGGCAGCGACTGAAGAAGGGTCTGGCGCGCAGAACGCAGATGCAGGCGGCACGAGAAGTCGATTGCCGCCTGATCGCGTGATTCCAGCGCCGCGATATAATCGAGATGTTCGTGAATGGCGCGTCCGTTGCGCTGGCGCGCGAACGCCTTGTTCCACTGGTAGTGATAGTGGAAGATGATCGCGATCGCATCGTAGAAGTCCGCGATGAACCGGTTTTTCGCGGCGCCGTGGATCAACAGATGGAAGCGCTCGTCAAGGGCTGAGAATTCCTTGTAGCGCGCATCGAAATCGTTGAGCATCGCATGATGCTCGGCCTTGATATCGGCCAGCGCCGCCCAGGCTTCGCTTTCGGGCGGTAGCTTGCCGAATTCCGTGGCCGAATGGAGCTCGAACATTTCGCGGACATCCGCCAGTTCCAATGCGAATTCGCGGGTGAAGCCTTTCAGGATCCAGTGGCTGTTCGGCCGCTTTTCGATGAGGCCGAAGCGCGAGAAACGGATGAGAAATTCGCGGACGCTGGTCGTACCGGTGCCGATCTCACGAGCCAGCTCCAGCTCGTTGATCTGCATGCCGGGCGCGGCATCATCCGACAAAATGCGCTGCATGAAGCTGCGCTCGATGATGTCGTGCAGCGAATCCGTCTCTTCGGACGGAAAGAGGTCTTTCTCGGTGGGAACGCGCAGCACGATCTTCTGGCGCTTGTTCCACCGGATGATGCCTTCGTCGTTCAGGCGGGTCAAGATCGCGCGGGCCGTGCTGCGGCTGATGCCGAGCTGCGCGGCGATTTCCGGTTCGGAAGGCAAGGCGGCATCCGGGCGTAGAGCAGCAGCATACCTGTTATAGGCTTCCTTGAAGACCGTATTCTGCCTTGCCATACCACCCCGCTCTTTCCTCGTGCCTTTTAAACTTTGCAACCTGCAAAGTTTAAAGCGCGCAGGCGCTAATCGACTGCGACCTTTAGCCTATTTCCTGGCCATCTGCGGCTGTTTGCCTCCCTTGACCACAGGAACAATATTCCCGTTGACTTGAAAATGTTTATTGTAGATAAAAAACAAAATCAATGCGCATTTTGCCGATGCAGCGGGCGCGTTCCTCAGGGAGAAGACAATTGAACAAACTGCCTTGGCTCATCCTGTCTGCTGGAGATAACGTCGCCGTCGCAACGGCAGCGATCGAAGCCGGAGCGACCGTCGCAGGTATAAAGACCCGTCAAAAAATCGAACCCGGCCACAAGGTTGCGATCGCCGACATCCCGCTCGGCACGCCGGTGGTGAAATATGGCCAGGCGATTGGCCGCACGACTGCCGAGGTGAAGGCAGGCGATCACATCCACAGCCACAACCTGCATTTCGAGAACGACCGTCTGGCGGCAACTGCGAATTCCGCGCCGGAAGCGGCGACCGCGGAAGACCGCGCGCGGACCTTCATGGGTTTCCGCCGCCAGGATGGCCGGGCCGCGACCCGCAACTATATCGGCGTCATCGCCAGCGTGAACTGTTCCACCACCGTCTGCCGTGCGATTGCAGACGAGGCCAATCGCACCATCCTGCCGTATTACGAGGGCATCGACGGCTTCGTGCCGATCGTGCATGACCAGGGCTGCGGCATGAGCTCGACGGGTGACGGCATGTCGGTCCTTCACCGCACGCTTGCCGGCTACACGCGCCATGTCAATTTCGGTGGCGTGCTGATGATCGGCCTTGGCTGCGAAGTAAACCAGCTGACGCTCTACGGCCAAAGCGGTGCCGGCAATGCCAAGCGGCACTTCAACATTCAGGATGCCGGCGGCTCGCGGCGGGCCGTCGAACGCGCCATGGGGATGCTCCGGGAGATCGCCGCCGATGTCGGTAGGGAGCGGCGCACGCCGATCCCCATCAGCGAGATCATCATCGGCCTGCAATGCGGTGGGTCGGATGGCTTTTCGGGCATTACCGCCAATCCGGCGCTCGGCGTCGCAGCCGATCTCCTCGCTGCAGCCGGCGGTACCGCAATCCTTTCCGAAACCTCGGAAATCTACGGCGCTGAGCATCTGCTGCGCAGCCGCGCGATCAACGAGGACGTGGCCAGGAAGCTCGACGACAAGATCGCCTGGTGGGAGAAATATGTCGGACTGCATGGCGCCTCGCTCGACAACAACCCCTCGCCCGGCAACAAGCGCGGCGGATTGACGACCATTCTTGAAAAATCGCTCGGCGCAGTCGCCAAGGGCGGCCGGTCTCCGCTGACGGCGGTCTACAGCTATGCCGAACGCGTAACTGCACCGGGACTCGTTTTCATGGATACGCCCGGATACGACCCGGTTTCCGCGACGGGGCAGGTTGCAGGCGGCGCAAACATGATCGCCTTCACGACCGGCCGCGGCAGTTGTTTCGGCTGTCGTCCCGCGCCCTCGATCAAGCTCTCCAGCAATTCGGCGCTCTTTGCTTCGATGGAAGAGGACATGGATATCGATTGCGGCACGATCGCCACCGGCGATGCGACGATCAGCGGCAAGGGGCGCGAAATTTTCGACCTGATCATCGATACGGCTTCCGGCAAGAAGACGAAAAGCGAGGAATTCGGCTACGGCGACAACGAATTCGTACCGTGGCATTTGGGAGCAACGCTCTAACAGAAATCGGCTCTTCACGGGGAGGGAAGATGAAGACGAGGAAAATCGGCAAGACCGAACTCAAGGTCACCGAAATCAGTTTCGGTGCCGCGGCTCTGGGTGGCCTTTACCGTGCCTGCCCGCGCGAACAGGCAATGGAAACGCTGGAAGCTGCTTGGGCGAGCGGCATCCGCTATTTCGACGTGGCGCCCTGGTATGGCCTCGGCCTTGCCGAGCGCTACGTGGGCGATTTCCTGAGGGCGAAGCCCGAGAAGGAATATGTGCTCTCGACCAAGGTTGGCCGGCTTTTGCGGCCCGTGCCGAGCGGTACGGTGCCGGACTACAGCTATGTCGACCCCCTCTCCTTCGATGCCGATTACGACTATTCCTATGACGGCATCATGCGATCGGTCGATTTCAGCTATGCGCGGCTGGGGCTTAATCGCATCGATATTCTCTATGTCCACGACATCGGCAGCTACACGCACGGTGCCGCGAAGAATGCTGTCCACCTGAAAAATTTTCTCAATTCCGGCATCAAGGCGCTGGAAGAGCTGAAGTCATCGGGCGCGATCAAGGCTTTCGGCCTGGGCGTCAACGAGGTTCCTGTCTGTCTCGATGTCATGCGCAACGCCGACATCGACGCCATCCTGATGGCCGGGCGCTATACCTTGCTCGATCGCTCCGCTGTGGCGGAGCTGCTGCCGCTCTGCCGCAAGAAAGGCACGTCTCTGGTTGTCGGCGGCGTCTTCAACTCCGGCATCCTTGCGACCGGTCCGGTGCCGGGCTCGCATTTCGACTACATGCCCGCGACACCGCACGTACTTGCCAAGGTGGGCGCGATGGAAGACATCGCCAAACGTCACGGCGTTGTGCTCGCGGCCCCCGCGCTGCAATTCCCGCTCCGCGAGCCAGCCGTTTCTTCCGTGCTGATCGGGACGGCAAAGGCATCCAGCCTCAAGCGCAACATGGAGCTCTTCGAGCCCGCGCTACCCGACACGATCTTCCCTGAATTCGACCCCCTGACACTCGTTGCGCCCCCGCTTGGCGAAGACGCGGTGCGTGTTTAAGGACCAGACCATGCTCAAAGGAATTCATCCCGTTCTCAGCCCGGATCTTCTGCGCGCCATAGCGCGCATGGGGCACGGCGACGACATTGTCATCGCGGACGCCAACTTTCCCTCGAGCACAATGGGACCGGATGTCATTCGTGCCGATGGCGTAACGGCGACCGAAATGGCCGAAGCGATCCTGACGCATATGCCGCTGGACACGTTCGTTCCGGAAACGGCATGGCGCATGGAGGTCGTCGGCGATCCCGGCGCCATGCCGGAGGTGTGCGTCGAATTCCAGGAGATTGTGAGCAGGCGGGCTGGCGACTTCCGGATCGCACAGCTTGAACGCTTCGCATTCTACGAGCATGCCAGGAAGGCGGCTTATATCGTCGCGACGACCGAATTCCGGCTGTATGGAAATCTTATTCTGAAGAAAGGCGTCGTGCATCCGCATGAAGTCTATCGCGGCTGAGATTTATTTTAGAATGCAGTTTAATTGATTTAAAAACAGGAGCTTGAGAGTATAGTCGACACCAGCCGCAGCCGGCCTCTAGCCACTTGCAATTTGGAAAGGTCTCGGCTAGCTTCCTTCGGCAACTGTTTTTTATAGATAAAAATCGTCCGCCTGCGTTCAGCGGTCTGGTTTCTTGGAGGAGAACGCACCCTAAGAGGAGAACCTACATGCGCATGAAATCCATTCTGTCTCGCCGAGCCTTCACGGCTCTCGCGGGCGCCGCCGTCATCGCAACTGCAATGCCGGTCCCATCCTTTGCAGCCGACGTGACGATCCCGATCATCGTCAAGGATACGACGTCCTTCTACTGGCAGATCGTGCTCGCCGGCGCCCGCAAGGCCGGCAAGGATCTCGGCGTCAACGTCCCGGAACTCGGCGCGCAGGCCGAATCCGACATCAATGGCCAGATCAGCATTCTTGAAAACGCCGTCGCCGGCAAACCCGCCGCCGTCGTCATTTCGCCGACCGAGTTCAAGGCGCTCGGAAAGCCGATCGACGAAGCCGCCAAATCGGTTCCGATCATCGGTATCGACTCTGGCGCCGATTCCAAGGCATTCAAGTCGTTCCTGACGACGGACAACGTTCAGGGCGGCCGTATCGCAGCTGACGGTCTGGCCGCAGCCATCAAGGAAATGACGGGCAAGGAAGAGGGTGAAGTTGTGATCCTCACCAATCTTCCGGGCGTCGGCTCGCTCGAGCAGCGCCGCGAAGGCTTCCTGGATCAGGTGAAGACCAAGTATCCCGGCCTGAAGGTCATTGCCGACAAATACGGTGACGGCCAGGCAACGACCGGCCTCAACATGATGACCGACCTGATCACCGCCAACCCCAACCTCGTCGGGGTCTTTGCCTCCAACCTGATCCTGGGGCAGGGTGTTGGCCAAGCGATCGCTGAAAACAAGCTCGGCGACAAGATCAAGGTCATCGCCTTCGACAGCGACGAAAAGACAGTCGGCTTCCTGAAGGAAGGTTCGCTGGCGGGTCTCGTCGTGCAGGACCCCTATCGCATGGGATATGACGGCATAAAGACCGCGCTTGCCGTTTCGAAGGGCGAGAAGGTCGAAGAAAACGTCGACACCGGCGCGAACCTCGTCACGAAGGCGAATATGAGCGACCCGAAGATCGATGCACTGATCAATCCGAAGATCCAGTAAACACGAGCCAAGGCTGCGCGCGAGAAATTCCGCGCAGCCTTTTCTTCACCTGTGTTATCGTTTCCCCGAGGGGCGCGGATCGCTGGTGGAGGAGACAGCAATTCGTGAGGAGGAGACGTCCATGAGCCTGGAAGAGGTCAGTCATCGCCACGACGACAGCGCGACACTGAAAGAGGCAAACCGCATTCCTGCGGGCTCACCGATCCTCGAGCTCAGGGCATTGCAGAAGAATTATGGCTATGTCCAAGCGCTAAAGCCTGCGACGATGACCTTTCTGGCCGGCGAAATTCACGCGATAGTCGGCGAAAACGGTGCGGGCAAATCAACCCTCATCAAGCTGTTGACAGGTGTGATCAGCCGAACCGCCGGGGAAGTTTTCTGGTGCGGCCATCCCGTTGCACTTGCGACGCCGAACGAGGCGATCGCGCGCGGCATCAACGCCGTCCACCAGGAGGTGGTGCTCTGCCCGCACTTGACGGTTGCGGCCAATCTCTTTCTCGGCGACGAAGTCAACCAGTACGGCCTCATGCGAAAGAAGCAGATGGTCAAGATGGCACAGGCCGTCCTCGACGATCTCGGATTCGGCCTGCCCGCAAATGTCCTGCTGAGTGAGCTCACCATCGGCCAGCAGCAGCTCGTTGCAACGGCACGCGCAGCTATGCGCGGTACGCAGTTCCTCATCTTCGACGAGCCGACGGCTTATCTTACCCGACAGGAATCTGCACAACTCTTCAAGCTCATCCGTCGCCTGCAGGGCGAAGGCGTGACGATCGTCTACATCAGCCACCGCATGGAAGAAGTTTTCGAGCTTGCCGACCGCGTCTCGGTACTGCGCGACGGCACCCATGTCGGCACGCGCACGATCGGCGAGACGAACGAGGCGGAGTTGATCGCACTGATGATCAACCGCTCGATCGAACAAATCTATCACAAGGAAGAAATTCCGATCGGCGAAACGATCCTGGATGTACGCGGGCTTTCGGGGCCTGGTTTCGAGGACGTATCGCTGACCGTGAAGGCCGGCCAGATTGTCGGGCTTTACGGCCTGATCGGGGCAGGACGCAGCGAATTCGCACTCGGCCTCTACGGCCGCGAAAAGACGACGGCCGGCGAAATCCGCTGGATGGGCAAGCAGGTCGATATCAGGAACGAACGCACGGCGATGGAGCTCGGGATCGCGCTTGCGCCCGAGAGCCGCCGCGATCAGGGGCTCTGCCTCAACCTGTCTATCAGTCTCAATATCAACTTGCCGGTCTTCAAGAGGCTGAGCAAAGGCCCGGTCATCAGCCACAGCGAGGAATCGGAGAATTCCGACCGGCAGATTCGCAATCTTTCAATCAAGACCCCGAGCCGCCGTGTGCTCGCATCCAGCATGTCGGGCGGCAACCAGCAAAAGGTCGTCATCGGCAAATGGCTCAGCCACGGCGCACGCCTGTTCATCTTCGACGAGCCAACAGTTGGTGTCGATGTCGGTACAAAGGCGGAAATCTACCGGTTGTTTGCCAAGCTTCTGAAGGAAGGCGCAGGCATCATCCTGATCTCGTCCTATCTGCCGGAAGTCTACGAGCTTGCTGACCGGCTGCACGTTTTCCGCCGCGGCCAGTTGGTCGCAAGCCACGACTACCACGCGGCGACGCATGAAGAAGTGCTCGGCGAAGCGATCGGCGTCTGAGTGAAAGAATAAGAGGGAGAGAGAACCAATGACTGTAACCCCGACGGAAATCGTCGCCCCGCCGCCGCGCCGAAAAGTGAACATCCTGTTCAGCCTGACCCTGATCGGATTACTTCTCTTCCTCTGGATCCTCCTCGGCATCGTCACCGCCAGCTTCTGGACGCCGCTCAATATTTCGAACCTCTTGCGGCAGGGCGCGATGACGGCAATCCTGGCGCTCGGCCAGACCTTCGTTATCATTACGGCCGGCATCGACCTATCCGTCGGCGCCATCGTCGGCTTTGCCGGTGTCATCCTCGCGTGGCTTCTGCAGGCGGGGGTTCCGGTATGGGCCTCCATTCTCATCACGCTGCTAATCGGGGTCGGGATCGGAGCCTTTCACGGTTTCGGCATCGTCAAGATGGGGCTGCCGCCATTCATCATCACCTTGGCAACGCTGACCTCGTTGCGTGGTATCGGGCTGCTCATCACCAATGGATCGACGATCAATATCGTCAACGAGCCCTTCACGAATTTCGCCCGCGCCAATTTTCTTGGCGTGCCGAGCCTCTTCTGGATGGTCATACTCGTCGCGGTTCCGTCCTTCGTCTTCCTGCATCTGAGCCGCTGGGGCCGCTATCTCTTTGCAGTCGGCTCCAACCGCGAAGCTGCCCGCCTTTCCGGCGTGCGCGTCGACGGCATGATCTATCTCGCCTATATTCTCTCGGCGACCTTCGCCGCCTTTGTCGGCGTGCTGCTTGCCTCGCGCATCGCGATCGGCAACGCGACCCAGGCCGACGGTTGGGAACTGCAGGCGATCGCCTCTTCCGTTATCGGCGGAACCAGCCTTTTCGGTGCGATCGGCTCGGTTCATGGTCCGTTGATCGGCGCCTTCATCCTGGCCACGATCAACAACGGCGCGAACCTCTTGAACGTCAACTCATTCTGGCAGCGTATCATCACCGGTCTGCTGATCATCGTGATCGTCTATTTCGATCAGTTGCGCCGCCGCCGGAGCCAGTGAGATCGAAGAAACATCGTGAAGCCGGTCCCGCGACCGGCTTCTTCATGTTCTGAATGCGAGACACATCATGAAAGCAGTGCTTTGCCAGAAGCCCGGCGTGCTCGAAATGGTCGAGCGCCCCTCCCCCGGAACCCCTGCCCCCGGCTGGGTCCGGCTTGCCGTCAGCCACGTCGGCATTTGCGGCACGGATTATCACATCTTCGAGGGCAAACACCCCTTCCTCGAATATCCGCGCGTCATGGGCCACGAAATCTCGGCAACCGTGCTCGAGGCGGGTGACGGTGTCACGATGACTGCCGGAACGCCAGTGATCGTCAATCCATACCTTTCCTGCGGCAACTGCGTTGCCTGCCGGCAAGACAAACCGAACTGCTGCACGAGTATCAAGGTGCTCGGCGTCCACACCGATGGAGCGTTCTGCGAAGAGATCATCGTACCGGCCGGCAATCTCTACGCCGCGAAAGGCTTGAGCCTCGAGGCGGCAGCAACCGTCGAGTTCCTGGCAATCGGCGCACACGCCGTCCGGCGTTCGATGGCGCCCGCCGCCTCGCGAACGCTGGTCATCGGCGCAGGTCCGATTGGGCTCGGGGCTGCAATCTTCTCTCGGATTGCCGGGCATGACGTGACACTGCTCGACACCAGTGCCGAACGGTTGCAGATGGCTTCGGAGCGATTCGGCTTCCTCTCCGGCATTGTCGCCAATGACGAAACGGCGGAAGCCGTGAAGGCGAAGACGGACGGCGACGGCTTCGATGCCGTGTTCGACGCGACGGGCTACGGTCCTTCGATGGAGAAGGCTTTCAGTTTCGTGGCGCATGGCGGCGCACTGGTGCTGGTTAGCGTCGTGAAGGATGAGATCCGCTTTTCCGACCCGGAATTCCACAAGCGCGAAATGACGGTCATCGGCAGCCGCAACGCGACGCGCGCCGACTTCGAGCATGTCGCGGATTCGATCGCCAAAGGTCTGGTGCCAGTCGACAAGCTGATCACGCACCGCACGACGCTTGCCGACGCGCCGCGCGACCTCCCCCTCTGGACGCATGAAAAGACCGGCCTGATCAAGGCCGTCATCAAAGTGGCCGCTTAAGCCGCGTCGATCGCCTGGCGCATCTGCCGGACGACCGCGACATCGGTTTGATTGGAGGCCGGTGCCGCAAAACCGAAAGAGACGGCGCGCGGATCGATGTTCGCCGGTGAACTGCACGAGCCATGGACCTCCCGGGCGCCTGTCATGCGCAGAATTTGCGCGACATTGGCGCACCGCACGCCGCTGCCGGGCATGATCGAGATCCGGCCGGCGGCCTTTGCGGAGATACGCTTCAGCGTTTCGAGACCATCCATCGCTTTCGGCGCGCAACCGGAGGTGAGGATGCGCTCGCAGCCAAGCTCGACGGCCTGCTCCAGCGCAACATCGGCATCCGGCACGAGGTCGAAGGCGCGATGCAGCGTAGAGCCCAGACCCGCAGCATGCTTTTTCAAGCGGTGGATGAGCGGCATGTCCAGCGTTCCGTCGGGTCGGTTGGCGCCGATGACAACGCCGGCGAGGCCGAAAGCGCGGACGGCATCGATATCCGCTATCATTGCGTCCTCGTCCGCTGCATCGAAGATGAAGGGCCCGGAATGCGGACGGATCATTGCGTAGACTGGGATCGGCGCTGATGCTGCGGCTTTCATGAGACCTGCGACCGGCGTCAGGCCGCCCAGTTCGAGCGCCGAGCAAAGTTCGATACGGCCCGCGCCGCCTTCGATTGCGGCAGCAAGGCCCTTCGGGCTGTCCACGCACACTTCCAGCAAAGCCGGCATCTTTCTAATCTCCTTCATCCGCCCGACGGCCTCTTTAGGCGACAGCAGCGGTTTTCGCGACAGGCTCCGAGATGATTTTGTGCACGGCTGCAGCAATCATGGCGCAGGCATCCGCCGATGCTTTCCGATGATTGAAGGCGACATGATAGGAAATCGGGATGTGTTCGGCGAGTTCGACAATACGGACGCGATCGGCGATCGGCAGCGCGCTGACGCGTCCGAGGAACGAGACGTAGCCGTGGTTCGAGACAAGATCGACGATCACCGGCAGTGAATCCGCCGCCATGATGTCCTGATTGCGAAAGCGGCGGCTTACGGTCCGCTCGCGGCTCAGTGCGGTTGCGGCATCGCCCAGGCCGGTTCGCTCGCTCGGCGTGCAGATGGGATGCTCGGCCACCAGATCGGCGACAGTCAGCCCGGTACTTGCCGGCGGCGCGATTGCCACCAGATCGGTGCGAAGGAGTTCGCGATGTCCGAAGCTTTCCAGCTCGAACACCGAATCCAGGATCGCCACGTCGATGCGGCCAGATCTGAGGGCTTCCCGCAGATCATCGGCAGTCATGGAGATCAGCGAAATGGCATTCTTGCTGCGCCCCGCATTCCAATCGGCCACCAGAGCGCCCAGGCAGCGCGCAACCCAGCTTTCCGCACCCGTCGGAATGATCGATCCGATACGCAGCGAACGCGCCGCACGCCGATAGCGTTCGTCGGCCGTTGATTTGAGATCGTTCCATGCCTGGCTCACCGCCGAAAAGATGCCGTAGACCCGCCTTCCCTTCTCGGTCAGCGTCGAGCCTTGCGCCTGACGTTCGAGAAGCTGATGACCGACGAACTTCTCAAGATTGGCGATCTGCAATGAAAGTTGCGGCTGGCCAAGCTTGAGACGCCGGGCGGCACGATTGATGCTGCCCTGATCTGCGACCTCCAGAAAGCGCTCGATCGTCACGAGCTTGATCGGGATGCGCGATGCCCAGCTTTCGAAGGCTTCGACGAGTTCGCCGGCGAGTTCATAAAGCTGCTCGACCGCGTGCATGATGGGCTGCAGCGCGTCGCGCACCTTGCCGCTCGCGATCAGTTTGACAAGTTCACCGGAACTGCGCTTGGTCAACTTGATCGCAAGCTCACTCTCAAGATTGCTGACCGCCGACGATACAGTGGAGGCCGCGAGCGAGAAGCGCCGCGCGGTTTCTCGAACCGAACCCGAGGCGAGAACGTGGCTGGCGACAAAAAGGGCACCGAGATGCAAGACATTCTCCGGAAGTGACTGAAAAACCGGACGATATGATGTGTTCACGAAAAAAGATATCCCTGTTGCGGAATTGCCGGGCTATCGTCTTTTTCAAGAACAAATCCGGGCGGGGCAGCAGTGCCGATTAAAGAGCACCGGAAGATTGCGGAAACACGCAAGGGGACAAAAACAAACCGCCGCGGCCTTGCAAAAGGAAATGCGATTTCGCGCGCGGTGATGCTTTCACGGCCATAATCGCGCCGCGACTGCAGAAACTGGAGAGGGGTTGCATCGATTTTTCGAGAGCGCACACTATTTCCATGATGCTCGTATGTCCGGCATGATCGCTTATGCGCTTTGGCCGGGGGATTTCATGCGCGAAGGTTCCCGCCGGGCCCTCGCGACGGTCAAACGGTGTAACCAAGGGGACACTCCATGCTCAAGAAACTCGCGCTTGCCGTCTCACTTTCCGCTTTTGCGGCGGGTGCGGCCCATGCTGCCGACGTCGTCGTCTCATCGAAGATCGATACGGAAGGCACGCTGCTCGGCAACGTCATTGCGCTGGCGCTGAACGCCAACGGCATCAAGACGCAGGACCGCATCGCACTGGGAGCGACGCCGGTCGTGCGCAAGGCGATCACGGCCGGCGAGATCGATATCTATCCGGAATATACCGGTAATGCCGGCTTCTTCTTCAACAAGGCCGATGATGCAGCCTGGAAGAACCTCGAGCAGGGCTACGAGATGGCCAAGAAGCTCGACTACGATGCCAACAAGATCGTCTGGCTGGCCCCCTCGCCTGCCAACAACACCTGGGCGCTCGGCATTCGCAACGATGTCGCCGGTCCGAACAACCTCAAGACCATGTCCGATTTCGGCAAATGGGTGACCGGCGGCGGCGCTGCGAAGCTTGCAGCTTCCGCCGAGTTCGTGAACTCGGCCGGTGCGCTTCCCGCCTTCCAGACCACCTACGGCTTCCAACTCAAGCCCGACCAGATGGTCGTCCTTTCCGGCGGCGACACGGCAGCGACGATCAAGGCCGCCGCCGACCAGACGAACGGCGTCAACACCGCCATGGTCTATGGCACCGACGGCGCAATCGAAGCGGCCGAACTCACCGTCCTTGAAGACGATAAGAGCGTGCAGCAGGTCTATGCACCGACCCCGATCATCCGCGAGGACGTACTGAAGGCGAACCCGAAGATCGAGGAAATCCTCGCTCCGATCTTCAAGAGCCTGACGGCCGACGAACTGCGAAAGCTGAACGCCAGGATCCAGGTCGACGGCGAGCCGGCAAAGTCTGTTGCCGAGACCTATCTGAAGGAAAAGGGCTTCCTGAAGTAATCTTCTTACGCTCCGCCCCATCGCAGGGCGGAGCGGCTGCTTTCCAGACAGGATGGATCGATGGAAGAAACCTTAGCGGTCCGCAAATTGGATCGGCTCGGCGTGGTTCTCGTGGTTGCCGGCATCATCGCCACGGCCCTTTTGCCCTTCATCTATGTGAAGGCAAACCGCATTGCCTCCGGCAAGCCGATGCTTCTTACGCAGCTTCTCGACCAACCTTCCATCATCATCCTCGCCATACTTTTGGTCGCCACCGCATTTGCTGCACTCTTTGCACAGAGCGCCCCGTTGCGGCTTGCGATTGCGACGCTTGGGCTGGCAGCACTGGTCGCGGCGATCGGTCTCGTCGCCGCGGCCTTTACTCCACCCAACAGCAATGCGGCGCGCATGACGCCGGGAGGCGGTTTCTGGGTACTGTTTGCCGTCGTCGGTCTCATCATTTCGGATGCGCTCGTCAAGATCCGCCTGACGCCGTGGATGCGGGTCGCCGCGCTGATCGGCTACACTGCGCTCTTGGCCGGTTGCCTTTCTTCCGGCCTGCTCGACAGCCTGTCGATCATGAAGGAGTTCGCAACGCGGTCTGCGCAATTCTGGTCCGAGGCGGTCGCCCATTCGCTGCTTGCCCTCGGTTCGCTTGCGATCGCGATCGTCGTCGGCTTGCCGCTCGGCATCTTCTGTTTCTGGGTACCGAAGCTGCGCGCCGCCGTGCTGCAGAGCCTCAGCCTGATCCAGACCATCCCGAGCCTTGCGCTCTTCGGCATCCTTATGCTGCCGCTCGGCTATATCGCAACGCATGTGCCGCTTGCAGCGGACCTCGGCATCCGCGGGATTGGCACGGCGCCAGCGCTGATCGCGCTTGTGCTGTATTCCTTGCTGCCGATCGTCGCTAATACGGTCGTCGGTCTTGAGGGCGTTGATCCTTCAGTGCGGGATGCGGCCGCCGGCATGGGACTGACGCGCCGGCAAATCCTGACCGGCATCGATATGCCGCTTGCCTTTCCAGTCATTCTCACCGGCATCCGAATCGTGCTCGTACAAGCGATCGGCCTCGTGACGATCGCAGCGCTCATCGGCGGCGGCGGCTTCGGCATCTTCATTTTCCAGGGCCTCGGGCAGACCGCCATGGATCTCGTGATGCTCGGCGCCGTGCCGACCGTCTTCTTCGCCTTTTCATCGGCCGTCATCCTCGATGCGGTCATCGACAGCATACGGGGATCCGCCGCATGACCATGATCGAGATCAGGAACGTCACCAAACGCTATGGCGCTGCAACCGTCGTCGATGGTGTCTCGATGAGTGTCGAGAAAGGTTCGATCACCGTCATCGTCGGCACGTCCGGTTCGGGCAAATCGACGCTGATGCGGATGATCAATCGGCTGGTCCCGATCACCGAAGGGCAGATCTTCGTCGCCGGGCAGAATGTCATGGACGTGCCGGCAACAGATCTCCGCCGCAAGATCGGCTACGCAATCCAGGGTCATGGGCTCTTTCCGCACCGGACCGTGGCGCAGAATATCGCAACCGTACCCGAATTGCTGGGCTGGGACGCAGCGCGCACCGCCGGGCGCGTCGACGAGCTCCTCGGTCTCTTCAATCTCGATCCGGCAAGTTTTGCCGAAAAATACCCCCATCAGCTTTCCGGCGGTCAGCAGCAACGCGTCGGTGTAGCCCGCGCGCTCGCTGCTGAACCAGAGCTACTGCTGATGGACGAGCCCTTTGGTGCGCTCGATCCAGTTATCCGCGGAAAGGCGCAGGACGATCTTCTGGCGATCCAAAAGCAGTTCGGCACGACCGTCATTCTCGTGACCCACGACATGGACGAGGCCTTCCACCTCGGCAACCAGATCGCCGTCATGAGCGAGGGCAGGCTGCTGCAATGCTCGACGCCGGAAAAGATACTGACCGAACCGGCCGACCCCTTCGTGCAACAGTTGACCGGTACCTCCGACAGGGCCTTGAAACTGATGTCGCTGCTGCCGCTCAAGGCAAGCATGGCGCCCGCCAAGACAGGGCTGCCTTACGCACTGCCGCAATCGATCAGCCTTCGGGACGCTCTCGCGGAAATGATCTGGCAAGGGGTCGAGGAAGCAGCGGTACAAGATGCCGACAGGGCTCCGGTCGGCTCGATCTCCATGACGCGGCTTCTCGAACTGGGCCGCAAGGCATGAAGCTTGTCGTCGCCAACCTCTTTCGTTTCTTAGCTCTGGGGCTACTCCTGATCCTGCTTTTCAGGACCGAGTGGCTTTCCTTCATATTGGTGCCGCTGACCAGCAACAACGCACCGCCGGTCTACACGCAAAACAGCCTGCCATCGCTTGCCTTCGGCCACATGGAGCTGGTGGTCGTCTCGATCGTCGGCAGTGCCATTCTGGCGGTTCTTGCGGGCGTCTTCGTGACGCGGAAAAGCGGCGAGGATTTCCTGCCGCTCTCGCGCGCGATTGCCAATGCCGGGCAGACCTTCCCACCGGTCGCCGTCTTGGCGCTTGCCGTTCCGGCCACAGGCTTCGGCGCCGCTCCGACGCTGATCGCTCTCTTTCTCTATGGCCTGCTGCCGATCTTCGAGAATACCGTCTCCGGATTGCGTCAGGTTTCGCCATCCGTTCTTGATGCCGCCGACGGCATGGGGATGGATGGGACACAGCGGCTTTTCCGCGTTGAGCTGCCGCTTGCGCTTCCGCTCATCCTTGAGGGACTAAAGGTCGCGACCGTCATCAATATCGGCACGGCGACGATCGGCTCGACGGTTGCCGCAAAGGGCCTTGGCGAGGTCATCATCGCCGGCCTGATCTCCGACAATACAGCCTTCATCCTGCAAGGCGGTCTCATCGTCGGCCTGATGGCCGTGCTGATCTACGATGCAATGGGCCTCATCGAAAGCGCGATCACGCAAAGAATTGGCTTGCGCCCCGCATAACGGGAAAGCTACCAAGACTGCCGCAATACTGGCAATGGGAGGCCGCCTTGGCAAAGATGATCCACTCCATGATCCGCGTACTCGACGAGGGGCGCTCCGTCGATTTCTACAGCAAGGTCTTGGGGCTGACAGTCGCCGATCGGGTCGAGTTCGAGACCTTCGCGCTGATCTATATGAGCAATGCCGAGACCGGATTCGAACTGGAACTGACGATCAACAAGGGCCGTACCGCATCCTACGACCTCGGCAACGGCTATGGTCACCTCGCCGTTTCGGTCGATGAGGTCGCCGTCGAACACGAGCGATTGACGAAAGCCGGCCTCAATCCCGGCAAGCTTGTCGAGCTCAACCGCGACGGAAAGCTCTTCGGCTTGTTCTTCTTCATCACCGATCCCGACGGCTACAAGATCGAAATTCTGCAGCGTCACGGTCGTTTCCAGTAAGAGCACCTCCATGATCGAAAAAGCCGAACTCCAAAGCGGCTGGGCGCTCTCCTGCAACGATACAGGGCATCCCGGACTGCCCGAATCGATGCCCGCAACCGTTCCCGGCTGCGTGCATCTCGACCTTCTGGCAAACCGGCTGATCCCCAACCCCTATCTCGACGTCAACGAGATCAGCAACGACTGGATCGGCAGGACGGAATGGACCTATCGCTGCAGCTTCGAAGCCGCTCCTGATGAGAGCAAAGTTCATGAGCTGGTTTTCGACGGGTTGGATACGATCGCTACGATCCGATTGAACGGCGAGGAGGTGGCGCGAACCTTCAACCAGCATCGTACCTACCGCTTCGATGTTTCAGCTTTGCTCAAGGCCGGCGTCAACGAACTCAGCGTCACCTTCCATTCCGCCTATGCCCACGGCGCGGAGATGGAGAAGCATTACGGCTACCGGCCCAACAATTATCCGGGGCCCGGCAACCTGATGCGCAAGATGGCCTGCAATTTCGGCTGGGACTGGGGACCGACCTTGGTGACTGCGGGGATATGGAAGCCGGTGCGGCTGGAAAGCTGGGATCGGGCACGGCTCTTCGAGACGCGGGTATCGGCGACGCTTGCAGGTGGCGATGGCCTGGTGAAGGTCCATGCCAAGCTGGCGAAGCATGGCGCATCGGGTGCCTGCAGGATCGACGCCGAGATTGCGGGCGTACTTCATACCGTCGAGATTGCGGAAGATGCCGGAGACGCCAGCTTCGACATCCGTGTTCCATCGCCGCAACTTTGGTGGCCGCATCATCTCGGCGCCCAGCCACTCTATCCGCTGAAGATCGAGTTGCGCGATAGCGTAAACGATGACTTACTCGATAGCTATTCCAAGGAGATCGGCTTTCGCTCTGTCCGGCTAGATACTGCGCCGGACGCACATGGCTCAGCCTTCACTTTCATCGTCAACGAGGTGCCGCTTTTCATCTGCGGCGCGAACTGGATTCCCGACGATTGCTTCCCCTCTCGTGTGACTTCGGACGGCTATGTCTCGCGCATCGACGAGGCGAAGGCAGCAAACATCAATATGCTGCGCGTGTGGGGCGGCGGCATTTTCGAGCGCGATGGATTCTACGAGGCGTGCGACCGCGCCGGGATGCTGGTCTGGCAGGACTTCCTGTTTGCCTGTGCTGCCTATCCGGAGGAAGAGCCGCTTCGTAGCGAAGTGGAAGCCGAGGTACGTGACAATGTCGTCCGGCTGATGTCACACCCTTCGCTCATCGTCTGGAATGGCAATAACGAGAATATCTGGGGCTTCGATGAGTGGGGCTGGCGGCCGATCATCAAGGAGGGCGTTACCTGGGGGCTTGGCTACTATCTCGATCTGCTCCCGAAGCTGTGTGCCGAACTCGACCCCGACCGGCCCTATTATCCCGGGAGTCCCTATTCCGGCACGATGGATATCGCGCCTAATGCGGACGAACACGGCTGCAAGCATATCTGGGATGTGTGGAACGACGTCGGCTACGAGGTCTATCGCAACTATATCCCGCGCTTTTGCTCCGAATTCGGCTGGCAGGCGCCACCGAGTTGGGCGACGCTCGAAGAAAGCGTACATGACAATCCGCTGACGCCGCAATCACATGGCGTCTTCCATCATCAAAAGGCGACACATGGCAACGAGCGGCTGATCCGCGGCCTTGCCAGCCATTTGCCGGTGCCGAAGACGATGGGCGACTGGCATTTCGCTACACAGTTGAACCAGGCGCGCGCGATCCGCTTCGCCGTCGAGCATATGCGCTCGCATCGCGGCATCTGCAAAGGTGCAGTCGTTTGGCAGTTCAACGATTGCTGGCCGGTAACGTCCTGGTCCGCACTCGATTCCGCGGGGCGGCGCAAGCCGCTCTGGTACGCCCTGCAACACGCTTTTGATCCGCGCCTGCTGACGATCCAACCGCGGGCAGATAAGCTCGCCGCCGTAGCCGTCAACGAGCGGACGCTCTTCTGGCGGTCGAAAATCAGCGGCAGGCGCATAAAGCTCGACGGGACGGTGCTTGCCGAATTCGAATTCTGGCGGCTGCTCTGCGACAGGTTCGAAGCCAAGGAATTCATCCTGCCGGACGACATCGCCACTCCAGATACGGCTGAAGACGAGGTGGTCGTCGTAGAGATGCTCGACAAACGCGCCTTCCACTATTTCGTCGAGGATGTCGACTTGAAGTTGCCGAGGCCGCAGTTCGACGTCGCAGTCACCCGTGTTGTCGACGGATGCGAGGTGAAGGTCACGGCCAGAAGCTTTCTGAAGGATATTTGCCTGATGGCCGACCGGCTGGATCCGAATGCAGTAGTAGGTTCCATGCTTGTTTCGCTGCTGCCAGGCGAGAGCCATGTTTTCAAACTGAATACGAAGAGGCCAGTCTCTTCGGACGACATCGTCCCGGGCGTGGTTCTTCGCTCGGCCAACGATCTCCTTTGACGACACCAAAAAGGCCCCGCCAGCCGCGGGGCCCTTTCCGGCTCGTTCGCGCGAACGACGTTACATCCAGTAAGGTGGCACGCCGTAGTAGTCATAGATTCGGCGGCTATTATCGTTGTACCAGTTGTCGTCATCGTCCGCGTAGCTCGGCGCGTTTTCGATCTCCTCCTTCGTGAGATCGATACGGTAGCCGTCAAGCTGCGTGTCGTAGGTCAGCTTTTCCCAAGGCAGCGGGTAGTGGTCATTGCCAATACCCAGGAAGCCGCCAAAGCTCATCACGGCATAGGCCACGCGGCCGTCTTGCTTTCCGATGATCAGGCGCTCGATCGAGCCGATGTGCTTGCCATCGGCGCCATAGACACGAGTGCCCTCAACGCGGTCACTTGCAATCAGCGACGGCGTATCCTTCACATTGGGATCGACGCGGCTGACATCAGCCTCTTCATTGAGCATTTCTGCTTCTCCTCACGTGTCAGTCATGGAAATAGAACGCGTCTTCGGACTCAAAAGTTCCGGATGACCGGAACGGTGGAAGCACGTTGACGTTTACGTCAAAGTTAGTGTAACTCTAATCCAGCTTGAACCGTTCAAGCATTGGCATAAGCTGCCCTTCGGAGGATGGAGGATCATCCGACCGGCAGCCGCAGACCGGCGTCCTTGCCGGATAGGGAGAGAGACACGATGAGCAGCATTTCCGTCCATCCAGGTGGCGCGAAGCGGGAAAAGCCTTGGCTTGCCGCCTATCCCGCGATCGTACCGGCCGAACTGCCGCCGCCGGAACATGGTTCGCTGGCGGATCTGCTGGAAAAATCCTGCAAGACCTATGCGAATCGCGTTGCCTTCTCGAGCATGGGCAAGACACTCACCTATCGGGAGCTCGGAGAGCAGACACGCAAGGTCGCAGCCTGGCTGCAAAGCACCGGTCTTCAGAAAGGCGACCGGGTCGCCGTGATGATGCCGAATGTGCTGCAGAACCCTATCGCGGTCTACGGCATCCTGCGCGCCGGCCTGGTCGTCGTGAATGTCAATCCACTCTATACGCCGCGCGAACTGGAACACCAGCTGCGCGATTCGGGTGCCAAGGCGATCTTCGTACTGGAGAACTTCGCACGCACGGTCGAACAGGTGCTGGCAAAGACCGATGTGCGCCATGTGGTGGTGACTTCGCTTGGCGAAATGCTGGGTCCAAAGGGAGTGATCGTCAATTTCGTCGTCCGCAACGTGAAGAAGCTGGTCCCCTCCTGGTCGATCCCGCAGCACAAGGCATTCAAGCAGATCTTGAACGAGGGTGCACGCAGGCCGCTGCAACCGCCGGTCATCAACGGCAGCGATATCGCCTTCCTTCAATATACCGGCGGCACCACGGGTGTGGCCAAGGGTGCGGTGCTGACACACCAGAACCTGCTTGCCAATAAACGGCAGCTGCAGCTTTGGCTGAAATCCGCTTTCGAGCTCAAGAAGCAGCCGGACGTGCTCAACTTCATGTGTGCGCTACCGCTCTATCACATCTTCGCGCTTACGGTGAACTCGCTGATGGGCATGTCGCTCGGCGCGCACAACATCCTGATACCCAATCCGCGCGACATCCCAGGCTTCGTCAAAGAATTCGCCAAGTCGAACGTCCATATCTTCCCCGGCCTCAACACGCTGTTTAACGCGCTGATGAACAATGCCGATTTCGCCAAGCTCGATTTCTCCTCGCTCATCATGTCGCTGGGCGGCGGCATGGCGGTGCAGCGGCCGGTCGCCGAGCGCTGGCTGAAGATGACAGGCTCGCATATCACCGAGGGCTACGGCCTTTCCGAGACCTCGCCGGTTGCAACCGCCAACCGCTTCGATTCGCCGGAATTCACCGGCTCGATCGGCTTGCCGCTGCCCTCTACCGAGATCGACATCCGCGATGAAAACGGCAATTCCCTGCCGCTCGGCGAGATCGGCGAGATCTGCATTCGCGGCCCGCAGGTCATGGCCGGCTACTGGCAGAAGCCGGAGGAGACCGCCAAGGTGATGACGGCGGACGGCTTTTTCCGCAGCGGTGACATGGGCTTCATGGACGAGCGCGGCTACACCAAGATCGTTGACCGCAAGAAGGACATGATCCTGGTTTCCGGTTTCAACGTCTATCCGAACGAGATCGAGGAAGTCGCTGCCATGCACCCGGGCATCATCGAGGCCGCCGCGATCGGCGTGCCGGACGGCCATTCCGGCGAAGCGGTGAAACTCTTCGTGGTGCGGAAGGACCTGGCGCTGACCGAGGCCGATGTAAAGGCTCATTGTGCCGCCAACCTCACCAACTACAAGCGTCCCCGCCATATCGAATTCCGCACCGAATTGCCGAAATCGCCGGTCGGCAAGATTCTGCGCAAGGACCTGCGCGGCTGATTTTGACACCCGCATGAAATTTGAAGCCATCCGCCTGTGCGCGGGTGGCTTTTTTGCATTCCGGCGGTGGCTGAACTTGATTTACGCCCTACAAAGCGAATAGTTTCCGCAACCTTTCCGCCTTCAAAGGAGCCTCCAATGAATGTCATCGTCGAACAGCTGAAGAGCACTGCGGCCGCCACGAAGGCAACCGATATCCGCGATGCCTTCGCGACCGATCCAAAGCGCTTCTCTCGCTTCACCGCCTCGCTCGACGACCTTTTGATGGACTATTCAAAGACCGCCGTGAACGACGAAATCCTGGCGCTTCTTGTCAAGCTCGCAGAAGAAGGCGGTGTGGAGAAGAAGCGCGAGGAAATGTTTTCCGGCAAAGCCATCAACTTCACAGAAGACCGCGCGGTTCTACACACTGCGCTTCGCAACCGCTCCAACACGGCGGTGCTGGTCGACGGCAAGGATGTGATGCCGGATGTCAACGGCGTTCTCGCCGCCATGGGGAAGTTCGCCGACGGCATCCGCTCCGGCGCGCTGAAGGGCGCGACGGGCAAGCAGATCACCGACGTCGTCAATATCGGGATCGGTGGCTCGGACCTCGGCCCGGTCATGGCGACCCTGGCGCTCGCACCCTTCCATGATGGCCCGCGCGCGCATTTCGTCTCCAACATCGACGGCGCCCATATCGCCGACATCCTGAAGCAGGTCCAGCCGGAAACGACGCTCTTCATCATTGCCTCGAAGACCTTCACGACGATCGAGACGATGACCAATGCGCAGACGGCGCGCAATTTCATCGCCAAGGCGCTGGGTGAGGCTGCGGTGCAGCACCATTTCGCGGCCGTCTCGACGGCGCTCGACAAGGTCGCCGCCTTCGGCATCGCGAGCGAACGCGTCTTCGGCTTCTGGGATTGGGTCGGTGGCCGCTATTCCATCTGGTCGGCCATCGGCCTGCCGCTGATGATCGCGATCGGACCCGAAAACTTCGGCAAATTCCTCGACGGCGCGCATGCAATGGACAACCACTTCCGTAAGGCTCCGGTTACCGAAAACCTGCCCGTGCTGCTCGGCCTCATCGGCTTTTACCACCGCAATGTGCTGGGTTATCCCACCCGTGCGATCCTGCCTTACGACCAGCGCCTGTCGCGCTTCCCGGCCTACCTGCAGCAGCTCGACATGGAATCCAACGGCAAGGGTGTGACGATCGACGGCACGCCGGTCGAGAGCAATTCCGGCCCGGTGGTCTGGGGCGAACCTGGGACCAACGGCCAGCACGCATTCTTCCAACTCATCCACCAGGGAACGAGCATTATTCCCGGCGAATTCATGATCGCCGCCAATGCCTTCGAGCCGGAACTGCGCCACCAGCACCAATTGTTGATGGCCAATTGCCTGGCACAGTCAGAAGCGCTCATGAAGGGCCGTACTTTCGAGGAAGCCAAAGCGCAGCTCACAGCCAAGGGGATGGACGACAAGAAGGCCGATTTCATCGCGCCGCACCGAGTCTTCACCGGCAATCGGCCATCGATCACCTTCGTCTATGACAAACTGACGCCCTACGCGCTCGGCCGCCTCATTGCGCTCTACGAGCATCGCGTATTCGTCGAAGGCGTGCTCTTCCGCATCAACTCCTTCGACCAGTGGGGTGTCGAGCTCGGCAAGGAACTGGCGACCGGCCTGCTGCCGGTCATTGAAGGCACGGAGAGCGCGGCAGGACACGATAGTTCGACCGAGGGGCTTGTTGCAGCGTTGGCGAAGCTCGCCACGTAAGATCACTCCGATCCTTCGGATTGTGCGCCCCTCGACGATAGCTGTCGGATCCTCCTCCAGCGGATGTGGGGAGGTATCTCGCCGAGCGGGCTGGCGTTGATCAGAACCGTAAGAGAAGCACGCGACAGCGCGGTGTTGCACCGAAGACTTGGATAACGCTTCGCTTTGCGGGAGAGGCGCACCAGCGAAATATGGTTGACGCGGCGGTGACCCTGACAGAGCATCTCGACCATCTGCCCGACAAGAAGCGCCGGGAGCTCGCCCGTATTCTGCAAATCCTGTTTTTCGAGGTCGAGCAGTTCCGCGCCACCAAGCTGTCCGGAAAGAAGGCCCCGGCAAGGTGCTCAAGGTTCTTTACGGCTCCTATGCCCGCGGCGACTGGGTCGAGGACCGCTCAAGCGGCTACCGTTCCGACTATGACCTTCTCATTGTCGTCAACACCAAGAGCTTTGCCGAGGAGCACGAGCTGTGGGAGGCGCTGGAGGAACGGCTGTTGCAGGAGCAGATCAGCCATCGGATCGAAACGCCGGTGATCCCGATCGTGCACTGCCTGGCAGACGTCAACGACCAGTTGGCACGCGGCCGGCCCTTCTTCACCGACATCGCCAAAGACGGGATCGTGCTCTACGAGGAGCCCGGCCATCCACTCGCCCAGCCGAAAGCGCTGACACCAGACGAGGCAAAGGCCGAAGCACAGCGGTATTTCGACAAATGGTTTCCGATGCGTCTTACTGTGTCAGGCAGGCTGAAAATGCTTTTGCCGATCAGATGTCAAACCACGCCGCCTTCGATCTGCATCAGGCGACAGAGCGCTTTTACCATTGCGTTTTGCTGACCCTGACGCTCTACAGCCCGAAGTCTCACCGCATCAAGGTGCTGCGCTCGCAAGCCGAAAGCACGGATGCGCGGCTGGTTTCCGCCTGGCCACGCGACACTCGCCCTGCCCGCCGCTCATTTGAGCTGTTGTCGCGGGCTTATGTCGAGGCGCGCTATTCGTCGAGATACACGATCAGTCATGAAGAGCTGCAATGGCTTGTTGCGCGCGTAAAGGACCTGCAGGCGCTTGTGGAAACGATCTGCAAGGAACGTCTTGGCGCAAGAAGTCAGATTCTCAGTATGTTGAGTGGTGCGAAAAGCACAGTTCCAACTAGGCATGGTGCGACTTTCGAAACACAGAACGAGAACATGTTCACCGAACAGACCATCGTTCAGCGTCGCATAAGCAACCGGTGTCAGGAGGCTTTCGCAGCGGCAGTCCGCGGCAAGCTCGCCAATCCTGAACCCGACTACCTACCTCGAAGCGCTCATCCGACCAACCACGCCGTTAACCTGAAGCGAGTCCCTCCAAGGAACCCTCGGGCGTCACCGCCTGAGGACGTAAATCGCGCCTCCGGCGTCGTCGGATATTAGGACGGAACCGTCCGGCGCTTCCTTGACGTCCACAGGCCGCCCGACGCCTCTGGCGAAAGTCGTCGCCGAGACGGGGCGGCCCCCTTGGAAGCGCACCCGCACTACCTGACGGCCGACCGGAACAGACCTGTCCCAACTGCCGTGCTCGGCAACCAGGGCGTCGCCGCCGAGGCTGCGGAAGAAATGGATTCCCAAGGCTGCGACATGCGCCTGAAAGTTGAAGACGGGCGAAATCTGCCGCGCGAGCGGCGGCGAGTCCTCGAACCCCTTGAGCCGGATCTGGCCTCCGAAAAAGGGAAAGCCGTAAAAGCCGCCGGGCTGCAGCGCGTTCAGCTCGTCTGGTGGGATATCGTCGCCCATTCGGTCGGCGCCGTTGTCGGTAAAGAACATCGTGCCGCCGCGCCAGTCGAAGCCGACCGAATTGCGCACCCCCCAGGCCACTCGTCGAAGGTCGGACCCGTCCTGGTCCATGCTGACGATCGTGCCTTGCAGCCCGCGCGGCAAGCAAATGTTGCAAGGCGATCCCAACGAGACATAGAGCCGGGAATCGGGACCGACGGCGATATAGCGAAAACTGTGGGCTCCCGAATTCGGCAAGTCTCGACGAATATCACGCCTACCGCTCAGAGCGCCCCCACGCCCGATGTTGAACGCGGTTACGCTGTTTCTCGAAGCGACGAACAAACGACCGCGGGAGCATGCGACTCCGTTCGGAGCGGAGAATCCGGAGGCGACCCGCCGGGCGAGGCCGCCGGAGAATGGCACGGCATAGACCGAGGAACCTTTGGTTCCAACGAACAATATGTCGCCGCAGACCGCCATTTCGCGCGCGGCGGGAACACGGGCGAGCAGCTCGGCCCGCGCCGGGCCAAGGGCCACGCCGGAGGCGACAGTCGCGACGGAGGCGAGCGCGAGAAGTCCAATTCTAGCGGAGAGAAATCCGGCTTTCGGCGAAAAGACGTTCATCGGCGTCCTCCGAATACAAGCTGAATTGCTGGAAGGAATTGGAATGGCTTAATTTCTTTTCAAGACGGAGCCCGGGCCTTACGGCGAAGTGATCTCCTGGATTGATGGGCGGCTCGGCCGCGGGCGTGGCGAAGCGCTCCAGAGCTGCCTGTCGCGCCGACGAGAACGTCAGGGCCGGCTTGGATGGAAGTTTGCCCTTTGTATTGCTTGCCGGACTGGATCGATCGCGCCAAGAGGCAACTCCAATCCCTCGCCTTGAAAAGATTCGAACTGCAGACCCTTGATAACACGATGCCGGCGAGAACGGAGTCACGAGCCTATTCTTCGAATTGATCGACTGCCTCATAAGGGCGATTAGAAAACTATGGACCCGTATTTCTAGCCTGGATGGGCTGCCGAGTTTGTGCTTGCATAATCAGCAAGCGCCTATATATTTGCTAGCATGAACAGCAAGCAGAGAAAGACTCTGGCGGCCGTCTTCATGGATCCGGTATCTGGAACCATTGAATGGACGGCAATCGAGAACCTGCTTGTAGCTGCCGGGGCGAGTGTAATCCAGGGAAACGGCTCCCGCGTTAAGTTCGAAAAAGACGGCATCATTGCGAGCTTCCATCGACCTCACCCGGACAAGGAAGCGAAGCGCTATCAGGTGCGCGATGCTCGCGAGTTCCTGACGCAGATTGGAGCAACACCATGAACACCTTGACTTACAACGGCTACCACGCTCGCATCGAATTTGACGCTGAGGACGAGGTATTTTTTGGCAAGATTGCAGGTATTTCCGATGTCATCGGCTTTCACGGTGACAGCGTCTCTGAAATTAAGAAAGCTTTTCATGAGGCTGTCGATGATTACGTCGAGACATGCAAGACAATAGGAAAAGAGCCTCAGAAACCCTATTCTGGTAAGATGATGTTTCGTGTCGCTCCTGAAGTGCACCGCCGAGCAGCTCTTGCCGCCGAGCTTTCAGGAAAGAGCCTCAATCAGTGGGCGGAAGAAGCACTCGAAGAAGCCGCCGAACACTTTGTCGAGGCTCGTCTATCGGCCTAATAGATGTAAACGCGAATGACTCGTCTGTCCGTCGAATTGGCCACGTAAGTCCGTTCTACGAGATGCTGTGCTTGCTCTGCTCCTCAGCTCGCCCTTGTCGCGGCTGCCGATGCACGACGGGTCTCCTAAGCCTGGCATCCCGTTTAGGCATTGTGCGACTTTCGAAGCCTTAGACGATCTGATGGTGTCTTATTCTCCTAAATTCTCCCTGGGACCATCCGTCTGTCGTTCGACGATCCCGATCTCTCGGATCGTGCCTCAAGATCTCGGATGGGATCTGTGATTTACATTTGAAGCTGTCGAAACGCGCCACATCTGATCGTCTGTATCAAGGAAGGGAGAGCCGCATGAGTGTGATGGACGACGAACTCAAGATTTTTGAGGCAGAGGGCGCGCCACCGCTGCCGACGGCGGCATCCGCAGGTCTCATCGAGCATGAGGGTGCCAGTATATGGTACGCGACTTACGGGAACGGTCCTGCGGTGATCCTCTTGCATGGCGGGCTTGGTAACAGCGGCAATTGGGGCTACCAAGTGCCGGCATTGATCGAGTCCGGCCGGCAGGTTGTGGTCATCGACAGCCGTGGGCATGGCCGCAGCACGCGCGATACCCAGCCGTATGAGTACGCGTTGATGGCAACGGACGTTCTGGCGATCATGGATCATCTAGAGCTCGCCAAGGCAGCGCTCGTCGGCTGGAGTGATGGCGCCTGCACAGCACTCATCCTTGCCGATCAGCATCCGGACCGCGTCTCCGGCGTCTTCTTCTTCGCGTGCAATATGGATCCGAGCGGCACGAAAGAGTTTGTCGCGACGCCGGTCATCGATCGCTGCTTCAGCCGGCACAGCAAGGATTATCGGGCACTATCGGCAACACCCGATCAGTTCGATGCCTTTGTTCAGGACGTCAGCAGGATGATGGCGACCGAGCCCAACTACACAGCGAGCGATCTCGCGCGGATCAAGGTGCCAGTCGCGGTCGTGCTGGGTGAGCGCGACGAATTCATCAAGCCCGAGCATGCCGACTATCTCGCGCGCAACATCCCTGATGCCGAGCTCATCCTGCTGCCCGATGTCAGCCACTTCGCGCCCCTGCAGCGGCCCGAGCACTTCAATCGCGAAGTACTCGGCTTTCTTGATCGGCTTGGGTAGCTCAAAGGCCGATTTCGTGCGCCCAGGGCGGATTGGCGCCGGCGCGCGAAACGGTGACGGCCGCGGCCTTTGCCCCAAGCGACAGAGCGTTGTGCAGCGCCTTTTCGTCGAGGGAGGCAACCTGCGCCTTGGTCAACAGATTGTCCATCTTCAGCGAAGCGAGGATGCCCGCATCGAATGTATCGCCCGCACCAACCGTGTCGACCACAGTGACGCGCTGGCTCGGCACAACGACCTTGCGATCCTTGGTGTAGCCCGACGCGCCTTCCGCGCCCTTGGTGATGACGACGAGCTTGGCGCCATGCTTCAGCCAGTGGGCCGCCAGATCGTCATGGCTGCCTTCAAGGCCAAACCATTCAAGATCTTCGTCGGAAAACTTGACGATATCGGACTTCGCCGCCATGCGCTTGATGCGCGCCATGTGGGCTTCCTTATTCTTGATGAAGCCGGGGCGGATGTTCGGATCGAGCGAGATGACGCGCTTTCCGGCCTCTCGATCGAGCAGCGTCTCGTACGTCTCGCCGCAGGGACTGGGGATCAGGCTGATCGCACCGAAATGCAGCGCCTCACAATCGTCGCCGAGGACCGGCAGATCGTCTGTGGTGATCATGCGGCCGGCCGTGCCTTCATCGTAGAAGGCATAAGTCGCCTGACCGTTCACCAGCTTAACGAATGCGAGCGTCGACGGGCGGGGCGATATGGCGCAAAGGCTGAAATCAACATTGCTGGCGACCAGCGTCTCGCGCAGGATATCGCCCATCATGTCATCGGCGATGCCGGTAAAGAAGGACGTCGGAACGCCAAGCCTGCCGAGCGCAATCGCCGTGTTGAAGATCGCACCGCCGGCATAGGGCGCGAAGCTCTTCTCGCCGAGCGTCGTCTCCCGCGGCAGCATGTCGATCAACGCTTCGCCACAGCACAAAATCATTCCGGCCTCCCAAAGTATCGGTGAATTTCGATCTTCAAATCGATTAGATAATTTCGTGGCAAAAGCAAAGCCGCACTTTGCCTATCCGTTCTTAAAGCGACGAAACGCCGCCGTTGCGGCCCGACCAGGCGAGCGGCGCGTCGAGGAAAGCTTCCACTTCGCTGAGCGTCTTCTCGTCGAAAAGCTCCTGCGCTTTGGCAACAGCCAGAACGTCACGCCAGGTAGCGATGTAATGCAGCTTCACCTTCCCGTCAGCAAAGCGCAACGCGCCTTCGTCAAAGATGCCGTAGTAGAAGAGTGCAATGCCGTGATCAACGATGCCGCCAGCCGCGCGGATGGCATCGATGAACTTGAACATGCTGCCGCCCGCCGTCGTCAGATCCTCGATGACAAGGACGCGCGAACCTTCGGGCATATTCCCTTCGATCTGCGCATTGCGGCCATGGCCCTTCGGCTGTTTGCGCACATAGATCATCGGCAGGCCGAGACGATCGGCAAGCAACGCGGCGAAGGGAATCCCCGCCGTCTCGCCGCCGGCAATGCAATCGAACTGCTCGAAACCGGCGTCACGAAGGACGACGCCTGCGGCGAAGTCCATCACCGTGGAACGGATTCGCGCGAAAGAGAGCAGCTTGCGGCAATCGATATAGACCGGGCTCGCCATGCCGGAGGAGAGCTTGTAGGGCTGGGCGGCGTTGAAATGGACCGCCCTGATCTCCCAGAGCATCTTCGCCACCAGTTCGGCCATGACGGCGCGGTCGGGAAATGTCGTGTGGATCATCGCTCTCTCCTTCGCTTAAATCCATGCGGCAATAGCAGCAAGCGCGAAAAGATTCCAGAACTGCGAGGGTCCGGCGTCAAGAATAGCAACGAATGCGTCAACTCTTTCAAACATTTCTGATTGTGCGCTGGCATGACGGGAATATCGTAAGACCATGGAACATATCGAAATCTTTCAGCGTCTCGGTGTGGCTCTTGCGATTGGCCTGCTTGTCGGCGTCGAGCGGGGCTGGCAGGAGCGCGACGTCCGGGCGGGCGGCAGGACAGCAGGTATCCGCACATTCGCCCTCACTGGTTTTCTCGGCGGAATAGCCGGGACGCTGCATTCGATGATCGGTCCTTTCCTACCGGCGACGATCGCGGCGCTGCTTGGCCTCGTCTATATAGCAGGGAATTGGCAGGAGACGCAGGAAGACGAAGATTACAGCATAACCTCGGTCGTGGCTGCGCTGGCGGTTTTCGGGCTTGGCGTTCTCGCCGCTGTCGGTGACATCGTGACTGCGGCTGCAAGCGGCGTCGTGATGACGATAATTCTTGCCGCGCGCCACAGCCTGCATGGCTTTCTGAGAGGTATGACCTGGCCGGAGCTTCGCTCTGCGCTGGTGCTGCTTGCCATGACCGTGGTTGCTCTACCGCTGCTTCCGGACAGGCCGCTCGACCCTTGGGGGGCGCTCAACCCTTTTTCCCTCTGGGTGCTGACCATTACCATCGCCGCACTTTCCTTTGCCGGCTATCTCGCCATCAAGCTGACTGGCACGACTCGTGGCATCCTGCTGGCAGGGGCTGCCGGGGGACTGGTTTCTTCCACTGCGCTGACGCTCTCTTTCGCACGTTATTCCAAGCAGGCGCCTCAGGGTTCGACACATCTGGCGGCCGGGGCGGCCGTTGCTGGAGCCTTGTCCTTTGCCCGTGTTCTTGTCATCGGCAGCGCCTTCTCGCTCGACTTGCTTCCTCCGCTTGCAGCCGGCCTGATCCCGGCGATCATCGGCTTTCTGATTGCGGGCGTCTTCTGGGTCTGGCGTTCCGGCTCCGCGAGAGAGGTGCCGGAAATTGAGCTGAAGAACCCGTTCGAACTTCGCATGGTCTTCTCTTTCGCCGCGCTGCTTGGGTTGATCAGCCTGATATCAAAGATGGCAATCGACTATATCGGCGCGTCGGCACTTTACGCCGTGGCCGCGATCTCCGGGCTGGTCGATGTGGACGCCATCACACTTTCGACGGCGCGCCTTATGGGCACCGCGATCAATGCCAAAACCGCCGCCGACGTCATCCTGATTGCGGTCGCCGTCAATGTCATAACAAAGGCGGTGCTAGCCTTCACCGCCGGCACGCGGGAGTATGGCGTCGCCTTGGCGTTGGCCTCAGTAGTCGCGGTTGCCATGGGATGCATCGCCTATTTCATGCTCCGCAGCCTTATGCCCGTCTAGCGCGACGGGTTGTCGAGAAGCCGGCCGATATCGGCCGGCAGCATTCTCTTGTAGAGCGCGATCGCAGTCCGCCCCTCCTCCTCGCTGACCGAGATCGAATAGCGCACGGCCGCTGCAAGCAGATGCATCGTCAGCCGCGCAATCGCCAGCAACTCGCCCCCTTCACGCTCCGGCCACAGTTTTTCCAAGACCTCGAACAGTCTTTGCGAGTGGAATTCCATGTCCTCGGCATCGACCTCCTGCAGCAGCTTGTCGGCCTGGGTCGCATGCCAGATGTCGCGCATGACCGGTTCTCTGCGGAAGAAATCGCAATACTGATCGACGATGTTGCAGAGCGCCCTTTGCAGCGTTTCGGTGCTCGCTACCTTGGCCAGCTCTTCTTCGACGCAGCGCCTGCCCTGCTCGTTGAAGCGTTCGGCAAGCGTCCGGATGATGGAGCTCTTGTCCGGGAAATACTGGTAAAGGGCGCCGAAGGAAAGCTCGGCCTTTTCAACGATTTCGCTCATCTTCAGGGCGTCGCTGCCGTTCTTTTCGATCAGTTCCATTGCCACCGACAAGATCTTCTCGAAGCGTTCCCGACCCCGCTGCTGGCGCGGGATGCGTCGAGGTTGACCGGCCGATTGCAATCCTCTTTTACGCCTAACCACGGTCCGTTCCGTCATTCGGCACTCCATTTTTCTGTTGACGAGTAAAATAAGAGAGTTTATCTCATTATGCAAATACGAGATTTTCTCTTGTTTTGTGGAAGGAGCAGTCAAATGCAGAATTCCGAAATCATCCTAGTTGGCGGCGCGGGAAAAACTGGCGGGCGCGTCGCTTCGCGACTCAAAGAGCGCGGTATCAAGTCGCGCTTCGCTTCGCGCTCCAGCACACGCCCCTTTGATTGGGAGAATAGAGCAACCTGGCCCTCGGCGCTTAAGGGTGCCACCAGCGCATATGTCACCTTTCAGCCCGATCTCGCCGTCGCTTGGGCGGCCGCTGCTATCGGCGCCTTGGCGAAGACGGCCGTCGATTACGGTTTGCGGCATATCGTCCTGCTCTCCGGCCGCGGCGAAGACGGTGCCGAGCGCAGCGAAGAGATGCTCAAGGCCGCCGGCATCGGCTACACGATCCTGCGAGCATCCTGGTTCTGCCAGAACTTCAGCGAAGGCGCGTTTAAGGATTCGATCGCCGCGGGAGAGCTCGTCTTGCCCGCGGGTGAGGTCAAGGAGCCCTTCACCGATGCCGACGACATTGCCGATGCGGCCGTTGCCGCGCTGACCGACCAGCGTCACCTCGGCAAAACCTACGAATTGACCGGGCCAAGCGCGCTTACCTTCCGCGAAGCGGTATCGGAGATCGCGACGGCGACCGGACGGGCGATCCGCTACCGCCAGGTTTCCATGGAAGACTTCAAGGCCGGGCTCTCTTCGGCCGACCTGCCGGCAGGAACGATCGATCTTCTCGAGGAGCTCTTCGGCAAGGTTCTCGACGGCCGCAATTCGCGCGTCATGAATGGTGTTGCGGAAATCCTCGGCCGGCCGCCGAAAGACTTCAGCCAATATGCCCGCGAGACTGCGGTGACCGGCATATGGGAGACATGACCATGGGAATGATCCTCACCTTCGCGCTTGTCGCCGCTGCAATCGGCAGCGGCCTTGTCGCCGGCATCTTCTTTGCCTTCTCGACCTTCATCATGACCGCATTTTCCCGCATTCCGCCGGAGCAAGGCATCGCGGCAATGAATTCGATCAACGTCACGATCGTGCGCTCGCCGTTCATGCTCGTCTTCATTCCAACCGCCATCCTGTCCGTCCTGATCGCCGTCCTGGCCGTCATCGACTGGCGGGGAAGCGCAGGCATTTGGATGCTGGCTGGTGCCGGGCTCTACGTCATCGCATCCTTTATCTCAACTATCGTCTTCAACGTGCCGATGAATAATGCCCTGGCAAAGGTCAGCGCTAATGGCGCGCAAGACGCCAGCGTCTGGAATACCTATCTGAAGGATTGGACCTGGTGGAATCACGTCCGCACGATCGCGTCCCTGCTTTCCGCAGTTGCTTTCGTCCGGGCCTTGATGATCCTTTGATGGAGGCGGTAGGACTTTGCTCCTCCCGCCCGGCCTTTCAGCATCTTTCGCAGAAGGTGATGCGGTTGTTGAAGGGGTCGACGACCTGCATCTCGAGCCCCCACGGCGCCTCTTCGAGGCCTGGCTTCATGTAGCGATAATTCTTGCCGACGAGTTCGGCCTGGAAGGCGCGAACACCGCTCACCGGCACGAAGGCTCTGGCGCCGGGGCTCGCGTCGCCGGAATGCTCGCTCAGATGCAGCAGCATGCTCCCGCGTGAGACCTGGCAATAGAGCGGAAACTGATCGCCGAAGCGGTGTTTCCAATCCAGCCTGAAGCCTAGAAAGCCGCAATAGAACTCCATCGCCTTGTCGATATCGAAAATACGGAAGATGGGAATCGGCGGTTCTATGTCGATATTGCCGGGGCTGGCGTCCGCTTCATCAAGCCTCGCCGCAAGAATGTTCCACTGATCGAAGCCAAACTGCCTGGCGACAATCTCCAGCGTCTCGCTATGCGTGAGGGTAATTTCTCGGCCGGCCAGAGCCTGCCGCAGGGCTTTTGCCATAAGCTTGGCATCGCGAAAATCGCGCATCGTTCATCCTTCCGTCGGCGGCAAACAGGAAGATCAGTGCCCGCGTCTGCTGACCCGTTCGCCATCGTTCGCCAAAGGCAAGGATGTGAAGGATTTATCTGGATGCATTCACCTTAGCGCTCGCACGCACGGGACGGCTGGCCGCATCGCCGGAAACGACCCTAGAAAAATTGCACGAGCCGATCAAGAGCGTTCGACGTCCCAGTGCAGCGGGAACATGGGATCGAACACCGTCACCGTTCCGGCACCGGTTTCGATCTTCGTCGGAAACGCCACGGGCACTTCACGCTTCACCAGCGTGACGCGCTCTTCGTTCGGCGAAAGGCCATACCAGGCCGGGCCGTTCAGCGAGACGAAGGCTTCGAGCTTGTCGAGCGCGCCCTCCTGCTCGAAGACATGGGCAAGGCAACTCATCGTATTGATCGAGGAATAGATGCCAGCGCAGCCGCAGGCGCACTCCTTCAGCGGATCGATATGCGGGGCCGAATCGGTGCCGAGGAAGAAGCGCTTGTCGCCGCTCACAGCGGCCGCACGCAGCGCCAGGCGGTGGTTTTCGCGCTTGGCGACCGGCAGGCAGTAATAATGCGGCCGGACGCCGCCAACCAGGATTGCATTGCGGTTGATGATCAGGTGGTGCGTCGTGATGGAGCCTGCGAGATTGGCTTTCGACGACTTGATATAGTCGATGCCGTCTGCCGTCGTTACGTGCTCCATCGTGACTTTCAGCTCCGGCAGGCGCTTGCGCAGGGGATCGAGCACCGTTTCGATGAATACGGCCTCACGGTCGAAGATGTCGACCTCAGGCGTCGTAACTTCACCGTGCACGCAAAGCGGCAGACCGATCTTCGCCATGCGCTCCAGCATCGGCATGGCCTTTTCCATGTCGCGCACGCCGCTATGGGAATTGGTAGTCGCACCCGCCGGATAAAGTTTTACCGCCGTGATCAGGCCGCTTTTCTTGCCTTCCTCGATATCGTCGGCGCTCGTATGCTCCGTGAGGTAGAGCGTCATCAGCGGCTCGAAGCGATCGCCGTTCGGCAATGCCTCCATGATCCGCGCGCGATAGGCTTTCGCGTCCGCCGTCGTCACGACCGGCGGCACGAGGTTCGGCATGATGATGGCGCGGGCGAAGTTGCGGCTGGTATCGCCGATCACACCTTCAAGCATCGCGCCATCGCGCAGATGCAGGTGCCAGTCGTCAGGGCGGCGGATGGTGATGGACTGCATGCGCTATAACTCCGGCAGGGCGGCCTTCAAAGTTCCGCCTCGCGCATTATCATCCCGGCACGGCTCATGGCAAACATTTTGCCGCTTCAATTGTCAGGCGATTTCAAGCGTCACATCGGCGCGGCGGCGGTTTTCCAGGATGAGCCTGCCATTCGGCAGGTCATTGCCATTGACCTTGGCACTCGCCTGCTCTTCCGTCAGGTTGTAGCCGCGCCAGCGGGCTAAGAGCCGCTCTTCCAGCACCTCGATCGGCGGTGCAAGCATGATGGAGTAGTCGAAGATACCCTCAAGCTCCGCCCACTTGCCCTGGCTGAGCAGAAGGTAGTTGCCCTCGACGATGATGAAGCGATGCTCCGGCGAGACGACGCGGGCCGATGCGATGGCGATCTCGCGGAACCGGTCGAAAACCGGGATCAGCACTTCCTGGTCGGCTGGACGCACGGCGCGAATGATGTCCAGAAAACCGCGGACGTCGAAGCTTTCCGGCACGCCCTTACGGGCGAGCAGACCCCGCTCGCTCAGAACTGCGTTGTCCATGTGAAAGCCGTCCATCGGCAGCACTTCCGCGGTTTCTCCCCGCGCTCTCAGCGCATCGGCGAGATTATCCGCCATCGTCGACTTGCCGGCGCCGGGCGGACCGGCGATGGCGATCAGGAAGCGCTTGGTGTCGCCGGCGCGGGTGATCACCTCGCCGGCGATTTCCTCGATGGTTACGCTCATGCGGGAACCGGATCCGTGGGGACCGTCTTGGCGCCGGTCATGAATGCCACGGCGTCGGACATGGTGTATTCCTTCGGGTTGATGACCGTCAGGCGGCGGCCGAGCCGGTGGATGTGGATACGGTCCGCGACTTCGAAGACATGCGGCATGTTGTGCGAAATGAGCACGATCGGCAAGCCGCGGGAACGCACGTCGAGGATCAGTTCCAGCACGCGACGGCTTTCCTTCACTCCGAGTGCGGCTGTCGGCTCATCCATGATGACAACCTTGGAGCCGAAAGCGGCCGCGCGTGCAACCGCCACACCCTGGCGCTGGCCGCCGGAGAGCGTTTCGACCGCCTGATTGATGTTCTGGATCGTCATCAGACCCAGTTCCGTGAGCTTCGTACGGGCGCGTTTTTCCATCGCCGGCCGATCGAGCATGCGGAACCAACTGCCGAGCACGCCAGGCCTCCTGATCTCACGACCAAGAAACATGTTGTCGGCAATCGACAAGGCGGGGGAAAGCGCAAGGTTCTGATAGACGGTCTCGATGCCCGCCTCACGCGCCTCCATCGGCGACCTGAAGTGGACCGGCTTGCCCTCCAGCGTGATCTCGCCCTCGTCGGGAGTAACTGCACCGGAAATCGCCTTGATCAGCGACGACTTGCCGGCACCGTTGTCGCCGATGACGGCGAGGATTTCGCCGGGATAGAGGTCGAAGTCTGCGTTGTCGAGCGCGGTGACGCGTCCGTAGCGCTTCACGAGGCCGCGGGCGGTAAGGATGGGTTCAACAGCCATGATTACACCGAAACCTTTCTGATCCACTGGTCGATTGCGACAGCGGCGATGATGAGCACGCCCGTCAGCAGGACTTTCCACTGGGGGTCGGCCCCGAGCATGTTGAGGCCCATGGACACGACGCCGACGATCATCGCGCCGAACAGGGTGCCGAGGATGGAACCGCGGCCGCCAAAGAGCGAGATACCACCGATCACGGTGGCGGTGATCGCCTGCAGGTTATAATCGGTGACCGCTGAAGACGGCGAGATGGAGCCGTTGCGGCCGATCGATACCCAAGCTGCAAAGGCTGCGATGACGCCCGAGATTGCATAGACCGTGAGCAGCACGCTCTTGGTTTGGATGCCGGAGAGCTTTGCCGCCTCCGGATCATCGCCGACCGCATAGACGTGCCTACCCCAGGCCGTGTGGTTGAGAACATACCAGAGCCCGAGCACCAGCAGCACCATGGCGATGACGCCAAGCGTCAAGACCGCATTGCCGACTTTGAAACTGAGCGCGAAGAAATGCAGCAGCGGCGCCTGCGCATCCACGTCCGCATCGCGGATCGTCTCGTTTGCCGAGTAGATGAAATTCGTCGCCATAACGATATTCCACGTGCCGAGCGTCACGATGAACGGCGGCAGCTTCATGTAGGCGACGAGGAAACCGTTGAGCAAGCCGCACAGGCCGCCAACCAGCATGCCGAGGATGACGGCAATCGGCGTTGGAATTCCGTAGGTGATAGCACAGTTGCCCATGATGACGGCGGAAATGACCATGATGACGCCGATCGAAAGATCAATGCCGGCGGTCAGGATGACCAGCGTCTGGGCCGCGCCGAGAATGCCGACGATGGCGATCTGCTGCAGAATGAGCGTGAGCGTGTAGGACGAGAAGAACCGCCCACCAATCGCTATGCCAAAAATGATGATCGCCAGCACCAGCACGATCAGCGGCACCGCGGCCGGCGTCGAGTGCAGGAAGTGCTGCGCACGCTTCAGAAATGAGATGTCCTGGTGTTCGAACGACGCGACATTCTTATCGCTGTCGTCAAGAACCCGTTCGAATTCCTGTGCTCCGGTCATTTTTTCTCCTCCGCTTTCGCGCCGAACCGCGCGCGGAAGCTATTGCCCATATTGCTCCGGTCTTCGCACGCCGGTCCTTGAGGCAAGAGCTTATCGTCTGTCGAAAACGGCCGAGGATCAAGCCCCGGCCGTTGTTGTGGCTAGATAGCCAGGCTCAGCCCCAGCACTTGTCGGTGCCGACCTTGGTGTCGATGGACTCGACGCCGGAAACCGGCTTGTCGGTGACGAGCGAAACACCGGTATCGAAGAAGGACTTGCCCTCGGTCGGCTTCGGCTTTTCGCCGCTATCGGCGAACTTCTTGATCGCCTCGACGCCGAGAGCCGCCATCATCAGCGGGTACTGCTGCGAGGTGGCGCCGATGACGCCATCCTTGACCGACTGGACGCCCGGGCAACCACCGTCAACCGACACGATCAGCACATTGCTCTCCATTCCGACAGCCTTCAGCGCCTGATAGGCACCAACAGCGGCCGGTTCGTTGATCGTGTGGATCACGTTAATGCTCGGATCCTTCTGGAGAAGGTTTTCCATGGCCTTGCGGCCGCCTTCTTCGTTGCCGTTGGTCACATCATGACCGACGATGCGCGGATCGTCTTCATCGCCGATCTTGTTCGGGTCCTTCGGGTCGATGCCGAAGCCCATCATGAAGCCCTGGTCGCGCAGAACGTCGACGGTCGGCTGCGACGGCGTCAGATCGAGAAAGCCGACCTTGGCGTCCTTGGCCTTGTCGCCAAGCGTTTCCTTCGCCCACTGGCCAATCAGCTTGCCGGCGAGCAGGTTGTCGGTCGCAAAGGTTGCGTCAGCGGCATCGGCCGGATCGAGCGGCGTGTCGAGCGCGATGACCAGCAGGCCAGCGTCGCGCGCTTTCTTGACCGACGAAACGATGCCCTTGGTATCCGATGCAGTGATCAGAATGCCCTTCGCGCCATCGGCGATGCAGCTTTCGATAGCAGCAACCTGGCTTTCGCTGTCGCCGTCGATCTTACCGGCGTAGGACTTCAGTGTAACGCCGAGTTCCTTCGCCTTGGCCGTCGCGCCTTCCTTCATCTTGACGAAGAACGGATTGGTGTCCGTCTTGGTGATGAGGCAGGCGGAAACATCCGCGGCCATGGCCGGAGCGGAAAAAGCAACGCCGAGTGCAAGCGCGCCGAAAGCCAGAACTGATTTCTTCATGAACTCCTCCCAGAGATTAGCCGGAACGCCCGCATGGCAGAACCGGAATTTGAGATACGGGACGACACCGCAGATTCAGTCAAAGGCCTCCTCCAAAGCCGCCCCACATGTTGACGATCGCAATTAAGAACGAAAAGAAATTCGCTTGTCAATAAATAAATCCAATTGAATTATTAATTCCATGTGGCATGTTGATCAAAAATCAGGCATAGGCCAATGAACGGGAGGAGTGGCCCAATGTCGTCCTTGGACGGTCCGACGCACGCGCCGGGCACACCACCTATTCTGAACCCGGCGGGAGGCGCGAACCAGGTCAGGGTGCGCGCTTATAACGAGCGGTTGGTCCTTTCGCTGGTGCGCCTCTACGGCTCGCTTTCGAAGGCCGATATCGCACGCCGCAGCGGCCTTTCTGCTCAAACCGTTTCCGTCATCATGAGGGAACTGGAGAGAGAGGGGGTGCTTTCAAGAGGCGAACCCGTTCGCGGCCGCGTCGGCCAGCCGTCGATCCCAATGCACCTCAATCCCGACGCCGTCTATTCCTTCGGCGTAAAGATGGGCCGGCGCAGCGCCGATCTGGTTTTGATGGATTTCGTCGGGCGCATCCGCATGCAGTTGCACCAGACATATGCCTATCCCCAACCCGACGAAATTCTCGCCTTCATCATTTCCGGCATCCGGGAGCTTGAAAGCAAACTCGACGAGAGGCAACGGAGCCGGATCGCAGGCATCGGCATCGCCGCGCCCTTCGAGCTTTGGAACTGGGCAGACGAGGTCGGGGCGCCGGAGGGCGCGATGGAAGTCTGGCGCGGGTTCGACCTGCAGGCCGAAGTTGCCGCACGCGTTTCACATCCGGTCTATCTGCAAAACGATGCGACCAGCGCCTGCGGCGCTGAGCTCGTCTTCGGCGTCGGCCCATCCTACCCGGATTTCGTCTATCTTTTCATAGGCTCGTTCATCGGCGGCGGCATCGTCCTCAACTCGGCGATCTTCTCCGGCCGAACTGGCACTGCCGGCGCGATCGGCCCGCTTCCGGTGCGCGGCAAGAACGGCGAGAACCGCCAGCTTCTCGATATTGCCTCGATCTTCGTGCTCGAAAACATGTTGCGCGAGAAAGGCATCGACCCTCAGCCGCTCTGGTACTCCGCCGACGACTGGGTGGATTTCGGCGCGCCGATGGAGACCTGGATCCAGGATACCGCGAAAGCCTTGGCGCAGGCGATCGTTGCCGCTGCCTCGATCATCGATTTCAGCGCAGCCGTCATCGACGGCGGCTTCCCCGGCTGGGTGCGCAAACGCATCGTAAGCGCAACAACCCGCGAGGCCGCGAAACTCGACCTGCAGGGTGTTGTGATGCCAGAGATCATCGAGGGTGTGGTGGGGGCGCAAGCGCGCGCGATCGGTGGCGCGAGCCTGCCGATTTTTGCGCGCTATCTGACCGACCAGAATGTGCTTTTCAAGGAGATCGAAAATGCTGAAGGGACTTGATCCGCTCTTAAGTCCGCAACTGCTTTCGACGCTGCGCGAGATGGGCCATGGCGACGAGATCGCCATCGTCGACGGCAATTATCCGGGTGTCGAGCATGGACGTCGCCTGATCCGTCTCGACGGCCACGGCGTCGTACCGGTGCTCGACGCGGTTCTCAGCGTGCTGCCGATCGACGATTTCGTGCCGGAAGCGATCTTCCGCTCGACCGTCAAGGCCGAGCGTGACAAGCTCGATCCCGTGCACGAGGAAATGATCGACTGCTGCGCCAAGCACGAGCCGCATCGCCAGGTGACGCCGCTCGTCGGCCAGGATTTCTATAACCGCGTTCGCGCCGCCTACGCCGTCATTCAGACAAGCGAGCCGCGTCTTTATGCCAACATCATCCTGCGCAAGGGCGTCATCTATCCGAAGGCTGCCGGCGAAGGCGCCAAGGGGGCAGTCGAGCCTTTCGACTATTAACGCTTAAATCTCGCCCGCCTGCGGCCCCCAGACATCCGTCAGCGCGAAGCCGTCCGGATGCGGATCGAAGGGGTCGAGCGCCACCTGCGACAGGCCGAAGGTGAAACCGCGGCCGGTGATCGTCGGGATGATGGCCGGGCGGCCTGCAACTTCGGTCACCGCTTGCAAGCCAACCTCGAATTCCGAGCCGATGATCGAGCGTGACATGAAGATATCGCCGACCTTGGCCTTGCCGCGTGCATGGAGCGCAGTCAGGTTCGCCGAGCTGCCGGTGCCGCAGGGCGAGCGGTCGGCGCGGCCGGGCCACATGGTCGTGCAGGTGCGCACCGCGCCATCCGGCTCGGTATCGCGAAACATCACATAGGCAACACCTGAGATGGCTGGAATTTCCGGATGTATGACCGGGATGTCGCGATTGATGATCTCCTTGAGGATCATTCCTGCCTGAACGAGGCCTGCCGCATTCGTCTTCTCAATCGTCAGGTTGATCTGGCGGACATCGATCAATGCGTAGAAGATGCCGCCATAGCAGATGTCCGCTTTGACCTTGCCCCAATGCGGCGTTTGGATCTCGACGTCCAGTTGATGGACGAAAGCCGGAACCATGGTGAGCCGCACCTTCTCGCAGCGGCCATCGCGACAGGTTGCCAGCGCCTTTACCAGACCGGCCGCAGTCTCCAGGGTAACAACCGTTTCAGGTTCCTTCATTTCGACGATGCCCGATTCGAGCAGCGCGGTGGCGACGCAAATCGAATTCGAGCCCGAACTCGCATGCGCCTGATCGGGCTGCAGAATGACGAAGGCTGCATCGGCATCAGGATGCTTGGCCGGCAAGAGCAGATTGACGGACCCGATCGGCGCGCCGCGCGGCTCGAGGCAGAGGAAACGGCGAAGCTCGGTCCCCTTGGGGTCGGTATTCAACCAGTGAAGCTGCGCGGCAACGGTTTCGCCGGGAATTTTCGGCAGACCGCCAATCGCGACCTTGCCGATCTCGCCTTCGCAGTGAACGTCCAGAAGCTGGATGGTACGCTTCCACCTCATTTTTTACTCCTATCAAACGTGACGCGTGACGCCGCCATCGACGCGGATATTCTGACCCGTGATGTAGCCCGCGTCGTCGGAAAGCAGGAAAGCAGCGGTCTTTGCGATTTCTTCCATACGGCCGATCCGCTTCATCGGGATCTTGTCAGCGGTTTCCGGCTTGTGGTTAAGGCTGTCGATATAACCGGGCAGGATGCAGTTCATGCGGATATTATCCGCAGCATAGCGATCCGAATAAAGCTTGGTGAAGGCGCCTGCCGCGGCGCGATAGGTGCAGGAAACGGGGAAGATCAGTGACGGTTCATAGGCGGCGAAGGTCGTGACGTTTACGAAAGCGCCCTTGCCCTGCTTGAGCATGACGGGCGTCACGAGGCGGGTCATGCGCACCAGCGACAGGATCATCATGTCGGAACCGAGCGTCCACATCTCATCAGTGATATCCAGGAGATCGCCCTTCGGCGGATGACCGGTATGGTTCACGACAGCGTCGATGCGGCCATAGGTCTTCATCGTCAGGTCGAAAATCGCCTGGATGTCTTCAGCCTTTTCCGCCACGCCGCGCCAGGCAACGCCGCCAAGCTCGAGGGCCAGCGTCTCGCAGCTTTCGGAGGGCGACATCAGCGCCAGACGATAGCCCTGTGCGGCCAGTTCGCGGGCAATCGCCTCGCCCATGCCGCGGCCGCCACCGGTGATCAGCGCTACGGGCTTCGTGGTATCGGACATCGGTTCCTCCTAATATCGGTTTATGCGGAAAGGGGTCATGTCGACGGCGGGTTTGCCCCCCATCACCATATCGGCGATCAGCTTCGCTGTCGTCGCCGAAAGCGTCAGGCCGAGATGGCCGTGGCCGGTTGCATACCAGACGCCCGGCATCTTCGATGAAGGCGAGATGATCGGGATCGTATCCGGCAGCGCCGGGCGATGGCCCATCCATTCGGTTGTCTCTTCGACCTTCAAACCCGGCAGCGCACGTTGCGCATGGCGCACGAGCAATCGCGGGCGGCGGAAATCCGGCGGCGCGTCGAGACCCGCCAGTTCGACGTTGCCGCCGACGCGAATGCCGCCGGCCGTCGGCGTCACCATGAAAGCGCGATGCGGCCAGATGACCGAATAGCGCATCGAGATGCCAGGCTTCATGATCTGCGTGTGATAGCCGCGCTCGGTCTCCAGCGGGATCGGCTCGCCAAGCCTTGCGGCAAGCTCGCGCGTGTGCACACCGGCTGCCATTACCGCGGAGTTGACCTCGATGCGGCCGCCGTCCTGAAGCAGCACGACAGCATCGCCCGCCGGTTTGCGTTCGATATTGCGCACGACACCTGAAACGAAGCGCGCGCCCGCCGCCTGGGCGGCGTCCGCAAGCTTGACCACCAATTGATAGGGATCACGGATCGATTTGTTGTCCGGCAAAAGCACGGCCTTCGCGATCGAGGGTGAAAGTTCCGGCTCGTAGTGGCGGATCGCGCCGCCGTTCAAGATCTCGAAATCGAAGCCATAGCGCTGCATTAACTCGATATGGCCGCGGTCGGCGGCGAATTCAGCTTCCGTCTCATAGATGGCGAGGCAGCCCTCCTCCGTCATGAGTTCCGGTGCGCCGATTGCAGAAAGCATGGTCCGGAAATCGCCTAGCGCCCGGCGCGTCAGGTTCATGCCTGCATCTTCGATCCCGCGCAGACGGGACCGGCGGCCGGCCGCGATGAAACGCAAGAACCAAGGAAGCATTTTCGGAGCGTAAGACGGACGCAGCCAGACCGGCCCCTCGGGATCCATCAGCCAGCGGGGAATTTTCTTCCAGGTCGCCGGACCAGAACCGGCGGTGAAATCGAGCGCGATGCTCGCCATATTCCCGTAGGACGTACCACGCCCCGGCTCGCCCTTGTCGATCAGCGTCACCTGAAAGCCGCGTTGCTGCATTTCGAAAGCAATCGATGCGCCGATGACGCCTGCGCCGACAACGGCGACGGTCTGCTTCCTCTCATTCGTCATATCATTATCCATCAAGGCAAGATTTTAGCGGCAGGACTTGCGTTGTGATATATCAGAATGAGGTGAATGCCTATGAGGAATTTTATTGTGTCGGCAAACCGGCACCGACCGTATCGCCGACCGAGCCCGCGGTATTCTCCACCGACTGGCCGAAGCGCTTCAACTGGGCATCATAGTTGCGGCGCGTGCGCGGATCGAAGATCGCGATCGGGGTGCTGACGGCAACGCTGGCCGCGCTGCCGACCGTCTGCGCGGCACCGATCGCGACGGCACCAACCGCTTCGCCAAGACCGACCTGCGAATCGGTGATCGTCTGGCCGGCGATCAGCCGGTCGCCGATCAGCTTCACGACTTCCGGGCTTTCGGCGAATTTGCCGTGGTTCAGCCTGTCGCCGCCCTTGAGCTTGGTGAGATCGAGGACGGTGATGCCCGCCGCCTCGAGCTTGCTGCGATAAGGCTCCGCCGAAGGATCGATCTGGCCGAGGCGATCGACATTGCCGGAAATGCGGCGCGAAAGCGCCAGCGCGCGGTCGTCCCGCGAAACGAAGATGGTAAAGTGCGGCCTCTCCTCGCCGAGGCTCACGAATTGCCGCCCGAAAACATCAACGTCGAGATCGGGTGAGGCAAGGATGACGTTGTTGATCTTGCTTGCAACATGCCCGTCCCGGATCGCCATCTGGCGCAGCGCCTCGACGGTCAGCCAAGTGCCCATGGAATGCGCCATGATGGTGATATCGCTGACTGCCGGGTTCCGGGCGGTGCGGCGCAGCAGCTCTTCCAGCGCATCGCGGGAATAATTCGTGCTTTCCTTGTCGTAGTTATAGTCGAAGATGCTTCCGCGCGACGGCCAGGTGAAGACGACCGGCGCCACGTCCGCATGCGAATCGTGAACGATCTGCGCGAAGCGGTAAACGGAATCCTCGTAAAGATTGTTGAAGCCATGGACGAAGACCAGCACGCGGCGGCTCTTCGGCATATGGCTCTTCAGCCAAACCTCGCCTGCCTGCTCTCCTTCCAGCGGATCGACGGACACGGTGACGAAATCGCGAAGCGGATTGGCCGGCAGGCGCTTCGGCCATTGCACCTGACCGATCTTGCGATTGGCATCCGGCGGTATCGAAACGTTGACCGCAGTGACCATCAGTCCGGTGCCGCGCTCGCCAGAAAAGAGGACGGCGGGATCCTTGTCCTGTGCGCGCGTGGTTGCGACGAGAAGGTCGACTTTCGACGTGCCCGGCTGCACGGATCCCACCGGCGTCATCACGCCGACGTGCCGTCCGCCGCAGGCCGATAACAGGAAGGCAGCAAGCGCCAGGCTCGCAAGCGTCTTCCGCATGGCCCCCGATCCGTCAAACATCCCCTACTCCAACATCGACGCCTGGCTGAGCGCTCTGGCTGCTGCTCAAATAAGCCGTGGGCGTAAGGGGAGTCAAATAAGGCAAGCAGCCGGTGAGCCTCGCAATCGATGGGCAGACTGATTTTCAGGGCTGAAATAGAAAAGAGCCCGGTGCGGGAGGAGGTGCACCGGGCTCTTGATCCTGACTGGCAACTGGGAGGAGGAGTGTTACCAGTCTGCGTAAGAGCGCTGGGAGGAGGAGTGCGCTACTTACGAAGCTATAAATACCCGATTGATTTGATCGAGAATAGGGCTATTACCGCAATGCAGCAATGCACCTTACGCATGGCTCGACACGCAATCTTTGCGAAGACGCCTCATTTTGCAGCAACTTTGATCAGCTGGTCAAAATAACGTTCGGTTAAAATGCGATAACCTAAAGCCGATTTTTCGCCTCGTCGCCAAAATCCGCCAGCATCTTCCAAAGATCCGCAAAAAGCTCCCTCGCAAAGGCCTCGAGTGGGCCTTCTGGCGGACGTTCCTGCCAGCGCTCACCGCCGACACGCAATGTTCCGATGACGATCGCAGAGAGAAGCCGCATCCGCGCCCGGACTTCCTTCCCTTCGCCGCTTCTTGCGATCAATGCTTCCGTCAGCTTCTGCTCAAGTTTTGCATATTTCATCTGATCGCGCGCTTTCAGCACGGGTGTGCGACGGATGAGTTCACCAAGGGCGAGACCACGTTCATTGGCGGAAGCGGCAACGGTTTCCACGATTGCTTCTTCAACAACCGTCAAGGGCGACTGGCTCTTTGGCCTTGCGGCGATGGCAGCCATCAGCCGGTCGGCAAAAGAATCTTGCCAGGCGAAGACGACCTCTTCCTTTGAGGGGAAATAATCGAAAAAGCTGCGCTTCGACACGTCGGCGGAATCCGTGATGTCCTCGATCGTCGTTGCATCAAAGCCGCGTTCGAGAAACAGCGTCATTGCCGCCTGCTCAATGCGCTCGCGCGTCTGGCGCCGCTTGCGCTCGCGGCGCCCTTCTGCAGTGCCGGTCTGTTTCGATTCAGCCATTTGCGTCCGATTGCATCAGCCGCCAGCGTCTCCTGCGGCCGTTTCGATCTCCGCTTCCCGGCTATGATATTTGAAGCGCTCCCGCGAGAGCTCAAGCGGCTTGCGGCGCAAAATTCTGTAGACTGCGGCAGGCGGCAGGTTCCGCATCGTGCCGCCGATATGCGTTGCCTTGAGCCCCATCCGGTCGAGGATTGGCCGCGGCACAGGGCAGCGTGGACCGTAAGTGAATTGATAAAACGCACCGCCAGGCCGCATGTAGGTGAAAGCGCCGGCGAGAATGGCGGTGATCTTGCGCGGCGACATCGAAAGCAGCGGCAAGCCGCTGACCACCGCCCCGACCGGCTCGCCTTGGAAGATGCCGGCATGTGCCAAATGACCCGCATCCATCTGCAAGACACGGGCGGACGGAAAGCGAGCCTTGAGGCCATCGATGAATTCGGGGCCATATTCGATCAACGTCAAATCCGCCTCTTTGAGCCCGCGCGCAAGCAGCGCCCGCGTGAAAACACCCGTACCGGGGCCCAGTTCAATGATCGGCCCGTCAAGCGCCGCGATTTCCTTCGTCATCAGCTTGGCGAGCGAAACCCCGGAGGGAGCGATTGCAGCGACGCGAAGTGGATTGCTGATCCACGAACGGAAGAAATGCAGGAAATCCGAGCATGCAATGTTTGCGGTCATGTTGATTGGCCCACTTTTGAAATGCAGCGTCATTACCTGCCAGGCATCGCCTTCAGAACGGCAATTCCAGGAGGCCATCAGCCGCGCAGCGTGTCCAGGTCATTCATCCCAATTGAACGGGATCCTATCCTTTCAATTATTGCGCTTTTATATCTAGTGCATTTTTGCACTTGGTGCAACGATACGAGCCAGATTTTTCGACGCTCGCAGACAGTTGCTGCCAGACCGGCCAGCAAGCAGTTCTCCTTACGTCAAAGAGAGCGTTTCAGACTGCCCTATCGATCGTAGACCGCGCGATAGCCTTCGGACGAAGCGCAGGCGTCATACTGCCTGCGCGCCGCGCCGCGCGAGAGCGCTTCTGCTTCGGCGCTGTCATAATCGCGAGTCATCTGTGCACGCAGTTTATATTGCTGCATCGCTTCGCCATACATCGCATTGGCTTCGCCGATGCACATGACGTGGGCAACGAATGGCGGATTGACCGGGCTGCCGACGGGATAGAGAACCGGCTTGTCGGCATAGGTGACACATCCGGCAAGAATGACCGCGACCGCCATCATCGAAATCCCAACCTGGGTACTCGCCTTCATAATTCTCTCCCGCCCCGCTCCGCACCATCGCGGCGCAGAACGCAGATACATGCGCAAGATTGCGCGAAGCTAAGCAAGTTGATCGACGGCCGTAACAAGTTGGTTTCCCAACCGCTTACACTTGCGGCCGCCCATTCGCCGTTGACTTCCCGCATGATGAGAGGAAAATGTCGCTTATGCGTCCCAGGCAAACATAGGGAGTGCCTACGATGCCGATCGCAGGAAAACTTCAGGACTATATAGCCGGTGAGGGTATCGCTTACGACACCGTCGCTCATCACCGCACAGCAACAACCAGCCAGTCGGCGCAAGCCGCGCATATTCCGGGCAGCAGGCTGGCCAAATCCGTGGTCGTACATCACGAAACGGGGTATGTCCTAGCCGTTGTACCGAGCACACACCGCATCGAGCTCTCCACATTGCAGGATCTGATGAACAGGCGTCTTGGCCTCGCCTCGGAGGAGGAGGTCAGCTCGCTTTTTTCGGATTGCGACATTGGCGCGGTACCACCCATCGGACCCGCTTACGATGTGCCAGTGATCTTAGACGAAAGCCTCGGCGACGCGAGCGATGTCTATTTCGAAGGCGGTGACCACAAGACACTCGTGCATGTCAGTGGGCCCAATTTTCGCAGCCTGATGAAGGATGCGCAAATCGCCCGCTTCAGCCACCTCCCGTAGATGTCACGATCCCGGGTCGCGGCCTTGACGGGCGTACGGACTTGGGCAAAAGGGCCAAGGTCAGGTGGTGGCGGATATGCCTGTGGCGAGCGTCGCCTGGTCGGCATCAAACAGCCGGATGCCCACTATCGCGGCGACCTCGAATACAGCCCCGATGGCGCAACCCGGATCGCCCTTCTGTTCGGGCTGCGGAGCCGTGGACAGGCAGCCAAGCGACTTTCCGCTGTTGCCAATGCGGCTTGCGCGCCCATGCCGACCACAATGCTGCAATCAACATCCTGCGTCGGAACACGGCGTCTATGATCGTGGAGGAAGGGCAGCCGCTCTCCGTTGAAGCGATACCTATCGGCGGTGCTTCGCGCCCCCTCGGAAATCCCCCGCTTGCAAGCGGCCAAGCCTGGTTGCTCGGCCCTCGTGATTGTGAGCACCGGCTGCGGCGGCGCGCTCGACCGATTTCATTTTTCGCGATTGGGTCAGCAGCGTCGCCCGCTAGTGAAGCACGACCACGGCTTCCACCTCGAAGAGCATCGGGTCAATTGCAAGCTTGGGAACGGGAATCAGTGTCTGTGCCGGCAGTGCTTCGCCGAACATTTCCTTGACGCTTCTGGTCAACACCTCAAGCTTGGACATATCGTGATCGACCACGAAGACCGTGAGCTTGGCAACCTGGTCCGGCCGTGCGCCGAGCGCATCGAGAGCCGTGCGCAAATTTGCGTAGGCCTGCTCAACCTGGACAGCGAAGTCGGGCGACAAGGCTCCAGTGCTGTCTTGGCCGCCCTGGCCGGAGATGTAGGCCAGCCGGGCCTCACGGGGCACGATCACCGCCGTGCTGTAGCCATTCGGCGTCGGGTCGTAAAGGTTTTTTGGATTGACGATGGTCAGCTTGAGATCGTTCTCATTGGCCGTCGTCGTAGTGGGGACGCCCATGGTCATGATGATTAGCCCTCCGATAAGCAGATGCTTGATTGCATGTGACATGATTTTTTCTTGGCTCTGCGGACTGCGCGCAACGTATCCTCGCGGCCGGCAGGATTGATCTTTAACCCATCGCTCATGCGATGGACTCGTACGACGTACGTTTTGCATCGTACGTCGTACGAGTCAATCGGCCAGGATCGACATTCGTCGTATTGTCGGCTTAGATCGACGTTCTAATCAGCAAAGGAAGACGGATGACAGCCAAACGTAGCGGAGCCCGGAGCAAACGGCCGCAACGGATAAGTCAATGGTCCCAGCCCGCGCAGGAGCCGCGCAGTGAACCGCCTCTCTCTCGGGAACGCATCGTAGCGACCGCGGCAGAACTTCTGGACGCTCACGGAGTCGACGGCCTAACGATGCGCCGGCTGGCAGATCGCCTCGGCTCGGGCGTGATGAGCCTATATTGGCACGTCGACAACAAAGAGGATGTCTTTGATCTGGCGCTCGACGCGGTGCTCGAATATCGCGGATCGCCGCAGACAGTTCAGTCTCAAGACTGGCGCGGAGAAGTCGTTCATATGCTCGAAGACTGGCGCGCCAGCATGCTGCGCCATCCTTGGTCGGCATCGCTGTTGCCGCGCCGGGCGCTCGGCCCGAACATCCTCAGTCGCCTAGAACTGCTGAGCAAGACATTGTCCAGGGCCGGTGTAGCGGACGCAGATCTGAACGTCGCGATATGGTCGCTCTGGAACTATGTGATGGGCGCCACCATCACCCGGGCGGGCTTCGACCTCTCGGACGACGATAGGGCCGCTGCTCAGAAGCGACTTGAGCATCTCAGCGAACGCTACCCAACAATTGAACGCTGCCGCCTGCTGTTGGATGACGATTGGGATGGTGCTTTCAGGAAAGGCCTCGGCTTCCTGCTCGATGGCCTCTCTCCAAAATAATGAACTCTTCTTAATCTCGTGTGCAAATGAGTGGGCGCTGTTGCCTACCTCAGTGCTCAAGGTTTGCATCATTGGCGGTTCACTCAGCATCACTTAGTAAAAAGACATAAATGTAAACTCTGGCAAGCTCCAGCCCGCAAATGATCGCAATCGCTCCTCCCGATGAAGAGACAGGCGAACACTTCTTTGCTGAAATCTGAACAGGAGTTGACTCCCGGAACCTGCTCTTAGACGGTACCAAGCACCTTCACGGCAACCCCGCGCACGACCAAGGGTGTTGCACCGGCAAGGGTGAGCGCCAGCGCCGCAGCCAGCGCAAAAGCTGAAAGCCAACTATCAGGGTTCATTGAGCCGCAGCGATGGACTTTGACGGAGGATCACGGCGGGAACCAGTGCTGGACTATCACCACAATCCGCCCCGTGTGGCCAGGAAGACAGGGTGGCGAATCTGCATGGCTTGCACCAATTCGCTCTTTTCCGAAGACGTGGTTGCTCTTTGCGACAGGTTCGAAGCGCGCATCCGGCGCAGTTTGCGTGGTGCTCGCGTAAACTATTGTAAACTAAAAGGAAAGAATGGCGCACCCGAAGAGATTCGAACTCCTGACCCCCAGATTCGTAGTCTGGTGCTCTATCCAGCTGAGCTACGGGTGCGTGCCAAAAGCGGCCGTGCCGCTTGCGTGGGCGATCCTCTAAAGCGTCCTTTGGGTGAATGCAATAGCAATTCGAAAAAAATCACGACTTTGGTTGCAGATGGCTGAGTTGCGGAATTTGCATCACTTTTCCGACTGGGTGCGCGAACGATAGTCCTCCAGCGAAACCGGCCGGTCCGGGATTTCGATGCGGAACTGCGTGCCGGCCGCGGGCTTTTCGACGAGGGCGATCGTGCCGCCATGCGCGAGGACCAGTTCGCGCGCGATCGTAAGTCCGAGGCCTGTGCCGCCGCTGCGGGCCGAACCGCGGAAGGCCGCAAAAAGATTCTGCCGGGCCTTCATCGGCATGCCTGGCCCGGTATCGTCAACGATGATGCTGACGACGCTACCGACACGCTGCGCCGATACAGTGATGCGTTTAATGCCGTCAGGGGCGGTTTCGCCGGTCAACGCCTGCAACGCGTTCCGGCAGAGATTGTGAATCACGCGGAAGAGCTGCTCGCTATCAGCATCGACCTCTATGTCCGGCGGCATCTGCTCGGCAAACTCAACGCCGCTCTGCGGATCGATCGCCAGCATATCCCGCACGTCCTGCGTCAGATCGTAGAGCCTGACCCGCCGGCGGCGCGGCGCCGATTCGCTTGCCTGACCAAAGGAGAGCACTTCCGTCGTATAGCCGACAGCGCGATCGATCGTACGCAGCAGCTTCGGTGCGAAGCTCTTAACCATCGGGTCATCGACATCTACGAGACGGTCTGACATCAGCTGCGCCGAGGCGAGGATGTTGCGCATGTCGTGATTGATCTTTGAGACCGCAAGGCCAAGTGCCGCAAGATTCTTCTGCTGCTTCAGCGTCTTTTGCAGTTCCATCTGCATCGCCGTCAGACGCCGTCCCGCGACCGCCAGTTCATCGCGCCCGCCATCGCCCACGAAGACATGCTGCGGGTTTTCCGGATCGGCTGAAAATTGCTGCATGTTGCCGGTCAGCCTGCGGATCGGGAGGATCAGGATGCGATTAATCACGAAGAAAATCAGCGTCGCGGTAAAGAGCGAGATCAGCACGGAGAGGAGCAGAACATTGCGTGCATAGACGAGCATCGCCGTGCGTAACGGCCTTTCCTTCATCAGCACTTCGACGCCCATGTTCGTCTCGCCGACCGGGCCGTAAACGCGGATGATGCGGTTGCCGCCAAAAAGCAGCGTGTCCAATGCGTCTCCCATGGAACTGATGGGCGTGGCCTTGGTCAGGTCATACTGCTCATCGACGGATGTCGGCATGCTGCTCATCGCGAGAAGCCTGGAGGTGCCTTCCTTGCGAAGAACGATCGCCTTCGTGCCGGTCGCCGCCAATGTTTCCTTCTGCAAAGCATACGGCAGTTCGACGGGTTGCAGGCCATCGATAACGATGGCGGCGGCAGCAGCCGTGTTCAGCTTGTCCTCCAGCCAGCGGATGCGCATGCTGGCGATGGAAGGGAAGAAGATCAGCACTTCGGCGAGCATGATGAACAGGACAGTCAGCCAAAGCAGCTTGCCCGACAGGCCGCCGAACGCACCCGCCGGACGGCCATCTGCGCCGTCCGCCGCAATGTCGACAGTCGAATTTCCGCCTTGCTGTTGATCCGGCATCGTCATTTCCGATCGGCTAAGCGCCTGAAACCAGACTTCTATATTAGCCGATCGAAGTGCGCTTTCAAATCTTCGCGAGCGACGGCAAGCCGGTCGCCCGGAGGCGGCGTTTTCTGACTGTCGACGATACTCAGAATTCTTCCCAATTCTGCCCGGCAACCGCCGCGTTGCCGTTGAAGGCCCGCGAGACGGTCTTCATCACGCGGCGCGCCGGCGAGGCGACCGGACGGTGTTCTTCGCGGCGGGCAACGGCGAGCGGCGCTGCAGCAGCATTCGATATCCTGAAATGGGCAATAAGATTGACGAGACCGTCGGCTTCTGCGGAGAGCTTGTGCGTCGCAGCCGAGGTTTCCTCGACCATCGCTGCATTCTGCTGCGTCACCTGGTCCATCTGGTTTATGGCGGTGTTGACCTCCTTAAGGCCGGTCGATTGTTCCTTGGCCGCGGTCGCGATCGAGTGAATGTGATCGTTGATCGCGATGACGCGGGTTTCAATCTCGCCAAGCGCCTCGCCGGTTGCCTGCACCAGCTTCACACCGACATGAACTTCATCGCCGGATTTGGTGATGAGCGCCTTGATGTCCTTTGCGGCCGTTGCCGAGCGCTGGGCGAGCTCGCGAACCTCCTGCGCGACGACGGCAAAGCCCTTGCCCGCTTCTCCGGCCCGTGCCGCCTCGACACCGGCATTGAGTGCGAGGAGGTTGGTCTGGAAAGCGATCTCGTCGATTACGTTGATGATCTGGCTGATTTCGCGCGATGCCTGCTCGATGCGGCCCATGGCATCGACCGCGTTACGGACGACGACGCCGGAGCGGCCGGCATCATCCTTCGCTTCCGAGACCATGATGCTGGCCTCCTGGGCCCGTTCCGTCGAGTTCTGCACGACGGCCGTGATCTCGTCGAGAGCTGCGGAGGTCTGTTCGAGGGCTGCCGCCTGCTGTTCCGTGCGCCTGGAGAGATCGTCACTGGCAACGCGGAGCTCGTTGGTGTTGCCGTTGATCGCTTCGGTGGTCTCGCGGATCTCGCGCATGGTCGTCTGCAGCGTCTGGAACGTGTTGTTGACGTTCTGCTGCAACTCGGCGAAGGCGCCCTGGAAGTCGCCGCGCATGGTCTGTGTCAGATCGCCATCGGCAAGACTTGCAATGACGCGGCGGGTTTCGCCGACGCCGGCATCGACGCTCGAAAGCAGCGTGTTGATATTGCCTGCAAACTGATTGAGATTCTCGTCCTCATAGTCCTTCTCGATACGGCGGCTGAAATCACCGGCAGCCGCGGCAGCGACCACCACAGACATGCTCGACTGCAGGTCGTCGCTCTTGGTGCGCATGGCCGCTTCCTGCGCATGCAGCCGCTTGATGGCCAACCCGTTCTCCTTGAAGACGGCGACGGCGGCGGCCATCTCGCCGATCTCGTCCTTACGGCCGGCATAGGGCACATCCGCGTCGAAATTGCCGTTGGCGACTTCATTGATGGCGGTCGTTACGCGCTTGATCGGACGGCTGAGATGACTGGTACCGATGTAAACGCCCATGCCGACGCCTGTCGAAATGCCCACGCCGGCAATGGCAAGCACGAGCCAGAACAGCGAAGCACGGAAAGCTTCGATCTCGGCATCGACGGCCTGCAGCTCGGCCTTGTCGGTCTTTACGATCGCATCGATCTCGGCCTGGAAGGCCTTTCGGTTCGCGCGGTTGGCTTCATTGTTGCCTTGGGTGTTGGCGGCTGCCGGCCCGACTTCAGTGCCGAGACGGGCCGTTTCAGTGCGGAAGGTGCGGAATTCCTTGGCGCGCTCGACGAGCTTTCCGAAGCTCTCCTTCTGGCTCTCGGGAACGAGCGGCGCCCATCCGGCGATGACCTTGTCGATCTCGTCGAGATCTGCCATCAGTCCCTTGGCGAAGTTGCCGGTATCCTTGATTTCCTTCGCAGCGTAGATGCCGCGGGCTTCCATAACTGTTGCTGTCACGAAGCGGTTGAGCCGCTCGCCAGCATAGGCACGCTGTGAGGCACTCTTATAGGCGCTGAATTTGTTGTTGTACTCGTTCATGGCAATAAGGGCGGTTGCGCCAATAATAAGGGCGACAGCTGCCATAACGGAAACGAGCAAATTGATCTTGCCGCGGATTTTCAACGGAAATGCCTCCTGAGGGACTAACGACAGTCTGGAAAGCAAATTCCCAGCCGATGGAATGAAGATCGGCTAAATGTCTTAATGTTACATTTCGAATGTGATGGTTTAGAACTACAAAAAATTATCCATATTATCCGCGCATCAACGGCATTCTTCGCAAAAATTGCATAAACTTGAGTAGAAGCATCGCCGATAGCATGCCCATCAAGATAAAATCAGCAAAATTCAACCTTTCGACGTGTTGAGTACAATAGTTAATACCATGATGCGAATTTTTACAGTCTTAAACGGCTGGCAGATGAATCACCGGGGCGATAATTGACTTCTTGAGGCTTCATCCGTATAAGCCGCCGCACGTTCGGTCACTTCGGTCTTTGGCCTCGCCCGTTCGAAAAACAACGCTCCTTGCAATATGCAAATTCAAGAAGGGCCGCACTCCGCGGTGTTTAAATAAATGAAGCGTACCTACCAACCATCGAAGCTTGTCCGCAAGCGCCGCCACGGTTTCCGTGCGCGTATGGCTACCAAGGGCGGCCGCAAGGTCATCGTTGCCCGCCGCGCGCGTGGCCGCAAGCGTCTTTCGGCCTAAGGCCGGATTGCCCGATAACAGATGGCGGGCGAATTGACGACCACTGAAAAAAACACTGCAGGGCGGTTGAAAAGCCGCCCGCAGTTTCTTGCTGTCCGCAACGGCGAAAAGCGCAAGGGTGGCCTCTTCCTGCTCGAGGTTCTCGACCGGAAAGAGCCCGAAACCGAAGCCCGCGTCGGCTTCACCGTCACAAAAAAACATGGCAACGCGGTCGAACGGAACCGCATGCGACGCCGCCTCAAAGAGGCGGTGCGACTTCATGTGGGGTTTGCAATGCAGCCCGGACACGACTATGTGGTTGTCGCGCGAAGAGACTGCCTGACGGCGTCCTTCAAGGAATTGAGCGCGGAGCTTAAGGCACGCGTCGAAAGCAAGCCGAAACACAGGCGATCCTCCCACGGACGCCCCAGGAACGTATGATGCAAAACAACCGCAATTATTTCATTGCGATCGCTCTCTCGGTGCTGATCGTTCTCGGCTGGCAGTTTCTTTACATGAACCCGCGCATCGAGGCTCAGCGCAAGGCGCAGGAAGCCCAAAAAGCGCAGCAGCAGAGCGAGCAAACACAGGCTCCTGCTGCAGGCGGCCAGCCCGCACCGCAAACAAGTGGCGCCGCGCCGACCGGCCAGGCCGCCGCGACCGCAACGCGCGAGGAAGCGCTTGCTAAGGCGCCGCGCATCGCCATCGACACGGAAGCGCTCTCTGGCTCCGTCAACCTGGCAGGTGCCCGCCTCGACGACCTGAAGCTCAAGGGTTATCACGAGACGGTCGACAAGAGCAGCCCGATCATTACGCTTTTTTCGCCGGCTGACACCAAGGACGGCTACTTTACCGAACTCGGCTATATCGGCAGCGACCAGACCGGAGCAGTTCCCGGTCCGTCGACCGTATGGACGGCGCCGGAAGGCGCCAAGCTCACCGACAAGTCCCCGGTGACGCTGACCTACACCAATGACAAGGGCCTGACCTTTGCGCGTACGATTTCGGTCGACGACCGCTACATGTTCACCGTCACGGACAAGGTGACGAACAGCGGAAGTACGCCGGCTTCCATTTCGTCCTACGGGCGCGTTACCCGCTACAACAAGCCGACGACGCCCTCCGTCTACGTCCTGCACGAGGGCTTCATCGGCGTCATCGGCGACGGCCTGGTCGAGAGCAAGTACTCTGCCGTCGAGAAAGAAGCCGTCACCCCCGCCAAATCCACCGGCGGCTGGCTTGGCATCACCGACAAGTACTGGGCCGCAACGATCGTGCCGCCGCAGAAATCGGCTTATGAAGCCCGCTTCTCGCATTTCACCGATGGCCAGCCACGCTATCAGGCCGACTATAAGGAAGACGCAGTAACCGTTGCTCCCGGACAGTCGATCGAGCTCAAGAACCTCGTCTTTGCCGGCGCCAAGGAAGTTCCGGTCATCGACGGCTACGAGGCCTCCTACCAAATCCCGCGCTTCGACCGGCTGATCGACTGGGGCTGGTTCTATTTCATCACCAAGCCGATGTTCAAGCTGATGGATTTCTTCTTCCGCTACTTCGGCAATTTCGGCGTCGCGATCCTGCTGACGACAATCGTCGTCAAGGGGCTGTTCTTCCCGCTCGCCAGCAAGCAGTACGCCTCGATGGCGAACATGAAGCGCGTGCAGCCGAAGATGGAAGAGCTCAAAGCCAAATTCGGCGACGACCGAATGGGCCTTCAGCAGGCGATGATGCAGCTCTACAAGGAAGAGAAGATCAATCCGATTGCCGGCTGCTGGCCGATCGCCTTGCAGATCCCGGTCTTCTTCGCGCTCTACAAGGTCATCTATATCACGATCGAAATGCGGCATGCGCCGTTCTTCGGCTGGATTCAGGACCTCTCGGCCCCCGATCCGACCACGATCGTCAACCTCTTCGGTCTGCTCCCCTTCGAAGCGCCCGCCCTCCTGCATCTCGGCGTATGGCCGCTGATCATGGGTGTTACGATGTTCGTGCAGATGCGCATGAACCCGACGCCGCCCGACCCAACGCAGGCGATGATCTTCAACTGGATGCCGCTGGTCTTTACCTTCATGCTGGCAAGCTTCCCGGCCGGCCTCGTCATCTACTGGGCCTGGAACAATACGCTCTCCGTTATTCAGCAGGGGGTAATCATGCGCCGCCACGGTGTGAAGATCGAGCTCTTCGACAATCTCAAGGGCTTGTTCCGGCGAAAACCGGCGCCATCGAAATGAACGAGGAAGCCTCGCTTCGGCGGGGCTTTTTCTTTTCGGCAACCTGTTTCCAATGAGGGCGCATCGGGGACCGTTGGTTGACAAAATCATGCGAAACCTGAATGCCGTATGCGCAATGGATTAGGACGCGCTGGAAAAGCGGAATGACGCAAAACAACGAAAAGCCACTCTTCGGGCGGCCGTGGATCTTCATCCGCGGCGTGCCTTCCATGAAGTTCCTGCCACCGGAAGGGCCGCTGGAAGTGGCCTTCGCCGGGCGCTCGAATGTCGGCAAGTCGTCGCTCATCAATGCGCTTGTCGGACATAAGGGACTGGCGCGTACCTCGAATACGCCGGGCCGGACGCAGGAGCTGAACTACTTCGTTCCGGAGGGTTATTCCGGCGAAGGCGGCGACCTGCCGCCGATGGCGCTCGTCGATATGCCGGGCTACGGTTATGCGCAAGCGCCGAAAGACCAGGTCGACGCCTGGACGAAACTCGTGTTCGATTATCTGCGCGGCCGCGCTACGCTGAAGCGCGTCTACGTGCTTATCGACAGCCGTCATGGCATCAAGAAGAACGACGATGACGTTCTGAGCCTGCTCGACAAGGCCGCCGTTTCCTACCAGATTGTTCTCACCAAAACCGACAAGATCAAGCCGCCCGCGGTCGCCAAGCTGCTCGCGGAAACGGCAGAGAAGATCAAAAAGCGTCCGGCGGCCTTCCCATTCGTTATTGCCACCTCTTCCGAGAAGAGCGAGGGATTGGATGAGTTGCGCCAAGCCATTGCCGAAACGGTCGAGATCAAAAACTGGAACTGAGGGGAGGCGCCCGCAGGCGCCTCCCCTCCTTCGTCCATAAATCCATCACGTCTTAGGCAGAAGCACTTTGTCAACGACATGGATTACGCCGTTCGACTGCTTGACGTCGGCGATCGTCACGCGTGCTGTGCCTCCCCTTTCATCGGTCAGCGTGATCTTGCCCATGCTTTCCTTGGCTTTCAGCACGCAGCCGCCCACCGTCTTGATGTCGTGTTCGCCGCCATCGTCCTTGATCATTTTGGCGACGGTCTTCGCCATCGCATCTGCCGCAACCACGTGGCAGGTCAGCACCTTGACGAGCGCGGCCTTGTTTTCCGGCTTGAGAAGCGTCTCGACCGTGCCCTTCGGCAGGGCGGCGAAAGCCTCGTTCGTCGGCGCGAAAACAGTGAACGGACCTTTGCCTTCGAGCGTGCCGACGAGACCGCCGGCCTTCACCGCCGCGACCAGGGTGGTGTGGTCCTTCGAGTTGACGGCATTGTCGATGATGTTCTTCGTCGGGAACATCGGAGCGCCACCCACCATGGGGTTGGCGGCCTGCACAGCAAAAGCGATTGCGGATACGGCAGTGGCAAGCGCAATGGTGCGCAAAGCTGACTTCATCATGACCATTCTCCTCACGTCCGGCGCCGGTTCGCGTGCGGAATGCCTCGGCCCGCCCGGACATCGAGATGTACGAGGCGATGCAGAAAGAGTTTCAGACGAGACGATTTTTTAGCGGCGATGCGTGGTGCCACTGGCGACAACCGGTCCTGTCGGTGCACCGGTCGTCGAACCACCAAAAGGCTCAAGGCTGACGGCGAGCGTCGTACCGTCGGCAATGCCGCCGCGCAGATCGGCAGGAACAACAAGCTCGCCATCTTCATCCGAGTGGAAAATGCCGAGCGACTTTGGAGTGCCGCTTGCCGGCACCAGCCAGAGCTCCAGTGATTTATTCTCAGCCCCGCCCGCCGCAACAGGCACGATGCGGAGGCGGCCGCTTTGGGCGTCGTAAGAGGCAAGCAGATTGACCTGGCTGTCGGCGGACGACAATTCGGCAAACAGTGGCGATTGACCTTTCGGCGGTGGAACGTTGCCGGAGGCGAAAATTATGGCACCGATCGCAACGACCAGCGAAGCGAAGGTCAGCGAGCGCCAGAAGACCGCGGAATTCCAAAGGCCGCGCGAGAAGGACCGCGAAAGCTCCGGTTCGCCGAAAAGGCGTGCCTCGATCTGCTTGAACGTCTCCCGGCCCGGGCTCGCGGCCACTTCATAATCGTCGTTGAAAGCAGAGAGGTTCGTTTCCCAGCGGCTGACGATTGCGGCAAACTGGCGGTCCCGGCGCATGCGCTCCTCGACCACCCGGCGATCCTGAAACGAAAGAACACCAAGCACGTACTCGCCGGCGAGCACTTCATCACGGGAACGGCCTCCCTTGCTTTGATCCGGCGATGTCATCGCTCCATGCACTCTCTCAGCTTCAAAAGGCTGCGCCGCAGCCATGTCCGCATGGTGTTCAGCGGAACGCCAAACTGATCGGCAAGTTCCTGATAGCTTAGTCCTTCGACATAGGCCTTCTTCACCGCCTGCGCCCGATCAGCTTCCAACTCTTCCATGCAGGTGTCAATCCGCCTTCCTTCATCAGACAACACGGCCTGCTTTTCCGGGTCGAGGCCAGGATCGGGAAGATCGTATTCACCGTTCAACTCGTCGGCGACAGGCTTTCGCGCCCGCATCATATCGATCGCCTGGTTGCGGGCAATCGCCGCGAGCCAGGAGGACGGCGTACCTTGGTTGGCCACGAAAGCCCCGGCGCGCTGCCAGATCTTTGCATAAACCTCCTGCAACGCTTCCTCGGCTTCAACACGATCGTTCAGGATACGCAGGCATATGGAGAAAAGTTTCGGGCTCGTCTCCTTGTAGAGATCGGCGAAAGCCTTCCGGTCGGCCATGGCGATGCGGCCTATCAATTGCGCGATTTCCTCGCTCGTCATGCCGCGGCCCGTCTATCTTTGACACGATGCCAATAAACGGCGGCCGGCTCAAATTGACAAGAGGCGGAGCAACTAATGCGCAGGGCATTATTCCATCTGTCAAAAACTTGAGATAAAAGGCCGCGATCTATTCTGCGGGGTATGCCATGAACCAGTCCGAAAGCGAAACCCAAGCACGCCTTCTCGCACAGGCGCTGCCTTTCATGCAGCGTTACGAGAACAAGACAATAGTCGTCAAATACGGCGGCCATGCCATGGGCAATCCCGAGCTCGGCAAGGCCTTCGCCAGCGACATCGCGCTTTTGAAGCAATCCGGCGTCAATCCGATCGTCGTCCACGGCGGCGGACCACAGATCGGCGCGATGTTGACGAAGATGGGCATCGAATCGAAGTTCGAAGGCGGTCTTCGCGTCACCGACGCCAAGACCGTCGAGATCGTCGAGATGGTGCTTGCCGGCTCCATCAACAAGGAGATCGTGGCACTCATCAACCAGACGGGCGAATGGGCGATCGGGCTCTGCGGCAAGGACGGCAACATGGTCTTTGCCGAAAAGGCGCAAAAGAAGATCAAGGACCCGGATTCGAACATCGAGCGCGTGCTCGATCTCGGCTTCGTCGGCGAGGTCGTCGAAGTCGACCGTACGCTGCTCGACCTGCTCGCCCGTTCGGAAATGATCCCGGTCATCGCCCCGGTCGCGCCCGGCCGCGACGGCGCAACCTACAACATCAATGCCGACACCTTCGCAGGCGCCATCGCTGGCGCACTGAATGCCACGCGCCTGCTCTTCCTGACGGACGTTCCCGGCGTGCTCGACAAGCAGGGCAACCTCATCAAGGAGCTCTCGGTTTCGCAAGCGCACGCGCTGATCGCCGACGGCACGATTTCCGGCGGCATGATCCCGAAGGTCGAAACCTGCATCGACGCGATCAAGGCCGGCGTCCAGGGCGTCGTCATCCTGAACGGCACGACGGCCCATTCCGTGCTGCTCGAAATCTTCACCGAACACGGCGCCGGAACGCTGATCGTTCCGTGATTCAAGCTTGGCCCGCGGCGGCGAAGACCGCCTCGGCTGCCTCCTTCAGCTTTTCCATCATTGCGCGGTAAGGTCCCGGCCCATAACTGACACGGCCGACGCCGAGCTTTGCCAACGTCCTCACATCCGGCACGCCTTGGCGCATCATGATGTTGACCGGCAGCGTAACCGCTTCGCACACTCGGCGGATCAGGTCCTGGTTCGACAATCCCGGCGCAAAAAAGCCGCTGGCGCCAGCCTCTGCATAGGCGGCTGCCCGCTCGATCGCCTCGTCCACCAGCGGGACATGCCGGTCGGGATCGGAGAACTTGAGAAACAGGTCGGTGCGGGCATTGATGAAGAACGGAATGCCCTTAGCCTCGGCCATCTCGCGGATGGCGCGGATGCGTGCGGCCTGCTGATCGATCGGATGCAGCCCGCTGCCGCCAACCACCTGGTCCTCGAAATTGATGCCGACGGCGCCTGCATCAATCAGCATGGCGGCGTTGGCAGCGGCTCCCGCTTTCTCGGTCGAATAGGCGCCCTCGAAATCGACGGAGAGAGGCAAGTCGTTGGCCGCAGTGATCGACCGCACCGTTGCGACAAGCGCTTCCAGCGGGATTTTTTCGCCGTCCGCATAGCCTTGCGCCGCAGCAACCGACCAGCTGCCGGTCGCGAGCGCCTTGGCGCCTGCATCGCTGACAGCCTTCCCGGTGCCAGCATCCCAGATATTATAGAGGACGACCGGATTGCCCTTCTGATGCAATGCGCCGAACGCCTTCGCCTTTTCCGCCTGGTTCATAGAACGTCCTCCTCAAACAGACCCTTTGGGCCGCATTTTCCTTCGTGCCTCAAAAGCCATTGCTTGCGCCACAGCCCGCCGCCATAACCGGTCAGTGATCCGTCTGCGCCGACCACGCGATGGCAGGGGATGACGATGGCAAGCTGGTTTGCGCCGTTGGCGCGGCCGACCGCGCGCACCATCTGCGGGTTTTCCATTTCCCTGGCCAGATCACCATAGGTGCGTCTTTCTCCGACAGGAATTTCCCGAAGCTTCGCCCAGACCGCCCGCTCGAAGGGGGTACTGTCGCCGAGCGCCAAAGGGGTTTTGAAGTTCGCGGATTTCCCCTCGAAATAGGCTCGCAGCTCGGCATCGATCTGCTCGATCGCAGGCGTTCTCCCGGCGGCAACCGAGGAGCGCGTCTTGCGCTGCAGGTTTTCCAGCTCAGCCTGAAGCGCCTTCCGATCGTGGAACTCCAGAAGATGCAGATGCGTCTGATCGGCCACCGCGACCATCGGCCCGAGCGGCGTTTCAAACCAGTCTGCGAAAAGCAGCTCGCGATTTTGCGACATGGCAGGCGCCTTGCCGATCAACCGCTGAAACGCGGCGCGAAACCCGCTGCCCGACTCATAACCCGCATCCAGCTGGACATCGATGACGCGGGCGCCGCTCGCAAGCTGCCTTGCTGCCTCGCCGAGTCGGCGGTAGCGGGCGATGTCTAGGAATGTCATGCCCAGCGATCGTTTGAACGCGCGCCGCACGGTGGAGGGATCGTAACCCTTGCGGACGAGATCGTCCTCGGTCCAGCGCGCCGCCGGAGCGCAGTCGAGCGCTTCCAGCAGTTCGTCGACGATCGGTTCCTTGCCCGCCTGTTCCAGCGGCTTGCAGCGCCGGCAGGGCCGGAAGCCGGACTGCATGCAGGTGGCGATGGAATCGTAGAAGAGCGTGTTCTCCCGTTTCGGCTTGCGTGCGGGGCAGGTCAACCGGCAGAAGACGCCGGTCGTTCTCACGCAGACATAGGCAAGCCCCTCGTAATCGGAGCTGCGGGCGATCAGCGCATCATAAAGCGTGTCTTCATTGGGAAGATCGAAAAGCATGGGATCCTTTTATCATCCCTTCCCTTTTCCGTCCGTCGAAAATCGGGCGCCTATTTTTTTGTTCGGCAATTTCCTTGGCTCATGCCATAACGCCGCCATGACCAAGATAGATCGCACTCCGACCAAAGCCGATTTTGCGCATGTGACAGAATGGGTTTTCGACCTCGACAACACGCTTTATCCGCATCACGTCAATCTCTTCGCGCAGATCGACAAAAACATGACGGCCTATGTCTCGGCGCTTCTCCAGATGGAGCGGGACGAGGCGCGCAAGCTGCAGAAGCAATATTATCTCGATCACGGCACGACGCTGCAGGGTCTGATGATCCATCACGGCGTCGACCCGAACGACTTTCTGGAAAAGGCCCATGCCATCGACTATTCGAGCCTCACGGCTCAACCCGAATTGGGTGCGGCGATCAAGGCACTTCCGGGCCGCAAGTTCATCTTCACCAACGGCAGCGTCAAACATGCCGAAATGACGGCCGGTGCGCTCGGCATTCTCGAACATTTCGACGACATCTTCGACATTGTCGCAGCCGAATTCGTGCCGAAGCCGGCGCAGGTTACCTATGACAAGTTCATGGCACTGAAACGCGTCGAAACGGTCAAGGCGGCCATGTTCGAGGACCTGCCGCGCAACCTTGTGGTTCCAAAGGCGCTCGGCATGCAGACTGTGCTGCTCGTGCCGAACAATCTTGAGGAAACCGTCGTCGAGTGGTGGGAACAAACGAGCGGCGACGAGGACCATGTCGATTTCGTCACCGACGATCTGGCAGCGTTTCTGGCAAGGGTTGTGGACTAGATTACGAAGATTTCATTCAGCTTGCCAATGTTTAATTGGTCAAATTGACGCATCGGTCCTAGCCTTCGAGCGCGATCTCCAGCGAGATTGCGAACGCGAAAGGAAATACGATGTCTCGGAACAAGCTGATACTGATCGCACTTTCCTCCGTCATGATCGTCGGTGCTGCAGCCGGCGCCAGCTTTGCCGCTCCAGGCGACAAGGCCCGCCAACCACCGCGCCGGATGATGGGCGACGGGATGCGCGCTGAAGCAATGCGCGAGGTTGCCTTTGTGCGCATGTTGAAGCAGTTCGACACCAACAAGGACGGCCAGATTTCCAAACAGGAAGCCCAGGACGGCATCGAGAAGGTCTTTGCCGCGATCGATACGAACAACGACGGGGCGCTGACGCCGGGCGAAATCCGCAAGCACCGTGAAGCCCAGATGGTGGACCGCAAGGCACCGGATGACCAAATGGGCGCCAATGACGACGCCATGCCCAACGCTCCGCAGACGGCCGACAACGGTGACCAGCCGACGATACCGAAGCGCGCCGACCATGACCGCGGCGATCGCGGCCGCGGCGACAAGCGCTGGGGGATGCGCGACGGTGGCAGGATGATGTTCACCTCGATGATGCGCCGCATGGACACCGACGAGAACGGCCAGATCTCCAAGCACGAAGCCGAGGCCGCCTTCGACAAGTTTTTCATCCGCATGGATCGCAACAAGGACGGCGTGATCTCGATCGATGACATGCCTAATCGGCCGTTCCTGTAAGCAAGGACTTACCTCTATTGAAGTCCGTCGCACGTCGTGGCGAGTGTTCTATTCCTGATGCTCATAGAAATCCTGGATGATCTTCCAGGCAGCATCTGCCGTATCGACGAAGCTGATCAGCTTCACGTCGTCAGGTGCGATCGTCCCGAATTCGGCAAGTGCGTCGAAATTGACGATGCTTCGCCAGAACTTCTCGCCGAAGAGAATGAGCGGCATCTTTTCCATGCGTCCCGTCTGGATCAACGTCAGGCATTCGAAGAATTCGTCGAGGGTTCCAAAGCCGCCCGGGAACACCGCAATCGCTTTCGCGCGTACCATGAAATGCATCTTGCGGATCGCGAAATAGTGGAAGTTGAAGCTGAGCTCCGGCGTCACATAGGCGTTCGGGGCCTGCTCGTGCGGCAGCACGATATTGAGTCCGATCGAGGGCGCGCCTTCGTCGGCTGCTCCGCGGTTGCCCGCCTCCATCACGCCCGGGCCGCCGCCGGTGACGATCACATATTCATGGAAATCGAAACCAGCGGAATATTTCGAGCAGAGCCGGGCGAACTTGCGTGCTTCGTCATAATAGATGGACGCCGCCTCCAGGTTGGCGCGCTGCATGTCGTTGCGGGCTGCCCATGCACTCTGGCCTGGGGCCGGAATACGCGCGCCGCCGAACATGACGACGGTGGATTTGATGCCGCGTTCCGTCAACATCATCTCGACCTTCAAAAGTTCAAGCTGGAGACGGATCGGCCGCAGCTCCTCGCGGCACAGAAAATCGTCGTCGGCATAGGCCAGGCGATAGGAAGGAGAAAGCGTTTGCGGCGTCTTCGGCACGGCCAGTGCGCGGTGCCTGTCGATCTCGCTCGACTTCAGCGGAGCCCAGACTTTGTCCTTGCGCCTGAGCTTGCCGTTTTTTCCCTTCGCCATTTCAGAATGCCCTTCAAAATGCCGGCAACACTTGCCGGGTATGTCTATAACGCCTTGAATACAGAAACGATCTCGTTCGAAAAATCATTCCATTTTAGCCGCTCATGCGATAGAGCAGATCGCATCCCGCCGATCACAATTCCCGGAGACTTCCTAGTCTTCAGGATAAAGCTCGAAGTTTAAGGAATTCTCATGAGCGCCACCGACCTCGCATCCCTCGAAAAGACCATCGAAGCTGCCTTCGACAACCGCGACAACGTGAACGCGTCGACGAAAGGCGAAGTTCGCGAAGCCGTGGAAGCAGCGCTCGAGCTTCTCGACGGTGGCAAGGCTCGCGTCGCCGAACGCGGCGCCGATGGCGTCTGGACGGTCAATCAGTGGCTCAAGAAAGCCGTACTGCTTTCCTTCCGCCTGAACGACATGGAAGTTGTCAAGGGCGGCTCCGGCAATTCCACCTGGTGGGACAAGGTGCCTTCCAAGTTCGAAGGCTGGGGCGAGAACCAGTATCGCGCCGCGGGCTTCCGGGCCGTTCCGAACTGCGTCGTCCGCCGCTCTGCCTATATCGCCAGGAACGTCGTGCTGATGCCTTCCTTCGTCAATCTCGGGGCCCATGTCGGTGAAGGCACGATGGTCGACACTTGGGCGACGGTCGGCTCCTGCGCCCAGATCGGCAAGCATGTGCATCTTTCCGGCGGCGTCGGCATCGGCGGCGTGCTGGAACCGATGCAGGCCGGCCCGACGATCATCGAAGACAACTGCTTCATCGGCGCCCGCTCGGAAGTCGTCGAAGGCTGCATCATCCGCGAGGGCTCAGTTCTCGGCATGGGCGTCTATATCGGCAAGTCAACCAAGATCGTCGATCGCGCCACCGGCGAAGTCATGTATGGCGAAGTACCGCCCTACTCCGTTGTCGTTGCGGGTTCGATGTCGAGCGGCAACAAGACCATGGCAAACGGCCAACCGGCACCGCATCTCTATTGCGCCGTCATTGTCAAACGCGTCGACGAGCAGACCCGCTCGAAGACCGGCATCAATGAATTGCTGCGCGACTAAGCTTTGAGTGACAGCCGGATTCCGATCCGGTAAACAAACGGCGTTCTTTTCAGCGAGGCGGTTGGCCGCCTTGCCATGTCTTTGCCATTCCCGCCGGATAATTCGACCCTCATGACCGCCACCGATCCCGTCGCCAATCTCCAGACGCTCATCCGCTGCCCCTCCGTGACGCCTGCCGAAGGCGGCGCACTTTCTGCGCTCGACGCCATGCTTTCGCCGCTGGGCTTTAAGGTGGACAAGGTGAAGGCGACGGAAGCCGGCACGCCCGACATCGAAAACCTCTACGCCCGCCTGGGCAGTGATGGCCCGCACCTGATGTTTGCGGGACACACGGACGTCGTGCCGGTTGGCGACGAAGCCGCCTGGACGCATCCCCCCTTCGCCGCCGAAATTTCGGGCGGCGAACTCTTCGGTCGTGGTGCAGTCGACATGAAGGGCGGGATCGCATGCTTCGTGGCAGCCGTTTCCCGGTACGTCGAAAAACACGGCAATCCGAAGGGCTCGATTTCCTTGCTGATCACCGGCGACGAGGAAGGCCCCGCCATCAACGGCACGATCAAGCTCCTGCAATGGGCGGCAGAACGGGGCGAGCGCTGGGATGCCTGCCTCGTCGGCGAGCCGACCAATCCAGATACGCTCGGCGACATGATCAAGATCGGCCGCCGCGGTTCGCTCTCCGGCAGGATCACTGTCCACGGCGTTCAGGGTCACGCCGCCTATCCGCATCTCGCGGATAATCCGGTGCGCGGCATGCTGCAGCTCACGAGCGCGCTGATGGATCCCCCATTCGACAACGGAACCGAAAACTTCCAGCCGTCGAACCTCGAGGTGACGACCATCGATGTCGGCAATCCGGCCACCAACGTCATTCCGGCGAAGGCAGCGGCAAGCTTCAACATCCGCTTCAACGACACCTGGACGGCCGACACGCTGCAGGCGGAAATCATCCGCCGTCTTGAAGCGGCCGCCAAGAATGGCGCCCTGCGCCCTGGCCGCGAGGCGGTAAGATATGACATTGCCTGGGCCGATCGTCCGAGCCATGTCTTCCTCACTCGCAACAACGCACTGATTGCATCACTTTCCTCTGCCGTCGAGAGCATTGCCGGCAAGGCCCCGAAGCTTTCGACCACCGGCGGCACGTCGGATGCGCGTTTCATCAAGGACTATTGCCCGGTCGTCGAATTCGGGCTGGTCGGACAGACCATGCACATGGTCGACGAACGCGTTGCTGTTTCCGATCTCGAGACGCTGACCCAGATCTACGAAACCTTCATCGAGCGATGGTTCGCAAATGCCGGGGCTTAGGGAGGTTCAATACTATCTGTCGGGTTTGTGGCTGCTGATCCGTATGGACACGCGGGGCTTCCGGTTTCTCGATATGTCGGACCGCGGCGTCAACCGCTCCTTCTGGGCGATGGCCTGGTGCCTGCCGCCGATGGGCATTTCGTGGCTCTGGTGGCGTCAGGCCTTCCTGCAGTCGATGCCGCCGCATGTCGAAGTCGGCCTTCCCTTCTATTTCCGTTTGGGCCTGGTCGAAATCGCCAATTGGTTCGTGCCGCTGGTGCTTGCCGGACTGTTGCTGTTTGCCTTCCGCATGGGCGATCGCTTTGCCGCCGTGGTCGTCAGCATCAACTGGCTCGGTGTGCCGCTTTCCTACATCAACGGCCTGCTGCTGGCGCTGGTCTTCTTCATTCCCGGCGCCATAAGCCTCGTGTCGATCCTGCTTCTGGTCTTCATGATGGCGCAGGTCTTCATGCTTGCAAGGATTTTGCGGATGATCTTTCACGGCCACGGGCTGATGGTCGGGGCGCTGACGCTGGCGCTGCTGGTGCCGACCATGATCCTCGCCGAATATCTTCAGCGCTTCCTCGGCATTTATCCGGTTTAGATCAACGCTCTGGTATGAGCCGGGTCACGACAGATCGTCATCGCCATTTTCTTGCGTCCGCTTGCGCCGATCGGTGATCACCGCCGGATAATCGACCTGCATGAAATAAAGTCCTTCGGGCGGAGCAACCGGACCGCAGGCCTTGCGGTCACGCGCCTCGAGGGCGGCACGCACATCCTCCGGCGTCCATTTTCCTTCTCCGGCAAGCTTCAGCGTTCCGGCAAAGGAGCGGATCTGATTGTGCAGGAAACTCTGTGCCGTTGCGCGGATTTCGATGAGCTCGCCGTTCCGCGTCACGTCGAGCCGGTCGAGTGTGCGGACCGGGCTGTTTGCCTGGCAATGCGCGGAACGGAAGGTGGAAAAGTCATGCCTGCCGACGAGGATCTGGGCGGCCTGGTGCATCACCTCATGATCGAGCACCTTCGGCACCCACCAGGCCTTGCCCGCCTCGAGCGCCAGCGGCGCCCGGCGGTTGATGATGCGGTAGAGATAGTGCCGCCGCTCGGCGGAAAAGCGGGCATCGAAGAACTCGCCAACCACCTGCACCTCCAAAATGGACACGCGCTCGCCCGCCAGCTTCAGATGCGCATTCAGCGCGTTCTGCAACTTGAACGCCGACCATTCCTTTAAAAGATCGGCATGGATCACTTGACCCATCGCATGCACGCCGGAATCGGTACGCCCGGCGCCACGGATCGACACGGTCTCGCCGCTTAACGACAGGATCGCAGCTTCGATCGCCCCCTGCACGGAGGGGCCGTTTTCCTGTCGCTGCCAGCCGACATAGGGTCCGCCGTCATATTCGACTGACATCCGGTAGCGCGGCATCAGGCAAGCCTCGTGCCGCGCGCAAGCGGCGTGCCGCGCAGGAAATCCGCCGCCGCAAGCGGCTTGCCGCCGGCCTTCTGCAATCTGGTCAGCCGAACCGCTCCGGATGCGCAGGCGATAACCAGCTCATCCGTCAGCACTTCGCCGGCAGGTCCGTGCCCGTCCGCAAGTTCCGAACCCAGCACCTTCACCCGCTCCGGATTGCCGCCAATCTCGACTTCGACCCAGGCCCCGGGAACCGGCGAAAGTCCGCGGATATGATTGTGAACGTCCCTTGCATCCCTGCCGAAATCGATCCGCGTCTCGCCCTTGTCGATCTTCGTGGCATAGAGGACGCCCTCTTGCGGCTGCGGCGTCAGCGGTAGGTCGCCCATTTCGAGCTTTACCATCGCTTCGCCGATCGACTTGGCGCCGACATGCTTCAGTTGGTCGTGCAATTCGCCGGCCGTCATGTTCGGGCCGATCTCGACCTCGCGGGTCAACGCGACGGGGCCGGTATCCAGCCCCTTGTCCATCTTCATCACCATCATGCCGGTCTTTTCGTCGCCTGCCATGATCGCTCTCTGGATGGGTGCTGCGCCGCGCCAACGCGGCAGCAGCGAGGCATGGCCATTGTAGCAGCCATTGCGCGTTCCGTTCAAAATCGCCTCCGGCAGCAGCAGTCCATAGGCAACGACAACCGCCACATCCGCGTTGAGCGCCCGGAAGCGCTCCCGTTCTTCCGGCTCCTTGAAATTGACCGGCGTGAAGACGGGCAGGCCGAGCAGTTCGGCGGCCTGATGCACCGGCGACTTCTGCAGGTCAAGTCCGCGCCGTCCGCCCGGCCGCGGCGGCTGCGTATAGACCGCAATAATCCGATGCCCCGCATCCACCAGTGTGCGCAGGGTCGGAACCGAGAACTCAGGCGTTCCCATGAAAATGATGCGAAACGACATTCTCTCTCGCCAGGTTTTAGGATCAGCCGTCTTCAAACGGGTTTACGAGCCTGAGATCAAGCCCTTCGAAATCTTTTATGTCGCGTGTCGCCAGCGTCGCTCCGTGAGATGGTGGCGATCATAGCGTCCTGGATCGATATCGGCCGCCCTTTGCACTCACGCTTTGCCCGCAGACGGCCCGTTGCAATCGCGGCATGGTGATCAAGGGCGAGTATCTTGTTCCGATAAGCTCCAAGCAGGCTGGCGAATTTGTCGATGTAACGCTTCGATTTCGTTCGGAGCCAGAAAAGCTCGGCAGCGTAGGACTGCTCCATCGCGACAATTTCGCAGAGGTAAAGGTCAGATTTACCTGCCTTGTCATCCATGTTTTGACGCGCTCGCTTGGAGCAGGCTTTGCTACCTCCGAAATGATATTGGTATCAAGGACGATCACTCGAGATCCTCGATGGGTCGGCCGAAATCACGCTTTCGGTCCGCTTCAATCTCATCCATGATTTTCGCGAACGCCTCGGCCTCGTCGTCGTTCTCCGGCCCGAGGATTGAACGCAGACTGTCCCATGCCGTTAGATCGTCATCATTTGCAACAGGTTCTTCGGCGATCATGCCTTCTTGTACAAGGCGCTTGGCTTCGTCGGAAAGACTGCAACCCCATTGCTCGGCACGCACAGAGATGTTCCGCTTCATCGCATCGGAAATATCCCGCATCCGAAGATCGCCCATACGGCACCTCCTTTACGATATCAGCGATATCATCATGCGCTTGCGTCCATAGCTTCAACGCAACTCAGAGAGCCTTCGCCGACTTCGCCGCCTTCGTGAACTTCTTGATCACCATTTCCCGCTTCAGCCGCGAAATATAATCGATGAAGAGCACGCCGTTCAGATGGTCGATCTCGTGCTGAAGGCAAGTGGCGAGGAGGCCGTCGGCCTCAACGGTCTGCTCCTTGCCGTCACGGTCGAGATATTCGACGCTGACGGTCGCCGGACGCTCAACCTCGGCATAATAGTCCGGAATGGAAAGGCAGCCCTCTTCGTAGACCGATCGCTCGTCGGAAGATCTGACGATCTTCGGATTGATAAAGACCTGCGGCTGCTTTTCCTCGCCCTCCCGCGAAACGTCGATCACCAGTATCCGGCGCGGCACGCCGACCTGGATTGCGGCCAGGCCAATGCCCGGTGCGTCATACATCGTTTCCAGCATATCGTCGGCAAGACGCTTGAGATCGGCATCGACCCGCTCGATCGGTTTGGAAACCTGGCGGAGGACGGGATCTGGAAGAATGATAAGTGGCTTGATGGTCATCGCGTTCCCATAACCTATCTTTTCCAGCTAGGGAATTATCCTGAAACTCCGGAAAGTGCTTTTTTGCGCAGCCCTGCGGAATTTGGTCAGGCTGCACGGCGGGATGCCGGCGCCTGATGCTCCTGCGAGCGGATATTGAAGTGCTGCAGCAGCGCCACGAGGTTATCCACCGCCGCGCGCAGGTGACGGCTCTCTGCCGAGGTATGTTCTACCATGCTTGAGTTCTGCTGCGTGATCGTGTCCATGTTGCGGATCGCAATGCTGACTTCGTTTACCCCTGTCGCCTGATCACGCGCTGCCGCTGCGATATCGGCGACGAAGCGGTTGATGATGTTGATACGGCTGATCATATCGCTAAGTGCCTCTCCGGTGCTGCTGACGATGCCGACGCCCTCATTCACCTGTATGGAACTTTCCGAGATCAGATTCTTGATCTCCTTGGCCGCGTCGGCAGTGCGCTGCGCGAGCTGGCGCACTTCCTGGGCGACAACTGCGAAACCCTTGCCCGCCTCGCCGGCACGCGCGGCCTCGACGCCGGCGTTAAGGGCCAGAAGGTTCGTCTGGAAGGCGATTTCGTCAATGACGCCGATGATCTTGGCAATCTCGGCGGACGACTTCTCGATACCCGCCATGGCCGACACCGCGCTTGTCACGAGCTCACCAGAACTCTTCGCCTTCTCCTGCGTCTCGCGCACCGCACCGGATGCTTTCTCGGCATTTGCTGCGGTCTGGCCAACGCTGACAGAGAGCTGCTGGAGCGCAGCAGAACTCTCCTCAATGCCGGCCGCCTGTTGCGCCGTGCGCATCGCCAGATCGTTGGTCGCCTTGGAAATCACGTCGGTGCCGCTCAAAATTTCACCGGAACTGCTACGCACCGATGCGAATGAGGCGCGTAGCGCCGCCGCGGCGCGGTTATAGTCCTCCGCCATGTGCCGGAAATTGCCCGGCAGGTCCGCCGGCAGTGTTGCTTCGAGATCGCCCTTGGAAAGAGCTTCCAATCCGCGGCGCAGATGCTCGAGCGCAATCGCCTGATCGGCTTCTGCCTTGGCACGCTCCTCTTCATGCTTGCGCCGCTTCTCTTCCAGCGCATCGAGATAGACGGAAATTGAATAGTCCATGTCGAGCATACTGGCCTTGATGACCGAGGCGAGCTTTTCGGCAAGCGCCTTGCCCTGCTGGCGGCCGAAGCGTGACGGCCACTGCTTTTCCATGATGCCTTTGACGAGTTCTGCCATGACGATCGCATAACCGCCGATATACCAGCGCGGTTCAAGGCCAATGCGGGCATGCGCCCTGCCGACGGCGGTGACGCCGTTCACGTAGCTCTCGTCGAAATTGCCGCCGGCAAGGTTCGCCCAGTGATCCTCCTGGCGTTTCTTGGCCTGGCCGACATGCGTTTTGTCAGAAAAGAAGGCGGCCACCGCGGGCGTCCTGGCGATCTTGCCATAAAACTTGTCCAGCGCGCCGCCGATCAGTTCACCGATGACCGGGCGCAGTTCGCGTATCGTCTTTCTCGCCTCGCTGTCGAGTTCGATGAAATCAAGGCGCTGCTTGAGTGCGTTTTCGGATTGCTGAGTGGTCATACTGTATTTCTGTCCTGGCGCATGGTGCGATAGAGGTCTCTTCAGAACCGACAATTCAAAAATATAGTTGAGTATCCGTTAAAATCAGGCGGCGATCTTCAGGAGCTTCGTGCCGCAGTGCTGCGGCACTTGCCCCCGAAATTGCGCTGTGGATCTGTTCACGTTTTGATCTAGCCATCGCCGGCGGGTTTGTTATTGTGCGCGAATGAACAATGTTGCCGAATCGCTGACAATTTCGATCGCCGGGCTCAGCCCGGCCGTCCTCGCCCTTGCCGGTGGCGCTGTCGCTGTCGTTGTCGTGGCGCTCGTGTTCCTGCTGGTCGGGAACAGCAGCCTGCGGCGCGAACAGGATGAGGAGGCAGCGATCCGGGCCGCGGAAGCCGATGCCCGCATGGCCGAGCTGCTGAAGATTCAGGCCGAGATGCAGGGACGCATTTCGACCATGGCTGAGGTCTTCGGAACGCGTCAGGCCGAACTCAACCAGGCTATCGGTCAGCGCCTCGACGGCATGTCACAGCGTGTCAGCACGACGATCAGCGAACAGACGAAATCGACGCACGAGAACCTTCAGCGCCTGCAAGAGCGGCTCGCGGTCATCGATGCAGCTCAGAACAATATCCAGACGCTGGCAAAGGATGTCGTCGGGCTTCAGGCTATCCTCTCCAACAAGCAAACGCGCGGCGCATTCGGCCAGTCTCGTATGGAGACCATCGTCGCCGACGGTCTGCCGATGGGCGCCTATGCTTTCCAGCAAACGCTTTCAAACGGCTCGCGGCCGGACTGCACCGTGCGCATGCCGAACGGTGCGCCGCCGCTGGTCATCGATGCCAAGTTTCCTCTCGAAGCCTGGAATGCCATTCGCGACGCGGGCACGGCGGACGCAACCAAGCTTGCCTCGCAGCAATTCCGCCGCGATATGGAAATCCATGTCCGCGATATATCGGAGAAGTATCTTATCCAGGGTGAGACGCAGGATACGGCTTTTCTCTTCGTTCCTTCGGAATCGATCTTCGCTGAAATTCATGAGAACTTCGAGCCGATCGTCCAGAAGGCGCATCGTTCCCGCGTCGTCATTGTTTCGCCCTCGCTGCTGATGCTGTCGATCCAGGTCATCCAGGCCGTTTTGAAGGATCAGCGCATGCAGGCGCAGGCGCACGTCATCCAGGGCGAGGTAGCGATCCTGATGGATGATCTCGGGCGGCTCGATGAGCGCGTGCGCAAACTGCAGACTCATTTTTCCCAGGCACAGCGGGATGTTGATCAGATCATCACGTCCACTGACAAACTCTCCAAACGCGGCGCAAAAATCGAAGCGCTGGAATTCGAGGGCGCAGAAGCGCTCAAGGCGGAACGTGAAAGCGGACCTCCGGCGAAGTCGGTCGAAAGCCGCACCGGCCTTCTCAAACTGAGGGTGGTTGACGAAGAGTGAGCCCATCGGGCAGTGTCCGTCACCATGAGAAGCATGACAGGACACCCTTTATGATCACAGTTTTCGGCTCCATCAACATGGACCTCATCGCCACGACCGATCGCCTGCCAAAGCCCGGCGAAACGGTGGCCGGCAACGGTTTTGCAACGGCGGCGGGCGGCAAGGGAGCCAACCAGGCATTAGCAGCGCGACGCGCCGGCTGCGTGGTCCATATGGTGGGCGCAGTCGGCAGGGATGAATTCGCTGCACCGGCGCTCATGCTGCTCGATCAGGCGGGCATCCGCCTTGCAGGCGTCAAGCATGTCGATGGACCCACCGGTACGGCGCTGATCCTTGTTGGTGGAGACGGCGAGAACATGATCGCCGTCGTGCCGGGCGCAAACGGGACCATCGCGGCCGAAGATGCCGATGCGGCGATCGGCGCCATGAGCAAGGGCGATACCCTGATGCTGCAGTTCGAGGTGCCCGCCCCGGCAGTCGAGCGTGCGCTGGCCGCAGCCAAGGTCAAGGGCGTCACGACCGTCCTCAACCTCGCCCCGCTCATTGCGGACGCCCCGCGGCTTGGACGTCTCGCCGATATCGTCATTGCCAACGAGACGGAGTTCGAGCGGCTTGCTGGCCAGGACAACATGAACCCGGCTGATCGCGAAACGGCGTTGAGAAGGCTGCACGGAGAGACTGGACAGACGTTGATCGTGACGCTCGGCGCCGACGGCGTGATCGCAATCCGCGATGGCGTTCTTACACGAGCGAAAGGACTGAAGATCGAGCCGGTGGATACCGTCGGGGCAGGCGATACATTCTGCGGCTACTTTGCCGCAAGCCTGGATGAAGGCCTCGATTTCGAAGCTTCGCTGCGCCGGGCCGCCGTCGCCGGCTCGCTTGCCTGCCTCAAGGCCGGAGCACAGCCATCCATTCCCCTGTCCGCCGACGTCGCAAACAAGATATAGCCTTTTCTATTTTGACCGGACACTCGAAGAAATATGAATCAACTCAATATATTAGCGGAATGAATCGGTATAGTTTCATTCAAATTTAAGAGATTTCCGGCGATCTTTCTTTTGATCGCCAGGCTTTTCTTAAAGGGCCCCGGCAACGTCACGGCTGCTCCATGACGGCGCGGCATTTCCTCCCCGTGCCGGAGAATGCGACTCCGGTGCGGCGCCCCTGCCGAGGAACCCATGTCCATCTTCCGCATGAAGTCGCTTGCCGCAAAGCTCATCCTCATTACAGGCGCGGCCATCGCGCTTGTCCTACTGGTTTCCAACTTCTTCCTGATTGGCCAGACCCGCGATCGCGTACATGCGTTGACGATGGACCAAGCCAACCTCGAAGCGAAATCAATCGCCAACGAGATCGCCGCGAATGTCGGCGAGCTGGCGAGCGCCGCGCGCTCGATGTCGGGCGTCCTCGGTCGCGGTCACGAAGGCAAGACCTTCGACCGAAAGGGCATCATTAACATCCTGAAGGCCAACCTCGAGCAGAATACCTTCGCCTTCGGAAGCTGGTTCTGCGAACAGCTCGGCGCCTTTGACGGCAAAACAGCCGAGATCGCCGACAACCTCGATGAGGGCACGAACAAGAATGGCGCCTTTACGCCCTACTGGTCGAAGACAAGGGATGGCGCCATCCAGTTTTCGACCTTCGACAACGACTATACCGCCGAATGGTGGAAACTTGCCGCCGACACCTCTAAGGGCGCCATCACTTCACCCTATCTTGCCGAAGGCACCGACGTTCCGACGTTGCTGACTTCCATCGCCTATCCGGTCATGTCCGGCGGCAAGATGATTGGAGTCGAAGGCGTCGACATCTCGCTCAAGTCCCTCACCGACAAACTGCTGGCATTGCAACCCTTCGGTTCGGGCCGTGTCACTCTCGTTGCGCAAAACGGCAACTGGATCGTGGCGCCGACGAAGGAACTGATGTCGAAACCCTACGGCAACGGCAAAGGCGCGGCCGAAGTTAAGACAGCGCTGGCCTCGATGACCCCGAGTGTGGTTCGCAACCTTAACTTTGATGGCCATGAACCTTTCGATCGCGTCGTCTATCCGTTTGCCGTACCGGATCTTCATGCCACCTGGGTCGTACTCGTCGATGTTCCCCACAGCGCCATCAATGCACCGGTGCGAGATCAAACCTTCATGATGATCGCCGGTGGCATTGTTGTTCTTGGTGCCGTCATGCTGGCTCTCTATTTTGCCGTCCGCTCCCTGGTGCAAAAGCCTCTCGGCTTGCTCGTTGCAAGTGTCAAGGCACTCAGCGACGGCAGGTATGAAGAGCCGGTCACTGGCCAGGAGCGCGCAGACGAGATCGGTTCCGTCGCCCAGGCCCTCGAAGGGTTCCGGTTTGCGCTTGCCGATACGCAGCGGCTCCAGGCAGAGGCCGACAATCAGCGCAGTGCCGCAGAAGCCGAACGCAGCCGCTCGGAAAGCGAGCGGCAGGAGTCTGTCGCGCTGCAACGCCAGATCGTTTCCATCGTCGGCGCCGGGCTCTCAGAACTATCGCAGGGCAACCTCGGTCATCGCCTCACGGAGGAGTTCCCCGGCGAATACGCCAAACTGAAGCAGGATTTCAACGCTGCGCTAGCCAGCCTTAAAGAGACGATCAACACGATGAACCTCAGCGTCGTGAACATTGGCTCCGGCACCAGCGAAATCAGCAATAGCGCCTCGGACCTTGCCAAGCGCACGGAACAGCAGGCGGCAAGCCTGGAAGAAACCGCCGCCGCGCTCAACGAGCTGACCGCTCAGGTCAATTCAAGTGCCGAGAATGCCCGCACGGCTGCAGAAAACGTCAATCTCGCCTGTGAAGATGCGGAAAAATCCGGCGAGGTGGTGCAGAAAGCAATCGCCTCCATGCACGGCATCGAACAGTCATCGACGGAAGTCTCGCGCATCATCGGCGTCATCGACGAAATCGCTTTCCAGACGAACCTGCTGGCACTCAATGCCGGCGTCGAGGCGGCGCGCGCTGGTGAAGCGGGCAAGGGCTTCGCTGTGGTTGCTCAGGAAGTCCGTGAGCTGGCGCAACGCTCTGCAACTGCAGCCAAGGAGATCAAGACGCTCATCAACACCTCGGCCATCCAGGTCAAGGAAGGCGTCGACCTCGTCGGCCGCGCTGGCGGTACGCTGCATAAGATCGCCGAACAGGTGATGGGCATCAACGGTCTCATCCGCCAGATCTCCGTCTCGGCGAGCGAACAGGCGATCGGCCTTAAGGAAATTAACCAGGCCATGAACCAGATGGACCAGGTGACCCAACAGAATGCAGCAATGGTGGAAGAGGCGACAGCCGCCAGTGTTGCGCTGAACGACGAGGCGCAGACGCTGAAAGCGCTGGTCCTTCGCTTCCATGTGTCAGGTCAGGGGAACGCCACGGCGCTGCGCTCGACGGCGCAGCAGATGCGCACCCCGACGCCGGCCTACCGTTCCCCGGCTCCCGCGCCGCGCCGCCCTGCGCCACAGTCGAACAGTTCGGCTGCCGTTGTTCAGGACAACTGGGAAGAGTTCTGAGGCGCAAGTCTTCACACGTGAAAAGAGGCATCCGACAATCGGGCGCCTCTTTCATTTCAGATGATCGTCTGCCGCTCAGGCAGCGTTCGATGCTTGCTCTTCATTGAGGAAAGCGTAGATCGCCGATGCGGAATCTGTGGCACGCAGCTTCGCGACGAGATCGTGATCGCGAAGCACGCGCGCAATGCGCGACAACGCCTTCAGATGGTCGGCGCCCGCCCCTTCCGGAGCGAGAAGCAGAAACACCAGGTCGACCGGCTGGTCGTCCAGCGCTTCGAAATCGACCGGACTTTCCAGCCGTGCGAAGACGCCGACAATCGAGCGGACGCTTGCGAGCTTGCCGTGCGGAATGGCGATGCCATTGCCGACGCCCGTCGAGCCGAGACGCTCGCGCTGCAGAACGACGTCGAAAATTTCCCGCTCGGAAAGGCCGGTGATCTTGGAGGCCTTTGCCGCCAACTCCTGAAGCAACTGTTTCTTCGAATTTACCTTTAGGGCGGGAATGATCGCATCTTGGTGCAGCAGATCTGCCAATGCCATTTCTTTTTCCTTCTGTCGCCGAAACCGGATGATTGGGAGAGCGGCGTGGCTACCGCTCATCGCCCGGATGTCAGCTCTTGATATTGGCGGCGTCGATCCAGCCAATATTACCGTCATGCCTGCGGTAAACGATGTTCAAATGTTCCTTGCCCGGGCTGCGGAACAAAAGCAGTGGCTCATCCGTCATATCGAGCGCCATGACGGCAGTCGCAACGGACATGGTCTTCAACTGCTTCGTGCTCTCGGCAACAATTACCGGGGCGAAATCGTCGGGGACCTCGTCTTCATGATCCGGGACAGCGTCCATGACCGTATAGGCGACTTCCGTACCGTTCAGATGGTTTCCGGCATGATGATCCTTGAGCTTGCGCTTGTAGCGGCGCAGACGCTTTTCGATGCGCTCCGAAGCGGCATCGAATGCAAGCTGTGGGTCCATCGCTTCGCCTGCCGCATGCAGCACCACCCCGCTATCAAGATGGAGCTTGCAATCCGCAGAGAACCGCGAACTCGATTTCTCCACAATCACCTGACCGGAATATCCCCCGTCGAAGTATTTCGTGATGGCCATGTCCATTTGGTCCTCGATCCTTTGACGGAACGAGTCCCCAATTTCCATATGTTTACCGGATACACGCACACTCATGGAGTTTCCCTTCTTATAGTGGTTTGCGGTACCAGTTTACGCCAAGGCCAGACCTCATCCAAGCACTTCACGCAAACTCAAGCAATATCGGCTTAAGTCGTGTGCTTCAATCGCCCTGAGGATGATGGGGATAAGTCCAAACGCTGTTGGCAGCGCCAACTGCGGCGGGCTTCTAGCGGCAGACTGCCGAAATGTCAACGGGTGTGCCGCCGCGCCGATATGGATATGCAGGCAAGGGTTGATTTAGCTCCACTTTCAAAAGCCCGCAACCTTCGCCAATGCCCGCTTTTCGCGCCGCCGCTGAACGGAGGATGCGATATTCATCGCCTCACGGTACTTTGCAACCGTACGGCGAGCCAGATCAATGCCATCCTTCTTCAGCATGTCGACAATATCATCGTCGGAAAGGACTGCGTCCGTGCTTTCCTGCATGATCAGGGCGCGTATCCTGTGGCGAACGGCCTCAGCCGAATGACTATCGCCGCCCTCCACCGCGCTGATCGACACCGTGAAGAAATATTTGAGTTCGAAGAGGCCGCGCGGTGTCAGAATGTACTTATTCGAGGTGACGCGGCTGACGGTCGACTCATGCATCTTGATGGCATCGGCAACTGTCTTCAGATTCAGCGGGCGCAGGTGATCGACGCCATGCATCAGGAAGGCATCCTGCTGGCGGACAATCTCGCTTGCGACCTTCATGATCGTCTTCGCGCGCTGATCGAGACTGCGGGTGAGCCAGTTGGCGCTCTGAAGGCATTCGGACAAGAACGTGTAATCACCGCCGTTCTTTGTGACATGGGCGAAATAGGACTGATTGACGAGCACGCGCGGGAGCGTATCAGGGTTCAACTCCACCAGCCAGCTTCCATCTGATGACGAACGTACGACGACATCCGGCATGATCGCTTCGGAAACGCTGGTTTCAAAGCCGCTGCCGGGTTTCGGGTTCAGCTGGCGAATCTCTGCGAGCATATCAAGCAGGTCTTCCTCGTCCACGCCGCAAAGCCGCTTGAGCGTCGCGAAGTCGCGCCGTGCCAGCAATTCGAGGTTGGAAACGAGGGCCTGCATGGCAGGATCGAAGCGGTCCTTCTGCTTCAGCTGGATCGACAGGCATTCGGCTAGGCTGCGAGCAAACACACCGGGCGGATCGAGGGTCTGCAGCTCGGCAAGAACACGTTCGGCGGCCGCAGGATCGCTACCCAGTCTTTCGCCGATGTCGGCAGGGTCGCTCTGCAGGTAGCCCGCCTCGTCGAGCTGGTCGATCAACTGCTGCGCGATCAGCCGGTCTCCCGCATCCGGCAGGATGAATGGAATCTGCTGCGCAAGATGATCCCTGAGCGAGACCTGGCCTGCAACAAAGTCGTCGAGATCGTAATTCTCTCCGTCACCACCCCCCGGCATCGACTTCCACTGGCTGATCAGCTCCGGCGCATCGGCCCGCGGCGGCACCCCATCATCCTGGAAGACATTTGCATAATTGACGTCCAGTTCTTCGCTCAGCCGGCTGGCGCTGCCGTCATTGCCGTTGTCATACCAGTCCCCGGAAAGTGCTTCGGTGCGGTCATCATCATCGTCGGACTGCCGGCCGTGCGGCTCATCCTGCGCATCGTTGTCACTGCCCGTTTCCGCGTCATCTGACGGAAATTCGAGCAATGGGTTCTTCTCGACTTCCTGCGCAATAAACTGGACAAGCTCGAAGTGCGTCATCTGCAGCAACTGGATGGATTGCATCAGTTGCGGCGTCATCACCAGGGACTGGTTCTGTCGCAGGAAAAGATTGGCAGACAGGGCCATAGCGGACGCGAAACTCCCGTTCAATTCCTCCGGGAAACCGCGATCGAGCAGAGTTCGGGCCGCGGAAATCCAACTTGGCCCAAAAATTGCTTTTTTATTCTATTTGGTCAAGCGCAAGTATGACAGGAAGGTGAATTTCCGTCGCCTTCGATCCTATCAAAGGCTGAATTTATCGCCAAGATAGAGCCGGCGCACTTCCGGATTATTGACGATGTCGTTCGCGCGCCCGTGCGTCAGCACTTCGCCGGCATGGATGATATAGGCCCTATCGATGAGGCCAAGCGTCTCGCGCACATTGTGATCGGTGATCAAAACGCCGATGCCGCGCGCCGTCAGATGGTGGACGAGGTTCTGGATGTCAGCGACCGAAATCGGATCGACGCCCGCAAAAGGCTCGTCAAGCAGCATGAAGGTCGGATCGGTTGCGAGCGCGCGCGCGATTTCCAGACGCCGGCGCTCACCGCCCGACAATGCGACCGCCGCCGATTTTCGCAGCTTGGAGATATGGAATTCCTCCAGAAGCTCATCGAGCTTCTTTTCCCGCTCCGCCTTGTCCTTCTCGTGCACTTCGAGCACGGCGCGGATATTCTCTTCGACCGTCAGGCCGCGGAAGATCGAGGCCTCCTGCGGAAGGTAGCCGACGCCGAGGCGCGACCGGCGATACATCGGCATCGTCGTCACGTCATTGCCGTCGATCTCGATCGTGCCTTCGTCCACCGGCACGAGGCCGGTAATCATATAAAAACAGGTCGTCTTGCCGGCACCGTTCGGCCCCAGAAGGCCGACAGCTTCGCCGCGCCTGACGACCAGCGAAACGCCGTTGACGACACGCCGCGTGCTATAGGTCTTCGTCAGACCGCGCGCAATCAGCGTGCCGTGGTAACGACTTTTGTCTCCGCCGGCGGCAGAATCCGCGGCAGATTGCGGCCCGGCCCGGCCGAACATGGTTGAAAGCGAGAATAATTTCACGTCGGGCGGCCGGTCTCAGTTCTTTTTCTGGGATTTCGGATCGAGCTGAATCTGGACGCGCCCCCCGCAGCTATCCAATTGCGCCTGTCCGGTCTGCATATGAACCGTCAGCTGGCAGCCCGTGAAGACGTTCGGCCCATCCGACAGCACAACCTTTTCACCTTTCAGGACAAAGAGCTGTTGGGCCATGTCGAAAGAGCCATTGTCGGCAGTCGCCGTCTGCGTGCCGGAACTCAGGAAAACCTTATCGGTGACGATGATACGATCGATGTCGGCATTGCCGGATGAGATGGATGCCGCTCCGGCCTCGGCCTTTGCGCCGTTTGGTTGGGCGTCGCCGCTCTGTGCCTTGTAAAAGACCGTCATATGACCGGCCTGCAGGGTCGTCTTCCCCTGAACGACCTTCACATTGCCGGTGAAATCGGCCTTGTGCTCCTGATCGTGGATCTCGAGCTTGTCGCTTTCGATCTGGATCGGTTGATTGCTGTCGAGCTTCAGGCCATCCATCTGGCTGGTCGTCGCCTGCGCAAAGGCCGCTCCTGCCATCAGTAGAAGCCCCAAGGCGCTGCCGCCAAGTGTTACGCCAGACTTACGAAGTGAAAAGTGACAATCTATTGTCATGAGTGACCCGGCTGTTAGGTGCCCTGTTTACGGATGACGGATGGATCGACATTCATGCGAACATTCCCCTCGAATGTGATCACGCGCCCCTTATCCGTCATCTTGAGCGACTGCGCAACAATCGAAGCGCCGTCTTTTTGAATCTCGATAGGATCATCTGTCGTCATCTTGCCGCCCTTGATGTCGAGCTTGGCAGATTGAAATTTCGCCGTCAGACCGTTGCTCAGCAAAATCGTGAATGGGTCCCTCAGCGCAAGGTTGTCCGTGGATCGGTCATAGTCGGCCGTGACAGCCTCAACGCGGGCGATCAGATCATCGTTGACCGGCACCGCAGCCTTGATCGTTTCGAGCGTGATAAGGTTCGGGTTCTTGATGTCTTGCAGCGCGCGCTCGGCAAGCATCGAATAGTTGATGCCGTCGGCATTACGCCCGGCGATCGCCGGCTTTTCCATGACGATCTTGCCGTTTTCGATCTTAGCGCCTTCGATCTTGAGATTCTCGGGCAGGTAAGCCCGGACCATCGAGACTGCAATGAAGGCAAGCGAAATGATGACGGCAGCGACAGGCAGCAATATCTTCAGGCGGCGGACACGTGCAGAATGGAAGAGCGCAGCCGCATAGGCGCTCCTTGCAGGCCTGGCAAAGGCAGGCTTCCCGCTGCTGTTTAATGTGTTGAGCATTAACATGTCCGTGTCTGTTGATCGGCAACCCTATATAGGAACTACATCCGCCGATCACAGATCGTTTCGCATTATTACACTAGCTTGCCAATATGGATTTTTTTCTGCAACTAGCAAATAAGGCACGAAACCGAGGAAAATCGGCATTTCCGAAGAAGGAATGCCGCCTTATCTGATGCCATGTTGCATGAAGCCGGCGCGCCGGCTCTGGAGGACCTTATGGACAGTTCGACGATCGCGGATCGCCGCAGGCTTCGCCGCAAACTCGGCTTTTGGCGTATTGCGGCGGTGGTGCTCTTGGTCGCGCTCGGCTTTGCTCTTTACCAATTCGTCGCAGGCGACATCGCCACGCAGCGGCCGCACATCGCTCATGTGACGATTTCCGGCCTCATAACCGACGACGACGAGTTGCTTGAAAGGCTGAAGAAGATCGAAGAAAACGACCGAGTCAAAGGCGTCATCGTCTCTATTTCTTCGCCTGGCGGCACGACCTATGGCGGCGAAAAAATATTCAAAGCGATCCGGGCGATTGCGGCGAAGAAGCCGGTTGTCTCCGATATCCGAACCCTTGCCGCTTCCGCAGGCTATATGGTCGCTGCCGCTGGCGATACGATCATTGCCGGAGAAAGCTCGCTCACCGGTTCGATCGGCGTGATCTTTCAGTATCCGCAGATCCAACCGCTGCTCGACAAGCTCGGCGTCTCGCTGCAAGAAATCAAGTCGTCTCCGCTGAAGGCAGAGCCATCGCCTTTCCATGCTGCCAGCGAAGAAGCGAAAACCATGATCAACAATATGGTCATGGATAGCTACGCCTGGTTCGTCGACTTGGTCGTCGACCGCCGCAAGCTGCCGCGCGACGAGGTGCTGAAGCTCGCCGACGGAACGATTTTCACCGGTCGCCAAGCGGCGAAGCTCAAGCTCATCGACCGGGTCGGCGGCGACACGGAAATCCGGGATTATCTCGCTGGGAGGGACGTCGGCAAGGATCTTCCGGTCGTGGATTGGGACAGGAAGAGCAATACGCCTTTTCTGCTCGCAGGGGCTGTTTCGAAGCTCGCAGTTCTGTTCGGTTATGGCGATCTCGTGAAGAGCCAGGACATTGAGGGTATTCTGCCACAAAAGTTGCTCCTTGACGGGCTCGTTTCAGTTTGGCAGGTTGGCCGCGATTGATAAGAAATCAATAATTTAAGGGGGCGACCGTGATCAAGTCGGAATTGGTGCAGATCGTTGCCGCGCGCAACCCGCATCTTTATCACCGGGATGTCGAGAATATCGTCAACGCGGTTCTCGACGAGATCACCGATGCGCTCGCAGCGGGCAACCGCGTCGAGCTTCGCGGCTTCGGTGCATTTTCCGTCAAGAATCGCCCTTCGCGCTCCGGCCGCAATCCGCGCACCGGCGACACCGTTTTCGTCGAGGAGAAGTGGGTGCCCTTCTTCAAGACCGGCAAGGAGTTGCGCGAACGGCTGAACCCCGGCCAGGCCGACCACGAAGATTGAGCTTCATCCAGACTGCGTCGAAATCGCGCTTGAACCTCGCGCGCACCTTTCTATTCTGCTGAGCAGTCATGCGCCGTATCGAAGCGGCGCAACCACGCGCGGAGGCCACGGATGGCGAAGAAGATCATCAACCTTTTGATTTTGTTGCCGCTCGGCATCATTCTCATCACCTTCTGCGTTGCCAACCGGCAGGCCGTGACGCTGGCATTCAACCCCTTCCGGCCCGAAGATCAGGTTCTCGCGCTTTCTGCGCCGTTCTTCGTTTTCATCTTCATCGCGCTGATTATCGGCATGCTGATCGGATCGGCCGCCACATGGCTCACGCAGGGCAAACACCGCAAGCGCGCAAGAATCGAGGCGAAGGAGGCCGTTCGCTGGCACAGCGAGGCGGACCGGCATAAGACCCGCGCCGAAGAGATCGCCGGTCAACTGCCCTCCCGCTGATCGACCGTCAGCCAGGAATAAAGCTCAGTTCCTCGTAGTCGCCTTCAGCCGACGTGCCGCTACCGGTGACCACGAAACCGCGGCCGGCATAGAATGTCTTGGCGTTTCTGTTGTTGATCAGGCACTTCAACCGGTATTTGCGGCGCGGCCACTCCGGCAGCGCCGTCAGCAGCGCGGTACCGACGCCCCTGCCCTGCCATTCCTTGCGGATGTAAAGCATGTGGATGAAATCATCCGCGGCCCACAGCGTCATGAAGCCGGCAATCTCGCCATCAGGTGCTTCGGCAACCCAGACAATTTCACCCTGCGAATGGGCGAGAAAATCCTCATGGCTAAACTTGCCGGGATCGACCCAGGTGAAGGTCTGTCTGCGCTCGTTAAGATAGATGTCGCCGAGCTGCCCATTGTCGGAAGGGCGGGAATTTCTGACTGTGTAATTCATGGATGCGATTTAGAAGAGGCTGAAGACTGTGCCAAGCCAACAGCCCCTATTGCGCGGCCTTTTCGCTGACGACAGCATTGAAATCTGCAAAGAATTGCTGCGCAAGCTTTTGCGATGTCGAATTCACCAGCCGCGCTCCAAGCTGGGCAAGCTTGCCGCCGACCTGTGCCTTTGCCGCATATTGCAGCACTGTCTCTGCACCTTCCGCCCTCAAGGTGACGTCGGCCCCGCCCTTGGCAAAGCCTGCAACTCCGCCCTTGCCCTCACCCGAAATCGTGTAGCTCTCCGGCGCGTTGACATTTGTCAGAGTCACCTCACCGTTGAAGGTGGCCGAGACCGGTCCGATCTTGACCTTGACGACCGCCGTAAGCTCGGTTGGCGATCTCATCTCGAGGCTTTGACAGCCGGGGATGCATCGCTTCAAGACTTCTGGATCGTTCAAGGCTACCCACACCGCATCGCGCGACGCGTTGATACGTTCCTCGCCGGTCATGTCCATATCGAAATCCTCCCGTTTCAATTCTCTAAACTTATCACAGCGGGAAAGCACTTTGCCAAGGTGACTGGGGATGCTATTTGCACGAGCTCTATCAAACTTGAGACGCGGAAATCACGTTGAGACAGAAAGAGCGCCGGCCGGGCCATAAGGCGCAACCTGCCGGCTCCCCCGGCAATCGCCGCAATGACGCACGCTCGAGCCACCCGCCAAAAGCGGTCAAACCTGTGGCCACGCGGGAGACCGTGCGAGAGGCGGCTTCGCCCGCTGCAAGCGAGCGGCCGCTAAAGGACCGCACGGGCAACCGTCCTCACGAGCGCGTTCCTGTCATTCTGGAATCCCTCGGCGCAGGCGACTTTCACCTCATCGACAGCGGCACCGGCCTGAAGCTCGAGCAATATGGCCCCTATCGCATCGTCCGCCCCGAGGGTCAGGCGCTCTGGCAGCCGTCGCTGGCATCGCATGTCTGGGAAAAGGTCGATGCGATCTTTACCGGCGATACGGACGAGGAAGGCACCGGCCGCTGGCGCTTTCCGAAGGAGGCGCTCGGCGAGACCTGGCCGCTGCATCTTCTCGGCGTCGATTTTTATGGGCGCTTTACCTCCTTCCGCCATGTCGGCGTGTTTCCGGAACAGATCGTCCACTGGAGCTGGATGAAAGAGCAGGTCGAGGCCGCCGGCCGACCGCTGAAAGTCCTCAATCTTTTCGGGTATACAGGCGTCGCGTCGTTGGTCGCGGCGGCGGCCGGTGCGGAAGTCACCCATGTCGACGCCTCCAAGAAGGCAATCGGTTGGGCCCGTGAAAATCAGGCGCTCGGCCGCTTGGAGAAACTGCCGATCCGCTGGATCTGCGAAGACGCGATGAAGTTCATCCTCCGTGAGGAGCGCCGCGGCAATACCTATGACATCATCCTTACCGATCCGCCGAAATTCGGCCGTGGCCCGAACGGCGAAGTCTGGCATCTCTTCGAACACCTGCCATTGATGCTCGATGTCTGCCGCGAGATCCTGTCGCCTCAGGCGCTTGGCCTGGTGCTGACCGCCTATTCGATCCGTGCCAGCTTCTATTCGATCCACGAATTGATGCGCGAGACGATGCGCGGCGCAGGCGGCGCGGTCGAATCCGGCGAGCTCGTGATCCGCGAGGCGGGCCTTGACGGCAAGACGCGGGGCCGCGCGCTATCGACCTCCCTCTTCTCCCGCTGGGTGCCGAAATGAGCCATGAACATCGGGGCCATGGCCCCCACAAGGTCGGACATGTGAAAGAGGTGACCTCGCTCGCCAATCCGATCATCAAGGACATCAAGGCGCTGACCAACAAGAAGTCGCGCGAGGAGAGCGGTACCTTCATGGCCGAGGGCCTGAAGCTGGTCATCGACGCGATCGAGCTCGGCTGGGCGATCCGCACGCTGGTCTATGCCAAGGCGGCCAAGGGCAAGCCGCTGGTCGAGCAGATGGCGGCGAAAACCGTAGCCTCCGGTGGCCTCGTCCTCGAAGTCAGCGAGAAGATCATTTCCTCGATCACGCGGCGTGACAATCCGCAGATGGTGGTCGGCATTTTCGAGAGCCGCTGGAAGCCGCTGAAGGACATCCGTCCGAAGGACGGGGACACCTGGATCGCGCTCGATCGTGTACGCGATCCCGGCAATCTCGGCACAATCATCCGCACGGTGGATGCCGCAGGCGCCTCCGGCGTCATCCTCGTCGGGGAAACGACCGACCCCTTCTCCCTTGAAACGGTGCGCGCCACGATGGGCTCCGTCTTCGCCGTGCCCATCGCGAAGGCGACGCCAGAGGAATTCATCGGCTGGAAGAAATCCGCCGGCGTGGCCGTCGTCGCCACGCACCTTGCAGGTTCGGTCGATTACCGCACGATCGATTACAAGAAGAGGCCGGTCGTTCTCCTCATGGGCAACGAGCAGTCCGGCCTGCCGGACCAGTTGGCTAAGGAAGCCGACGCACTTGCACGCATCCCGCAGCAGGGTCGTGCGGACTCCCTCAATCTCGCCGTTGCAAGCGCCGTGATGCTTTTCGAAGCGCGGCGCCATCTCCTTTCGCTTTCCGAGGGCAAATGACCGAAAAGACGCTTAACCGTCCGGCGCTCCTGTCGCGCCCGCTGCCGATCCTGATCTTCATTCTCGTCGCGGTCCTTATCGACCAGATCGTCAAGATCGCAGTCGATCGCTATCTGCCATTGCAGGAAGCCGTGCCGATGATCCCGATGCTGGCGCTCTACCGCACTTACAATCTCGGCGTCGCCTTTTCGATGCTGTCGGGCATGGACGGTTGGTTCATCGTCGGCATGCGGATCATCATCGTGGCCTTCGTCATCTGGCTCTGGCATCGCACCTCGAAGGACCGCTGGATTGCGCATAGCGGATTTGCGCTGATCATTGCCGGTGCGCTCGGCAATCTGATCGACCGTTTCCTCTACGGCCACGTCATCGACTACATTCTCTTCCACACCGAAAGCTGGTCCTTCGCCGTCTTCAATCTCGCCGACAGCTTCATCACGGTGGGCGCCGGTTGCGTCATTCTCGACGAGCTTTTGCAGCCGAAAAAGACGGAAAGCTAAAATCTTACGCTTTTCCTGAAGGCATTCGGAACGGCGCATATGTTAGCCAGAAATTATGCACAGTCTGGCTCAATTGCAGGAACGTCTCGCCGCCGCATTCGGCGCGGCCGCCAAGCCGCATGACCCGCGGCCGGCGGACGATGTTGTGCCGCCGGCGCCGGCAGCTCCAAAGCAAAAGCATCCGCTGCGCACCCTGCTCTTTTACTGGCTCGGCGGCCTTGGCCTTTTTGCTGCGATCGCACTCCTTGCGCTCGGGCAAGCGGGCGGACCTTGGTTATTTTTCGCTTGCCTTGCAATCCTTGCCGTAGCACTTCCAGGTTTTATGTTGCTGATGAAGCTGCGTCAGCGGACCGGCAACCAGCCGCAGGCAAGCGATGCCGGTCAACTTTTCGCCAATGTTCATGACGCCCTCGGCGACATAACCGTTACCCGTACCATTGACCGGCGGATCATCGGCGCCAATGCCACTTTTCGCCGCCTGACGGGCCGTCTGAAGCCGGAGGGACAGACTTGCGAACAACTCGGCATCGCCTTCCGCCCTGGCGCCGAGCCGTATCGCTTCGATGTCGAGATCTCGACACCGGAAGGCCAGCGCATCTTCGCCTGGCATGACATCGTCACCCGCGATCCGTCTAATGGACGTCTGCTCGTCCAGAGCGTCGCCCGTGACGTGACCGCCGAGCGCCTTTCAGCGCAGGCGCGCGAGGAGGCACGCCAAAAGGCCGAGTACAACAGTGCGGCGAAATCCCGCTTGCTTGCGACCGTCAGCCATGAAATCCGAACGCCACTATCGGGCATTCTCGGGATGACTCATCTGCTTAGCCAGGCGCAGATGACCCAGGAGCAGCAGAACTATATCGACGGCATCCGCCAGTCAGGCCATGCGCTCGCCCAACTCGTCGAAGACCTCCTCGATTTCTCCACAATCGAAGTCGGCCGCTTCCAGCTTCGTCCGCGCACCGAATCGCTGCGCCAGCTGCTGGAAAGCGTCGTCGAAATGCTGGCGCACCGCGCCCACGAAAAGGGCATCGAGATCGGTGCGACGGTCTCTTCCGACGTGCCGGAATTCATGAGTTTCGATCCGGCGCGGCTGCGCCAGGTGCTTTTCAACGTCATCGGCAATGCGGTGAAGTTCACCCAGGTGGGCGGCGTCTTCATCCGCGTATCCTTGCGCGATAACGACCTCATGATAACGGTGACGGACACCGGCCCAGGGATGACAGCGGAGGAGCATGCCCGAATCTTCGGCGAATTCGAGCAGGGAGGAACCATGTCGGAAAAGAGCGGCGGCACCGGGCTCGGGCTCACCATCTCCGCCCGCATCATGCGCGAATTCGGCGGATCGCTGACCGTCGCCAGCGAAAAGGGCAAGGGCAGCGAATTCACGATCCGCTTTCCTGCAGACATTCCTCTAGAGGCTCGCGGCAGCCGCAAGTCCCTGCTTGCCGGCAATATTGTCGTGCTTCTTGCGCCGGTCGGCGCAGCCCGCGCCGCAATCGCCGAGACCATCGTCGCTCTCGGCGGCGATTGCCATCTGGTGGCCGACGGCGAAAAAGCCCGGGAGACGCTTCTCTACATTGCCGGCATCGACCATCGCCCGACGGATATCATCGTCGATCATCGCATGTCCGCGGAGTTTACAGAGCATCTTGCCGACCGCGTCGACATTGCCGCGCTTGGCCTGCGCAAGACCCTTCTCGTCAATCCGGAAGAGCGTAACGCCCATCCGCTCGATCTCTTCGATGCCTGGCTTATTCGGCCTCTTCGCGAACAGTCGCTGATCGACGTGCTTCGCGGTCGCATGCGCGGCATGGAAAAGCGCGATGCGCTGAACGACAACCAGCCCGGCTTTACCGCCGCCATTCCCGAAGCGAATATGCCAGGCGGGATGAATATCCTTCTCGGAGAAGACGACCCGATCAACGCGATGCTTGTCCGCGCCGTGCTGGAGAAGGGCGGACATAAGGTTCACCATGTCGAAGACTTCGAGACGTTGCTGGATTGCGCACTTGCCGAAGGCAGCATGCGCCCCGATATCATCATCAGCGATCTCACGATGCCGGGCGGCGAAGGTGTTGAAATGATTGGCCGGCTGCGCGGTCACGAACGGCGGCTGCAGGTCATTCCGGTGCCGGTCATCGTGCTGACCGCCGACAAACGCGACGAGTCGCGCCGCCAGGTCCTGCTTGCCGGTGCAAACCGCGTGATGCTGAAACCTGTCGACCCAATCCGGCTACTGACGGAAGTCCATGCCGTCGCAGCTCTTTCCGCCCGCCGAGCCGAAGCGCTCTGAGCAGAGTGACATAAGCGTCGTTTTTCCGTAAAGTCCATGTCACTTTCCTGTCGTACAGAAGTGTTTTATGACACGCCATGAGCCGGCAACGGGAGAATCACCATGTCCATCGACATCCTTAATCGCGACACAACGCCGGAGGTTTCTCGGCCTGCAGCGGCCGTCGCGCCGAAGGAAGGCGACGTCTTGGGCCGCATCGGCAACCTGGAGACCCGCCTTGCCCGCACTGCTCGCGAGATCGATGCCGCCCAGCATGTGCGCTACCGCGTTTTCGTTCAGGAAATGCAGGCGCAGCTTCCGCCAGAGGCCATGCGCCGCGAACGCGACTTCGACGCTTACGATGCATTCTGCGATCACCTTCTCGTCCTCGACCGCTCGATCGAAGGTGACAGCGAAGACCAGATCGTCGGAACCTACCGCCTGCTGCGCCAGGACGTGGCGATGGCAAATGGCGGTTTTTACTCGGCTTCCGAATTCGCGATCGGCGAGCTTCTCGCACGTCATCCAGACAAGCGCTTCATGGAGCTCGGCCGCTCCTGCGTGCTGCCGGAATACCGCACGAAGCGCACCGTCGAACTTCTCTGGCAGGGCAATTGGGCCTATGCGTTGAAGCACGGCATGAGCGCCATGTTCGGCTGCGCCTCCTTCCCGGGTGTGCATCCGGAGAGCCATGCGCTGGCACTTTCCTTCCTGCACCACACGGTCCTTGCCAAGGGCGAATGGGCGGTCGGCGCTCTGCCGGGCCAAGCCCGCAGCATGGATCTGATGCCGCCGGAGGCCGTCAACCCGAAAAAGGCGTTGATGGCCCTTCCGCCGCTGATCAAGGGCTACCTTCGCCTCGGCGCCATGGTCGGCTCCACCGCGGTGGTGGACCATGCGTTCAACACGACGGACGTGCTGATCGTGCTGCCGATCGCAAGCATTTCGGATCGCTATTTGAATTACTACGGCGCTGACGCCGGCCGCTTCGCGAGCTGATTTTCGAAAAGATCGAACTGGCGGCGCAAACAGGTAATCTCGTCCGGTCGAAGCAGATGGTAGCGAGCACGCGCTATCTCTGATGTCCTGCAGTGCCGCCGCCTCATCCGACCCTTCGGGGCCGTCTCGGCGAGCAGGCAAGATTGCCGCATCCGCTCGGCGAGATAAATTCAAGAGACGCACAAGCAGCGCCGCCAGTCCCTTCTCCCCGGCGGGGAGAAGGTGCCGGCAGGCGGATGAAGGGGCTCGCGCCTGACTGCTACCCCGCCGAATAGGCCGCGATCGCCGCCATGTTGACGATGTCGGAGTCCTTGGCGCCCATCGAGGTGATCTGAACGGCTTTGTCGAGGCCGACAAGGATCGGGCCGATGACCGTCGAGCCACCGAGTTCCTGCAGCATCTTCGTCGAGATCGAAGCGGAGTGGAAAGCCGGCATGACCAGCACGTTGGCGGGAGCCGACAAGCGGCAGAACGGGTACTGCTCCATCACCTTTCGGTTCAGCGCCACGTCGGCTGCCATTTCGCCATCATACTCGAAATCGACACGGCGCTTGTCGAGGATCTTCACGGCTTCTCGCACGCGCTCGGAACGTTCGCCCGAAGGATGACCGAAGGTGGAATAGGCGAGCAGCGCAACGCGCGGCTGATAGCCCATGCGCCGCGCAAGGCCTGCCGCTTCTTCGGCGATATCGGCCAGCTCCACGGCGGTAGGCATATCGTGAACCGCGGTATCGGCGACAAAGACCGCACGGCCGCGGACAATCACCAGCGACACGCCGATGACACGGTGGCCCGGCTTCTCGTCGATGCAGCGCCGCACGTCCTCCAGCGCCGTCGAGTAGTTGCGCGTGATGCCGGTCACCATGCCATCTGCATCGCCAAGCGCCACCATCGTCGCGGCGAAATGATTACGATCGTTGTGAATCAGGCGCTGTGCATCGCGGTGCAGATAGCCTTTCCGCTGCAGCCGGGCATAGAGGTAGTCGGTGTAAGCCTCAATGCGGGTCGAGATGCGTGCATTGACGATTTCAAGGCCCGGCCGGTTGAGGTCGATCCCTGCCCGCTCCGCCGTCGCCCTGATCAGATCTTCGCGGCCGAGAAGGATTGCCGTGCCGAGCTGCTGGTTGGCGTAGGACATCGCCGCGCGCATGACCTGCTCTTCTTCAGCCTCGGCAAAAACCATCCGTTTCGGACGGCGGCGAACCCGCTCGTAGAGGCTCGCAAGCGTCGAAGCGATCGGATCACGTCTTGCCGACAGCTCGCGGCGATAGCCGTCCATGTCGGTGATCACCTTGCGGGCAACGCCAGTTTCGATCGCAGCCTGCGCCACGGCGGCCGGAATAGCCGAAATGAGGCGCGGATCGAAGGGCACCGGAATGATATATTGCGCACCAAAGCGCGGGCGGTTGCCCTGATAAGCGGCAACGACGTCATCGGGTACATCCTCGCGGGCCAGATTGGCAAGCGCCTTGACGGCGGCGATCTTCATGGCGTCGTTGATCGTGGTTGCCCGCACGTCGAGCGCGCCGCGGAAGATATAGGGAAAGCCGAGAACGTTATTCACCTGGTTCGGGTAGTCCGATCGCCCTGTCGCCATAATGGCATCATCGCGGATGCGCGCGACTTCCTCCGGCGTGATTTCCGGATCGGGGTTTGCCATCGCAAAGATGATCGGCCGGTCGGCCATCGAACGTATCATCTCCTCCGAAAAGGCACCCTTCTGCGATAGACCGAACACGACGTCCGCACCCTTCATCGCATCTGCCAGCGTGCGGGCCTTTGTCTTTACCGCGTGTGCCGACTTCCACTGGTTCATGCCCTCGGCGCGGCCCTGATAGATTACGCCCTTGGTGTCGACAAGGGTGATGTTTTCAGGCGCAAAACCCATCGACTTGATGAGCTCGACACAGGCGATTGCGGCAGCTCCTGCGCCGTTGCAGACGAGTTTCGTCGTCTTCAGGTCACGTCCCGTCAGCTCCAGGGCATTGATGAGGCCGGCCGTTGCAATAATCGCCGTGCCGTGCTGGTCGTCGTGAAAGACCGGAATATCCATCAGCTCGCGCAGACGCTGCTCGATGATGAAGCAGTCTGGCGCTTTGATGTCCTCCAGATTGATGCCGCCGAAAGACGGGCCAAGGAAACGCACACAGTTGATGAACTCGTCGACATTTTCCGTATCGACCTCGAGGTCGATGGAATCGACATCGGCAAAGCGCTTGAAAAGGACGGATTTGCCTTCCATCACCGGCTTGGATGCCAAGGCGCCGAGATTGCCGAGGCCCAAAATGGCTGTGCCGTTGGAAATGACGGCAACCATATTGCCGCGCGTTGTGTAGTCGTAGGCAGTGCCCGGATCGGCGGCGATCGCCTTTACCGGCACCGCGACGCCCGGCGAATAGGCCAGCGACAGATCGCGCTGCGTCGCCATCGGTTTCGTCGGGTTGATTTCCAGCTTCCCGGGCCGCCCCATGGCATGAAACTCGAGCGCTTCATTGTCGGTAACGGACGTCACCGGCTGCGGCTTCTTTTCGATATCGGGCATTCTTCCTCCAACGTCCTGTGGGTGACGCCTTGCTCTTCCTCAATGGCGGTTGTCATCTATAGCGGCGGGCGGCTAGGGTTGGCACCTGTTTTTTTGGAAAATTGCACCTCCGTGAACCAACGAATAGACGCCAGGAACGAAGCCTTTTCGGCTGCCGAGCTATCCACGCAGGAAAGCCGTGCCTCGGCCACGCCGATGATGGAGCAATTCATCGAGATCAAGGCGAACAACCCCGACTCGCTGCTCTTCTATCGAATGGGCGATTTCTACGAATTGTTCTTCGAAGACGCCCTGGAGGCCTCGCATGCGCTCGGCATTACGCTCACGAAGCGCGGTCAGCACATGGGGCAAGATATCCCGATGTGCGGCGTTCCCGTGCATGCCGCAGACGATTACCTGCAGAAGCTGATTGGACTGGGCTTCCGTGTCGCCGTCTGCGAACAGGTGGAAGACCCGGCGGAGGCGAGGAAGCGGGGCTCGAAGTCCGTCGTCAAACGCGACGTCATCCGCCTTGTCACGCCGGGAACCATCACCGAAGAAAAGCTGCTATCACCCTCTGAATCGAACTATCTGATGGCGCTCACCCGGATTCGAGGCGCGTCTGAACCGCTGATGGCGCTCGCCTGGATCGATATCTCTACCGGCGTCTTCCGGCTGGCCGAAACTGAGGCATCACGGCTGCTTGCCGACATCCTGCGCATCGATCCCCGCGAACTGATCCTGCCGGATACGATATTTCACGATCCCGAGCTGAAGCCGGTCTTCGACGTGCTCGGCCGCACTGCCGTGCCGCAGCCCTCCGTGCTTTTCGACAGTGCAACAGCAGAAAACCGCATCGCGCGCTATTTCGGCGTTTCGACGCTCGACGGCTTCGGCACTTTCTCCCGCGCCGAGCTTGCGGCAGCGGCGGCGGCCGTTGCCTATGTCGAGAAGACACAGATCGCCGAACGCCCGCCGCTTGGCAAACCGGAGCGCGAAAGCGGCGCCTCGACGCTCTTCATAGATCCCGCGACCCGCGCCAATCTGGAGCTTGCCCGCACGCTGTCCGGCGACCGCAACGGCTCCCTGCTGAAAGCAATCGACCGGACGGTCACCGGTGGAGGAGCCCGCCTTCTCGCAGAACGGCTGATGTCACCGCTGACCGATCCTGCCTGCATCAACGAGCGGCTGGATTCGATCGGCTTCCTGATCGGGGAGCCTAGGCTTTGCGGCGACCTGCGCGACGCGCTGAAGCACGTGCCGGACATGCCGCGCGCACTCTCCCGCCTTGCGCTCGACCGCGGCGGCCCGCGCGATCTCTGGGCGATACGGCAAGGACTTGGCGCTGCGTCCGGTCTTGCAAAGCTGCTCGGCGATGCGCTTTTGCCGGAAGAACTCAATGCGGCCCTTTCCGGGTTGCAGGCCTTGCCTCAAGCTCTTCAATCACTGCTTGCCGAAATGCTCGCCGACGAACTGCCGCTCTTGAAGCGCGACGGCGGCTTCCTGCGGGACGGTGCCAATGCCGATCTTGATGACGTGCGGGCGCTTCGCGATCAGTCGCGCCGGGTGATCGCCGGATTGCAGCTCCAATATGCCGACGAGACCGGCATCAAGTCTCTGAAGATCAAGCACAACAATATCCTCGGCTATTTCATCGAAGTGACGGCCGGCAATGCCGGGCCGATGACGGATGCGCCGGAGGCCAAAGCCCGCTTCATCCATCGCCAGACCATGGCAAATGCCATGCGCTTTACGACGACCGAGCTTGCCGACCTGGAAAGCCGGATCGCAAACGCGGCGGACCGCGCATTGCAGATCGAGCTCGAAGCCTTCGACCGGATGACGGCCGCCGTCGTCGCTGAAGCCGAGGCGATCAAGGCCGGCGCCCGCGCGCTTGCCATCATCGACGTTGCTGCCGGCCTGGCACTTTTGGCGGAGGAACAGGCCTATTGCCGCCCGCTCGTCGATGCCTCGAAAATGTTTACAATCGAAGGCGGCCGCCATCCGGTTGTCGAACAGGCGCTGCGGCGTCAGTCCTCCGGTCCTTTCGTTGCCAATAATTGCGATCTCTCGCCTGTCGCGGACGGCAAAGATGGGGCGATCTGGCTGCTGACCGGTCCGAATATGGGCGGTAAGTCGACATTCCTGCGCCAGAACGCATTGATCGCTATCCTGGCGCAGATGGGCTCCTTCGTGCCCGCGACCTCCGCCCACATCGGCATCGTCGACCGCCTCTTCTCCCGCGTCGGCGCCTCCGACGACCTGGCGCGGGGCCGCTCGACCTTCATGGTCGAGATGGTCGAGACAGCCGCGATCCTCAACCAGGCGACCGACCGCTCTCTCGTCATCCTCGATGAGATCGGCCGCGGTACTGCGACCTTCGACGGCCTGTCGATTGCGTGGGCGGCCGTGGAACATCTGCATGAGGCAAATCGATGCCGCGGTCTCTTCGCCACGCATTTCCACGAACTGACGGTGCTGTCGGAAAAACTTGCGCGGCTATCGAACGCCACCATGCGCGTCAAGGAATGGGACGGCGACGTCATTTTCCTGCATGAAGTGGGACCGGGTGCGGCGGACCGCTCGTATGGCATCCAGGTGGCAAGGCTCGCCGGCCTGCCAGCCTCTGTCGTCGCGCGCGCCCGCGACGTGCTGACGCGGTTGGAAGATGCCGACCGCAAGAACCCGGCAAGTCAACTGATCGACGATCTGCCACTGTTCCAAGTCGCCGTGCGGCGCGAGGATGCCAATCGTGGGCCGTCCAAGATCGAGGAAGCGTTGAAGGGAATGAGCCTCGACGACATGACGCCGCGCGAGGCGCTCGAGGCACTTTACGGTCTCAAGAAGCAGCTGAAGTAGGAAGCGGTCATGTTCATGCGCAGCCTTATCCGTGAAACACAACGCCTCGCCGATATGTTCACCGTGCTCGAAGCGCTGCGTAACGCCGACGAGCGCGACAATCCGCGCAGCTGGAACTCGCCGGTCAGCCTGCTCGAAATCACTCAATCCTGCGCCATCATCTGCGACCTTGCGACGGCCATTGCCAACGCGGGCTACCGCGAATGCGACAGGCCGACGCTGGAGGAGATTGCCAGCGAGGCGCGCAAGGTCCTTTATTCGGTGAATATGCAAGGCGCGGCTTGAAGCTGTTCCTCTTCGCCTGCGCAAGTGGAAGGCAATCACCTTTTCGCCAAAATTAAGGGTTCTTGCAGTATGAAGACCCGTGTCAAACGCGGGGTAAAGAGGCTATAGCGCATGCACACGAAACGAGACGCGGTCGCACCGCGCGAACAGGAAGCCGCTCCGCGCATGGCGACGATGAGTGACATCGATTTCTCGGAAATTCTCGACACGGCCCTGTTGCAAAGGCTCTGCGACGCCGTTGCCGAAGCCAACAAGACCCGGCCGGACGTCATGCGCTCCGATCTGCTTGCCATGCTCAAAAAAGCAAGCAGCGACGGCCGCCAAAAGGCCCGCGAGCTTCTCTCTGCCGATGGCAGCGGGCTTAGCTGCGCCCGGCGCATCTCCTGGCTGCAGGACCAGATCATTACGGTACTCTACGAGTTCGTCAGCGCACATATGTTCCCGCAGCAGAAGGACAAATTCGCCGTGACTGCGGTCGGCGGCTACGGCCGCGATACGCTGGCGCCGGGCTCCGATATCGACCTGCTCTTCCTCTTTCAGCCAAGACCGGCAGAGGAGACGCACAAGGCTGTCGAGTTCATGCTCTATGTCCTTTGGGATATGGGCTTCAAGGTCGGCCACGCGACAAGGACCATCGAGGAGTGCATGGCGCTCTCCAGGTCCGACATGACGATCCGCACAGCGATCCTCGAGATGCGCTACATCTGCGGCCTGAAATCACTTGCAACGGAGCTTGAGACCCGCTTCGACAAGGAGATCGTGACCGGCACGGGACCGGAATTTATTGCCGCCAAACTTGCCGAACGCGATGAACGCCACCGCAAGGCAGGCGACACACGCTACCTCGTCGAACCCAACGTCAAGGAGGGCAAGGGCGGGCTGCGCGATCTGCACACGCTCTTCTGGATCTCGAAATACTACTATCACGTCCGCGACACGGCGGAACTCGTAGCGCTCGGCGTACTCTCCAAGCACGAGTACCGCGTGTTCGAGAAGGCCGACGATTTCCTCTGGGCGGTGCGCTGTCACATGCACTTTCTGACAGGCAAGGCGGAGGAACGGCTTTCTTTCGACATTCAGCGAGAGATTGCCGAAGCGCTCGGATATCATTCGCGCCCCGGCCTTTCGGCCGTCGAGCGTTTCATGAAGCACTACTTCCTGGTGGCAAAGGACGTCGGCGACCTGACGCGCATCCTCTGCGCGGCTCTCGAAGACCAGCAGGCAAAATCGACGCCGGGGCTCACCGGTGTGATCAGCCGTTTTGCCCATCGCAGCCGCAAGATCGCCGGCAGCACGGAATTCATGGAGGATCGCGGCCGCATCGCGCTCGCCAGCCCGGACGTGTTCAAGCACGATCCCGTCAGCATCATCCGCCTCTTCCACGTTGCCGATATCAATGGCCTCGAGTTCCATCCCGATGCCCTGAAGCGGGTCACGCGATCGCTCAACCTCATCGACAACAACTTGCGCGAAAACGACGAGGCGAACCGCCTCTTCATGTCGATCCTCACCTCCAAGGGCGACCCGGCGCTCATTTTGCGCCGGATGAACGAAGCAGGCGTACTTGGCCGCTTCATTCCGGAATTCGGCAAGATCGTCGCGATGATGCAGTTCAACATGTACCACCACTATACAGTGGATGAGCATCTGATCCGTACCGTCGACGTGCTCTCGGAAATCGACAAGGGCAAGGCCGACGACCTGCATCCGCTCGCCAACAAGCTGATGCCGGGGATCGAAGACCGGGAGGCGCTTTATGTCGCAGTCCTTCTCCACGACATCGCCAAGGGCCGCCAGGAAGACCATTCCATCGCCGGCGCCCGCGTCGCCCGCAAGCTCTGCTCCCGCTTCGGCCTGTCGCAGAAGCAGACGGAACTCGTCGTCTGGCTGATCGAGGAGCATCTGACGATGTCCATGGTTGCCCAGACCCGCGATCTCACCGACCGCAAGACGATCACCGACTTCGCCGATCGCGTTCAATCCCTCGATCGCCTGAAGATGCTGCTGGTCCTGACGATCTGCGACATCCGCGCCGTCGGCCCCGGCGTCTGGAACGGCTGGAAGGGCCAGCTGCTGAGGACGCTCTATTACGAGACCGAACTGCTGCTTGCCGGCGGCTTTTCGGAGGTGTCGCGCAAGGAGCGCGCCAATTCCGCGGCCGAAGCGCTGTTCAACGCGCTTTCCGATTGGAGCCAGAAGGATCGCAAGACCTACAGCAAACTGCACTACCAGCCTTACCTGCTTTCCGTGCCGCTGGAAGATCAAGTCCGTCACGCCGATTTCATCCGCCAGGCGGACAAGAACGGCCAGGCGCTCGCGACAACCGTGCGAACGGACAGTTTCCACGCGATCACCGAAATCACCGTGCTCTCGCCCGACCACCCGCGCCTGCTCGCCGTTATTGCCGGCGCATGTGCTGCAGCAGGAGCCAACATCGTCGATGCACAGATCTTCACGACGTCGGACGGACGCGCGCTGGATACGATCCATGTCAGCCGCGAATTCCAGGATGATGCTGACGAGCTTCGCCGCGCCGGCACGATCGGTCGCATGATCGAAGACGTACTGTCGGGCCGCAAGCGGCTGCCAGAAGTCATCGCTACGCGTACGAAGAACCGCAAGAGGAGCAAGGCCTTCGTCATTCCGCCGTCGGTCAACATCACCAACAACCTATCGAACAAGTTCACTGTCATCGAAGTCGAATGCCTTGACCGCACCGGCCTGCTTTCGGAAATCACCGCGATGCTTTCTGATCTTTCGCTCGACATCCAGTCAGCCCGCATCACCACCTTTGGCGAAAAAGTCATAGACACCTTCTATGTCACAGACCTCGTTGGCCAGAAAATCTCCAGCGACACCAAGCGGGCCAATATCACCGCCCGGCTGAAGGCGGTGATGGCCGGCGAAGAAGACGAGCTTCGCGAGCGCATGCCGTCCGGCATCATCGCGCCCGCCGCCTCCGCGCGGACATCGCAGCCGGGCGAAAAGAAAGCCGGGCCCCCCGCATGAGCCTCGTCAAGAAATTCGCCACCGTCGGCGGCGCAACCCTCGGCAGCCGTATCTTCGGCTTTGCCCGCGAGACGCTGATGGCGGCGGCCCTCGGCACCGGCTCCATGGCTGACGTCTTCTACGCGGCCTTCCGCTTTCCCAACCTCTTCCGCCGGCTGTTTGCCGAAGGCGCCTTCAACGCAGCCTTCGTGCCGCTTTTCGCCAAGGAGATCGAAGCGAACGGCACGGAAGGAGCCAAGCGGTTTTCCGAAGAGGTTTTCGGAGTGCTTTTTTCGGTGCTGCTGCTCATCACCATCGTGATGGAACTTTGCATGCCGCTGCTCGTACGCTTCATCATCGCGCCGGGCTTTGCCGACGATCCGGATAAGTTCTCGATCACCATCCGCATGGCGGCAGTGATGTTCCCCTATCTCATGTGCATGTCGCTGACGGCGATGATGAGCGGCATGCTGAATTCACTGCACCACTTCTTCGCCGCAGCGGTCGCGCCCATTTTCCTCAACGTCGTGATGATCGGTGCGCTCCTCTACGCGCTTTATTCTGGCGCCGAGCCGCTCGCGACCGCCTGGTATCTCTCCTGGGGCGTGCTGGCTGCTGGTGTCCTGCAGCTCGCCGTCGTCTATGTCGGCGTCCTCCACGCAGGCATGAGCATTGGCTTTCGCTTCCCGCGAATGACGCCGAACGTCAAGCGGCTGCTGGTCCTCGCAGTCCCCGCCGCTGTCACAGGCGGCATCACACAGATCAACCAGCTGATCGGCCAGGCGATCGCCTCGTCCCGCGATGGAGCGATCGCCGCCCTGCAATATGCCGATCGCATCTACCAGCTGCCGCTCGGCGTCGTTGGCGTTGCCGTCGGTGTCGTATTGTTGCCGGAGCTTGCCCGTGCACTGAAGGGTGGCAATCTGCGCGAAGCCGGGAACCTGCAGAACCGCTCGATCGAATTCGTGCTGTTCCTGACGATCCCCGCCGCCTTCGCTCTTTGGGTCCTCGCTGACGAGATCATCCGCGTGCTTTACGAGCGTGGCGCCTTCGATCAGGAGAACACAGCGCTTGTCGGCTCGATCCTTGCGATCTACGGCATCGGCCTGCCGGCCTTCGTACTCATCAAGGCGCTGCAGCCGGGCTTTTACGCCCGCGAGGATACCAAGACGCCGATGCGCTTTTCAGCCGTTGCTGTCGGCGTCAACTGCGCCACGGCTCTGACGCTTTTTCCGTATCTTGGCGCACCGGGCATCGCAGTGGCTGAAGCAACCGCCGGCTGGATCAGCACGGTTCTGCTTTTCGCCACGCTGCTTCGCCGCGGCCATCTCGCCTGGGAATGGGCGCTCGCCCGCCGGGCTGCTCTGCTCGTCGTTTCGGCATCCGTAATGAGCGGCGTCATCGTCTACCTGCAGCATCGCTGGGAACCCTGGCTCGCGTCCAGTGCCCATCTGGCGACCAAGGTCGGTACGCTCGGCCTTTTGATCGCCATTTCGATGATCGTCTATTTTGCGACCGCCTTTTTGATCGGCGGCGCCGACCTCGGCATGATCCGGCGAAACCTCAACCGGAAGCCTGCGCCCAAAGCCGAGGGCTGAACCACAGCGTTGGTTATCAGCAATGGCGCCAGCGTCGCTTCGGGCCGATATCGACGTGGACGATGCCGTTGCAGTAGCGCCCGATACCGCCGATACCCGGCGCCGTCTGTGCTGCCGCGACGATCGTCCGTTCCGATAAGCCCGGCACGCGGATGTCGGCTGCGTTGCAATGGCGATGCTGAGAATGCGCACGTCCCGAATGCCGGAGACCGGACGTGACCATCGGTCTTCGGCCGGTCTTGGCGGCGATATGCGCGAGAATGGATCTGAGTTTCGGCGGGAAGCAGCCGACTTTGACGCTGACGGTCTGAACCGTATAGGGCTGTGACGTGGTGTGTTTAAGAAGTCTTACTGGGGGTTTTTTAGCGTTCTGTGCGCCTGCCTCGGCGTAACAGGACAAAGCGAACAAGCCAGCAAGAACGAGTGATAAAATCGTATGCATGACGTCCCCTCCAGGTGGAGCGCGGCGGGCCTCCCGCCGGGCTCGGATTGGCGCCGAGAACGTTCATTCAAAAAATGGCCAATTTGTGAAATTTTATACTTATGTGAAAAGTGAATCATCCTCATATTGCTGGATTCTATATAAAAGTTATAACTCAAATTGAGTATAAAATACTCTCTACCTTTCGATGAAAAACAATGCCTTGCAACAAACTCGTATTAGAAGGGCTGTGAAACTGAAGAACGGCATCCATAATGCGAATTAGCGGCCTTTCAACACTGGAGATTGGGGCAATAAAAAGATGCCAATCCTTTCACACGGCGCTTGCACCTGCCCCCACGACGCCGCGACAGATTAAGAATCCCGGAAACTGGAGGCTTGCAGATGTCCCAATCCCTCTTCCTGGTCACTCTCCTCGTCGACGACTATGATCGTGCAAAAGCCTTCTATTGCGGAGCGCTTGGCTTCGACTGCCTGCAGGACGAAGTGCAGCCGGAAGGCAAGCGCTGGGTGGTGGTCAAACCGAAGGGAGGGGATGGAGCGGCGTTCCTCCTTGCCAAAGCAGTCAACGAGACACAGAAAGCGGCGATCGGAAATCAAACCGGCGGCCGCGTCGGGTTCTTTTTGAAGACCGATGATTTTGCGCGAGATCATGCCGCCATGCTGGCCAGGGGCGTGCGCTTTTTGGAACAGCCCCGGCATGAGGTTTACGGCACCGTGGCCGTATTTTCCGATCCTTACGGCAATACTTTCGACCTGATCCGGCATGCCGCACCAACCGCCTCTTGATTGCAGCACGGAGCGCGTGCATAAGCCGCCGCGTTAGCAACATGGGCGATTTTGCCCTGCGGGCCCTCCACCAGCCTAATCGAGGACAACGTGACCGAATTCAAAGAGCTCGTATTTTCTGGCGTTCAGCCGACCGGCAATCTCCATCTCGGCAACTATCTCGGCGCGATCCGCAAGTTCGTGGCGCTGCAGGAAGGCAACGACTGCATCTATTGCGTCGTCGACCTGCACTCCCTCACGGCGCAGCTCGTGCACGATGACCTGCCGGGCCAGATCCGCTCAATTGCCGCAGCCTTCATCGCCTCAGGCATCGATCCGGAAAAGCATATCGTCTTCAACCAGTCGGCCGTGCCGCAGCATGCCGAGCTCGCCTGGATCTTCAATTGCGTCGCCCGCATCGGCTGGATGAACCGCATGACGCAGTTCAAGGACAAGGCCGGCAAGGACCGCGAAAATGCTTCCCTCGGCCTGCTTGCCTATCCGAGCCTGATGGCGGCCGACATCCTCGTCTATCGCGGCACGCATGTTCCGGTCGGTGACGACCAGAAACAGCATCTTGAACTCGCCCGCGATATCGCGATGAAGTTCAACCTTGATTATCAGGACCACATTCGCCGTGCCGGCCGCGGCATCGACATTACCGTCGGCGACGAGCCGGTGCACGCCTATTTTCCGATGGTCGAACCGTTGATCGAAGGCCCTGCTCCGCGCGTGATGTCGCTGCGCGACGGCACGAAGAAGATGTCGAAATCCGATCCGTCCGATCTCTCGCGCATCAATCTTTTGGACGACGAGGAAGCCATCTCGAAGAAGATCCGCAAGGCGAAGACCGATCCGGACGGCTTGCCGAGCGAGGTCGAGGGCCTGAAGGGCCGCCCGGAAGCCGACAATCTCGTTGGCATCTATGCGGCTCTTGCCGACAAGACGAAGATCGAGGTGCTTGCCGAATTCGGCGGCCAGCAGTTCTCCGTCTTCAAGCCGGCGCTGGTCGATCTCGCCGTTCAGGTACTCTCGCCGATCACCGGCGAAATGCGCCGTCTGATGGACGATACGAGCCATATCGACGCAATCCTCCGCCACGGCGGCGAGCGTGCCCGGGCGCGCGCCGAAGCGACCATGAAGGATGTCCGTGACATCATCGGCTTCCTCTACTAGGCACGCCGCTGACGGCGAGCTCCCGTGCGATGACGGGGGCTTGCAAAATTCCCGGTTAGGGTGTCAGAGTCCGCGCCATGGTATCAAAGCGACTCTCACGGCTCGAAGGGCATCGCCGCAAATTCATGGCGGTGATCGATGGCACACCCGAATGTCAGAGCGCTGTGCATTATGCCGGCCGGCGCGCCAAGAATTCCAATGGCGGGCTGGTGCTTGTCTACGTGATTCCCGAAGGCGATTTTCAGCAATGGCTGGGCGTTGAGGAGATCATGCGGGCCGAAGCCCGTGAGGAGGCCGAGGCCACCGTCGCCAAATCGGCACAGGTGGTTCGCGAAACGATCGGCATCGAGCCGGAAGTCGTTATCCGCGAGGGAAGTGCGGTCGAGGAAATCAATGCGGTGATCGAAGAAGACCGCGACATCGCGATCCTGGTGCTGGCCGCAAGCTCCGCCAAGGAAGGTCCGGGACCGCTGGTGTCGTCCGTTGTAGGAAAAGCCGCAGCTTTCCCGATCCCTGTCACCGTGCTGCCTGACACGCTGACGAACGAAGAACTGGATGCGCTGGCGTAAGGCCCGATGCAGAATGCGGCTATTTCTGGAGTCTCTGTCTCTTGATTAGCGCCGCCAATCGGCTTATTTTCTTTTGAAGAATTCTAAAGACGGCCTGAGCGACGAGCTGGCCCGCATGGAGAGCGAAATGTTCATTCAGACCGAAGCCACACCGAATCCGGCCACACAGAAGTTCCTGCCGGGCAAGGTGGTGATGGAGACCGGCACCGCCGAGTTCCGCAGCGCCGAGGAAGCCCAGGCTTCGCCGCTTGCTGCGCGTCTTTTTGAAATCCCGGGCGTAACCGGTGTCTATTTCGGCTATGACTTCATTTCCGTTTCCAAGGAGAACCAGGAGTGGCAGCACCTGAAGCCCGCCATCCTTGGCTCCATCATGGAACACTTCATGTCCGGAAAGCCGGTCATGGGTGATGCCTCCGTGCTTTCGGAAGAGCTCGATGCCGGCGGTGAATTCTTCGATGAGGCCGACGAAACCATCGTGCTCACCATCAAGGAGCTACTTGAAACCCGCGTTCGCCCGGCGGTTGCCCAGGATGGCGGCGACATCACGTTCCGCGGCTTCAAGGATGGCAAGGTCTACCTTAACATGAAGGGCTCCTGCTCCGGCTGCCCCTCGTCCACGGCAACACTGAAGCATGGCGTCCAGAACCTGCTTCGTCACTTCGTTCCCGAAGTGCAGGAAGTCATCGCCGCCTGACGATTTGTCCAAAATTCGGCCGGCTCAGCATTGCACCGGCTGAATTTGTGGTAGGCTTTTATTCGGAAATTGATGGCATGATTGTTCTGGCGCTCGACACGGCTGGTGTAGATTGCGCTGCCGCTCTCTACGACAGCGGCAGGGATACGGTGCTGGGGGAGGCATCCGACCTGATCGGTAAGGGCCATGCAGAGCATTTGATGGGAATTGTCGACCGCGTGCTCAATCAGGCGGATATGAAACTCGCAATGGTCGAACGCATTGCCGTCACGATCGGTCCTGGCTCCTTTACCGGCATCCGCGTCGGTGTCGCCGCAGCTCGTGGCTTCGGCCTTGCGCTCAACATCCCCACTGTCGGCATCACGACGCTGGAGACTATGGCCGCCGCCCAGCGCGAAAAGACACCCGGCCGCCCCGTTCTTGCCGCCATGGACGCCAAGCGCGGTGAAATCTATCTCCAGAGTTTTTCCGCCGACGGCCCGGCGCTCGATGAACCTCGCGCAGTGACGATCGAGGCGGCGAAAACTATTGCGACGGCCTTTGCCGGCGAGATCACGGGCTCCGCCACGCCGCTGCTGAAGCCGAACGCGACGGGCGAACACGCCAATATGTTTCCAATTTCCATCGTGGCACGCCTTGGTGCAGCCGCCGATCCCGGTTCAGGAAAGCCGAAGCCTCTTTATCTGCGCGGACCCGACGCCAAACCGCAGGCCGGGTTCGCGATCGCGCGAGTGTGACCATGCTGGAATCCTATCTCACTCTGAAGCCCGAATTCGAGATCATCGCAATGGGCAGCGACGATTGCCGCGCGGTCGCTGCGCTGCATGGCGAACGCTTTGCCCGCCCCTGGGGTGACGGCGAATTCCACAGCCTGCTCAGCCAGGACAATGTCTTCGGCTTCGTGGCGCACCAGACCAACGCTTTCTTGAAAAAACCGCTGCCGGGCTTCGTGCTTGCGCGCCAGGTCGCAGGCGAAGCGGAAATCCTGTCGATCGCCGTACAGGCGAAGGTTGCCCGTGCCGGCCTCGGCTGGCGGCTGATGCAGGCTGCAATGCGTGAAGCCAAGCTGCGCGGGGGTGAGAGCATGTTCCTGGAAGTCGACGACGGCAATGCCGCCGCCCTCGGCCTCTACCACAAGCTCGGCTTCGAGAAAATCGGCGAGCGCCGCGGATACTACAAGGATGCGAACGGCGCCGTTTCCACGGCGCTTGTCATGAAGCGCGTTCTTCGCTAGTTCCGTTGAGAATTGGAATCTGGAATGAAGGCCGCCAATGACCGACGCAGCCAAGACCCTTGAGGAGCTTTGCACCGAGCGCGGCATGCGAATGACCGAACAGCGCCGCGTGATCGCCCGCATCCTGGAAGAGTCGGCAGATCACCCGGATGTCGAGGAACTTTATCGCCGTTCCGCGAAGGTCGACGCGAAGATTTCGATTTCCACCGTCTATCGGACCGTCAAGCTTTTTGAGGATGCCGGCATCATCGCCCGCCATGATTTCCGCGACGGCCGTTCGCGCTATGAAACGGTGCCGGAAGAACATCACGACCACCTGATAGACCTGAAGAACGGCGTGGTCATCGAATTCCGCTCGCCGGAGATTGAAGCGCTGCAGGAGCGCATTGCCCGTGAGCATGGCTTCCAGCTTGTCGATCATCGGCTGGAGCTTTACGGCATTCCACTGAAGAAAGACGAACGCTGAGCCGATGACCGCAGCCGCAAGGAGTTCGCGTTGATCGTCTGGCTGCGCATTGCCTACGCCACGGTCGTCGTCGCTGCCGCCAGCATGCTGCTGGTGCCCCTCCAGCTTCTCGGCCTCCATTTCGAATGGAAGCTTCGTCGCATTCTTCCGCGCCTATGGCACCGCGCAGCCTGCCACGCCCTCGGCATTCGCGTGAAGGTCCACGGCAAGCTTGAGGGGCGCCGCCCGCTGATGCTATGCGTTAATCATGCATCGTGGATGGATATCATGGTCATGTCCTCGGTCGCCGATGTCGCTTTCATCGCCAAGATAGAAGTGCGCGACTGGCCCATCTTCGGCCTGCTTGCCCGGCTGCAGAAAAGCGTCTTCATCGTCCGCGAAGAGAAGCGAAAGACTGGCAATCAGGCAAGCGAGATCGCATCCCGCATGGCGGACGGCGAGATCATCGTGCTCTTTCCCGAAGGCACGACCTCGGACGGCAATCGCCTTTTGGAAGTCAAATCCTCGCTCTTCGGAGCGGCCGCCATGGCTGTGCCGCACTCGCCGAACGGTTCCGTCTTCGTCCAGCCGGTTGCGATTGCCTATACAAAGGCGCACGGCGTTGCAATGGGCCGCTATCACCGCCCGCTGGCCGGCTGGCCAGGCGACGTGGAACTCGTGCCGCACCTGATTGACGTCGTGAAATGCGCAGCGCTCGATGCCGAAGTCTCCTTCGGCGAGGCGGTCGAATACCGTTCCGATTCGAACCGGAAGGATGTCAGCGCCACCATTGCACGGCGTATCCGTACAATGCTCAACAGCCGCCTGCGCGGCCGCGAAATCTCTTGAGGGAAGATTTCGATTTTCTAGCGGGCAAAAAACCACTAAATAGCCCGCCATGACCCAAGACAGCGCCCTTCTTTCGGCCCCGGAGACCGTCCCCAGCGAGGACCTTCGCGATGGCAGCAACAGCCGCAAGGTTTTCATCAAGACCTATGGCTGTCAGATGAACGTCTACGACTCGACGCGCATGAGCGATGCACTCGCCCGCGACGGTTACGAGCTGACGGAGAACATGGATGAGGCTGATCTCGTTCTCTTGAATACCTGTCATATCCGTGAAAAGGCGGCCGAAAAGGTTTATTCGGCGCTCGGTCGTTTGCGCGAGATGAAAAAGAAGAAAGCCGCCGACGGGCGCGAGATGATGATCGGCGTGACCGGCTGCGTTGCCCAGGCAGAAGGCGAAGAAATCCTCCGCCGGGCGCCTGCCGTCGATGTCGTCATCGGCCCGCAGACCTATCACCGCCTGCCGGACGCGCTGCGGCGCGCCAAGCAGGGCCATCGCGTCGTCGATACGGAATATGCACTGGAAGATAAATTCGAGCATCTGCCGATTGCCGAAAGCAAGAAGATCCGCTCGCGCGGCGTGACCTCGTTCCTGACGGTGCAGGAAGGCTGCGACAAGTTCTGTACCTTCTGCGTCGTACCTTACACGCGCGGTTCGGAGATCTCCCGGCCGGTCAGCCAGATTGTCGAGGAGGCGCAAAAACTCGTCGAAGGCGGAGTGCGCGAGATCACATTGCTCGGCCAGAACGTCAACGCGTGGCACGGCGCCGGGGTCAACGGCGAAGAATGGAGCCTTGGCGATCTACTCTATCGCCTCGCTGAAATTCCCGGGCTTGCGCGGCTTCGCTACACCACCAGCCATCCGCGCGACATGGACGACCGCCTGATCGAGGCGCATCGTGACCTGCGGGCGCTGATGCCCTACTTGCACCTGCCGGTGCAGGCGGGCTCGGACCGCATCCTGAAAGCCATGAACCGGCGCCATACGGCAGCCGAATACATGGCGCTGATCGCGCGCATCCGTGCAGCGCGCCCCGATATTGCGCTTTCGGGCGATTTCATCGTTGGTTTTCCTGGGGAGACAGACAAGGATTTTGAAGCTACACTGCGTCTGGTGGAGGAGGTTGGCTATGCGCAGGCTTTCTCCTTCAAATATTCGACGCGGCCGGGTACGCCCGGGGCGGAACTGAAGGACCAGGTGCCGGAAGAGATCAAGGCAGAACGGCTCGAGCGCCTGCAAGCGCTTCTCCTCAAGCAGACGCAGGGTTTCAACGAATCCTGCATCGGCAAGGAGATCGATTTGTTGCTTGAAAAGCCCGGCCGCATGCCAGGACAGCTTATCGGCCGTTCTCCCTGGCTTCAGTCGGTGAATGTTGATGCAAAAGCATCGCAAATCGGTGACATTATCAAAGTGCGAATCACCGGAACCGGAACGAACAGCCTGTTTGCCGAGTTTGCAGAGGCTGAGGTTTAACCTAGGGAGCTCGACCGCTTGAACGGACAAGAATTGGTTTCTTCTTCACCGCGCCACCCACGCATTGCGAGCGACGCCAATCACTTCGTCCTGACGTTCGAGAACAACCGGTTCGCCAGCGAGCTATTTGGCCAATTCGATCAGAACCTGAAGCTTCTCGAAGAGCGGCTGCATATCGATGCGCGTGCGCGCGGCAATTCCGTCGTTATCACCGGTGACGTCGTCGCCACCAACCAGGCCCGGCGCACGCTGGACTACCTCTATGAAAAGCTCCAGAAAGGCGGCAGCGTGGAACGATCCGACGTGGAAGGCGCTATCCGCATGGCGGTTGCCGCCGACGATCAGTTGAGCCTGCCGACCATGGAGAAAAAAGCCAAGCTGACCATGGCGCAGATTTCGACACGCAAGAAGACCATCGTTGCGCGCACGCCGACGCAGGATGCCTATATACGCGCGATGGAGCGCGCAGAACTTGTCTTCGGCGTCGGCCCGGCCGGCACGGGCAAGACCTATCTCGCCGTCGCGCACGCGGCCCAGATGCTGGAACGCGGCGCCGTCGAGAAGATCATCCTTTCGCGGCCAGCCGTCGAAGCCGGCGAGCGCCTTGGCTTCCTGCCGGGCGACATGAAGGAAAAGGTCGATCCTTATCTCCGGCCGCTCTATGATGCGCTCTACGACATGATCCCCGGAGACAAGGTTGAGCGCGCGATCACGGCCGGCGTCATTGAGATCGCGCCGCTCGCCTTCATGCGCGGACGCACCCTCTCGAACGCGGCCATCATCCTTGACGAAGCACAGAATACGACATCGATGCAGATGAAGATGTTCCTGACGCGTCTCGGCGAGAATTCGCGCATGATCATCACGGGCGACCCGAGCCAGATCGATTTGCCGCGCGGCGTGAAGTCCGGACTTGTCGAAGCACTGCATCTGCTCGACGGCGTGGAAGGAATCTCGACGATCCGCTTCAAGGATGTCGACGTCGTGCGCCATCCGCTGGTCGGACGGATCGTAAGGGCCTATGACGCCACCTATACGACGCGGCCGGAAGACGCCGGACCGCAGGTCTGATGGCCGAAATCGATATCCAGGTCAGCATCGAGGAGGGCGACTGGCCCTTCGAGAATGAACTTCAGGCCTTGGCCGAACGCGTGCTGGAAGCGGCAGCGAAGGTTCTCGAAAAAGATGAGCGGCAGAGGTTTCCCAAGACGGCGACGGAGCTTTCGCTTGTCTTCACGGATGACGAGGCCATCCGCGCCATCAACGCTAAATGGCGCAAGAAAGACAAGGCAACCAATGTCCTTTCCTTCCCTGCCTTTCCGATAGCGCCGGGACAGATGCCAGGTCCGATGCTTGGTGATATCATCATCGCCAGGGAGACCGTCGAACGGGAAGCGCGAGAGCTCGAAAAATCGTTCGAGGACCATCTGTCGCATCTGATGGTGCATGGTTTCTTGCATCTCTTCGGCTACGACCATATGAATAACGACGAAGCCGAAATTATGGAGGGGTTGGAGACTCGCATTTTGGCAGTACTCGGCCTATCTGACCCATACGAGGGTCAAGACCTTAAAATGGAACCATGAGCGACTTTACAACGAAACCGGCGGCGGAAACCAAGGACGCCGATCAATCCTCCTCCTCAGATGAGGCGGGCAGTAGTAGCAGGCATTCAGGACGATCATTCTGGGCGCGTGCCGCCCGCATTCTCCGGCCCCAGCAAGGTTCGCGCATCCGCGAAGATCTCGCCGACGCGCTTATGACGAACGATACTGGCGACGATGCCTTTTCGCCCGACGAGCGGGCGATGCTCCACAACATCCTGCGTTTCCGCGAAGTGCGTGTCGCCGACGTCATGGTCCCGCGCGCCGACATCGAGGCGGTCGACCAGAATATCACCATCGGCGAATTGATGATCCTGTTCGAGGAATCCGGACGCTCGCGCATGCCCGTATATGCCGATACGCTCGACGATCCGCGCGGCATGGTGCACATCCGCGACCTGCTTTCCTATGTCGCAAAGCAGGCACGCAACAAGCGCCGGGCAGGTTCCAAGACTGCCAAGCCGCTCGTCGAGATCGCTACAGAGAACATTCAAAAGCCGGTGCGCTCCGCAAAGCCGAATTTCGACCTCGCCCGCGTCGACCTGCAAAAGACGCTCGCCGAGGCCGGCATCATTCGTAAGATCCTCTTCGTGCCGCCGTCGATGCTGGCATCCGATCTGCTTCGCCGAATGCAGGTGAACCGCACGCAGATGGCGCTCGTCATCGATGAATATGGCGGTACCGACGGCCTCGCTTCACACGAGGACATCGTCGAGATGGTCGTCGGCGACATCGACGACGAGCATGACGACGAAGAAGTCATGTTCAAGCGCATTTCCGAAGACGTGTTTGTGGCCGATGCCCGCGTCGAACTGGAAGAGATTGCAGAGGCGATCGGCCCGGATTTCGACATCAGCGAGCAGGTGGACGAGGTCGATACGCTAGGCGGTCTCATCTTCTCCGCCCTCGGCCGCATTCCGGTTCGCGGAGAAGTGGTCCAGGCGCTGCCGGATTTCGAATTTCACATTCTCGAGGCCGATCCGCGCCGCATCAAGCGCGTGCGCATCACCCGCAAGCGTCAGGCCATCCGCCGCCGTGTCAAGGCGGATGGCGACAGTACGACCGGTGCTGAGGCAACAGACGACCGGACTGCCGAATCCACGTCGAACTGATTTTCGCATGGCACGACAAAGCGCCGCTTTTTTGAAAGACTGCGGACCGGGTTGATTCGCGGCTTGATTGGAGTGCGCATGGAGCGGCTTGCGGACAGGGTCATCCTGGCCTGGGGTTTCAAACGAGCATTGCTGGCTGTCCTGGCCGGTGCATTTGCCGTTCTGGCACTTCCGCCGATCGGCTTTTTTGCGGCGATGTTCCTCTCATTCACGCTCCTCGTCTGGCTGATCGATGGCGCAGCCGCCTCCCCCGAGGCAAGCGTCCTCGGCCGGCTGTGGCCTTCCTTCGCGATCGGGTGGTTCTTCGGCTTCGGCTATTTCGTCGCAGGCCTCTGGTGGCTTGGCCATGCGCTGATGATCGACTCGGAAGAATTTGCCTGGGCGCTGCCGCTCGCAATCCTCGGCCTGCCGGCAGTGCTGTCGATCTATTATGGCCTTGCGGCGGCTGTCGCCCGCATCTTCTGGTCGGACGGGATGGGCCGCATTGCAGCACTTGCCGCAAGCTTCGGCCTCTTCGAGTGGTTGCGCGGCGTCAGCTTCACGGGTTTTCCATGGAATGCGGTCGGCTACGGCATCATGCCGATGCCGCTGATGATGCAGTCCGCACACGTCGTCGGCACCACGGGCGTGACGGCGCTTGCCGTCTTCGTCTTCGCCGCGCCCGCTCTTCTTGGGACACGGCAGGGTGCGACGGCGGGTGTGGGGCTGGCCGCGCTGCTTTTTGCAGCTCATGTCGGCTACGGCGGTTATGTGCTTTATCTCGCGCCGGAAGCGCCCACGCTGCCGCAGGAGAAACGGCCAGTGGTCCGGCTCGTGCAGCCGATGATCGATCAGGCGGCCAAGCTCGACAGCAACGCCGACCGCTCGGCCATCTTCGAGATGCATTTGAAGCTCTCCGCCGAAGCGCCGCAAGACGGCGGAAAGAAGCCGGACATCATCGTCTGGCCGGAGACCTCGATCCCTTTCATCCTCACCGACAACCAGGATGCTCTTACCCGGATCGCCGATACCCTGGACGACAATCAGATTCTGATTGCAGGCGCCGTGCGCGCCGAAGAGATGGGGCCGGGAAACCCGGTGCGCTATTACAATTCGATCTACGCGTTCGATGGACGCGGCCAGATCGTCGCGGCTTCCGACAAGGTGCATCTCGTTCCATTCGGCGAATATGTGCCGTTCGAGAATATCCTCGACGATTTCGGCATCCGCAATATCGTCGAAATGCCGGGCGGCTTCTCTGCCGCGGCAACGCGCCATCTCCTGGAACTGCCGACGGGGCTGAAGCTCTATCCTCTGGTCTGTTACGAGATCATCTTCGCCGACGAGATGACCGGCGACATCGCCGATGCCGGCGCGATCTTGAACATCACGAACGACGCGTGGTTCGGCAATACGCCCGGTCCTTACCAGCACTTCCAGCAAGCGCGGGTGCGCGCCGTGGAGACCGGTTTGCCGCTGATTCGTGACGCCAACAACGGCATCTCGGCGATCGTGAATGCGCGCGGGCAGATTGTTGCAGGGCTCAGCCTCAATGAGAGAGGGTTCATGGACGCAACCCTTGAGGGATTCGGCAGCGCTTCCGGGAACTTGTTTTCACAGCAAGCTTACTTCTGGTTGACTGAAACGTTGTTGATTTTGATTGCGTCGATTTCCCGCTTTGGTTTTATTTTCAAGCCGAATTGACCGAAAACCCCTAAAATTGCATAGTGGTGGCGATCGGCGTTGTTAACGTATGCTTGATGATGGGGTTTGCGCCGCTTACAACGTGGCGTTACGGATGGGTCTGGGCACTGCCGGTTTAACCAGGTTGAAATTCTTTGCTAGGGCACGACCATGATTGAAAACAAGAAGAAGCCTAACCCGATCGACATACACGTTGGCAGCCGCATTCGGCTTCGCCGTACAATGCTTGGTATGAGCCAGGAGAAGCTAGGCGAGAGCCTCGGCATTACCTTCCAGCAGATCCAGAAATATGAAAAGGGCACGAACCGCGTCGGTGCGAGCCGCCTGCAGAACATCTCGAGTATTCTCAACGTCCCGGTTTCCTTTTTCTTCGAGGACGCCCCGGGCGATCACACCGGCGGATTGACCGGCATGGCAGAAGCGTCGAGCTCAAATTATGTCGTTGATTTCCTCTCTTCCTCGGAGGGACTTCAGCTCAACCGGGCGTTCGTGAAGATTTCCGACCCGAAGGTTCGCCGCAAGGTCGTGGAGCTTGTGAAGGCACTGGCCGCCGAGGCCGACACGGACTGAACGCTTTGATGCCTCCAGTTTTTTTAAAGGTGGTCGAAAGGCCACCTTTTTTGCGTTTTAAGGGCAAGTTTTATTATTTTGTGGTAGATATAAAGATATATTTATGTCCTTCTGTGCTTGTTTTTCGAACGTGAAATGAGTACCAACTAACGGCTTTTGTTCTTTGAGGGGAATCCCGAAATGCGCGCGAATTATCTTTTCACCAGTGAGTCAGTCGCCGAAGGTCACCCGGACAAGGTGTGTGACCGCATCTCGGACGAGATCGTGGATCTGGTCTATCGTGAAGCGGCCAAGACCGGCGTCAACCCCTGGGGCGTGCGCATTGCCTGTGAAACCCTGGCAACGACGAACCGCGTCGTGATCGCCGGTGAAGTCCGTCTGCCGCCAAGCCTGATGAAGAAGGGCAAGGACGGCAAGGACGTCATCAACCCGTCGAAATTCAAGGCTGCCGCCCGCCGCGCTATCAAGGACATCGGCTACGAGCAGGAAGGCTTCCACTGGAAGAAGGCGAAGATCGACGTGTTGCTGCACTCGCAGTCTGCCGATATCGCTCAGGGCGTCGACAACGCCGCCGACCAGCAAGGTGACGAAGGCGCCGGCGACCAGGGCATCATGTTCGGCTACGCCTGCAAGGAAACGCCGGACCTCATGCCGGCGCCGATCTACTATTCCCACAAGATCCTGCAGCTGCTTGCCGCAGCCCGCAAGAAGGGCGACGGCGATGTCGCCAAGCTCGGTCCGGACGCCAAGAGCCAGGTGACCGTGCGCTACATCGACGGCAAGCCGGCCGAGGTGACCTCGATCGTTTTGTCGACCCAGCATCTCGATGAGAGCTGGGATTCCAAAAAGGTTCGCGATGTCGTCGAGCCCTACATCCGCGAAGCGCTGGGCGATCTGCCGATCGCCAAGGATTGCAACTGGTACATCAACCCCACCGGCAAGTTCGTCATCGGCGGTCCGGACGGCGATGCTGGTCTCACCGGCCGCAAGATCATCGTCGATACCTACGGCGGTGCCGCTCCGCACGGCGGCGGTGCGTTTTCCGGCAAGGACACGACCAAGGTCGACCGCTCGGCGGCCTATGCTGCCCGCTATCTTGCGAAGAACGTCGTTGCCGCAGGCCTCGCCGACCGCTGCACGATCCAGCTTTCCTATGCGATCGGCGTTGCTCAGCCGCTGTCGATCTATGTCGACCTGCACGGCACCGGCAAGGGCGTGACGGAAGACCAAGTCGAGGCGGCGATCCGCAAGAACATGGATCTGTCGCCGACCGGCATCCGCCGTCACCTCGACCTCAACAAGCCGATCTACGCCAAGACCTCGGCCTACGGCCACTTCGGCCGGAAGGCTGGCCGTGACGGTTCCTTCTCTTGGGAGCGCACCGACCTCGTCAAGGCGCTGAAGGAAGCCGTGAAGCTCCGGGAAGCAGCATGACGGATATGGAGCGTCGGGGGCGCGCGACCGAGGCATTCTTCGGTCGCCGCAAGGGGAAGGCTCTCCGCGAACATCAGGCGGAAAGACTGAACACCCTGCTCCCGGCATTCCTCATCGACCTTTCGGCGGCTCCACCAGAGCCGCTGAAAAACCTCTTTCCGGTTCCGGCTGAACGGCTGCGCCTGGAAATCGGCTTCGGCGGCGGCGAACATCTGATCCACCGTGCGCTGGAAATGCCCTCGACCGGCTTCATCGGCGTCGAACCCTTCATCAATTCCATGCAGAAACTGCTGGCAAGCATCGAGACGAAGGGTGCAAAGAATATCCGCGTCTATGACGACGATGCAACGCAGCTGCTCGACTGGTTACCAAACGGCTGCCTGGATCACATTGATCTGCTCTATCCAGATCCCTGGCCGAAACGGAAGCATTGGAAACGGCGTTTCGTTTCCAAGACCAATCTCGACCGTTTCCATCGCGTGCTGAAGCCGGGCGGGTTCTTCTGCTTCGCCTCGGACATCGATACCTACGTGAATTGGACGCTGCTGAAGTGCCGCGATCACGGCGGCTTCGACTGGCTTGCGGAAAACGCTGCCGACTGGCTGACGCCCTATGAGGGCTGGCCGAGCACACGCTACGAGGCCAAGGCCCGGCGCGAGGGCAGATCCTCCGCCTATCTGACATTCAAAAGGGTCTAAGCCTGCATCTTTAGTGCAGGCTGACCGTCTTCAATTCGTCTTCAGCCGCCTTGAAGAAGGTGCTGGAGCGATTGTCCGTGAGCAGGATCGGCGTTCCGTCTGCGCCGAAGAGAGCCCAAAGGTCCACGCTCGGATCGATATCCGGTGCTTCGGGGAAGCACTTCGAAACCTCGTCGTTGCGCATTTTGCGGATATAGGCGACCTCGCCGTTGCCGATACCGGCAAGTTCGGACTTGGTCAGGTGAGAATTCGCTTCTTTCATCAACATTCCTGTACCTCCGGGAGAAGGGACCAACAGCCGAATGGGCCGTTGTCCTACTGTGAGACCGAAATGTTAATTTTCTTCACCATGCGCGCCGGTTCCGGACGAACGAGATCGACGGCAAGCAATCCGTTCTTGAGGCTGGCGCCCAGAACCTGCATGCCGTCTGCCAACACGAAGGTTCGCTGGAACTGGCGCGCAGCAATGCCGCGATAGAGATATTCATGTTCGCCATGCTCGACCTGGCGGCCGCGGATCAACAATTGATTCTCTTCCGTCGTCACGTCCAGCTCATCTTCGCTGAACCCGGCGACGGCGACCGTGATGCGCAGGCGCTCAGGCGCTCCTTGGCCGGGGGCGATACGTTCGATATTGTAGGGTGGGTAACCGTCGCTTGCCTTGGAAATGCGTTCAAGCGTCTTTTCCATGGCGTCGAAGCCCAGAAGCAGCGGGCTGGCGAAAGGTGTCATGCGGCTCATCTTTCAAAGTCCTTGATGCAAGCGACCTTCCCGGACCTAAGCGCAGCATCCGGACGCCGTTAATATGGGAAGTCTGTGCGTTTCGCGCAAGACATATGCGGCGCATCGCAGTCACATGAATTTAAGACGGTTGGACTGAGGCCGTTGCTTGACAAAGAGCATGGCGGCTCGCATCACATCGTCGACGCAGCGGCTGCGCCGATCTGCGACGGAAAAATAAACGAATGGTGCCTGCCACGACCACGTGCACCTTGAGACGGAGCAACGCAATGGCGAACCCCAGAAAGATCATCATCGACACCGACCCCGGCCAGGACGATGCAGCGGCCATCATGCTTGCCTTCGGCAGTCCCGAAGAGCTGGAGGTGCTCGGCATCACGACCGTCGCAGGCAATGTGCCGCTCTCCTACACGAGCCGCAACGCGCGCATCGTCTGCGAGCTCTGCGGACGGACCGGCACGAAGGTTTTCGCAGGCGCCGACGCGCCAATCGCGCGCAAGCTGGTCACCGCCGAGCACGTGCACGGAAAGACCGGCCTCGATGGACCGGAGCTCGATGAGCCGACCATGCCTGTGCAGGCACAGCACGCGGTCGACTTCATCATCGAGACGCTTCGCCGTGAGCCGGAAGGCACGGTGACGCTCTGTACGCTGGGACCGCTCACCAATATCGGCATGGCCTTTCAAAAGGCGCCAGACATCATTCCGCGCATCCGTGAACTGGTGATGATGGGAGGCGGCTTCTTCGAGGGCGGCAACATAACGCCCGCCGCCGAATTCAACATTTATGTCGATCCGGAAGCAGCCGACATCGTCTTTCGTTCCGGCATAGCGATCGTGATGATGCCGCTCGACGTGACACATCAGTTGCTGACACGGAAGGATCGCGTGAAGCGCATGGCCGATCTCGGCACGGCACCGGCCAAAGCAATGGTCGAAATGCTGGAATTCTTCGAGCGCTTCGATGTCGAGAAGTATGGCTCGGACGGTGGGCCTCTGCACGATCCGGCGGTCGTCGCCTTCCTACTGAAGCCTGAGCTCTTCAAGGGCCGTGACTGCAATGTCGAGATCGAGGTGAAGTCGGAGCTGACCGTGGGCATGACGGTGGTCGACTGGTGGCATGTGACCGACCGCAAGCGCAATGCCAAGGTGATGCGCTATGTGGATGCGGACGGCTTCTTCGATCTGCTGATCGAGCGCTTCGCCCGCATCTGATTTTCAGACTGATTATGAAAGGCGCCTGACAAGAAGATCAGGCGTCCTTTTCGGTGAACGCCGTGTTGAGGTCTGCATCCGCTGCCTTCGGGCCGCCTTTGGCCACGCCGACCATTGCAGGACGAAGAACACGCTCGCCGATCGTGAAGCCTGCCTGAACGACCTGGACGACCGTGTTATTCGCCACTTCGGCATTGGGAACCTCGAACATCGCCTGGTGGAAGTTCGGATCGAACTTCTGGCCGATCGGATCCAACTTGCGGACGCCGTGGCGCTCTAGCGCTGAGAGCATGGAGCGCTCCGTCATCTCCACACCTTCGATCAAAGTGTTGAGGCCCGTCTCGCCCGCTTCCTTCGCCTCGGCCGGGATGGCATCGAGCGCGCGGCGCAGATTGTCCGAAACGGCAAGCATATCGCGCGCAAAGCCCGCGACTGAGTAGGATTTCGCATCCTTCACGTCGCGCTCCGTGCGGCGGCGCAGATTGTCCATTTCGGCGGCAAGGCGCAGGTAGCGGTCGCGCAGCTCGGCATTTTCAGCCTTGAGCACTTCAAGCGGATCCGGCTGGCGCGGCGCTTCCACGGTGGTTTCGTTCTCGACGTTTGCGGCAACGTCGTCTGCGGCTTCAGCCGCGGCAGCGTCAGATCCGTTTTTCGTCGTTTCGTCAGTCATGACGGTCTCCGGTAGTGGGTTCTCTTGGGATGGGCCCGATATCGAGCTTTGACCGCAAAAAATCAAGTCTGCGTGACAAAGAAGAAAACATTCCGGGTTTTTTACAGCGTGCCGCGCGCAAGCCGGGAAATCAGCTGGGCGGTGTAATCCACCATCGGCACGATGCGTGAATAATTGAGCCGCGTCGGCCCGATGACGCCGACGGCGCCGACAATGCGGTCGTCATCGTCGCGATAGGGCGCAACAATCAGCGAGGAGCCGGAAAGCGAAAAGAGCTTGTTCTCAGAGCCGATGAAGATGCGCACGCCCGGACCGGTTTCGGCAAGGTTCAAGAGCTCGATCAGGCTGTCCTTCTTTTCGAGATCGTCGAAGAGCATGCGCAGACGATCGAGGTCCTCCGCGCCCGCCAGGCCCTCGAGCAGATTGGATCGTCCCCGAATAATAAGCTGCGGCGGCTTGCCTTCATCCGCATCGCCAGACCACACCGCGATACCGCGCTCGACGAGATCCCGGGACAATGCGTCGAGCTCGTGGCGGACGTTCTCCTTTAAGCGACTGAGCTGCTTGCGCAATTCCGGCAATGTCTGGCCGGACATATGGGCATTGAGGAAGTTCGCGGCCTCCGTCAGCTGCGACGACGTAACGCCTGCCGGCAATTCGATAATGCGGTTTTCGACCTGATCGTGATCGCCGACCAGCACTGCCAACGCCTTGGTGGGCTCCAGGCGGATGAATTCGACATGCTTGAGAACCGGATCGCTCTTTGAGGTGATGACGAGCCCTGCGCCGCGCGAAATGCCGGACAGCATCCGGCTTGCCTCGTTCATCATCGATTCAACCGGATTGTCGCGGCTTTCGGGGCGAACCTGGCGGTCGATATTCGCACGGTCCTCGGCGGAAAGGTCGCCGACCTGCATGAAGGCATCGACGAAGAAGCGAAGGCCGCCCTGCGTCGGCAGGCGTCCGGCGCTGACATGCGGCGAGTAGATCAGGCCCAGCTCTTCCAGGTCGCTCATCACGTTGCGCACCGACGCGGGCGACAGCGACATGGGCAGAATGCGGGAGAGATTGCGCGAGCCGAGCGGCTCGCCACTTTCCAGATAGCCTTCAACGATGCGGCGGAAAATTTCCTTGGAGCGTTCATCCAGCGCAGCAACGGCATCCGAAACCGACGTCGACCTGAACCCCATGAACTTCCTTCGACCTGCGCTGCTGATGACGATCCGTAAAATATAGCCGTTCTCGCCCTCGTAGCAAAAGGGAATTTGCAAATGGCTGCGGCCAATCGTAGAAGCGGTCGACACCATTCAAGCATGCATGATGTTTTGCGAGAACCGCTTCACGGTTTTCGGCATCGTGCTTCAGGAGATCACAATGCGGCCCTCAGGCAGAAAAACCGACCAGATGCGCAAAGTCACTTTCGAGCGCAATTTTTCAAAGCATGCGGAAGGTTCCTGCCTCGTCAAATTCGGCGATACGCATGTGCTCTGTACCGCAAGCCTGGAAGACAAGACGCCACCGTGGCTGCGCAACACTGGAAAGGGCTGGGTCACGGCCGAATACGGCATGCTGCCGCGGGCAACCGGCGAGCGCATGAAACGCGAGGCCGCAGCCGGCAAGCAGGGCGGGCGCACACAGGAAATCCAGCGCCTGATCGGCCGCTCTCTTCGGGCCGTCGTCGATCTCAAGGAACTCGGCGAGCGCCAGATCACGCTCGACTGCGACGTCATTCAGGCTGACGGCGGTACGCGCACGGCCTCCATAACGGGCGCCTGGATTGCGCTCTACGACTGCCTGAAGTGGATGGAAACCCGCAACATGATCAAGGTCGAGCGCGTGCTCAAGGATCATGTCGCTGCGATTTCCTGCGGCATCTTCGCCAGCCAGCCGGTGATCGACCTCGATTATCTTGAAGATTCCTCCGCCGAAACCGATGCGAATTTCGTCATGACGGGCGCGGGCGGCATCGTTGAAATTCAGGGGACCGCCGAAGGCACGCCGTTCACGGACGGGGAATTTGCCGCGCTGATGACACTGGCGAAAACCGGCATCGTGGAGCTCGTCGACATGCAGAAACAGGCCATCGCCGGATGACTGCCCTGCTGGAAGGCATGCTGGAGACCGCGCTTTATGCGAAGGATCTCGACAAGGCCGAGGCTTTCTACGAAGGCGTGCTCGGCCTTGCCAAGATCACGCGCGCCGCAAACCGGCATGTATTCTTCCGCTGCGGGCAAGGCGTGCTGTTGATCTTCAACCCCGATGAAACGATGAAACCGCCAGCGGCCGACGCCCTGCAGGTGCCGCCCCACGGCACGAAAGGTCAGGGCCACGCATGTTTCCGGGTGTCTGGTAAGAACATCGATGCCATGGCGGTGAAGCTCAAAGCCGCGGGCATCGAAATCGAATCCGAAGTCCACTGGCCGAACGGCGGCCGCTCGATCTATTTCCGCGATCCCGCGGGAAACAGCCTCGAATGCGCCGAAGCCAGAATCTGGGGCATTGAATAGGACCGACCATGCGTACCCTTGAAACCAAGACGATCGTCGTCGCCAGCCACAACGCCGGCAAGATCCGCGAGATCCAGGATCTGATTGGACCGCTCGGCTTTACCGCCAAATCGGCAGCGGACCTCAACTTCATCGAGCCTGACGAAACTGGCACAACCTTCGAGGAAAACGCGACGATCAAGGCCCTCGCCTCTGCCAAAGCAGCAGGAATGCCGGCGCTTTCCGACGATTCTGGACTGGTGATCGATGCGCTGGGTGGCGATCCGGGCGTCTATACGGCCAACTGGGCCGAGACTGCAGACGGCACGCGCGACTTTGCGATGGGGATGGAAAAGGTGCAGCAGGCGCTGGAGAAAGCCGGAGCCAGCAAGCCGGAGCAACGGCGCGCGCGCTTCGTCAGCGTGCTCTGCCTCGCCTGGCCAGACGGGCATACGGAGCTTTTCCGCGGCGAGGTGGAAGGTAGGGTCGTCTGGCCGCCGCGCGGCACCCAGGGTTTCGGTTACGATCCGGTCTTCCAACCGGAGGGTTACGACATCACCTTCGGCGAGATGAGTGCCGAGGAAAAGCACGGCTGGAACATTGGCAAGCCGCAGGCCCTGTCGCATCGGGCGCGCGCGTTCAAACGCTTTGTCGAAACCTGCCTGGAAGCGTAAGGTCGGTTCGTGGAGATTCTCGATACGCCAAGCTTGACGCGCGATGCGATGCTTCTGCCCGATACCGGCGAGCCCGGTTTCGGCGTCTATGTGCATTGGCCCTTCTGCGCGGCGAAGTGCCCCTATTGCGACTTCAACAGCCATGTCCGTCATCAGCCGGTCGACCAGGAGCGGTTCACCGCCGCGTTCCTGAAGGAGATGGCTGCCGTTCGCCGGATGAGTGGACCGAAGACGGTGACGAGCATCTTCCTTGGCGGCGGCACGCCGTCGCTCATGCACCCAGCAACGGTTTCGGCCATTCTCGACGGTATCTCCAAGCACTGGCATGTGCCGAACGGCATCGAGATCACGATGGAGGCCAATCCTTCGAGCGTGGAGGCCGAGCGCTTCCGCGGCTATCGCGCCGCAGGTGTCAATCGCGTGTCGCTCGGCGTTCAGGCACTGAACGACCGGGATCTGAAATTCCTCGGCCGCCTGCATGACGTCACCGATGCATTGAAGGCCATCAAGCTGGCGCGCGACATCTTCCCGCGCATGTCTTTCGACCTGATCTATGCCCGTCCCGACCAGACCGTCGAAGAATGGGAAAAGGAGTTGAAGGAAGCGATCTCATACGCGGTCGATCACCTCTCGCTCTACCAGCTGACGATCGAGGAGGGCACGCCTTTCTACGGCCTGCACAAGGCCGGCAAACTGATCGTGCCGGATGGGGACCAATCGGCGATCCTCTACGAGGCGACTCAGGAGATCATGGCGCGCGAGGGCATGCCGGCCTATGAGGTTTCCAACCATGCGCGGCCCGGCGCCGAGAGCCGCCATAACCTCACCTACTGGCGCTACGGCGACTATGCCGGGATCGGCCCCGGCGCACATGGCCGCCTGACGCGCGGGCCTGAGAAGATCGCAACGGCGACCGAGCGCAAGCCCGAGACCTGGCTCGAGCTTGTCGAGCGCGACGGGCATGGCATTCTGGAGCAGGAACGGCTCGGCTATGACGAGCAGGCGGACGAATTGCTGCTCATGGGGCTGCGGCTGACAGAAGGCGTCGATCTTGCCCGCTGGCAGCAGCTTTCCGGCCGGGATCCGGATCCGAAGCGCGAAGAATTCCTGCTGGAGCACGGCTTCATCGAGCGGATCGGCAATTCGCGCCTTCGCTGCACGCCGTCGGGCATGCTGATCCTCGATTCGGTGGTCGCCGATCTCGCCTGCTGAGCCTCAGGCTGCCCGCCTTTTGCCAAGCGACATCAACCGCCCGTCGATCGCCGCAAGGCCGACCGCGATCGTCGCCATGCCGATCAGATGTTTTGCCTGCAGCTGCTCGCCCAGGATGATCGTACCCAACAGAATGGCGCTGACAGGAATGAGGAAGGTCACCAGCGCCAGGTTCGTCGCACCCGCCGTTGCGAGAACCCGGAAGAAAAGCACATAGGCGATGGCGGTCGAAAGCAGTGCGAGGCCGAGCAGCGCCAGCCAGGTTTCGATACCAGGAGCGGGCAACGCCCATGGACGGTCGGCAATCAGCGCGACCGGCAGCATCAGGATGGTGGAGGCCGTGACCTGGCCTGCGGCCGGCAGCAGCGGCGGCATGCTCATCGCCCGGAAGCGGCGGCCCCAGATGCCGGCGAAGGAATAGGAGATCGCAGCACCAAGGACCGCGAGCTGCGCCAGCACATTCGAGCCGAGATCGTGAAGCACATCGAAGCCGATCATATAAGCCACGCCAGCAAAGCCGATGAGCACGCCGATCAGGCGATGACCGCTCATCTTCTCGTCGGTGGTCAGGATATGGGCAACAACGACGGTAAAGAGCGGCGTCGTGGCATTCAGGATCGAGGCAAGGCCGCTTGCAATGTGAGTCTGTCCCCAGACGATGAGGCAGAAAGGGATCATATTGTTCAGCACACCCATGCCGAAGAAGGCGACCCAGCTCTTGCCGTCGCGCGGCATCTTATGACCCATGAGCCGCACGATGATATTGAGCGCGAGCGCCGCCAGCAGCACGCGGCCCGTGACGATCGTAAACGGCGGCAGTGCCTTGACGAGAATGCCGTTGAAGAGGAAGGAGCCGCCCCAAAGGAGGGACAGGACCAAAAGCATACTCCATTCGGCCAGGCCCATTTGTTTCTGCATGTCTTTCTCCCTTCATTGTTCGCGGGCTTACGATACGGCGGATGACTTCGCCACCCGTTTCTTGCGCACCAGTTACTGCCGACTACGATTTTTGCTCGATGAATGTCGCTTCACGATTCTGTTTAGTGATCGCTTTCATTCTGATATTATTTCTGTAATCCCACTTCGGCAAACGAGTCTTTTTCGGCGTATGCTTTAGCTGAACTAAAACATGAGCGAATTTCTGCCCTCCCTTTCGGCCCTACGGGCTTTCGAAGCTGCGGCGCGGCATCTCAGCATGACGCTGGCCGCCAAGGAGCTGCATGTGACGCCGGGCGCCGTCAGCCTGCAGATCCGCGATCTGGAAGCCGCACTCGGCGTACGGCTTTTTGAGCGGAAAACGCGGGCGCTCGCCCTCACAGTCGAGGGCGCGGATTACTTCGCCACCCTGCAGACCGCCTTCCGGCTGATGAGAGAGGCGACTGCTGCGATTGCGGCGCGGGCACGCGGCTCTGTGCTGAACGTCACCTGCACGGCAGGCTTTGCGACCTATTGGCTGGTTCCGCGGCTCGGGCGTTTCGAGGAGATCCATCCGGAGATCGACGTGCGCATCAGTGCCTCGCATCGTGTGCTCGACTTTCGACGCGACGGCATCGATCTAGCCATCCGGCACGGGCTCGGCGGCTATGACGGCCTTGTCAGCGAGCGGCTAGTGGATGATGAGCTGGTGCCGGTCTGCATTCCACGGCTGGCGGCCCAGCTTGGAGACCACCCCTCGCCAGACACGCTCGCCGGCTTCCAGTTGATCCATGATGTTTACCGGCACGACTGGAAGCTCTGGCTGGAGGCAGCAGGGGCGACGAAGGTGGACGCCTCGCGCGGCCCAATCTTCATGCATGGCAATGGCGCCTACGAAGCTATGAAGGCTGGCCTCGGTTTTGCACTGATGCGGCGGTCATTTCTGGAGAAGGAACTCGCCGAAGGCTCCGTGGTCGCCCCCATCCCGCTTGGCGTTGCGAGCCGCCTCGCCTTTCATCTCGTCTATCCGGGCGCTGCACTCGAACGCCCGGCCGTCGCGGCCTTCCGACGTTGGCTGCTTTCGGAAGCGAAGAGCTGACGATCCTCCCGGTCGCTTCGCTATCCCAAGAAAGTTGAGAGATTGACTCATAAAAAGGGTTTTCATCCGGCTTCTTGTTGACTATTACACTCATGAATTATGAAGTAAACCGCCAAGAGTTGTAAGCTGATGAAAATACACGTTTTTGCCAGATCGCTGCGGGCATCCGCATTGACGGGCGCCGCCATGGCCCATCTTCTCCTTCCCGCCGCTGCGCAGGACACGGCCGCCGAAAACAAACCGGATGATGGCGCGACAGTGCTGCAGGAGATCGTCGTCAGGGGCGGCAGCGGCGGTGTCATCCAGGCGGACGGCTATGTCGGCAAGAGCAGCGCGACAGGCGCAAAGACAGACACGCCTTTCATCGAAACGCCGCAGTCGATCTCGTCCGTGACGGAACAGCAACTCAAGGACCGCAATCCCCAAACGCTGCTCGACACGCTCGCCTACACGCCTGGCACGCGCGTGGGTGCCTATGGTTTCGATCCACGCTTCGACAGCTTCGCGGTGCGCGGCTTCGACGTCACCTATACAGGTGTTTTTCGCGACAACCTGCGCCAGCCCGGCGCCGGCTCTTCGCTCTTCAAGACCGAACCCTACGGCCTTGAAGGTGTTTCGATCCTGCGCGGCCCCTCGTCGGCCCTCTATGGCGCCTCCGGCGCCGGCGGTCTCTACAACCTGATCACCAAGCGCCCGACGGAAGACCCCTATCATGAACTCCAGTTGCAATACGGCACGGAGCAGCGCTACCAGGGCCAATTTGATTTCTCCGGCCCTGTCAACGACCACGATCCCTTCTATTATCGCCTCACTGGCCTCTATCGTGACGCCAATACCGAGCAGATCAGCGTTCCGGACGACCGCGTCTATATCGCGCCGGCTTTCACATGGAAGCCGGACGAGGACACGAAGCTTACCATCCTCGGCGAATATTCGCGCACGAAGACGGGTGGCACGGCCGCTTACTACAACGACCCGGTCACCGGCGAAGTAACGGATTATTTCGCGGGTAACCCTGCATTCAACGATTCTGTTCAGAACCAGGGCCGCATCGGCTATGAGTTCGAACACAGGCTCAACGACACCTTCGTCTTTCGCCAGAATGCTCGCTTTTCGACATTGAACATCGACACCGATTGGGCCTTTGCCTACGCACCAAATGCGGTCGATCCAACCCTTTTGGATCGCAGCGCCGGCACGTTTGACGAACGCCTGACGGCCTTTGTTATCGACAACCAGCTCGAGGCGAAATTCGATACGGGCGATGTCGACCATACGCTGCTTGCCGGGCTCGACTTGACCCGGCTTCGTTGGCGTTCGCTCGACGGCCGCGGCGTCTCGCCGCCGCTTGATACCAACAATCCGAACGCAGGCGCTTCAGTCCCGCACATCGACTTCCAGACCCGCACCGTCCAGGACCAGTGGCAGGCCGGCACCTACCTGCAGGACCAGATGCGCTATGACGCCTGGCTGCTGACGCTCGGCGGGCGCTACGACTGGGTTTGGACCGATACGGAAAATACCGATCTCGTTGCAGACACCGTGGACACCATCTCTCAGAAGGACAAGGAATTTTCCGGCCGGATCGGTCTGAGCTACGAGACCGACTTCGGCCTCGTGCCCTATATCAGCTACTCGACCGCCTTTGCACCGAATGCCGGTATCAACAGGGAGACCAACGCCCCCTTCAAACCGACCGAGAGTGAACAGGAAGAGATTGGCGTCAAATACCTATTGGCGGAAAGCAATACGATGCTTTCTGCCGCCCTATTCAATATCGATCAGAAAAACAGTCTTTATTACGAGGTTGTGAACCTGCCGAGCGGCCCAGAAAACATTCAGGTCCAGCGTGGCAAGATTCGTTCCCGTGGCCTCGAGATCGAGGCGAACACAAGCCTCGACAACGGCCTGTCGCTGGTCGCGTCCTATACCTATACGGACGCCAAGATCCTCGAAGGCCCGACGGGCACTGTCGGCAACTATGTTTCCTCCGTGCCGAAGCATATGGCATCGCTCTGGGCCAACTACAAATTCCAGGAAAGCAGCCCAGTTTATGGAATGGGCTTCGGCTTCGGCGCCCGCTACATCGGCAAGAGCTACGGCAATGACGAAAACACGAGGGAAAACAGCGCCCGCGTGCTTTTCGATGCAGCAGTCAGCTACGACTTTGCTGCACTCGACAAGAAGTACGACGGTCTAAGCCTGCAGGTGAACGCCGCCAATTTATTCGACCGCCGCGAACCCGTCTGCTCGGCAGGCTTCTGCTACCGCGACCAGGGCCGCTCGGTGATCGGCACCCTGCGCTACGCTTGGTAGGCCGATGGCAAGCACGTCGCATCGAAACATGACAACGGAGGACGGTCCGCTTGGCCTATCGCCCGCCTTTTCCGGCGAGCATGCCTGGTGCCGGGACAAGATGATGATGAGCAAGGAACTTACCGGCGGCGTGCCATTGCCTGCTTTTTTCCGGGACGGAGGCTTTCAGCGCGCGATTGATCGCTATGCGGAAATATCCGGCGGCAGCGACCGGCGCGCCGTCGTTTCGATGTGGTCGCTCTATTATTTTTCCGGGCTTTCAATCCCCTACTTGCTTGCCCGGCGCCTGGGCGGCCAGGCGCTTCCGGTCGGATTCGAAGAGATGACGATCGCATTGGAGGATAACGGCCTGCCGCGCGCCTTCGGCGTTCCGCATGCCGGCACGATCGAAACAGAGGTCGAGACCGAGAGTTTCACGGCCGTAGGTCCCCTGCTTGAAACCCACCTTGGCGAGGCCGTCATGCGGCTGAAGACCTGCGGCATCTCGGCGAAGCTGTGCTGGAACAACGCTGCCGTCTATGTCGACTATGCATTGCGGCTGACTGGAGGAGAGCCATCAGGCGGCCCCGACCTTCAGCTCTTTGTGCGCGGCTACTTGCCGGATGGCGGCGTAAACCCGTTTTGCGGCTGCGTCAGCTATCTGGATGAAGAGGGTGAGCAGGTCGCACGGCGCAAGGTCTGCTGCCTTCGATATATGCTTCCCGGAATTCCAAGCTGCGGCAAGCTCTGCGCATTGCCAAGCCAGAGGAACCCGCAATGACCGAGCTTCTCATGACACGGCGAAATCTGCTCGCCGTGGCTTCCGTCGTTCTTTGTGCTCCGTATGTTGCAAAAGCGCAATCTGCGTGGCCGCTCACCATCACGGATGCGATCGGCCGCAAGGTGACGATCAGGAAAAAGCCGGAAGCCGTAGTCCTTGGGACAGGATTCAACCTTGTCGCGCTGTCGCTGATCCATCCCGATCCCGTCAGCCTGCTCGCCGGCTGGGCAAACGACATGAAGGGGGACAATCCCTTTATCTATGAGGCCTTCCGAAAGAAATTTCCTGCAATCGAGAACGTGCCTTTCGTCGGCAACGGCCGGGCGGATGGGCTGTCCTTCGAGGCGGCGCTCTCGCTCAATGCCGACCTTGCGATCATGGCCATGTGGCAGGCCGACAGCGAACTCGGCCAGCGCGCGATACAGTATCTCGACACCGTCGGCGTGCCGGTCGTTGTTGTCGATTTCAATCGCGACCCGCTGAAGGCCACGCCGCGCGACATGCGCCTTCTCGGCCGGATTTTCGAGCGGAATGAGCAAGCCGAAGATTTTGCGAGGTTCTTCGAGACGCGGCTTGATCGCATCAAAGCCAAGGCGGCGATGGACAGTGGCCCTCTCGTACTGATGGATGCCTTTCCAAGCGATGTCCGCGGAAGCTGGGCAATCGGCCGCACCGGGCTTGGTGAACTGATAACGCTTTCAGGCGGCCGCAACGCCGCCGACAAGAACCTTCCACCCCAGGGCGGACCGGTGACTGCGGAATATATCCTCGCAGCCGATCCAGATGTCTACATTGCGACCGGATCGCCCGGCGGCACCTATACGGCCTTTTCCATCGGTCCCGGCGTCGATCCATCAGAAGCCCAGCGCTCGCTCGGTGAAACGGTGAAGATGCCAAATCTTGCACCGCTGAAGGCGATTCGCGAAGGCAAAGCGCACGGTATGTGGAATTTCTTCAATGCCGTGCCGCTGAACATTCTGGCAGCCGAAGCGGTGGCGACCTGGGTCAGGCCCGAACTTTTCGACGACGTCGATCCGGCAAGCAGTCTTGCCGAGATCAACGAGCGTTTTGCCGCGGTGCCCTTCGAAGGCGCCTATTGGACGAGCCTCAGGGCCTAATGGCGACTTGAGGCGCTCGCCTTGAACAGGCTCCCGGTTGGCGTCTGCAGGAACACATCGAGCGGGATGTGCTCCTGATGCAGGAAGCCCGTTGCCGGCAGCAGGCCGTCGCGGACCATTTCGATGACGGCGACGACGGATGCCGAGGTCGTCCAGGCGATCGCCGTGCGGCGCGCGCCGGCAATCTCGATCGGATGATAAGCGCGCACGAACTCCTTGCGGCGGAGGCTTCCTGCTTGCGTGCCTTCGGCCGCCACATGGACATAGACCACGTCGTCGTCGACGGGCGGCTTGGCATTGGTCAGGATTTCGCCGGCCAGCTGTCGCTGCTCCCGCAGCAGCAGCTCATGGAAGAAGAAATTCATCAGGTCCATATGGCCCGGATAGCGCATCGTCTTGTAGTCGAGATTGTCGACCTTGCCGTGCAGCGTATCGCACATCGTGCCGAGCCCGCCCGACGTGGTGAAGGCTTCAAGCTTGACGCCCTCGACATAGATCGTTTCATGCCATTCCATCGGCGAGACGAACTTGCGCACACCGCCTTCGATGACCTCGCAATCGTTCAGATATTCGTTGACGACGCCTTCCGGCGACCAGTTGAAGGCATAGCCCAACAAGCCCGTCGGGTTCTGCGGCAAAGCACCGACACGCATGCGGATCGAGCGGCAGCGGTCGAACCCATCGGCAAGGCTTGCACCAACGATGCCGACGAAGCCCGGCGCCAGGCCGCATTGCGGCGCCATCAGGCCACGCGACGTCTTCGAGAGTTCGATGATCAAATTGGTGGTCGGAACGTCTTCCGTCAGGTCGAAATAATGGATGCCTGCCACGTGGGCAGCCCGCGCAAGCTCGATATTGAGATGGTATGGCAGGCAGGAGAGCACTGCTTCCGCACCGGCTAGCAGCTCGGTCACAAAGGCCGAGTTGGAAACATCGCCGACGCGGCATGTGAACGGCACTTCGGCCTGCGGCAATTGCGCATCGACGCCCGTCACTTCGAAGCCGCCCTCATGCAAAAGCGTTGCCGCAAGCCGTCCGACCTTACCCAGTCCGAGAACGGCAATCCTCTTAAAACTCATGTTTACCCTCCCATGCGCCGTCGAAGCCGCGGCGCTCACTTCGTGAGGCTGTATGGAAAAAACTCATAAAAGAAAACGGCCGGAATTGCTTCCGGCCGCAAATTTCAGGTGGAGGATCGCCGATTATTCGTTGATCAGGCGCTTCAAAAGCTCGATCTCGTGCGAAAGCTTGGTGTCTCCTGCAATCAGCTCCTCGATCTTGCGTACCGCATGCAGCACTGTCGTATGGTCGCGCCCACCGAAGCGACGGCCGATTTCCGGGAAGGAGCGCGGCGTCAGCGTTTTCGACAGATACATGGCGATCTGCCTCGGCTTGACGATGACGCGCGTGCGGCGGTTCGAAACCAGCTCCTGGCGGGACACATTGTAGTGGCGTGCGACGATGCGCTGGATATCTTCGATGCGCACGCGGCGCGGCTCGCCGGAGCCGACCAGATGGGCAAGCAGTTCGTCGACCCGCTCGATCGACAGGTTCGGCTCGAAAGAGCGCCGGAAGATCAGCTGATTGAAGGCGCCTTCGAGTTCGCGGCCGCTTGCCGTCACGCTGCGGGCAACGTGCGAGAGCAGTTCGGCCGGGATTTCCAAAGATGGATCTTCCAGACGGGCCGCAGCCAGGCGGCGCTTCAGGATCTCGAGGCGCATCTCGTAGTCCGGCGCATCAAGCTCGATCGCTACACCGCCCTGCAGACGGGAACGTACCCGCGGATCAAGCGATTCCAACTCCCAAGGCGCACGGTCGGCGGCAACCACCACCTGCTTGGCGCTGTCGAGCAGCATGTTCAGCAGATGGCAGAACTCGTGCTGGATCATCTTGCCCTGCAGGAACTGCATGTCATCGATGATCAGAAGGTCTATATTGCGCAGCGAGTCCTTCAGCGTCAGTGCATCGTTGTCCCGGATCGCCGTTGCAAAACGCCACATGAAATACTCGGCCGTCAGATAAACGACACGCAGCGCCCGCGGATTCTGAACCGCTGCGTTGGCGATCGCCTGCAGAAGGTGGGACTTGCCGAGACCGACATTCGAATGAATGAAGAGCGGGTTGAAGCGCACAGCGCCCTGCCCTGCTTCCGCAATTGTTTTTGCCGCAGCAAGCGCAACGCGGTTCGAGCTGCCTTCAACAAAGGTGTCGAAGGTGAAGCGCGAGTCGAGCGGCGAACCGAACAGCGGCTGGCCGACCGTCGCGGGGCGGGCGGCAGCGGCGGCCGAAACGGCCTGTTGAACCGCCTGACCAGCAGGCTGAGCAGCAAGGGGGCGACGCATTGGCGTGACCGGCGAGACCGGCTCTTGGGAGGCCGCCTCGTCCATCGGCTTCATGCCGGGACGCGTTGCTGTACGGACGAGAATTTCCACCTTCAGGATTTCAGCATCTTCCTGCCGGAAAAGGCTGGTGATGAGATCAAGATAACGATTGTTGATCCACGACTTGAGAAATGTAGTGGGAACCGAAAGACGCACGACGCTCTTTGAAACCGAATGCAGCTTCAGACGTGCGAACCAGCTTGCATAAACGTCCGGACCAACCTGGGCCTTCAGACGCGCACCAACACGCTCGAAAAGTATGCCATGCTTCATGTCTCCTTTTTCCCCCGCCGCATCCGGGCAAATAGAGCCAAACGCCTGCGGTGCCTTATCCCCATTTTCAAGAGCACCCGTCGTCAATGAATTCATTTGCATCATGCCGCCTTCCAAATTCATTTCACCGGGCGGACATTCGTCAAACAGCCGCCCGATCAATTTTCCCCGTTCTGGCATGCCGGCGGCCCTTTCATGGACCATCATGCATGCCGGTTCACACAAACACTGTCCCGCAAATCGAGACCGACGCAGACAACCGTGGCGGAGACCGCCTTCATGCGGCCTCCGTCATGCTCGCCGCGCCAAGCCGGCTACCGGACCTCGTTTTCCGACCAGCCTGCCCGAACGCAAATTTTACTGTCCCCATCCCCTTCAGCTCCCTTGAACATGGAGCCGCCGAGCGCACAAAGCATCTTCGTTCCGTGACCAGCCACGGTCCCGGCGCAAATAGCTCAAGTGCTTGAAAAAACGGAGAGATAGCTACTCCGTGACAAATGACACAAACTCATCGCCCTGCCGGTGTGGCAGTTTAGACTGAGCCTTTGCAGGTGATGTCCGCGCCCTTTGCTGGAAGTCATTTAGGCAGGATCGGTTGCGGAGATCAATGATGAATTTTACGCAAAATTAACAAGCGACCATTGACTCCGGGGCCCGTTTTTGGGCGTCACGCCAATGTCAAAAAAGAATCGCTGGAGAATCAAGGAGATTCCCGAAGTGGGTATTTTGGACACGCATTGAAAGAAAAAAAATAAAAATCCGCTTGACTCACAACTAAGCCCGCCGGAACGCAGAAGAGTCGCCCAAGCTGGAAACATCCTTGCGCAACTATTTGATTTTAAACAATTTTTCATGTCACCTCAGTGACACGAAACAGTCGCCAAATTAACCAATCCGGAGATGATCGTCGGAATCGAAAAAGCCCGGCTTAATTACCGGGCTAATCATAACGATCAATTTGTTAATGAAAGATTATGCGGTCGCAGTCGCCGAAAGAGCCTTCACACGGGCAGCGAGCCGCGAGACCTTGCGGGATGCCGTGTTGGCGTGAACGACGCCCTTGCTTGCAGCACGCGCGAGTTCCGGCTGCGCTGCGAGGAAGGCTTCCTTTGCCTTGGCAGCATCACCAGCTGCAAGTGCCTCTTCGACCTGGCGAACGAAAGTGCGAACGCGCGAGCGACGAGCCTTGTTGACGTCGGTACGGCGGGCGATCTTGCGGGTCGCTTTTTTCGCCGAAGTTGTATTGGCCATGGATGCCTCTCTCAAGAATTCGAACAAACTCCGCCATCACCGCGGGCCCTGCGGCCACAACTTTCAGCAATGCGGGAGCATAAACGGAAAACCTGATCGGCTTCCCGAACCGTGGGCGGGCATATAACTCTAAAGCCGGCCCGCGTCAACGCGCATTTTCAAGGAAACGCCGCCTTTCTCCGTGGAATGAAGATCAGCGGTGTTTAAAGGCCGGTTTGCGTTTCTCGATGAAGGCCGCCATGCCTTCCTTCTGATCTTCCGTTGCGAAAAGGCTGTGGAACAGACGGCGCTCGAAACGCAGGCCCTCCTCCAGCGTGGTTTCCAGAGCGCGATTGACCGCCTCCTTGGCCATCAGCACCGAAGGCTGCGACAGCGACGCAATCTTGGCGGCCGCCGCCAGCGCTTCGTCGAGCAGCCGCTCGGGCGCGACCACGCGCGAAACGAGGCCAGCACGCTCCGCTTCCGCCGCATCCATCATCCGGCCGGTCAGCACCATGTCCATGGCCTTCGACTTGCCTACCACACGCGTCAAGCGCTGCGAGCCGCCCATGCCGGGGATGACGCCGAGCGTGATTTCAGGCTGACCGAATTTTGCAGTTTCCGACGCTATGATAAAGTCGCACATCATGGCCAGTTCGCAGCCGCCCCCGAGTGCGAAGCCGCTGACGGCAGCGATCACCGGCTTGCGGGCCTTGGCAATCTCGTCCCAGCCACTGATGAATTCGGCCTTATACATATCGGCAAACTGCAGGGGCTGCATTTCCTTGATATCGGCGCCGGCTGCGAAAGCGCGTTCGGATCCGGTCAGAACGATCGCACCGATCGCCTCGTTGGCGTGGAAATCTGCAAAGGCCTGCTGCAATTCCTTGAGTACCGTGGAATTCAGCGCATTCAGTGCCTGCGGCCGGTTCAGCGTAATCAGACCGACATTGTCGCGGGTTTCGACGATCAGCGTTTCATAGGCCATGCTTGTCTCCCTATTTCTGGCAGTCCGGGCAATAAAAGGTGGAACGCCCTGCTTGCACGATGCGCAGGACCGTACCGCCGCAACCGGGTGTGCGGCAAGGCAGACTTTCGCGGTCATAGACCGAGAAGGAATGCTGGAAATAGCCGAGCGAGCCGTCGGTCTGGATATGGTCGCGAAGTGACGAGCCACCGGCCTTGATCGCATCGGCGATGACGCTGCGGATAGACGCGACAAGAAGATCAAGCGGCTCCTTCGGCTTTCCGGTTTTGGTGACCAGAGTTCCCGCAGCGCGTGCCGGCATCAGGTGCGCGCGCCAGAGCGCCTCGCACACATATATATTGCCGAGACCAGCAACGTTTTTCTGGTCGAGAAGGGCGCCCTTCAGGGGCCGTGCCTTTCCCGCAAAGCGTTCTGCCAGATAGGCGGCACTCAGTTCGTTGCCGGTCGGCTCCGGCCCGAGGCCGAAAAGGAAGGGATTGTTCTGAAGCTCGGAGCGATCGGCGATATCCATGAATCCGAAGCGGCGTGGATCGTTATATATGACGCGGCGCTCACCACCCTTGCCTTCCAGATGGAAAATCGCATGGTCATGCTTCTCGTCCTTCGACCGCTCGTGGCGAAAATCGCCTGGCGTTTGGCTGACTGGCCCCTGCTCGATGCGGAAGGAGCCAGACATGCCGAGATGGGAGATGATGGTCTTGCCGCTGTCGAGGTCGATCAGCAGATATTTGGCGCGGCGGCCAAGCCCGATAATGGTGCGGCCACAAACCTGGTCTTCGAAATTTGCCGGAAAGGGAAAGCGCAGATCACCGCGGCGAAGCTCCAGCCTTTCGATGCGCGCGCCCTCCATGGCGGGCGAAAGACCACGCTTCACCGTTTCGACTTCTGGCAATTCCGGCATCTTAACCCATCTGTATTTAAACGTGTTTCAACTGCGGACGATGTGGGTTATAGCGCCAGTAAGCCGCGGGTATTACCCGCCTCCACAGATAGCGTCTCAAGCGGCCTTTCGCTATGGTCGCCGTACCGATTTCGAGTAACGGAGTTGTCCGATGTCAGAAAGCCGTACTTCCGCCAATGGCGGCATGGAAACATCCTACGGCTTCCGCGAGGTGCCGAGTGGCGAGAAGCAGGGTCTCGTCAACGACGTCTTCCATAAGGTCGCCAGACGCTACGATATCATGAACGATGTGATGTCGATGGGCATGCACCGCGCCTGGAAGAATGCGATGGTTGCGGCGCTTAATCCGCGCAAGGAACCGGGCTACAAGGTGCTGGATGTTGCCGGCGGCACGGGCGATATTGCCTTTCGCATCGTCGAAGCATCGAACCGCATGGCGCATGCGACCGTGCTCGACATCAACGGCTCCATGCTCGGCGTCGGCGCCGAGCGGGCGGACAGGAAGAGGTTCTCCGACAATCTCACCTTCATCGAGGCCAATGCCGAGGACCTGCCCTTCGAGGCCGGCACCTTCGATGCCTATACGATCGCCTTCGGCATCCGCAATGTGCCGCACATCGACGTGGCGCTCTCGGAAGCCTATCGCGTGCTGAAGCGCGGCGGCCGGCTGCTCGTGCTGGAATTTTCGGAAGTGGACATGCCGCTTCTGGACAAGGTTTACGAGGCCTGGTCTTTCAACGCCATTCCGAGGTTCGGCAAGGCGATAACCGGCGACGCCGAGCCCTATCAGTACCTTGTCGAATCCATCCGCAAGTTCCCGAACCAGGAAAATTTCGCGGAAATGATCCGTAAAGCCGGCTTTTCGCGCGTGACCTACACCAGCTACACCGGCGGCATCGCGGCCTTGCACTCGGGCTGGAAGCTTTGATCTAAATGAGTGCTTTCGGAGCATATATTCGGCTCGTGCGGGTCGGCTGGATTCTGGTGCGCGAGGGCGTTGTTTCGGCGCTGCCTTCAGAAGGCCTGCCGCCTTCCGTGAGCCTTGCCAAATCCTTTGTCGGCCTGTTTGCGCGCAGCCGCGCAAAAGCCAAGAAACGCAGCGATCGGCTGGCCCAGGCAGTCGAGCGGCTCGGACCTTCCTATGTGAAGATCGGTCAGTTTCTGGCGACCAGGCCGGACGTCGTCGGCGTCGAATTCGCCGACGACCTTTCGCAGCTTCAGGACCGGATGGCCTTCTTCCCGCTTGCGGCAGCAAAGGCGAGTATCGAGGGCTCGCTCGGTCGCCCGATCGAAGAGCTTTATGCGACTTTCGACGATCCGATTGCCGCAGCCTCTATTGCGCAGGTGCATCCTGCAGAGGTGAATACTCCCAATGGCCGCAGGAAGGTCGCCGTCAAGGTGGTGCGCCCCGGTGTGCGGCAGCGTTTCGCCCATGACATCGAGGCAATGTATCTCGTCGCCGGTATGCAGGAGCGCTTCATGGCCTCGAGCCGGCGGCTGAGGCCGGTCGAAGTAACGAAAACGCTCGAGCAGTCGACCAAAGTCGAGATGGACCTCCGGCTTGAGGCGGCTGCACTTTCGGAGATCGCCGAAAACACGGGACAGGATCCAGGCTTTCGCGTTCCGAAGGTGGACTGGGAACGCACCGGCCGCGACGTCATCACCATGGAGTGGATCGACGGCGTCAAGATGTCCGATGTCGAGGGGCTGCGCGCTGCCGGGCACAACCTCAACACGCTTGCCGATGTCCTCATCCAATCGTTCCTGCGCCACACGCTGCGCGACGGCTTCTTCCATGCCGACATGCATCCCGGCAATCTTTTCGTCGATTCAGGCGGCATGATCGTCGCCGTCGACATGGGCATCGTCGGCCGGCTCGGAAAGAAGGAGCGGCGCTTCCTCGCCGAGATCCTCTATGGCTTCATTACGCGCGACTACGTGCGTGTTGCCGAGGTCCATTTCGAGGCGGGCTATGTGCCAGGCCATCACAATGTTGAAAGTTTCGCGCAGGCAATCCGGGCGATCGGCGAGCCGATCCACGGCCAGCCTGCTGAAACGATCTCGATGGGCAAGCTGTTGACGCTGCTCTTCGAGGTGACGGAACTTTTCGACATGCAGACCCGGCCTGAACTGGTCATGCTGCAGAAGACCATGGTGGTCGTCGAAGGCGTATCGCGCATGCTGAACCCGCGTTTCAACATGTGGAAGGCATCGGAGCCGGTCGTCGGCGACTGGATCCGCAACAATCTCGGTCCGAAGCGGGTCGTCACCGACCTCAAAGATGGACTGAAGGCTGCCGTGAAGCTTGCGGAAGCCGTTCCGGAAATCGCTGCACAGACCGAGAAATTCCATCATCAGCTGCTGCATATGAGCGAGCATGGACTGCGCTTTGACGCCGAAACCGCCGACGCGATCGGCAAATCCGAGGCACGCTACAGCCGGTCCGGCCGCCTGGCGCTCTGGATTATCGCGTTGACGCTTCTCTATATAGCCTGGATGCTGAGCTGAGGCTCAGACACAAACAATTACATCCTGTGTTCGGCATTTGGGATATCTCATAATGCGCAGTGCTCGCTTAGTCTCGCATTCAAGGAGACCTGCAGATGAAGCATGAACGCCCTGGCATCGAACTTTCCGGCCAACCACTCGGCTTTGCCGAGATGGTGAGGATAGGCTCCGGCAGGGTGGCGCTTTCTGCTTCGGCGACAGGCATGGCACGCGTGGAGATCGCACGTTCCGTCGTCGAGGAAGCGATCCAGGCTGGCATTCCCGTTTACGGTTCCACCACCGGGGTCGGCGCGATGAAGGATGTCGAATGGTCGGCAGAGGAACTCGACACGTTCAACCTCGGCCTCGTGCGGGCCCATCACTTCGGCACCGGCACACCATTTTCCACCGCTGTCGTGCGAAATGCCATGGCCATCCGCGTCAATACCGCGCTGACGGGCCAAGTCGGGTGTACGCCGGAACTCATAGAAACCTATCTGCGGCTGCTCAGGGCTGACCTCATCCCGCTCGTGCGGCGCACGGGCTCGATCGGTTGCGCCGATATCGGCCTCATGGGACAGATCGGCGCTGTTTTGACCGGCGTCGGCGAAGCCGTCTATCGCGGCAAGCGCATGCAAGCGGCCGATGCCTTCAGGGCAGCGGGGCTGGAACCGGTCACCATGGCGCCGCGCGACAGCCTCGCTTCGCTTAGCATCAATGCCGTGAGCTTTGCAGCCGCCGCCGAGGCAACGCGCAATGCGGCGGCTTCGATCCGCGTCCTGCTCGCAACCGGTATGATGGCGGCCGGCGCGCTTGGCGCTTCCCGCGACCCCTGGAGGGCGGTGCGCCATGTCGGCACCCCGCGCGAAGCGCTGATCGGTTCGTGGCTATGCAATGCCTCCGACGCCTGGGAATGGCCGGTCGCGACCCACGTTCAGGATCCGCTCAGCCTTCGCATGATCGCGCAGGTCTTCGGCGCCGTGATCGAGAACCTGCTCTCGACCGGTCACAAGATCCTTGCTGCCACCGGCCGCTCTGACGACAACCCGGTTGTGGTCGAGGGCCGGGTGATGACGTCCGGCGGTTCGCTGCCCCTCGATGTGACGATCCTGCTGGAATCGGCGGCACTGTGCATGGCGCATGCGGCGCGCAACGCCTTCAACCGCTGTGTCTTGCTCGGCAACGGGCAGCGGCGCGACCTGCCGGTGAACCTCGTGCCGCCAGGCCGAATCGCAACTGGTTTCGGCCCGATCATCAAGCTCGCCGGCGAGATCTTTTCACGCGTGCTTTCCATGTCCAACCCGGTATCTGCCCAGTCGCTGGTGGTTGCGGCGGGGCTTGAGGACGAAGCGGCTTTCCTGCCGCTGGTCATCGAGCGCTTCGAGCGGCAGATGCAGGCGCTGAAGCGTCTTGCTGCCCTCGAGGCTCTGTTGGCAGCACAGGCAGCCGACATTCTGGGCGACCGGCCCGAGGGCGTTGCGGGCATGATCTACGATGTCGTCCGCAAGCACGCCGATTTCTACACCGTAGACCGGCCGCTTTCGACCGAGGTTGAAGCGATTGAGGAAGAGCTCGGATCCGACGAATTCGCTTCGAAGCTGATCGAGCAGGTGCCGATCGCCGCATTCGACGACTTCTTCGCGCTCGGCTCGCTCGAGCGCATCGAACGGAGACTGACGCAGGACACCCTCGTCATCTGAGCTTTTGAACCGGATACGGAGGAACAGCATGGCTGATTTCGACCTCGTTCTGCAGGGCACCGTCGTGCTGCCGGAGCGCATTCTCGAAGAGGGTTATGTTGCAGCCCGCAATGGCAAGATCGCCGAGGTCGGCATCGGCGTGCCGCCTGCGGCCAGGCAGCGGCATCTGCTCGGCAAGGCGCTGGTCCTGCCGGGTGCGATCGATGCGCAAGTGCATTCGCTCTCCCAGAAGGATCAGGAGGACTTCATCTGGTCGACACGTTCGGCGGCGGCCGGCGGCGTAACGACGATCGTCGACATGCCCTATGACGAAGGCAATCTCGTCTGCTCGGCCGAAGCGGTGAAGAAGAAGATCGATCACGCGAGCCCTCAGGCGCGCGTCGATTTCGCGCTCTACGGCACGGTCAATCCGCAAGAAGGTGCGGCCCGAATCCGCGAAATGGCGGATGCCGGCGTTGCCGCGTTCAAATTCTCGACCTTCGGGACCGATCCGAAGCGTTTCCCGCGCATCCCCCCCGCCCTTCTCGACGAATGCTTTGCGGCGATCGCGCCGACCGGGCTGACGGCCGGTGTCCACAATGAAGACGACGAGGCAGTGCGCACCTACATGGAGAAGGTCAAGGCAAGCGGCCTGACGGATTGGCGCGCGCACGGTCTCTCGCGTCCGCCGATCACAGAGCTGCTTGCCATGCACACGATCTTCGAGACCGGGGCCCATACAGGCTGCCCGGCGCATGTCGTTCATTGCTCGCTCGGCCGCGGCTACGACATCGCCCGCGCCTATCGCCGCGACGGGTTCGAGGCGACGGTCGAATGCTGCATTCACTACCTGACGCTTGACGAGGAGAACGATGTGCGGCGCCTCGGCGGCAAAGCAAAGATCAATCCGCCGATCCGGCCACGCGCCGAGGTGGAAACGCTGTGGCGGAAAGTGGCGGAAGGCAACGTCTGGCTGGTTTCGACCGATCATGTGAGCTGGTCGGAAAATCGCAAGACCAATCCGGATATGCTGGCAAATGCCTCCGGCGTGCCCGGGCTCGAGGTTATGGTGCCGTTGTTCGTCAAAGGAGCGCTCGAACGAGGCATCCCGCTCACGTGGGCTGCGAAGCTGATGGCGGAAAATCCGGCGAAACATTTCCGGCTCGATCACATCAAGGGCGCGCTGACGCCCGGCAAGGATGCCGACATCGTCGTGCTTGAACCGCGCGAAACCGTCTATGATGCTGCCGCGAACGGCAACAATGTCGTCGGCTGGAGCCCCTATAACGGCATCCGTCTGCCATGGACGATTTCGGCGGTATATCTGCGCGGCAGCCAGATAACCGATGGCACGAAGGTGGTTGCAGAGCCCGGCACGGGAAAATTCGTCCGCCCTCTGCCGCGTCAGATCATTTCCGGAGAAGCTGCATGAACCGCAACCTGCCCGTCAACGCCGATCGCATCGCCGAGGATATCGATGCGCTGGCGAAGATCACCGAACCCGATCATCCATGGACACGCCGGGCTTTCTCGCCGCTGTTTCTTGAAGGCCGCGCCTATATCGAAGCGCGCATGAAGGCGGCCGGGCTGGAGACGCGGATCGATGCCGCCGGCAATCTGATCGGGCGCAGTGCAGGGACGAAACCAGGTCTTGGCACGATTATGGTCGGCTCGCATTCCGATACGGTGCCGGACGGCGGACGCTTTGATGGTATCGCCGGTGTAATCTCGGCGCTGGAAGTCGCGCGCGCGCTCAAGGACCAGGGGATCACACTGGAGCATGATCTGGAAATCATCGATTTCCTCGCGGAAGAGGTCAGCATCTTCGGCGTTTCATGCGTCGGCAGCCGCGGCATGACCGGGCAACTTCCCGAAGCCTGGCTTGCGCGCAAGAGCGGCGAACGCGATCTGGCACAAGGCATCTTTGGTGTCGGCGGCGATCCGGAGACGCTTCTCGCGCAGCGGCGTCCGGACCTCAAAGGCTTCCTCGAGCTGCATATCGAGCAAGGGCCAGTGCTTCAGAACGAGAAGAAGGATATCGGCATCGTGACGGCGATCGCGGGCATCACCCGGATTGAAGTCATCGTCGAGGGGCGGGCGGACCATGCCGGGACGACGCCGATGGATGCCCGCGCGGATGCGCTGGTGGCGGCCTCGCAACTGGTGCTCGATATCCGCGATGCGGCAGCGGAGCGGGCGAAGACGCCGGGTCATTTCGCTGCGACCGTCGGCGAATTCCGGATCGAGCCGAATGCCGCCAACGTCGTGCCTTCCAAGGTGGTTCTGCTCATCGACGGGCGCGCAGAAATTCGCAGCGACATGGAAGCCTTCTGTAAGTGGCTCGATGCACATGTCATCAAGCTTGCAATCGCCCACGGCGTCATGATCAATTCACCCAATCGCGTATCCGACAACTATCCGACGCCCGGTAATCCAAGCCTGCTGAAGACGCTGGAAAACGCCTGTGAAACCGTCGGTGCCAAACATCGACGCATGGCGTCGGGCGCAGGGCACGATACGGCATGGATCGCGAAGGTCGCGCCGGCCGCGATGATCTTCGTGCCATGCAAGGACGGACGCAGCCACTCGGCCGACGAATGGGCAAAGAATGACGACATCGCACTCGGCGCTGCCGTGCTTTTTGCGGCTGTGCGCGAGATGGACCAGACGTTGGAAAGGGAGGCTGAGGATGGGGCGCATACTCGTTGAGAAAGACGTCGAGGCGGCGGTCAAGGGCGGCTCGGTCTATGCAGCGGGCGGCGGCGGCTGGGCCGATCACGGCCGGATGCTGGGCTATGCTGCGGTCAGCATCGGCAAGCCGGAGCTCGTTTCCGTCGATGAATTGCAGGACGACGACTGGATCGCGACAGCAGCGGCAATCGGCGCGCCGGCTTCCACGACACTCTGGGAAATGCAAGGCATCGACTATGTGAAGGCCGTGCAGCTTTTGCAGGACGAACTTGGCGAAAGGCTTTCTGGACTTATCATCGGGCAGAACGGCAAATCCTCGACGCTGAACGGCTGGCTGCCCTCGGCAATTCTCGGCACCAAGGTTGTCGATGCCGTCGGTGATATCCGAGCCCATCCGACCGGCGACATGGGCTCGATCGGCATGGCGGGCTCACCGGAGCAGATGATTCAGACGGCGGTCGGCGGAAACCGCGCGCAGAACCGCTACATCGAGCTTGTGGTGAAGGGTGCGACCGCGAAGATTTCGCCGATCCTCCGCGCTGCCTCCGACCAATCGGGCGGCTTCATTGCCAGCTGCCGCAATCCGGTGCGGACATCCTATGTGCGCAAGCATGCAGCTCTCGGCGGCATCTCGATGGCGCTTGCCCTCGGCGAAGCGATCATTGCGGCGGAAAAGAAGGGCGGACCCGCCGTCATCGATGCAATCTGCAAGACAACCGGCGGCAGCATCCTCGCAGAAGGCGTGATTGCCAAGAAGGACGTCGTCTACACCAAGGAAGCCTTCGATATCGGCACGATCGTCGTCGGCTCCCGCGCCAAAGCCGTGACGATGCATGTGATGAACGAGTACATGGCTGTCGACGACGCCGACGGAGCGCGCATGGCAACGTTCCCCTCGGTCATCACGACGCTTTCGCCGGACGGTGAGCCGCTCAGCGTCGGCCAGCTCAAGGAGGGTATGCATGTGTTCATCCTGCATGTGCCGATGGAGATCATACCGCTTTCAGCAAGCGTGCTCGATCCGACCGTTTATCCGCCCGTGGAAAAGGCGATGGGTATCGAGATTGCGCGCTACGCCCTGGCGGCAAGGGCCTGACGCGATGGCGCGAGATGCTGGCCTTGAGGAACTGCTGAGGGAAGAGCTCGGCGGCCTGCCCGGTCTCTACGAAAAGCCGATGTTCGGCGGCTGGGCCTTTCTGTTGAACGGCAACCTTCTTTGTGGTGCGCGAGAAGATGGCATGCTGGTCCGGCTCGGCAAAGGCAATGACGGCTCAGCGCTGGAGCTGCCAGGCGTCGTCCAGATGATCCTAGGTGAACGGGCGATGCAGGGCTGGGTTCGCGCGGACGCCCGCGTCTATGGCGACAATGCGCTGCGCAAGCGTCTTCTCGATGCCGCACTCGGCTATGTGCAAACGCTGCAGGTAAAATAACAAGACAGGACTTGAGGAAGGACATCCCATGCCGAAGCCCAATCCACGTCATCCGAAATTTCCGATTCCTGGCGGGCCGGAGTTGCGGGCCAAGGGGTGGCGGCAAGAGGCGCTGCTGCGCCTCCTCGAAAACGTGCTTGCCGTCGGCGAAGACCCGGACAATCTCGTCGTTTATGCCGCGCTCGGCAAGGCGGCGCGCAACTGGGCGGCGCACAAGGGCATCGTCAAGGCTCTAAGCGAGATGGAAGAGGACCAGACGCTGCTGATCCAGTCCGGCAAGCCGATCGGCCTGGTAAAGACTCACGCCAAGGCACCGCTCGTCATCATGGCGAACTGCAATATCGTCGGACAGTGGGCGAAGCCCGAAGTCTTCTACGAATTGCAGCGCAAGGGGCTGATCTGCTGGGGCGGGCTGACGGCAGGCGCCTGGCAGTATATCGGCAGCCAGGGCGTCATCCAGGGAACGTACGAAATCTTCATGCGCATTGCCGAGCGGCGTTTCGGCGGCGACCTCTTCGGCCGCTTCGTGCTCACCGCCGGTCTTGGCGGCATGGGAGGGGCTCAACCGCTTGCTGGACGCATGGCGGGAGCTGCAATCCTCTGCATCGATATCGATCCGGAGCGGGCAAAGAAACGTCAGCAGATCGGCTATTTGCAGGAGATTGCACCTGATCTCGATGCCGCACTCCAAATGATCGACACGGCCGTGAAGGAAAAGCGGGCACTGTCCGTCGGCCTCGTCGGCAATGCGGCCGAGATTTACCCAGAGATCGCCCGGCGCGGCATCATGCCGGATATCGTGACGGATCAGACCTCGGCACACGATCTTGTCTACGGCTATGTTCCGAAGGGCATGAGCCTTGCCCAGGTCAAGGCACTTCGCGACGACGGCCAGGGCCAGTTGATGGCGGCAAGCCGCGCCTCGATCGTTCAACATGTGACGGCGATGCTGGAGTTCCAGAAGAAGGGCTCCGAGGTCTTCGACAACGGCAACCTGATCCGCACACAGGCCAGAGATGGCGGCGTTGCCAATGCCTTCGACATTCCGATCTTCACCGAAGCCTATTTGCGCCCGCTTTTCGCGCGCGCTATCGGTCCCTTCCGCTGGATGGCGCTGTCAGGAGAAGCAAGCGACATTGCAAGGATCGACGATCTGCTGCTCGAAATGTTCCCGGATAACAAGATCATCACCAACTGGATCCGGCTTGCCCGCGAGCATGTGCCTTTCGAGGGCCTGCCGGCGCGGATTGCCTGGCTGGGCCATGGCGAGCGCACCGCGCTTGCCCGCCGCGTCAACGAATTGGTCGCAAGCGGAGAGCTGAAAGGCGCTGTCGCCTTCTCCCGCGACCATCTCGATGCCGGCGCCATGGCGCATCCAAACATCATGACCGAGCGCATGAAGGATGGCTCCGATGCCATTGCCGACTGGCCGCTGATCGATGCGATGATGCTCTGCTCCTCGATGGCTGACCTCGTCGTCGTCCATTCCGGCGGAGGCGGCTATGCCGGCTACATGACCAGCTGCGGCGTGACTGTCGTTGCCGACGGCACCGAGGCCGCCGACGAGCGGCTCGATCGTGCGCTTACCAACGACACGGCGCTCGGCGTCATGCGCTATGCGGATGCCGGATACGAGGAAGCGCTGGACGAAGTGCAAAAGAAGGATGTGCCGTATATCCGATTGAGTTAGCACGTAGGACCAAGCGCCTCGACCTAGGGATCCCTCAGATGGGATTGGATACCTCGATGAGATTGGCGTCCGGATCGCGGAAATAGATGGAGCGGATAGTCCCGGTGGCGCCGGCGCGTTCGACGGGTCCTTCCTCGATTGCAACATCTGCTGCTTGGAGATGCGCGATGACATCGGCGAGGGCTGTTTCGGCGATAAAGCAGAGATCCGCCGAACCCGGTACCGGTTGGTTGGCTTTGGGATCGAACTCGCGCCCGGCCTGGTGAAGGTTGATCTTCTGATTGCCGAATTTCAGCGCCTTGCGGCCTTTTGCGAATGTTTCCACGGACATGCCGAGGGTTCGGCGGTAAAACTCGCACGTCGCCTCGATATCGGCGACGGTCAGGACAAGGTGATCGAGGTGGCTGATGCGGATCAAAATTTTCTCCTCGAAAGGCTGCGTGCGGCGCAGGCCGCCGCAAAGGCGAGGGCCAGCATGCCGAGCGTGAAGAAGACGACCGCCGTCCAGCCTTCGATGGCGAAGAACCAGCCACCTGCCGAGCCCATGACGCTCGAACCGACGTAATAGCCAAGCATATAGAGCGACGAGGCGTGTCCCTTCGTGCCTCGGGCAAGCTTCCCGACGAGGCCGCTTGCGATCGAATGGCTCATGAAGAAGCCGCTGGTGAGCACGATAATGCCGAAAATGATGACCGGCAGGAAGGCGGAAAGCGTCAGGGCGCTGCCAACGGCGGTAATTGCAATTCCCGTCAGCAGGACAGCGAAGTGGCCGAAGCGATCACCCAGTATGCCACCGACCGAAGAGGCACCGATGCCGAAGAGATAGACGGTGAAGATCAAGCCGAGTGCGGTCTGCGTCAGGTCATAGGGTGCTGCGACAAGCCGGAAGCCGGCATAGTTGTAGATGGTGACGAAGGAGCCCATCGCCAGAAAGGCAATGGCGAAAATGAACGGCAGTGCCGGATTGCGCATATGCGCGAGCCAGGCTTTCAGATGAAATTTCGGATCGAAGCCCGGGCGGCGGATAAAGTTGCGCGAGGCGGGCAGCAGTGCAATGAAGCCGGCTGCCGCAGCCAAGCCGATCGCGCCGATCAGAAACATCGCCGGCCGCCAGGTGAGGTATTCCGCGAAAATCCCGGTCAGCACCCGGCCGGACATGCCGCCGAAGGCCGTGCCGCCGACATAAAGTCCCATCGTAGCGCCAAGGCCGCGCGGGTCGATTTCTTCCGCGAGATATGCCATCGCAACGGCCGGAACGCCGCCAAGGACAAAGCCCTGGAGGGCGCGGATGACAAGCAGCAGGTGCCAGTCCGGCACAAAGGCCGCTGCAATCGTCAGTGCCGCCGCACCGACGAGCGAGATTGACATCAGGCTGCGGCGGCCAAGACCTTCCGAAATGGCGGCTGCGCATATAATGGCAATGGCGAGGAAGCCCGTCGACAGCGAAAGCGAAAGCGAGCTTTGCGCTGGGCTGACAGAGAATTCGTCCGCAAAGATCGGCAACAGCGGCTGGACACAATAGAGCAGCGAGAAGGTGGAAAAGCCCGAGAGGAAGAGTGCAAGACTGGCTCGGCGGTAGGAAGCCGTGCCACGCTGCAGGTATTCTTTCGCGGGGGACGCCGCCGGTGTTTCGATCGGGGAAATGTCGCTCATTCTGGCTGCGGTCTTGTGCATGGCTCAAGCCTTTCTCCATTCATCTAGTCAAAAGGGCATAAGCTGTCCAATATATGGAACTGACGTTTCCGATAGGTTTTGGAGATACCGCATGGAGCTTCGGCATATCCGCTATTTTCTTGCGGTCGCGGAGGAAGGCAATTTTACGCGGGCCGCGGGGAAACTCGGCATCGGCCAGCCGCCGCTCAGCCAGCAGATCCGCGATCTCGAAGCGGAAATCGGCGCGGCCTTGTTTCACCGCGTGCCGCATGGCGCGGAATTGACGGCGGCGGGCGAGGCGTTTTTCGGCGAAGCCAAGGCGTCACTTGCTTCTGCCGAGAAGGCGAAACTTGCCGCCCAGCGTGCCAATCGCGGCGAGACGGGCAAGCTGGCGCTCGGCTTTACGGCCTCCTCCGCGTTCAATCCGGTTGTCAGCGCGACGATCAGGCGGTTTCGAGCGCAGTGGCCGGAAGTCCGGCTGTCTCTGACGGAGATGAATACGTTGGCACTGATGGAGAAACTCAATCGCGGCGAGTTGGATGCGACCTTCATGCGCCCGAGCCTCGACGATCCGCCGGGCGTGCGCCTGAAACGCCTCGATGACGAGCCGATGGTGGTTGCCCTGCCCGCAAACCATCCGCTGGCGAAGTACGAGCGCCTGTCCCTGGCACTGCTGTCAAATGAGCCGTTCATTCTCTTCCCGCGGCTGGTTGGCCTCAGCCTCTTCGACGATGTCGTGCTCGCCTGCAGGAAGGCGGGTTTCGAACTGACGGTGGCACAGGAAGCGCCGCAGATTTCCTCTGTCGTCAATCTGGTTGCGGCAGAGCTCGGAGTGTCGATCGTTCCGGCATCGATCGCACAGATCAGGCTCGATGGCGTCGCCTACCGGCCGATCGACGGGCCGCCGGCGGTCGCGCGGCTGGCCCTCGCGGTGCTGAAGACGCAGCGCTCGCCGGTGACGGAAAATCTGATGAGCCTGCTTTGACTTAGCCTGCAGGATCCCAATAGGGCGGATCGCCGAAGGCAGTTTTCAGGTGATCGGCCAGGGCGCGGAGTTTGGCGGAAGGGTTGCGGCCTTGCGGATGTGCCATGTAGATGGACTCGGCTTCGGGCCGGTAGCCGACATCGATCTCGACGAGCTTGCCGTCGCGGATTGCCGGACCTGCAATGAAGGTCGGCAGCAGCGCGATCCCGAGACCAGCAATTGCCGCATCGCGGAGCATGTCGCCATTGTTGATGCCCATCGCCAGCTTCGCACGCACGACGATTGCACCCGTCGGCGTCTGGAAGCGCCAGTCCGCGATGCCACGATTGGTGTAGAACAGGCCTCGATGAGCATCGAGATCGGCCAACGTCGCCGGCGTCCCGTAGCGGTCGAGATAGGCTGGCGAAGCCGTCAGCAGACGGCGGCTGCGCGAGAGCTTCCAGGCCACCAGGCGGGAATCGGCGATCGGCCCATGGCGGATAATGGCGTCGTAGCCTTCCGACGAAGCGTCCACACGGCGGTCATCAATGTCGAGCGTCAGCGCGATTTCGGGGTGCGCTGCCAAAAACGGATAGAGGGCTGGACCAAGATGCATGCGACCGAAGGTGACAGGTGCTGCAATACGCAAGGGACCGGCGAGCGTACCGCGGCGCTCGGCCATATCGGCTGCGGCTCCTTCTATCTCATGCACGATCCGAAGTGCACGCTCCATAAAGGCCGTGCCGTCCTCCGTCAGCGTCAACTTTCGTGTCGTGCGGTGAAGCAGCATGCCGCCGAGTGTCTTTTCCAGGTCCGCCAGTCTTTCGCTGACAACGGATTTCGACATGCGCAGGCGCCTCGCAGCCTCGCTCACGGAACCTGATTCCACCACTGCGACGAAAGCCACTATGCCTTCGATCTTGATCATCGTTCGGCATTTCCGAATTCGAGTTCCATCATATGAAGACTAATCCGAACGCATGGAAAATGCCATCTTCAACGCATCGAACGGGGGCGGCAGGAGCTGTCCCTCCCACCAGGAGATGGAACAATGAATCGCTTGAACAACAAAGTCGCAATCGTCACCGGCGCAAGCTCCGGCATCGGCCGCTCGACGGCAAAGCTTTTCGCCGCTGAAGGCGCCAAGGTCGTCGTCGGCGCCCGCCGCCAGGCAGAACTCGACAGCCTCGCCGCGGATATCAAGGGGGCCGGCGGCGAAGCCGTTGCAGTCATTGGCGACGTGCGCTCGGAAGACTATCAGAAGGCACTCGTCGCTGCCGCGATCGAAAATTACGGCAAGCTTGACATCGCCTTCAACAATGCCGGTATGCTCGGCGAAGCTGGTCCGAGCACGGGCGTTTCCGAGGCAGGCTTCAGCGAAGCTCTGGCGGTCAACCTCACCGCCTCTTTCCTCGCCGCCAAACACCAGATCGCGGAAATGGCGAAACACGGCGGCGGTTCGGTGATCTTCACGTCCACCTTCGTCGGCTACAGCTTCGCTTTCCCGGGCGTCGCAGCCTATGCCGCCAGCAAGTCCGGCCTGATCGGCCTGACGCAGGCGCTTGCCGCCGAGTTCGGCCCGCAGAATGTCCGCGTCAATGCCATCCTGCCCGGTGCAGTCGATACCGACATGTATCGCGAGATGAACGATACGCCGGACAAACAGGGCTTCATCACCAACCTGCACGCACTGAGGCGCGTCGCAACGCCGGAAGAGATCGCCCGCTCCGTCCTCTACCTCGCCTCCGACGACGCGAGCTTCGTAACAGGCACGGCTTCGCTGCTCGACGGCGGCGCTTCAATCACGCGCACGTAGCCGCAACGAGATCATCTTCGCCAACTTCGCCGACCACTCCGTCGCCTGGTGGCTGCTCGCCATACCGCTGATCTTGATCGGCGTCGGCATCGGTTGGGTGAATGTCTCGATCTTTTCCGACGCCTTCTCTGGCCGCCAGTGATGGGCCTTGCGGGCGCTTGACTTGCGACGCTGCTCTGGATGATCGCTTCCAAACGGCTGCCGCTTGCGCTTGCCGCACAGTTGATCGTTCGCAGAAACGGTCTTTGGCCTGGTCTTCGGCCTATTTTTCGAGAAACGCCTGCCGACGGTCGCGGAAGCAGGCGGCTCCATTTTCCAACTCGGCGGCGTCGGGCTTGCGATCGCGATCTTCACTGCGAATGGTCGGAGAGCTTAGGAGCGCTGCGGTGATTGCATGTTATCCGCCAAAGGCTTAGGGTCGGTAGTGGTCAACAAGGCGACGGATAGAAGGCCATGGCTCTCAACGGTAAACGCATCCTGCTCATCATTTCCGGCGGCATCGCGGCCTACAAGAGCCTCGACCTGATCCGGCGCCTGCGCGAGTGCGGTGCTTCGGTGCGTCCGGTGATGACGAAGGGCGCGCAGGAATTCGTGACGCCGCTTGCTGTCGGCGCTCTTGCCGCAGACCACGTCTTCACCGATCTCTTTTCGCGGCAGGACGAACAGGATGTGGGCCATATCCGGCTTGCTCGCGACTGCGACCTCATTCTGATCGCGCCAGCAACGGCCGATCTGATGGCCAAGATGGCAAACGGTTTCGCGGATGATCTGGCCTCGACCATTTTGCTCGCGACGGACAGGCCGGTTCTTGCCGCGCCAGCGATGAACCCGAAGATGTGGTCGCACGCGGCGACGGAACGGAATTTCGCCATCCTGAAAGGCGACGGTATCCGTTTCGTCGGCCCGATGGCAGGCGAGATGGCGGAGAGCAAGGAGGCAGGCATCGGCCGCATGGCCGAGCCGCTGGAGATCGTTGCCGCCGCCGAAGCGTTACTTGACGACGGGCCGAAGCCACTTGCCGGACGCAAGGCGATCGTCACCTCGGGACCGACCCACGAACCAATCGACCCCGTGCGCTACATCGCCAACCGTTCTTCCGGCAGGCAGGGGCATGCGATTGCCGCAGCACTTGCGAAGCTCGGTGCGGATGTCGCACTCATCTCCGGACCGGTGGCAATTGCCGATCCCGTCGGCATCAGGACGATCCATGTCGAGCGCGCCGAAGAAATGCGCGATGCGGTGCTCGCTGCGCTGCCGGCCGATATTGCCGTGATGGTGGCAGCCGTAGCCGACTGGCGCGTCGCCTCTGCCGCCGATCAGAAGATCAAGAAGCATCCAGGCGAATCCATCCCGACGCTGGCGCTGACCGAAAACCCGGACATCCTGAAGGCAGTCGGCCACCACACGATGCGGCCGAGGCTGGTGATCGGCTTTGCGGCCGAGACGCAGGATGTCGAAAACAACGCCAAGGCGAAGCTCGAGCGCAAGGGCGCCGACCTGATCGTTGCGAACGACGTCTCGCCGGCGACGGGCGTCATGGGCGGCACGCGCAACAGCGTGAAGCTGATCAGCCGAAGCGGCGTCGAGCAATGGCCCGATCTCGGCAAGGAAGAGGTGGCGGAAAAGCTGGCGGCGCTGATCGCCGAACGCTTCAGGCAGGGATAGCGATACCCGCCGCTACGCTGATACGCTTTTCCGGCTTGAAGGCGGCGACCTCGATGCCGTTCTCGCCAATCGTGACGGCGCTGCCGTCCGGTATCTCGGCCCAGGCATCGATGTCGTCGTTCAACGGCTCAGAAACAAGGCAATGTCCCTGGCGCATCGGTGAGGCATAAAGTGTCGGCGCCTTTCGATCTGTCGCATAACGAATGCCGTAGAGCGAGCGACCGTCGGAAAACGCGGCGGTGAAACGCACATGGACGTGGCCCAGGATGTTTTCAGCAAGCCCTTCGACGAAGCTCACCATCTGCGCCATCGCAGTAAGCGGCGCCCGGCACAGACCGAATTGCAGGGCGAGCAGGAACATCAGCTCGGAATCGGTCGTGCCACTGCGGACATTGAAGAGCTCGTCATCGAGCATTGCCTCCATGGAACGGCGCAGGCGCTCGAAGCCGCCGATCTGGCCGTTGTGCATGAAAGACCAATTCCCATGCGTAAACGGATGGCAATTGTCGCGCCGTGTGCCGCCGCCGGTGGCTGCGCGCACATGGACCAGGAAAAGCGGCGAGCGGATTTGGCGTGCCAGGCTCTTCAGATTGCAGTCGGACCATGCCGGAAGGATATCGCGGTAGCGGCCCGGCTCCGGCCGGTCGCCGTACCAGGCAATACCGATGCCATCGCCGTTCGTCGCGGTCTTGGCGCGGGTGGCGCAATGGGATTGTTCGATGAGCGAGTGGGCGGGCGAGGAAACCAGCTCCTCGAGATAGAGGGGGTCTCCACGATAGGCTGCCCAGCGACACATGCTTTTCTCACTCCGTAACCCGCCGTCCTGGCGAGGGACTGGTTGGAAATGCCCGATCGATTGTCGAGCGCGATGGTGAATAAAAACTTAACGATTGCAAATTTTGCAAGGCGGCATGCGGGTTGGAAACACTTCAGCCGATCACATTCGTTGAGCACGCATCTTCTTTTGTGAACATTGCCTCTTGGCTGTGTCCCAGCAATCATCGCAAGGATTTCTCTTGCATCATCGAAATTTTTCCTTACCTTTTAAGCATCAGCAACAGAACGAAAGGAAGGTGATCCAATGTCTAATGAGATTTCGGACCTCGTAACGGGCATGGGAGAGGTGACGAAAGCGAGGCAGCCCTCGCTCTAATCCCCGCCTTCCTGGGGCCGCTTTGACGGTCCAGGCCAGCTACAGGCCAAACTCATGGAAAGGGTCGCTGAGGCGGCCCTTTTTGATTTTGCAGAATTTCTTTGACGGCAACCGAGCCATGTCATATTCATAAAGTCATCTGATGACTTTATGAATATGACAATGCAGCCACTCAACAAGACAAATCTGGCCGAGACGGCGATTGAAGCGATCCGCGGCGAAATCCTCGCGAAGCGATGGAGTGTCGGCGACAAGCTCCCGAACGAAGCCGATCTTTCCGCCGCGCTGGCAGTCAGCCGGGGCACGATCCGCGAGGCCGTGCGCGTGCTTGTCTCTCAGGGCCTGCTCGAAACGCGACAAGGCTCCGGAACCTACGTCCTTTCGACGAGGGATGCCAGTCGACCACTGACGATGGCCCGGCGGGCAAGTCTGCGCGACCAGTTCGAAGCGCGCTGCGCCCTGGACGTCGAGGCAGCCCGCCTCGCCTCGCTGCGGCAGACGCCGGAAATTATAACTCAGCTGCGCGACCTTCTGGCCAAGCGCGGCAACTACGAAGGGGGCGACAAGGGGGCCTTCGTCGAGCGCGATCTTGCCTTTCACAAAGCGATCATCGCTGCCTCCGGCAACCGGGCGATGATCGAGATCTATGACTTCTTCTCGGCCTCGATTGCCGAAACCATCGAGGCAACGCTCGGGCAGGATATTCCCGAGCCCGACATGAAAGCGCACGCCGATATCATCGATGCCATCGAGACCGGTCACCCCGCGAAAGCGGATGCCGCCGTACGCCGCTTCATGAAGCCGGTGATTGCCGCCCTTGAACGGATGATTCTCTCGTGACCACCCCCATTTCTGATGCAGCCGAGGCTCTCGAGGCCATCGACGAGCAGTTGATCGATGCCGAGGCAGACAGTATTCCCGCACCGCAAGCTCCGGCACAGTCGACAGTGGCAAGCCGTATCATTCTCGGTGTCAGCCTCGTACTCATCGCCTTCAACCTTCGCCCCGTGTTCTCCAGCGCATCCGCGCTGCTGCCGGAAATTCGCGCGGGGCTTGGCCTTTCAGCCCTCGGCGCGAGCCTGCTGACCACGCTTCCCGTCGTTTGCCTGGGCGCATTTTCGCCGCTCGCGCCAAAGCTGGCACAGCGATTGGGTGCCGAGCGAACGCTGCTGGGCGTGCTCGTGCTGCTGGCACTCGGCACGGCCATGCGCGGGCTATCCTCGGTTCCGCTTCTCTTTCTTGGAACCGCGCTTGCTGGCGCTTGTATCGCCGTCGGAAACGTCCTGCTTCCTGGCCTGGTCAAGCGCGACTTCGCCGATCGCACAGCGCTGATGACCGGATGTTATACGATGGCGCTCTGCGCCGGCGCAGCGAGCGCTGCCGGTTTCACGCTGCCGATCGAGCACTCGCTCGACGGATCGCTGGAAGGCGCTCTTGCCGCCTGGGCATTGCCCGCCTTCGTCGTCGCCTTGATCTGGCTTCCGCAGGTTCTTAGAATTCCGGCTCAGACGCGGCGAAGCGGCTTCAGGGTCGAGGGCCTCTGGCGGGACCGGCTTGCCTGGCAGGTCACCCTTTTCATGGGCCTTCAATCAGCGCTCGCCTATTGCGTCTTCGGCTGGCTCGTGCCGATCCTGCGCGAGCGCGGCCTCGACGGTGTGACTGCCGGCGCCATCGTATCGGTATCAGTCATGGTGCAGGCCGCCGCCTGCCTCGTGGCACCGCAGATTGCCGTACGCGGCAAAGACCAGCGGCTGATCAACGCTGTGCTGTGCGTCATTGCCGTGGTGGCCCTGCTTGGCCTGCTCTTCGCGCCGCTTTCGACGGTCTGGCTTTGGGCGGTGCTGCAGGGAATAGGACAAGGCGGCCTGATTGCAGTGGCAATGACAACGATCGTGCTGCGCTCGCGCGATCCGCATGTCGCAGCTCACCTATCCGGCATGGCGCAATGCGTCGGCTATCTGCTGGCCGCTGTCGGCCCGCTGATCGTCGGGCTCATTCGCGGCACAACCGGAAGCTTTGCCTGGTCCGCAGCACTCTTCGTTCTGCTCGGATTTGGAGCCGCGATCAACGGCTGGAATGCAGGACGTGCGCTGCACGTCAATGCGCGCACGACCCAGAAGACGTAAGCGCCTCGCCTCACCTGCGCATCACCATCTCTTGATACCTCTGCGAGATGGCAGATGTTACGCTATCTATGATCGCGTTCCATCGCCCAGGAGGAAAGAGTGTCGTTCCGATCTGCCGCCATCCTGTTCGCGCTGCTGGCTCTCGCCGCACCTGTCGTCTCGAATGCCCAGGAGCGGCCCGGCGTGTTGAAGCTGTTGCCGTCCGATTCCGTGACCCAGCATGAGCAGAATATCGGCGGCCGCAGGCTTGCCTATACGGCGACGGCGGGCACGCTCGATCTCTTCGGGCAGGACGGCGCTCGCACCGGCGCGATATTCTACACCGCCTATACCGCCAAGGGGGGTGCGGAAAACCGGCCCATTACCTTCGCTTTCAACGGCGGTCCGGGCGCAGCTTCCGCATTTTTGCACCTTGGGCTCGTCGGGCCGCGCATATTGGATTTCGGTCCGCAGGCCCGGGACGGCGCAAATGTAAAGCTCGTCGACAATCCGCAGAGCTGGCTCGATTTCACCGATCTCGTGCTGATCGATCCGATCGGCACAGGATGGAGCCGCACGGCGAAGGCCGACGACGCTTCGAACTACTACAACGTCAACGCCGATGCGCAGAGCATTGCAAAGGCGATCGCGCTTTATGTCGCGCACAAGAATCGCTCTGGCTCACAAAAATATCTTCTCGGCGAAAGCTATGGCGGTTTCCGCGCCGCGAAGGTCGCCGCTGCCCTGCGGCAAAGCCAAGGCATCATCATCGCCGGCGCGGTCATGCTCTCGCCGTTGCTTGAGGGCCAGCTGATGTTCAATGCAGACCGGTTTGCGCTTGGGGCTGCTCTCGAGTTTCCGTCCCTCGCCGCCGCTGAAGCCGAGCGCCGCAAGACCTTCGACGAAAAAGCGCAACGAGACGCGGAGAAGTTCGCGCTCGGCGAATATCTGACGACCTTGGCCGGACCAGCACCGGCGGGGGACGCTGCGAAGGCATTCTATGGCAAGGTCTCGACGATGACCGGCATTCCCGAAGACGTCGTCACCCGAAACCGCGGCTTCCTGGGCAATGCCTTTGCCAAGAATTCCGCCAAGCAGCAGGGCGAGGTGATGAGCCCCTACGATGCCTCGTTCGCAACGCCCGATCCTTATCCGGAGTCAGACTCCGATCGTGGCGATGATGCGGTCCTCGACGGCTTTACCCGTGCTTATGGCGGCGCTTTTGCCGATTACGCACGCAACGAACTCGGCTTCAGGACCGAGATGACCTATACGCTGCTCGAAAGCGACGTCAGCCGACAGTGGGAATGGGGCGGTGGACACGGCAGCGGATCACGGCTGCAGGCGAGCATAACGGACGACATCCGCGAATTGCTGGGTTCCAATCCAAGCTTTCATTTGCTGATCGCACACGGCTACAGCGATATCGTTACGCCCTATGGGGTCAGCCGCTATGTCGTGGACCATCTGCCTGAAAGCCTGACACGAGGCCGTGTAAGCCTGGACGTCTATCGCGGCGGCCATATGTTCTACACCAATGCGCAGGCGCGGGCCGCTTTTACCGCTGATGCCAAGGCCTTCTATGGTCAGCATCCGGCCGCACAGATAGCCGAATGAGGAGCAGATGCACGTTACCGGTGGATGCCATTGCGGCGCGATTGCCTATGAGGCCGAGATCGATCCGGAGCGCGTCAGCATCTGTCATTGCACGGATTGCCAACGGCTGACGGGGACGGCCTACCGCGTCAGCACGGTTGCGCGACAGGACGATTTCCGGCTTCTTCGCGGCACGCCGAAAACCTATGTCAAGCATGGCGAAAGCGGAGCATACAGCCGGCAATTCTTCTGTCCGGATTGCGGCTCGCATCTCTATCGCATGGGAGAGGACAACGCCTTCGTCGGCATCCGCGTCGGCACGATCAATGAGCGGGCCGAACTGTCGCCGCGCAAGCAGATCTGGTGCCGCTCTGCGCTGCCCTGGACCGGCAATATCGAAGCCCTGCCGCGCTTCGAAACGGAAAGTTAGGGTTGCCTGAAGCGGGGCCTGACATAGATAGAGCCTCATGTCATACCAGAAGCAGTCTCTCAGCGCCTCGAAACCGGATGCGGTTTCAGGGGAAGACTCTATTCTCGCTGTTCTCTCCGCCGAGCCGGAAAATTGGGCCCTCTTCATGGATATCGACGGGACCTTGCTCGAGTTAGCCGAGACGCCGGACGACATCGTCGTTCCACCGTCGCTGCCTGCAAATCTCGACGTCTTGGCGACAAGGCTCGCAGGTGCGCTGGCCCTCGTGACCGGCCGGGGGCTCGACTATGCCGACCAGCTTTTTTCGCCGTTCCACTTTCCGATCGCCGGACTTCACGGTGCCGAGCGGCGCGACCCGGACGGACGCCTGCGCAAAGCCGAAGTCACAGCGGAATTCGAGCGGCTGAAGGCGGATCTCGCCGCCGAGACTGCAGGTTGGGCGGGGGTTCTGATCGAGGATAAGGGAGCAGCGGTCGCCGCACATTATCGGCTTGCCCCGGACAGGGAGCTCGAGCTCGAACCATTGATGGAACGGGCGCTTAGTCGAGCCGGACCGAACTGGACGATCCAGCACGGCAAGATGGTGATCGAAATTCGTCCGGCCAGCGCAGACAAGGGCAACGCGGTCGAAGCCTTTCTCGCACATCCGGTCTTTGCCGGAAGACGCGCCATTGCGATCGGGGACGATGTGACCGACGAAGCGATGTTTCGCACGGTCAACCGGCTTGGCGGCCATTCGATCCGCGTCGGGCCGCTTTCGCCTGCGAGCGAAGCGCGCGGCTCCATCCCCTCTGCCGAAGCTCTGCGCGGCATCATTGAGACATTGGCCTCGTGAAGATTTGAGCACCCGACGTATTTTATTGCATGAAAGGAACTGGCATGAGCCGTCTCGTCATTGTTTCCAATCGCGTGCCCGTTCCCGACAAGGGCGGCATTGCGCCCGCCGGCGGGCTGGCGGTCGCCCTGAAGGCAGCCCTTGAGGAGCGCGGCGGGATATGGATGGGCTGGTCGGGAAAATCGAGCGGCGAGCATGAGCCGCAGCCGCTTGCACGGCTGCAGCAAGGCAACATCACCTATGCACTGACGGATCTGACCGATACCGATGTGGAAGAATACTATCACGGCTTTGCCAACCGCGTTCTCTGGCCGATCTGCCACTACCGTCTGGATCTTGCGGAATACGGCCGCAAGGAGATGGCCGGCTATTTCCGCGTCAACCGTTTTTTTGCTCATCGGCTGGCGCCGCTGATCGAACCCGATGACCTCATCTGGGTGCACGACTACCACCTGATCCCGCTCGCCGCGGAACTGCGTCAAATGGGCCTGAAGAACCGCATCGGCTTCTTCCTCCATATTCCATGGCCGCCAGCGGACGTGCTCTTCACAATGCCGGTTCACGAGCAGATCATGCGCGGCCTCTCGCACTACGATGTTGTCGGCTTTCAGACGGATCACGACCTTGAGAATTTCGCCGGATGTCTCAGACGGGAAGGCATCGGCGACGAACTCGGCGAAGGCCGCTACAGCTCCCATGGCCGGACTTTCAAGGGCGGTGCCTATGCGATCAGCATCGAGACTGCGGCCTTTGCCGAATTCGCCCAAAGGGCCGCGAGCAACAGCATGGTCAAAAAAGCGCGTCTAAGCATCGAAGGCCGCAGCCTGATCATCGGCGTCGACCGCCTAGATTATTCCAAGGGAATCACGCAGCGCATCGACGCTTTCGAGCGCTTCATCCTGGCCAATCCGGCACAGCAGGGGCGCGTCACCTATCTGCAGATCACCCCGAAGTCCCGCTCCGAAGTGCCTGAATACGAAGCCATGCAACGCACCGTGGCAGAGCAGGCCGGCAGGGTGAACGGCGCTCTCAGCGCCGTCGATTGGGTGCCGATACGCTATATCAACCGATCCGTGGGACGCCACATTCTCGCTGGGCTCTACCGGCTCGGCAAAGTCGGCTTGGTGACCCCGCTGCGGGACGGGATGAACCTTGTCGCCAAGGAATATGTAGCCGCACAAAACCCGGACGATCCGGGCGTGCTCGTGCTTTCGCGCTTCGCCGGTGCTGCCCGCGAGCTGAAAGGCTCCCTGCTGGTCAACCCCTACGATATCGAGGGTACGGCAAACGCGATGGCGAGGGCGCTCAGCATGCCCCTGGAAGAGCGGAAAGAGCGCTGGCAGATGATGATGGACCATTTGCTGGAACACGATGTGTCGCGCTGGTGCCGGGATTTTCTCAAAGATCTTGCGCCTTGAGCGCGTCTATGCCGGCCTCGGAGATCAGCCAGGCGGCAAGCCGATCAGTCTCCGCGCTCTGCGCTTTCGGCGGCAAAAGCCAGTAGCCGCGGTCCGTGGCCTCCAACATCGGGCCGGCTGTAACCAGCATACGTGACGAGAGCAGCGAATCGACCAGACCCATCCAGCCGATCGCCAGCCCCTGCTCGCCGATCGCCGCCTGCACGACAAGCGAATATGTGTTGAAACTGAGCTCGCCCTGCCCTACGGCCGCATCACGATTGATGCCGAGCTCGGCGAGGTAGCTCTTCCAATCGAACCACGGCGACGGTGCGCGCGTATCGAGATGCAGAAGACGCGCGCTGGCAATCTCGAACGGATCGAAGAAGGGGCCGTTTCGATCCAGGAAGCCTTGGGTGCAAATCGGGACGACCTTTTCTGGCAGAAGTAGCGTCGCGTTGCTGCCGAATTCCTGCCGCGTTCCGAAGACGACGGCAATGTCGCCATCCGGCGGGCCGTGCTCCATGCGCTGCGTCGCGACGATCTGGATGTCCATTTCGGGATAAAGCAGGCGGAAGGTATGCATACGTGGGATCAGCCAGAGCGATGAGAAGGCGTAATCCGTCCTCAGCCTGATCGCCGGACGTTCGGATTGGCTGCGAAAACTGCGCACCAGCATGTCGATATCGTCAACCGTGCGAGAGGTGACGTCGAAAAGCCTGCGGCCTTCCGATGTCAATTCGACACCGCGGTGCTGCCGCTGAAGGAGGCTGACGCCCATGTGCTCCTCCAGGCGGCGGATCTGATAGCTGACAGCAGGCTGGGTCAGGCCGAGCGTTCCGGCCGCAGACGAGAGACTGCCCATTTTCCCCACCGCGGCAAATACGCGAACCCATCCAAGGTCAATTGGTCGCTCTGCCATAAAAAATCCTTTGATCGCCCATTGAAAAAAGCCAGCTTCACAACGGGAACTAACCTGATGTTCAATAAATTGCTCGAATAACAGAGGAACTGCAATGGAAAGAATTCGCCCATGAACCGGTTCGCTGCCAGCCTCCTCTTCTCTCTCCTTCCCGGTGCCGCTCCAGCGGCATGGCTGAAGGCAAACCCAAAGGCCATCGATCCGTGGCTCTTTGGCGTCACCACGCTCGAGGGGAAGCCCGCTGCTGATGCGGTGAAAAGCTCGCTCGGCCTCTAATTTCCAAGGACAAACACCACATGGCGCGCCCGAATATCCTCATCCTCATGGTCGACCAGTTCAACGGAACGCTGTTTCCGGACGGACCGGCCGAATTTCTTCACGCGCCGCATCTGAAGGCATTGGCGGAGCGTTCCGTGCGTTTCGCCAACACCTATACGGCAAGCCCGCTCTGCGCTCCGGCGCGAGCCTCCTTCATGTCGGGCCAGCTCCCCAGCCGGACACGCGTCTATGACAATGCCGCAGAATTTGCCTCCGACATCCCGACTTACGCGCACCATCTGCGGGCCGTCGGATATCAGACAGCGCTTTCCGGCAAGATGCATTTCGTCGGGCCAGATCAACTTCACGGCTTCGAGGAGCGGCTGACGACCGATATCTATCCCGCCGATTTCGGCTGGACGCCCGACTATACGAAACCCGGCGAGCGCATCGACTGGTGGTATCACAACCTCGGTTCGGTCACCGGCGCCGGCGTCGCCGAAATCACCAACCAGATGGAATATGACGACGAGGTCGCCTACCACGCGACCCGCAAACTCTACGATCTTTCGCGCCGGCAGGACGAGCGTCCATGGTGTCTGACCGTCAGCTTCACGCATCCGCACGACCCTTACGTGGCACGGCGGAAATTCTTTGATCTCTACGAAGACTGCCCGGCGCTCGACCCCGAGATCGGACCAATCCCGTTCGATGAGCTCGATCCGCATTCGCAGCGCCTGCTCGAGGCCTGCGACTACAAGGCTTTCGACATTACGCCCGAACACATCCGCCGCGCGCGAAGGGGCTACTTCGCCAGTATCTCCTATGTGGACGAGAAAATCGGTGAGATCCTCGACGTGCTCGAGCGCGGACGGATGGCGGAAAACACCATCATCCTGTTTGTCTCCGACCACGGTGACATGCTCGGCGAACGCGGGCTGTGGTTCAAGATGTGCTTCTTCGACGGTTCGGCGCGGGTACCGCTGATGATTGCCGCACCCGGCTGGAAGGCAGCGCGAATCGATCAGCCGGTTTCAACGCTGGACGTGACGCCGACGCTGGCGGGACTTGCCGGTCTCGACATAAGCTCGCTCAAGAAATGGACCGACGGCGAGGACCTGGCCCCCCTCGCCACGGGCACCGGCAGTCGCGGCGCGGTGCCGATGGAATATGCTGCGGAGGGCTCGATCGCGCCGCTCGTCTGCCTGCGCGACAGGCGCTACAAGCTGTCGCTCTGCGAAAAAGACCCGCCGATGCTCTTCGACCTCGATGCCGATCCGCACGAGCTCAAAAACCTAGCTACGGACCCGGCCCATACCGCGACGCTCACGGCATTGACCGAACAGGCAAATAAACGCTGGGACCTCGCACACTACGACCAATCCGTGCGGGAAAGCCAGGCACGCCGCTGGGTCGTTTATGCAGCGCTGCGCAATGGCGCCTATTATCCCTGGGACTACCAGCCGCTGCAGAAGGCCTCGGAGCGCTATATGCGCAACCACATGGACCTTAACGTTCTGGAAGAGAACCAGCGATATCCGCGCGGGGAATGACCCGCGCGGATAATGTTGCAAGGCATCAGGCTGCGTTCTGCAGATAGCCGAGCGCGTCCTCCAGCGTGACATGGCCACGAAAGCCACCTGTGCTTTCGGCCGGTTCTTCGTGTTCGATCGCCAGGGCAAAGCGCACTGCTGGATTTTCCTGCAGCCTTTCATAGAGGCTGTTCAGTGCGGAGAATTGCTTGCGATCCACGACATTATGGAAGTCGTTCCAGCGTGCGATGCCGGCGAAATAGGCGTCGGCAAGGCTCGGTCCTTTGCCAAGCAGCCACTTGCGCCCGCCAAGAAGTTGCTCGAGTTCCCTATGGACCTTCTCGACCTTGGCAACGCCATAAGCGGTCAGCGCCTTCCTGGCATCCGGCTCCAGCTCGTGTTCGATCGTGTACCAGAGCGAGCTGAATGCATTGAAAAAGCTGGTGTTGAGATAGGCGAGCATCTGGTTCAGCCTATCAAACTCGGCGCTGCCCTGTGCAAAGCCGAGACCCTTGCGGATGTGGCCGGAAGCGATGTGGTTGAGGATTGCCATGCTCTCGCTCATGACACGGCCATCGCCAAGCATGAGCGAAGGTGTTTCGCCGATCGCGTTGATCCGCCCATAGTCTTCGCTCGAGACGACTTCCGGCATCTCGATCCGGCAGAGATGATAGGGCTCGCCTGACCATTCGAGTGCGACGATGGAGGCAAAAGAGCAGCCTTCCGGCACGCCGTAAAACAAAATCGGAGACATTCGTCGTTCCTTTCGGGATTGAACTGATTTCACGATCAGAATATCGTTTTGTGGACGATTGCCGAACAGCGGCTCAAAATGCACAATCAAAGTCTATGAATATGGAAGATTGAATTGAGCTCCTTTAATCTCAACGATCTCAACCTTTTCGTTCACGCAGTCGAAGGCGGCAGCTTCACGGCCGCTGGACGGCGCCTCGGCGTTCCCAAATCGACGGTGAGCAAGCGGGTTGCAGAACTGGAAGCGAAGCTGGGCGCGCGACTGATCCAGCGCACCTCGCGCAGCTTTTCACTCACGGATCTCGGACGCGATTTCTTCGAGCACGCGCAGGCATCAGTCATCGAAGCGGAGATGGCGGAAAGCATTGTCCGGTCGCGTCTCGGCGAGCCGAACGGCACCGTGCGCATCACCGCCTCGGTGCCGGCTTCGCAGTTCATGCTGGCCGAGCATCTACCGGACCTGGCGGTCCGATATCCGAAGCTTAAAGTCTTTCTGCATGTTACCGATCGCTTGGTCGATATCGTACAAGAGGGCTTCGATATCGCAGTACGCAGCCATCAGCTGCCGCTTGCCGATTCAAGCCTCGTGCAGCGTAAATTGGCAGAGCATGAATTTCTTCTCGTCGCCGCGCCATCCTATGTCGACAGGCACGGGGCTCCACAAAGGCCGGAGGATCTCGTGGCACATGCTGCCGTCATGCCCAGCCTCACCGAGGCGGCATGGCGGCTTTTCTCCGCCACAGGGGACGAAACGCTGGTCAAGCCAGCGCCGGTGATGGCGGCCGACGAACCTTTCGTCCTGCTGAGGGCCGCGGCGGCGGGAATGGGAATCACCATTCTTCCGACTTCCGTCTGCCGAGAGGCCATAGAGCAAGGGCGAATAATCCGTATCCTGCCAGAATGGACGGCGGGCAACATCACGACAACGGCGCTCCTCCCGCATCGGCGCGGCCAACTGCCATCGGTGCGGGCCGTGGTGGATTTCATAAGCGAGCGGCTGGGGCAGCCGTGACCCCTTCGATCATATGTGTGCGAAAAGCCCCTGCTTCAGCGCCGCGATGCGGTCTTCATTGCGCCGATAGAAGATCCATTGCTTTATACGTTTTGCGTGTACCAGCTCCGCCTGCACCAATATACGCATATGTTCGCTCAGCGTTGCCGGAGTTATGCCCAGCTTTTCGGCGACGAGCACGGCGCAGACACCGTCGTCCTCTAGGTCGCCATCCACCTGAGGCGAAAAATGCTTCCGCGGCTCTTTCAACCATTCGAGAATGACGAGGCGTCGTTCATTGGCGAGGGCTTTCAGAATATCTACATCTTGCATTTCGTCATTTTGCCAAGTAACGAAATATTGTCAATCCGTGGAGAGCCTGCATGCCGATCGCCCTTTCTGCCGAACGCATTGCCGAAATCGAAGGGCTGATCCGCCCCCATATCCGTCGCACACCCGTGATGTGCGTCGACATGCAGGATTTCGGCGGAGCGGCGCTCAAGGTCGATCTCAAGCTCGAATGCCTGCAGCATTCCGGCTCCTTCAAGGCACGCGGCGCCTTTTCCCACCTCCTTACGCGGCAGGTGCCTGAAGCCGGCATCGTGGCAGCCTCCGGCGGCAACCACGGCGCGGCCGTTGCCTATGCCGCATCGCGGCTTGGCGTGCCGGCCACCATCTTCGTGCCGAGCGTCACCTCGCCTGCCAAGGCGGAGAAAATCCGCGCCTACGGTGCCAATCTGGTCATCGGCGGAGAGCGTTACGCCGATGCGCTCGCGGCGAGCGAGACCCATGAGCGGGCAAGCGGCGCGCTTGCCATACATGCTTATGACCAGGTGGAGACGCTGCTCGGTCAGGGAACCCTCGGCAAGGAGATCGAGGAGGACATGCCGGACATCACCACGTTGCTGGTCGCGGTCGGCGGCGGCGGATTGGTCGGCGGCATCGCCGCCTGGTTTCGCGGCCGGGTGAAGATCGTGGCCGTGGAATCCGATGGAGCGCCGACCCTCTACGAAGCCTTCAGGGCGGGTAAACCAATGGATGCTCCGGCAGGTGGAATTGCGGCAGATTCGCTTGCCCCGAAACGGGTTGGTGAACTGATGTTTCCTCTCGCGCAGCAGTTCGTGCAGCCGCCCATCCTGGTAACGGACGATGAAATCCGTGCTGCTCAGAAAGCGCTATGGGAAGGGGCAAGGGTCGTTGCCGAGCCCGGAGGCGCGGCGGCATTTGCAGCCGTGCTTTCCGGCAAATATGTTCCGGTACTGAATGAACGCGTCTGCGTCTTGGTCTGCGGCGCCAACACGGCTGCCGTGAAATTCGACTGACTATTCCGGCGGCAACGGCACAGAGGGCCACTCGGCCGTGACTTGCGCCTGTACCGGCCGCTCGAGATACGTGGAAAGCGCGACATAGCTGCGCGTGCCGCTGACGCCCGGCACGGAATGAATCTGGCCGAGGAGAAATTCGAGCGCCTGCGGATTTTCCAACCGCACCTTGAGGATCATGCTGGCATCCCCGGCGACCGAGTGCATCTCCTCCACCTCCGGAAACCGGCTGATCTGCATCAGCCGTTCGCTCTTGCCCCAACCCGCCGCCTCCACATGCACGAAGGCCAACAGCGGCTTGCCGACTGCTGTGCCATCAAGCCGGGCGACCACATCCCGGATGACACCGGACCGTTTCAGCCGCTTGACCCGTTCGTGCACCGACGGCGGAGAAAGCCCTACCCTCTCTCCCAGCACGGCATAGCTCTGACCCGCATCGGCGGCGAGAGCCGCTAATATCTTTCGGTCGAACAGATCGAGGGCGGCCCTGTCCCGCCGCTTTTGCCGAATGCCTTCTGTATTTTCCATCCGTTCCTACTCCTGCGCTTTCCAGCCGAATTTTATTCGGCAAAATAGCCGAAAGGCCATATGAACTTCCAGAGGAGCAGAAATGGAAATGATCGTTCGCAATCCACACGACGGCATCTACACAGCCACGTCTGATTACGTGCACGCCCTGGAGGTGCGCCAGCCTGACCGTCTTGTCTTCGTTAGCGGAACGATGGGCCTTGATGAGGCTGGCGCAGCCGGCGTCGATCTAGACTCCCAACTCCAACTGATCTGGTCGAATCTCAGACGAATTCTGGCAGAGGCACAAATGACCGCAGACAACATCGTGCGACTGACCAGCTACCTGCGCGATGCATCCTTTGCCGAGGCAAACCAGATTGCGCGGGTGGCGGCGCTCGGAGCGCGTCGGGTGCCCACAACAGCCATCGTCGTCGAAACGCTGCGGGAGGACTGGCTGGTCGAAATCGAGATCATTGCCGCCGCGTAAATGGAAATCACGCCGCTTTGGCGACGTGATACTCCTTGATTGCGACCATCTTGATTGCCGGATAGCGCTCCGCCTCGTAGCGCAGCGAGAAGCTGTCCTGGGCCAAGAACACCGGGTCGCCATCGAGATCGCGGGCGATATCGCCGCGTTTGACAGTCAGGAACTTTTCGAGTTCCGCCGGCTGATCGGACGATACCCAGCGGCAGACTGAGAAGCGCGACATTTCGAAGGAGACCGGCAGGCCGTATTCCGCCTGCAGGCGCTCCTTCAACACATCGAGCTGCAGTGCCCCGACAACGCCGACGATCGCCGGCGAACCGTCTTCCGGGGAAAAGAGCTGCACGACCCCTTCTTCGGCCATCTGCTGCAGTGCCTCCTTCAGCTTCTTCGCCTTCATCGCGTCTTCCAGACGGACACGACGGAGAATTTCCGGCGAGAAGTTAGGCACGCCCTGGAACACCAGCGCTTCGCCTTCCGTCAGCGTATCGCCGATGCGCAGCGTGCCATGGTTCGGAATACCGACGACGTCGCCCGCATAGGCGGTATCGGCGAGCTGTCTTTGCGAGGCAAAGAAGAACTGCGGCGCTGTGAGACCCAGTTGCTTGCCCGTGCGCGCGAGGCGTGCCTTCATGCCGCGTTCCAGCTTGCCGGAGCAGATGCGGGCGAAGGCGATGCGGTCGCGATGGTTGGGGTCCATATTGGCCTGGATCTTGAAGACGAAGGCCGTCATCTTGTCTTCGCTTGCATGCACCTTGCGGGTATCGGCTATCTGGTCGCGCGGCGGCGGGGCGAATTCACCGAGCGCGTTGATGAGATCGCGGACACCGTAGTTGCGGAGCGCCGAGCCGAAGAAGACCGGCGTCATGTGACCCTCGAGGAAAGCCTTGCGGTCGAAGGGACGGCAAGCCTCCATCGCCAGTTCCGTCTCGTCGATGAAGGCAACCCGCTCGTTTTCCGGCAACCGATCAGCGACGCTCTGAGGTCCGTTGACCGGCGTTGCTTCCACTTCCGTATCTGAACCGCGCACAGTGTTTGTGGCCAGGTGATATGAGCCACAGAACGTTTTGGAGCGGCCGATTGGCCAGGTGATCGGCGCGGTGTCGAGCGCCAGTTTCTCCTCCACCTCATCGAGGATTTCGAACGGATCTCGGCTTTCGCGGTCCATCTTGTTGATGAAGGTGATGATCGGGATATCGCGCATGCGGCAGACTTCAAAGAGCTTCAGCGTACGCGGCTCGATGCCTTTGGCGGCGTCGATCACCATGACGGCGGCGTCGACAGCTGTCAGCGTGCGATAGGTATCGTCCGCGAAGTCTTCGTGGCCGGGCGTGTCGAGAATGTTGAAGACGTTGTCGTCATATTCGAAGGTCATGACGGAGGTCACCACAGAGATGCCGCGCTCGCGCTCGATCTTCATCCAGTCCGACCGGGTCTGGATGCGATCCTTCTTCGCCTTGACTTCACCGGCGAGCTGAATTGCGCCCCCGAACAGAAGCAGCTTTTCGGTCAGCGTGGTTTTGCCCGCGTCCGGGTGCGCGATAATAGCGAATGTGCGGCGGCGAGAAACCGCCTCGGCGAGACTTTCGGCCATGATGTGAATCCTGTGGAATTGCGGCGTATCTAGCGATTAAAGCCCGCCATTGCAATTGACCTTGGGCGTCCCGGCGCAAAGTAATGTCGCATGACCATTCACAACGACATCCGTCCGCAGCTCAACCTTGTCCGTTTGCCCAATGGCGAAGGCCTCGACCTGCCCTCCTATGAGACGAGCGGTGCTGCGGGCATGGACCTTCGGGCGGCCGTTGCCGTTAACGAGCCGATGACGCTCGCGCCCGGCAAGCGCGCGCTGGTGCCGACCGGCTTCATCTTCGAAATTCCGGATGGCTACGAAGCGCAAGTTCGGCCCCGTTCCGGCCTGGCTTTCAAGCACGGCATCACCTGCCTCAACACTCCCGGCACGATCGACAGCGACTACCGCGGCGAAGTGAAGGTGCTGCTCGTCAATCTCGGCGATGAGCCGTTCGAAATCACGCGCGGCATGCGCATCGCGCAGATGGTGATCGCGCCGGTCACTCAGGTGCGCGTTGCAGAGATCAGCGAAAGCAGCAGCACGGCACGCGGCGCCGGCGGCTTCGGCTCGACCGGCGCGTGAGCAAGTCGTTCGATAGTGCCGGGCTGACCTATCGTCAGGACTATTTCGACGATCGGGCAGCATGGGCAGCGCTCGTCTCTCTCCTCGACGATACATTCGGCATCGATATCGGGCCGCTGCAAGAGCTCGGTGGCCCGGATCCGACAAGCATGCCTTTCGGCTGGTTTGCCGCCGACGACACGCTTGCCGCCAATCTGTCCGCCTTTGGCATGCCACTCGTCCTCAACGGCCGGCAGATCAACGCGGCCGCCTTCCAATCCGGCGCCGTTCGCCCGCCATGGCGCGGACGCGGGCTTTACCGCGACGTGACGTGTAAGGCGCTTGAATGGTGCGACAGGCGGCAGTTCGAGGCTATCGTGCTCTATACCGACAAGCCTTTGCTCTACGAGCCTTACGGCTTCCGCAGCCTGCCGATGCACCGTTACTGCGGGGCAGCACCGAAACCACATTCCGCGACAAAACCTGCCCGAAAGCTCGATCCATGGAATAAGGCCGATCTCGCGTTGCTGCAGGAGGCGCTGAAGACGCGGGCACCGGTCTCGGATGTGCTGGCCGTTTCGGGCAATGCGGCGATGTTTATCGTAAATACCCAACTCGATACCGAGGTTCGTTTGAGCTGGCTCGATGCGGAGAAAGCCGTCATCGCGTGGAAAGCCGGAGAGGCTGGCCGCTTCAGCCTGCTCGACGTCGTCGCTACGGAAATTCCGCCGCTTGCCGTCATCCTTGGCAGACTCGGCGAAGGGCCTGAACACGTCGACGTCTTCTTTTCGCCGGACAAGCTTGACTGGCGCGCAGAGGCTCTCGCCTTCGACGGCGGTACGGCCTTCATGGTCCGCAGTACGACCGATCTCGCGCCTGCGTCGCCCGCGATGCTCTCGCCGATGGCGGACTTCTAGACAGAACGGTTCGCGAGGCATCCATTCAGCGGCTCGAAAGCGGCGGCAGGCGGCGTTTGACGGGGGAAGCCTTGATCATCGAGGTGTTGGTCTCAGCCTTTTCGGCCACCTTGTCCAGAATACCGTCGAGTTCTCCCATCGAGCGGACGACGAGGCGGGCGATGAAGCAATCGTCGCCGGTCACCTTGTCGCATTCGATAAATTCCGGCGTCTCCTGGATGATGCGCTCGACGACGTGCAACTGTCCCGGTAGCGGCCGGACGCGGACGATTGCCTGTAGCGGATAGCCGAGGGCAGCCGGATCGATATCGATCGTGAAAGCCTTGACGATGCCGCGCTCCTCCAGCCTGCGCAGCCGTTCCGCCGCGCTTGGCGACGAGAGGTTGGCCACTTGCGCCAGCTCCTTTAGCGAAATACGCGCGTTTTGCGCCAGTGCATCGAGGAGCCGCTGGTCGATGCTGTCCAGGCGAGATGCTTCGTTAGCCGCCAATGCGAGTTTACCTTTCATTATTAGGAGAAATTCGACTATCGCGCATTGCAGATTATAGAGATTGGTATCCAAACACAATAATCTCCAAGACACAAAAGGAGATCGCGATGCAGAACGATATAGGTAAAGGCACGGTTGAGATGACGGCAGCAATGGTGATTTCGGGGACGATCGGCTGGTTCGTGGTCATGTCCGGCCAGCCTGTGAGCGGAGTTGTTTTCTGGCGTTGCCTGTTTGGTGCTGCGAGCCTTCTTGTCATTTGCGGCGCCCTCGGATTCCTGAAGCCCGGCATCCTCTCGCCGAGAAGCTTTGGCATCGCCGTGCTCGGCGGGATCGCCATCGTGGCGAACTGGCTGCTGCTTTTCGCCTCCTATTCGCACGCATCCATCTCGATCGCGACCACCGTCTACAATACCCAACCCTTCATGCTGCTGGCGCTTGGCGCCGCATTCCTCCGCGAGAAGATCACTTTGGCGAAACTCTTTTGGCTGGCGCTCGCCTTTGCCGGCATGGTGGCGATTGTCGAAGCCAAACCTGAGGCCGGCGGCATTTCAGGCAGCTACGGGCTGGGTATTGCGCTGGCACTTGGAGCGGCCTTCTTCTATGCGCTGGCGGCTCTTGCTGCAAAGTGGCTGAAGGGCACGCCGCCGCACCTGATCGCGCTCATTCAGGTTTCGACCGGCATTCTCATGCTGGCGCCCGTGACCGACTTTTCGGACCTGCCTACAACAGCCGGATCGTGGGGCATCCTTGTGGCTATGGGCGTCGTCCATACCGGCCTGATGTATGTACTGCTCTACGGCGCAATCCAGAAGCTGCCGACACATCTCACCGGCGCACTTTCCTTCATTTACCCGATCGTTGCTATCGCAGTGGACGGCCTCGCTTTTGGCCGCGCACTGCAGCCATTGCAGGTCCTCGGTGCGGCAATCATCCTCGTTGCGGCAGCGGGAATGAATCTCGGCTGGACGCCTGGGCGTTGGCTGCGACCTATCCGAAATTGATCGCCGCTGCCTCTGCAAGCCGGATTTCGTGGCTGCCGGCATCGAACTCGTCGAGCACGGCATTGTGGTGGGCAATGATCTGTTCGAAGCGGAGTTCGCCCATGTCGGCCGTCATATGTCCGTCGGACATCAGCGTGACATCGTAGCCGAGCGAAACAGCGCGCCGCGCGGTGGTATCGACGCAGAACTGGGTCATGCAGCCGCCGACCACCAGCCTGGTGATGCCGTTCTCCTTGAGGCGCGCTTGAAGATCGGTTTCGAAAAACGAGTCGCAGCTGCGCTTGTGAACGACGATCTCGCGATCTTGAGGCGCAATCTCGTCGCGCAACTGCCAGCCTTCGCTGCCTTCCGCAAGGCGGTGGGATGCGTGTCCGTCATGCTGGACGATGACGACCGGTGCATTCACCGCGCGGGCCCTTTGGAGAACCTCTGCAAGACGCGCCACCGTTTCGTCTAGCGTCTTGTCGATCAAAGGCTGGCGCGCGGTGCTTCCAAGGCCTTTCAAGATGGCATTCTGAACATCGATCAGCAGCAGTCCGGTTGTCATCGGCTTTCTCCCCTTTCGGCGCACTTCTATCTGATTCGAGCGTGTGACTTCATCTTGAAAGCGGACCGTAGCATCAGTAAGAGAAGCTGCCTGAGGAGAGCACAGATGACCGTTGCAGCCCTGCTTGCCTATAGCGGCGCCCTTTTTATCGCTGCGATCATTCCCGGACCCGGTATCACCGCGATCGTCGCCCGCGCGCTCGGCTCGAATTTTCGCGAGACCTTCTTCATGGGTCTCGGCCTTGTTCTTGGCGACATCACGTACCTGACGGCGGTGATCCTCGGCCTCGCATTCGTGGCGCAGGCCTTTACCGGAATATTCCTCATCATCAAATTCGCCGGCGTGCTTTACCTCTGCTACGTTGCCTACAAGCTCTGGACGGCAGGTCTTTTACCGCAGGATATTGCCGCGCGCAGATCGAGCAGCATCGGCATATCCTTCCTGTCCGGCCTACTGGTGACGCTCGGCAACCCGAAGACGATGCTCTTTTACGTCGCCCTCGTGCCGACGCTCATCGACATCAACCAGATCGGCCTTCGAGAATATGGCATACTTCTGGTCGCAACCTTCGTTGTGCTGCTTTTGGTTTTGATCCCTTACATGCTGCTTGCGTCGCGCGCCCGCACGATGCTGAAACAGCCGCGCGCGCTGCAAGCGCTCAACCGGGTTGCGGCGAGCATCCTGGCCGGAACCGCAGCCTTTATCGCTGCGCGCGCAGCCTGAAAAAATCATTCGGCAAAGCATCGTTTCCAAACGATTTTTTCTCTCGGACGACGCTTCCGTGGATCAAGCCCCACTGGCCTGCTGCGGCCTTTGACCCTATTCTCTCGCGCAACAATCATTAAGGGAGCGCACCATGTCGAGAAAACCGGGCCGCGGCCGCATCTACTCGTCGATCACGGAAACCATCGGCGATACGCCGATCGTCCGCCTCGACAAGCTGGCCAAGGAAAAGGGCGTGAAGGCCAATCTGCTCGCCAAGCTCGAATTCTTCAATCCGATTGCTTCCGTCAAGGACCGCATCGGCGTCGCCATGATCGAGAGCCTCGAAGCGCAAGGCAAAATTACGCCTGGCAGGACGACGCTCATCGAGCCGACCTCCGGCAATACCGGCATCGCGCTCGCCTTTGCCGCCGCCGCCAAGGGCTACAAACTCATTCTCACCATGCCGGAAACCATGTCGGTCGAGCGCCGCAAGATGTTGGCGCTGCTCGGCGCCGAACTTGTATTGACCGAGGGGCCGCGGGGGATGAAGGGCGCAATCGCCAAGGCGGAGGAACTTGCCGCAACGCTTCCCGACGCCATCATCCCGCAACAGTTCGAGAATCCGGCAAACCCGGAAATCCACCGCAAGACGACGGCCGAGGAAATCTGGAACGATACGGAGGGTGCCGTCGACATCCTCGTTTCCGGCATCGGCACCGGCGGCACGATCACCGGTGCGGGTCAGGTTCTGAAGTCGAAGAAGCCGGGCATCAGGGTAATCGCCGTGGAGCCCGAGGAATCTCCGGTTCTTTCCGGCGGTCAGCCGGGGCCGCACAAGATCCAGGGCATCGGCGCCGGCTTTGCCCCGGCGATCCTCGATACGAAGATTTATGACGAAGTCGTCACCATCAATAGCGCCCAGGCGATGGAAACGGCCCGCCTGGTCGCCAGGCTTGAGGGCGTTCCGGTCGGCATTTCCTCAGGCGCAGCACTGGCGGCGGCAATCAAGATCGGCAGCCGCGAGGAAAATGACGGCAAGAACATCGTCGTCATCATCCCATCCTTCGCCGAGCGCTATCTTTCGACTGCCCTCTTCGAGGGTCTCGGAAACTGAACTTCGGTAAAAATCGGGGCGCCTCGGCGCCCCTTTTTCCGTCCGGCCGCCGACGTCAGGCGTTCGCCGGCAATACGATAGGAAATGATTCCGCGCCACCTTGAGTGCGCTGTGGGCTGAAAACCGCATCTTCTCCGCGGCGTGGCGCAGCAGATTCCTGTTATAGCAGCTATTCAGGGGCCGCCTCAGGGACGACTAAACGGTTTGCCTTGCTCATCCCGGTTCAGCCGCTCGACTAACTCCTCGGCATCCTCTTCGGTGAGCATATCCATGACCACCCCATCGATAACGACCGCCTGACCGGTGACTGCATCCACTACCGTCCAGTATATGTTTAGGTTCTTGCGATGGCTATACCGCGCGGTTGCCATGAGGTGTTCCTTTGGGTGCTGTGGCGAGGCCTTAGCCGTCCTCTTCCCCCTCCGCTTCTCCATTCCCTTGTCTTGTGCGTTAAGGATAAATTCAAGGTTGCTGGCGGTATCGTGGGGTAACCGATCGAGAACCGCTCCGTCCGTTTCCGCGGCCTTTCCTTCGCGGTAGTCTATGACACGCCAAGTGCCGTCGGAGTTTTCCTCTAAGCCGTACCGCTTGTAGGGCATTGGTTCGCCTTCGGTTACCTTATTTCCACTAAACGCCGACCCCGGAGTGTTTGTTGCAGGTACTCGAGATACTCGAGACCCATCGGATATACAGCACGCGCGGCGCCCCCGGCACCGCTTCGATATAACTCAATATAACCGTTTGAAAAATATCAACAAACTTCAGAACTGCGAATGATGCTTGGTAGTTTGCATCGCCCGCCACATCCGCGCCTCCCGACAAGTGATTAAGGTCTCGACCTCCTGCGCGTAATGAAAATCGATGATCCACCCCGTCTCGCACCTAATCACCTGATCGATAGTCTTCGCGCCGAGAAAAATAGAGGCTCCAGCGTTAGTGTCTGTTGTTCACATCAAGAGAAGATCATGTCTCTCCTGCCCTTGATGTCGGCAAGATCGGGCAAATTAACCACATTGGCGCTGATAGAGGGCTCCGGCCGCAAAGCACTTCGCCGAGCACGATAAAATCGGCAAGCGCATCCGCCGGTATGGAGCCGAGCGCCGTCAGGCCGCCACGACCAATGGCAGGTCGAAGTGCGAGCGTCCTTCGGGAGATCGGCAACAACAATAAAGGAACAGATTCACGTCTCAGCTGCAGTCAGGTTGCAGCCGGTTGTAGGGCGTGAACGAAGGGGAACAGAAGCCGGAACGCTCTATGGGCGCTTGCGCTCGATCGCATCCCAGAGAAGGCTTGCGATATCAGCGCCGCCGAACTTGCGGACCTCGCGAATTCCGGTCGGCGACGTGACGTTGATTTCGGTCATATAGTCGCCGATGACATCGATGCCGACGAGCAGGAAGCCGCGTTCCCTGAGCGCCGGGCCGATGCGCTGGCAGATTTCCTTTTCACGCGCCGTAAGCTCGGTCGCTTCCGCGCGGCCGCCGACATGCATGTTGGAGCGGCTGTCGTGGTCGGCAGGAACCCGGTTGATCGCGCCTGCCGGCTCGCCGTCAACAAGGATGATGCGCTTGTCGCCCTTGCGGACATCGGGAAGATACTGCTGGGCGATAAAGGGTTCGCGGAAGAGCTGGCCGAACATTTCGAGCAGCGAGGACAGGTTGCGGTCGTCCCTCGTCGAGTGGAAGACGCCGGCACCGCCGTTTCCGTAAAGCGGCTTCAAAATGATATCGCCCATCTCGTCGCGGAAGCGGCGTATCTCGGCCGCATCCTTGGTGATCAGCGTCTTTGGCATGAGATCGGCAAATTCGGTAACGAAGATCTTCTCCGGCGAATTGCGCACCCAGGCCGGATCATTGACAACGAGCGTCTTCGGGTGAATTCGCTCCAAGAGATGCGTGGAGGTGATGTAGGCCATGTCGAAGGGCGGATCCTGGCGGAGCAGCACGACATCCATGGTCGAGAGATCGACCCGTTCGGGCGCACCGAGCTCGAAATGATCGCCCTTCACGTCGCGCAGCAGCATCGGTTCGACGGAAGCGTAAAGCTTGCCGTCGCGGAGGCTCAGCCGTTCAGGCGTATAGTGGAAAAGCTTGTAGCCTCTGGCCTGGGCCTCAAGACTCATGGCGAAGGTAGAATCGCCTGCAATGTTGATGCCTGCGACATGGTCCATCTGGACCGCTACGTTCTTGATCTTGGCCATTTCCGTCCCTCAGTGAGTGCCGGACAGATGTAGGTCGCAAGCAAAGCAAACGCAACGGCCAATCAAGGACTTCCAGGTGCGGGCATCAAGGATTTTCAGGCCGCGAGGCCCTGCTGGCCGCTGCTGCGCAACAGGTTGCGAAGCCGGTAGAGGATTGCCACAGGCTTGGGGAAGGGCTTGCGCAGAAAAGCGACCTTCCGGACGTAGTTGTCCACCCGCCAGTTTGCCCATGTGCCGCCCGCGAAGAACGCAACGTCACCGGCGCGCAGCGTGCGTTCCGTTCCGTCTTCGGCGGTGACGTGCACCTCGCCTTCGAGGATCATCACCGTCTCGTCCCAGCCGAAGAACCAGCGGAATTCGCCGGCTGTGCAATCCCAGATCGCCGTGAGCGATGCGTCGTCATGACCACGGGAATGTTCGGCCGTGCGCGCCTGCGGGTTGCCATCGACGATCCAGTCAGGATTGATCGGCGTCGATTTCATCGGCAGGTGGTCGCTGGAGTGTGCCACGAAATTCCTGCCGCGTGCTGGCGCGACCGCGTACGGCAGCGAACGCGCGGCCATTGCGACTGCGCTTGCGAGCATGAGCTTCATGGCCATGGACCCCCCAGATTTGCTACCCCAATCATTGCGGAATAGCAGAGAGTCGTAACGGAGGCGTTCAAGCGGCCGCTAAAATTTTAGCAGTCCATTTCAAACCTGTACGATACGCCGTCTGCGACTGTCGGATGATGAGCAGTGTTCGCAGCACCGGCACCGATGCGCTTACAATGCGCGAAGAACTGTGCGGCGTGATCACGAAACGCAGTTCCAATGCCAGCGCCGTTACCGGAGACGACCGCCGTCAGCGGCTGATCGCCCAAAAGAACCATGCACGCGCCGCTTTGAGCCGAGTTCTTCGACATATTCCCCCATCAATGACATCGCATATTCATTTGAACGCCAGCCGCAGATCCTCTGCACGAATGCCGACGGTCACGGCCGGAAAGACATGGCCCGATCTATCTTTCGCCGGCTAATGGTCATCGCTACCGCCCTTCCTTGGCCTTCATATCAAGCAAGCGCTGGTAGAGTTCCTTGCGCGGCAATCCGGTGACGCGTGCGGCTTCGGCGGCTGCCTTTGCCGTCGGCATGGAAGTCGCAAGGTCGGCAAGGATGGCTTCCACATCCGCTTCATCCGCCGGCCGCTCTTCCGGTGGGCCGACGACGAGCACTATCTCACCCTTCACATTGTGGTTTTCAGCATAATGCGCGGCAAGCTCGCCGAGCGTGCCGCGGCGAAACTCCTCATATGTCTTCGTCAGTTCGCGGCAAACGGACGCCCTACGGGTGAGCCCGAGCACGTCGGCAGCAGCAGCCAGAGTTGCGCCGATCCGGTGCGGCGATTCAAAGAAGAGGAGCGTCGCTGGAGCGGCGACAAATTCCGCCAGCCGGTCGCGCCGCGCTTTGTCCTTCGCCGGGAGGAACCCCGCAAACAAAAAGGCGTCGTTCGGCAGGCCCGAGCCGACAAGCGCGGCAAGCGGCGCCGATGCTCCCGGAATTGGAACGACACGGTAACCTGCTTCGATCGCCGACTGTGCAAGGCGATAACCGGGGTCAGAGACAAGCGGTGTCCCGGCATCGGAGACAAGTGCAACTGACCTGCCCGCCTCCAGAGCCTGCAGCAATCGCGGACCCGCCTCATCGGCATTGTGCTCGTGATAGGCAAAGGGCCGGTTCTGAATGCCGTATCGGTCGAGCAGAACGCGGGTCACGCGCGTATCCTCGCAGGCGAGCACATCGGCACCCGCCAGCGTTTCCAGGGCCCGCAACGTGATATCGCCCAGGTTGCCGATCGGCGTAGCGACAAGATAAAGCGCCGCTTCCAGCGGGCGCGCCGGGATGGCGACATTGTGCAGGCGATAGCCGCGCTGCCTGCCGCCCTCGCCCGCTGTTTCCTCATTATTCAATTTCGATGGCTCCTTTGGCTCTCTGCCTTTATGCGCGGGCGTTTGGCGCGCAGCAAGTGTTCGGATTTCTGTGAGCATTGTCCCGGAAAACGGCAATTGCAGCGCTGCTGCGTCTCGCACCCCTTGCATTCGTCAGCAAAGTTCTGCCATTTTGCCTGTCCACTCCTCCGGCCCGGAGCCGGACAGCATCTTCCGGCGCGTTTTGCGCGCTGGGGCAGTAACGGTCGAAAGCGGTAGCATCCCATGCGTATAACTATTGAGCGGTCAAACCTTTTGAAGTCGCTGAACCACGTTCACCGCGTGGTCGAACGTCGCAACACGATCCCGATCCTGTCCAATATCATGCTGCGCGCCGATGGCCAGAACCTCGACATGAAGGCGACGGACCTCGATCTCGAAGTGACTGAAGCCACGCCCGCCAATGTCGAGCAGGGCGGCGCCACAACGGTTCCGGCGCATCTCCTTTACGACATTGTGCGCAAACTGCCGGACGGTTCGGAAGTTCTTTTGGCAACGTCGACGGATGGCGGCTCGATGGCCGTCCAGTCCGGCCGCTCGAAATTCTCGCTGCAGTGCCTGCCCGAATCCGATTTCCCGGATCTGACCGCCGGCACGTTCACGCATTCCTTCAAGCTGAAAGCAGCCGATCTCAAGATGCTGATCGACCGCACGCAGTTTGCGATCTCGACCGAAGAAACGCGCTACTATCTGAACGGCATATTCTTCCACACGATCGAAAGCGACGGCGACTTGAAGCTGCGCGCGGTAGCGACCGACGGCCACCGCCTCGCGCGTGCCGACGTGAAGGCGCCTTCCGGCTCCGAAGGCATGCCTGGCATCATCATTCCGCGCAAGACGGTCGGTGAACTGCAGAAGCTCGTCGACAATCCCGATGCGGTGGTCACCGTCGAAGTCTCAGATGCCAAAATCCGCCTCGCCATCGACTCGATCGTCATGACCTCCAAGCTCATCGATGGCACCTTTCCGGATTACCAGCGTGTCATCCCCACCGGCAACGACAAGGAAATGCGCGTCGATTGCACGACATTCGCCCAGGCTGTCGACCGCGTTTCGACGATTTCTTCCGAGCGCGGTCGCGCCGTGAAGCTCGCACTTTCAGATGGCCAGCTTCTGCTCACCGTCAACAATCCGGATTCCGGCAGCGCGACGGAAGAAGTCGCCGTCGGTTACGACACGGATTCCATGGAAATCGGTTTCAATGCCAAATATCTGCTCGACATCACGGCGCAGCTTTCCGGCGATCAGGCGATTTTTCTGCTTGCCGATGCAGGCTCGCCGACGCTCATTCGCGATACCGCCGGCGATGATGCGCTTTACGTTCTGATGCCGATGCGCGTGTAAACGCACGTCGCATTTGCCGCGGTAAAGTTTGCCGATTGCGACGTTTGGTCTTGTTTTTGCGCCAGAGGATGGCAAATAGATACCTAGCGGTTTTGGTACATTATTCGTGGAGGACGGCATGGCGTTGCGGCTGAAAGAACGGCTCGGCAAGAAGTTCGATGAAGAAATCCGTTTCTTCAAGGGCATGATGCAGGGGCCGAAAACTGTCGGCTCCATCGTTCCCACCTCCTCCATTACCGCCCGCAAGATGGCAAGCGTCATCAACCTGAATTCCGGCCTCCCGGTTCTTGAACTCGGTCCCGGCACGGGCGCGATCACCAAGGCGATCCTCGGACGCGGCGTGAAGCCGGAAAATCTCGTCGCCATCGAATATTCGACGGATTTCTACGAGCATCTCGTCCGCCTCTACCCCCGTGTCCGCTTCATCAATGGCGACGCCTTCGACCTCGACAAGACGCTCGGTGACCTCAAGGATCAGACGTTCGATTCCGTCGTTTCGGCTGTGCCGCTGCTGAACTTCCCGATGCAGGCGCGAATTGCGCTTCTCGAAAGCCTGCTCGACCGTATTCCGGCAGGCAGGCCCGTCGTGCAGATTTCCTATGGTCCGGTCTCGCCGATCATCGCACGGCCGGAGCGCTACCACATCCAGCATTTCGATTTCATCGTCCGCAATATCCCGCCGGCCCAGCTCTGGATCTATCGACGCACCTGATATGTACGGGCTGTACATCACCCACCCGCAAGTGAAAATCGATCCGAACGTCGCGGTGCCCAAATGGGGTTTATCCGAGATCGGCGAGGCTCGCGCGCGCAAGGCGGCTGAAAGCAGCTGGGCGAGGCGACTGCGCCGTATTATTTCCAGCGACGAGACGAAAGCCATCGAGACCGCGGAAATACTGGCTGCGACAGCAGGCGTGGCCATCGAAATCCGACATGGCATGCATGAGAACGACCGGTCCGCAACCGGGTTCCTGCCCCCACCGGAATTCGAGAAAGCTGCCGACTGGTTCTTCGCGCATCCGCAAGATAGTTTCAAAGGGTGGGAGCGTGCCGCCGATGCGCAGCAACGCATCGTTTCGGCCCTCGAAGCTGTTCTCGCCGATCACGATCCGAACGAGCCGATCGCCTTTGTCGGGCATGGCGGGGTCGGCACCCTGCTGAAATGTAATCTTGAGAGCCGCGCCATCGCGCGCGACCGCGATCAGCCGCCCGGCGGCGGCAATCTCTATTGTTTCAGCCTTGCAGACCGGCGCTTATCATGCGACTGGACGCCCATGGAAAACTGGGATGGATGGATGTGAGATGAACGCACGCGAGCGGCTGATCGTCGGGCTGGATGTTCCGACACTAGGCGAGGCGGAACAGATCGTCTCGACGCTCGGCGACGACATTCTCTTCTTCAAGATCGGCTATCAGCTCGTCTTCGCCGGCGGTCTGGAATTCGCACGCGATCTCGCACAGAGCGGCAAGAAGATCTTCCTCGACATGAAGCTGCTCGATATCGACAACACGGTCGCTTCCGGCGTCGAGAATATCGTGAAGATGGGTATGTCCATGCTGACGCTGCATGCCTATCCCAAGGCGATGAAGGCTGCCGTCGACGCGGCGAAGGGTTCCGATCTCTGCCTGCTCGGCGTGACTGTCCTTACCTCGATGGACGAACAGGATCTGATCGCCGCCGGTTACGAATACGACCCGCATACACTGGTGCTGCGCCGCGCCGAACAGGCGCTGCTCGCCGGGATGGGCGGCGTCGTCTGCTCCGCGGAAGAATCCGCGGCCGTTCGGAAAATCGTCGGACCTGGAATGGCGATCGTCACCCCGGGCATCCGCCCGGCAGGTAGCGAAAAAGGTGATCAGAAGCGTGTCATGACGCCCGCCGATGCGCTAAAGGCCGGCTCGAGCCACCTCGTCGTCGCCCGCCCGATCGTCAAGGCGCCCGATCCGAAGGAAGCGGCACGCGCCATTCTTGCCGAGATGGAAGCCGCGCTCTGACGCTTGGCGAAGGACGCGGCTGATACTAACCATATCAGCGATTTGGATGACGTGGGCAACCGTCAACAGGAGGAAAAAACCATGGCAAAAGGATACTGGATTGCACGCGTCGATGTTCGCGATCCCGAGCGCTACAAGGACTACGTCGCGGCAGCTAAGCCGGCCTTTGAAAAATACGGTGCAAACTTCCTCGCCCGCGGCGGTGCAAACACCGAACTTGAAGGTAAATCGCGAGCCCGAAACGTCGTCATCGAGTTCCCGTCCATGCAGGCCGCGGTCGATTGCTACAACTCCCCGGAATACCAAATTGCCGCCAAGATCCGCCAGGAAGTCGCCGACGCGGAAATGGTGGTTGTAGAAGGCATCTGAGCACTCTTTGCATCTGCGAAGCTGAGGCAAGATGGACCTTTCCGTCGCGCCGGGTTTCGGCTAATACGATGCCGATCGCGTCCATCCAAGCCTTTCGAGGAGCCTGCCATGACCCTTGCCAACCTGCCGCCGCTCGTGACCGTGTTTGGGGGTTCTGGCTTTCTCGGCAGGCATATCGTGCGCGCCCTCGCAAAGCGCGGCTATCGCATCCGCGTCGCGGTGCGCCGCCCGGATCTCGCAGGTTTTCTGCAGCCGCTCGGCAATGTCGGCCAGATTTCCTTTGTCCAGGCGAACCTGCGCTACCGCAATTCCGTCGATCGCGCCGTCGAGGGCGCCGACTTCGTCATCAACTGTGTCGGCGTGCTCTTTGAAACCGGCCGCAACACCTTTGATGCGGTGCAGGAATTCGGTGCGCGCGCCGTGGCGGAAGCCGCCCGGGCATCCGGCGCGAAGCTCATTCATATTTCGGCAATCGGGGCCGACGCCAATTCGGATTCCAGCTATGCCCGCACCAAGGGCCGCGCGGAGGCGGCAATCCTTTCGACCAAGAAGGACGCCATAATCTTCCGTCCGTCGATCGTTTTCGGGCCGGAAGACGGCTTCTTCAACAAATTTGCGGAGATGGCTCGCCTCTCGCCAGTGCTTCCCCTCATCGGTGGCGGCAAGACGAAGCTGCAGCCGGTCTACGTAGAGGACGTGGCAGAAGCCGTGGCCCGCGCCGTCGAGGGCAAGGCTGCGAGCGGGACGATCTATGAACTCGGCGGTCCGGAAGTGCTCACCTTCCGCGAATGTCTTCAGGTCATGTTGAAGATCACCGCCCGCAAGAACCGGCTGGTTTCCATTCCCTTCACCATCGCTTCGCTGATCGGCAGCGTCGCTTCGCTCATTCCCTTCGTTAAGCCCCCGATCACGGCCGACCAGGTTCGCCTGCTGAAACGCGACAATGTCGTTTCAACGAAGGCCGAAACGGATGGTCTCACGTTGAAGGCCCTCGGCGTCACGCCGACAATGCTAACCTCCGTACTGCCGTCGTATCTGGTGCATTACCGCCCGCATGGTCAGTACACGGGTTCGGGAAAAGCAGCCTGAGAAATTATCGCATCAGTTGAACGCCGCTGTGTTTGCTCACAGACGGCGTTTTTTCTTTTGCTGCTTTCAGGCAACCGGTGCAAGTTTCGCGTGCTTTCTATAGTGCCGAGCCGGTACGGCGTTGCATAAAAGACGCATTAAAAATTTAGTGAAATTAACGCCACATTTAGCAGCAACCTTTATTGCTATTTGCCATTCCACTGACTACACACCCCGCGCGTCCTGAAACGGACTCAGCGCCATTTGCGGCGCGCTAAATCGACTTGAAAGGCTTTACTCGATGGGCAAGTCAATCGCGCTTCTTTTTGCGTGTGCGGCACTGGTTATCCTCGCAGGTTCCTTCATTGCGCCCGGCTCGGTCGCAGCGGTGAAGGGTGGCTGCGCGCCGGCGTATGGCATCGATCCCTGCTCCACAGCCTCCCTCAACCACTAAGGCAAAGGCCGGCTCTTTCCGGAGCCGCCCCGATGTCAAATATCTGAAAATCAGCCGAACAGCGTCAAGCCGATCAGGCCTGCCGCGCCAATGAAGATTCGCCACCAGGCGAAGGGCGCATAGCCCCGGATCGAGACGAAATCGAGCAGCGCGCGGACAACGAAGAGCGCCGAGACGAAAGCCGCCACGAAGCCGATGACGATGAGCATTCCGTCATCGAAGCTCAGCATATTGCGGTTCTCGTATAAATCCAAGGCAAAGGCGCCGACCATCGTCGGCATGGCGAGAAAGAACGAGAATTCGGCTGCAGAGCGCTTGTCGGCACCCATCAGCAACGCGCCCACGATCGTGGCGCCCGAGCGTGATGTTCCCGGGATCATGGCAAGGCACTGGAAGAAGCCTATCTTCAGCGCCATCGGCAGGGAAAACTCTGTCACATCGTGATATTTCGGCTTGAACTGGATCTTGTCGACGGCAAGGAGGACGAGGCCGCCAAGAATGAGGACGACGCAGATCAGCATCGGCGTTTCGAAGAGCACGTTCTTGATGAAGTCGTGCGCAATCGCGCCGATAACGGCTGCAGGCAGAAAGCCAAAGAGTACGGCAAGGACGAAATGCCGCGCCCGCTCGCTGCGCGGCAACGCAAGCGCCAGGCTTAGCAGCCGCTTGAAATAGACGAGAAGAATCGCAAGGATCGCGCCGAGCTGAATGAGAACGACAAATGTATTGCCCGGCGACCGAAAGCCCAGGAAATGCCCTGCCAGCAGGACATGGGCCGTCGAGGAAACCGGTATGAATTCAGTAAGGCCTTCAATAAGGCCTAGAACGAGTGCACTAAAGATATCAGCCATGTTTTATCCCTTGTGAGGCGGGGCCAGGCCCGATTTGCTTGTATTGAAGGGGCCAAGCTCCTATAGCTGCAACGAATGAGTCATGACTAGGGCGCTATGAATATGAGTGCACCAGAGCATGCCGCGAGAAATCAACAAATCGGGTATCGATGCCGACGCTTTATCATCATCCTATGTCATCCGCTTCTCGCTTCGTCCGGCTGATTCTGAGCGAGTATGGCTTTCAGGCAGATCTCATTGAAGAGCAGACCTGGGAAAAGCGGCGCGACTTTCTGGCGCTCAACCCTGCCGGTACCTTGCCGGTCTATGTGGACGACAGCATGCGCGCTCTTTGCGGCGCGACTGTCATTTCGGAATATCTCGATGAAACGCATGGCGTGCTGAAGCGTGACCGGCGTCTTCTTGCGGAAGATCCCTTCCAACGCGCGGAAATCCGCCGCCTCGGTGAGTGGTTCATGCAGAAGATGGAGACGGATGTAACTCGGCCCCTGGCACGCGAGCGCGTGTATAAGCTGCAGATGAGTGCAGATCAGGGCGGCGGAGCACCGGATTCGAAGATCCTGCGCACGGCACGCGCCAACATCCGCCAGCATATGAAATACCTGACCTGGCTTGCCGGTTCGCGGCAGTGGCTGGCAGGAGATCGCATGAGCTATGCCGACCTTGCCGCGGCCGCTTCGCTATCGATCCTCGACTATCTCGGCGAGATCGACTGGACGGAATCGCCGATCGCCAAGGATTGGTATCAGCGCATGAAATCACGGCCGTCCTTCCGCCCGCTGCTGACGGAGCGGGTGCGTGGACTGACACCGGTCTCTCACTACGCAGACCTGGATTTCTGACGAGGGCTTTCGATGCCCCAACGGATAGCAGACGATAAAGAACGCAAGCGCCGCGACAATTTGACCGCCTTTGTTCGCGCCGAGGCGGCAACGCTCGGCTTTGAGCTCTGTCGCATCACGCGGCCGGATTCGATACCCGAAGCGAAGGAACGGCTTGGCGAGTTCATCGATGCCGGACGTCACGGCACGATGGAATGGATGGCTGAAACGCGCGATCGCCGCGGCGATCCTCGCACGCTGTGGAGCGATGTGAAATCCATCGTCGTCTTCGGCCTCAATTACGGCCCCGAAGAAGACCCACGCCGTATTCTTGAAAAGCCGGACAAGGCGGCAATCTCCGTCTATGCGCGCAATCGCGACTATCATGACGTCGTCAAGGGACGGCTCAAGGAGATCGCCACGCGCTTTGCAGCACGGGCCGGGGCCGACGTCAAAGTCTTTGTCGACACTGCACCGGTGATGGAAAAGCCGCTCGCCGCGGCAGCAGGTCTCGGCTGGCAGGGCAAGCATACCAATCTGGTCAGCCGCAGCCACGGCTCCTGGCTCTTCCTCGGCTCGATGTTCACGACAGCCGATCTCAATACAGACGACGCTGAGATCGATCACTGCGGCTCCTGCCGCGCTTGCCTCGATGCCTGTCCGACCAACGCATTCCCGGCGCCCTATCAGATCGACGCACGGCGTTGCATCTCGTACCTGACGATCGAGCACAAAGGTCCGATCGATCTCGAATTCCGGCCGCTGATCGGCAACCGGATCTATGGTTGCGACGACTGCCTTGCCGCCTGTCCGTGGAACAAGTTTGCCGTCTCGGCATCCGAAATGAAGTTGCAGGCGCGCGGCGACCTGAAAGAGCCGTCGATTGCCTTTCTCCTGACGCTCGACGACGCGGCTTTCCGGTCTTTTTTCAGCGGCTCGCCGGTCAAGCGCATCGGCAGAGCCCGCTTTATCCGCAATGTGTTGATCGCCGCCGGCAATTCCGGTGACCACAGCCTTGCCGATCAATGCCGATCGCTGGCCACTGACGCTTCTCCGGTTGTTCGCGGCATGGCAATATGGGCGCTTTCGCGATTGGTAAAGCCCGGCGAATTTGCCGTCTTTGCGGCACAAAGGCCGGATGAGACTGATGCCGGCGTACTTGCGGAATGGCAATTGGCGGGAGTGGTGTGATGCATGTGATGATTTTCGGCTGCGGTTATTCGGGCACGGCGATTGCCAAGGCTTTCTCAGCCGCAAGCGTCCGCATTTCCGGCACGACCAGATCGGCCGACAAGGCTGAGCTCCTCCGCAGCCAAGGTATCGAAGCCTTCATTTTCGATGGCGAGACAATCAGCGACGCTTTGCTTGACGCCATGGAAAGCGTCACACACCTCGTCCAATCGATCGCTCCGCGGGAAGCCGGAGACCCGTTGATCAATCTCGCAGGCGGCCAGCTCGGCAAGATGATGCCGGCGCTCCAGTGGGTCGGCTATCTTTCCACCGTTGGCGTTTACGGCGACCACCAAGGTGAGTGGGTTAGCGAAGAGACCGTCTGCGTTCCTGTTTCCGGGCGATCGAAGGAAAGGCTCGAGGCAGAGGATGCGTGGCTGGCGCTCGGCAAGGATCTCGGTATTCCGGCCGCCGTACTGCGGCTGGCGGGCATCTACGGCCCGGGACGGAATGCGTTCGTCAATCTAAACAGGGGCACGGCCCGCCGCCTGATCAAGAAGAATCAGGTTTTCAATCGCATCCGCGTTGAGGATATCGGCGCGTCGGCGCGCTACCTCTCAGATCGGTCCCTTGGCGGCATATATAACGTGACGGATGACCTGCCCGGCCCGCCGCAGGATGTCATTGTCGAAGCAGCGGGCTTGATGGGTGTTGAGCCGCCTCCGGAACAGCCCTTCGAAACCGCCGAGCTGACGCCGATGGCGCGCTCCTTTTACGGCGAGAACAAGCGTGTTTCGAACGCCAAATTGAAAGCCGCGGGCTACACCTTTTCCTTCCCGAATTACCCGATGTCGCTTGCGCAATTGTGGCGAAGCGGACGGTGGCGCGGTTAACTCGAACAGGCGATTCCGGCATATTCGAAATGAGTAGAAAATTCCTACTTTGGCATTCTCACGATCTGAATTTCGCTCTGCATTATGGTTAACGGCCTCTAAATTTGCGCAAATGAGGCATCAATTGTGGCGGGATCGGAAAATTATTTTTGTTACTTTTGCAACATAGCGTGACAGTGCGCCGCAGCAGAAAAAATTGTTCTAATTTTACCTGATTTTCTTATATTTTTTCCACTTTTTCGGCAGCGGCACTTTTTCAACTCGAATCCCGCGAGACTCACAAATATTACAGCCTGTAACATTCCGTGATAATCAGCGGCACTTTTTCGCCACTTTTCGCCGGATTTAAGCCCCGCCGCCCGTAAAGGCGCAAGTTCAATAGTTGAGGGATAATCCGTTTTGAAGAATATCAGCCGTTCTATAGTCACTGCCGTAGCTATTGCAGCTAGTTCTTTCATCCTTCCCGCCGAAGGATTTGCTGCAGCCGGATGTGGTGGTGCTTCGTGGTACGCACTGCATTCCAAAACAGCCTCTGGCGAACGTATGAATCCTGCCATTTTGACTGCCGCTCACCGTTCGCTCCGCTTCGGCACCAAGCTTAGAGTGACCAACCGCAACAATGGCCGCAGCGTTATTGTTCGCGTCAATGACCGTGGCCCGTTCATCCGCGGCCGTGTTCTCGACCTTTCGCGCGCGGCCGCCCAGAACATCGGCATGGTCCGCTCCGGTACCGCCAAGGTTTGCTACGAAGTCGTCACCGCCAGCTAAGGCGTCCGATACCAGCGCCGGACGGCGCTTGCTCTTGCCGTCAATCGCGGTTACCACGCGGTTGAGACTTGTGAAACGATCCGCAGCGTCAGTCACGCTTCCCGCGGATTGTGCACCCGTCCGTGGCAACAGGAGTTTGTGAATGCGTTTGGGCGGCCGCCTCGAGGGGGCGATTTCGGTTCTTGCTGATATCGATCAGCGCAAGAGACCTGTCGCCGATGCGCTGAAGGATTGGGGCCTTGCGCATCGTTTCGCCGGCTCCGGCGATCGCGCTGCAATCGGCAACATCGTTTATGATGCGCTGCGCATGCGGCTTTCACACGGGTTCTTCATGGACGACGACAGCCCCCTGGCGATCGCCTATGCCGTCATGTTCCGCCAGTGGGGTTTCACCCCGGAGGCGCTTGCCGCTGAACTCTCCGACGATAGGTTTGCGCCGCCTTCTCTGCCCGATGCTGCGCTTACAGCCTTCCAGAGCCGGGCTCTTTCCTCCGCGCCTGTCCACGTCCAAGGTGATATTCCCGAGTGGGTGCAAAGCTCCTTCGAGACGGCATTCGGCGATAGCTGGCTTGCCGAAGCACAGGCGCTCGCCTCCCGCCCGACACTCGACCTGCGCGCCAATATTTTGAAGGCCAGCCGTGAAAAGGCGGTCAAAGCGCTTGAAAGAGCCGGTGCTCATGAAGCGAAGATCGCACGATATGGCATCCGGATTCCCGCCGGCGAGGGCGCCTCACGGCTTCCGAACGTCACAGCCGAGCTTTCCTTTCAAAAAGGCTGGTTCGAAGTTCAGGACGAGGGATCGCAGATCGTTGCCGATCTGGTGCTGCCGAAGGATGGAGAGCAGGTGCTCGACTATTGCGCCGGAGGCGGCGGCAAGACGCTTGCCATGGCGGCAGCGATGCACAATAAAGGCCAGATCCATGCCTATGACGCCGATCGCAAACGCCTTGCGCCGATCATCGAACGCCTGAAGCGCGCCGGTACGCGCAATGTTCAAGTGCATGACGATGCAAAGGCGCTTTCGAGCCTGCGCGCTCGCTGCGACAAGGTGCTAGTCGACGCCCCCTGCACGGGCACCGGCACCTGGCGCCGACGCCCCGATACCAAATGGCGGCTGACGGCGAAGAACCTCGACGAGCGTACGAGCCAGCAACAGGATGCCTTGAAGCAGGCGAGCGCCTTCGTGCGCCCCGGCGGCGAGCTGATCTACGTCACCTGTTCCGTGCTGCCGCAGGAGAACGAACAACAGGTCCGACGCTTCGCCGCGGAAAATCCGGCATTCTCCATCGAAAGCGCCCTGGCTGCCTGGGGCGAGCTATTCGGCAAGGATGCACCGCGCCCCCGTTCGTCGGATGGTGAAACGGTTACGCTGACGCCGGCATCGACTGATACGGACGGCTTCTTCTTCTGCCGGATGCAGCGTAAAGCTTAAGGCGCCTGATGTGATGGCGCTCGCGCGGGAGACCCAGATCAGAAATTGAACAATTGCGCTAATAGGTCAATTTTCCGCCCTTTTCCAAGTAAAGTCCTTTCTGAACAAGCGCTTTTAAAACAACTTCCATTCTTAAAATCATTCCAAACTAGAGTGTTTGACACTGGTTTTCTTTTGCGCGAAGAGATTCGGGCGATTTCAGACGGATATCCGTCATAGGAGAGGACCATGAAGCTCAACAAGAAATTCTGCGCAGCATTGGCGCTGGCGATAGCACCCCTATCCAGCCCGGCTCTCGCGGACACCGATGCTGCGGCCGTCGTGAAGCATTATGCCGAAGTGGCGCATGCCAAATTCGAGGACTCGCTGATCACCGCAAAGGCGCTCGACAAGGCGATTGACGCCTTCTTGAAGACGCCGAACGACGAGACGCTGAAGGCTGCCAAGGATGCGTGGCTTGCGGCCCGTGTTCCTTATCAGCAGACAGAAGTCTACCGCTTCGGCAATCCAATCGTCGATGACTGGGAAGGCAAGGTCAACGCTTGGCCGCTCGATGAAGGCCTGATCGATTATGTCGATACCTCCTACGGCGCGGAGAGCGACGAGAACGCGCTCTATGTTGCAAACGTCATCGCCAACAAGACGATAAAGATCGACGGCAAGGATATCGACGCATCCAAGCTGACGCCTGAGTTCCTGTCCGGCACGCTGCAGGAAGCAGGCGGCGTCGAGGCCAATGTCGCGACCGGCTACCATGCCATCGAATTCCTGCTCTGGGGCCAGGACCTGAACGGCACCGGCCCGGGGGCGGGCAGCCGCCCGGCAACCGATTACGACCTCAAGAATTGCACGCATGGCAATTGCGATCGCCGCGCCGAATACCTGAAGTCGGCATCCACGCTGCTGGTCTCCGACCTGCAGGAAATGACCGATAATTGGGTGGCTGACGGTGCTGCGACGAAGAATGTCGAAACCGATCCGAAGGCGGGTCTCGTCGCGATCCTGACCGGCATGGGCTCGCTCTCCTACGGCGAACTCGCCGGCGAGCGCATGAAGCTCGGCTTGTTGCTGCACGATCCGGAAGAGGAGCATGATTGCTTCTCCGACAACACCTATAACTCGCACCTCAACGATGCGATCGGCATCGCCGCCGCTTACACCGGGGAATATACCCGCGTCGACGGAACGAAGCTGTCCGGCCCGTCGCTGCACGATCTCGTTGCCGCGAAAGACAAGGCTCTCGATACCGAAGTCGCAGGCAAGCTGAAGACGACGCTTGATGCAATGCATGCCATGGCAAAACGCGGCGAGACAGTCGAGAAATACGACCAGATGATCGCCGAAGGCAACAAGGACGGCAACGCCGCCGTTCAAGCCGCCGTCGACGGTCTCGTTGACCAAACGAAGTCGATCCAGCGTGTTATTGCCGCACTCGATCTTGGTACGGTTCAGCTTGAAGGTTCCGACAGCTTGGATAAGCCTGACGCTGTCTTCCAATAAGCAAAAGGCGGGCCGCTTCCAAACCCAAGCGGCCCGAACTCTGAAATGCCGCATAATCCGGTTCGTCGCGTTTTTCTCTGCGCTGCTTTCTGCGCCACGCTTGCCGGGCTTCCGGTGGCTCTTGCCGCCGGTTTTAATCTTCCGACGAAGCGTACCGATCTTTCCGATGCCGACTTGAAGCGCGTCGAGGCCGTGACGCGCCCGGCGAGTGATTTTTCCAAAGCCGAACCATATGAGGCGATGCAGGCGGGTGCCGCCACATCGGTCGATCCGGTTAGGCAGGATTCCTTTTCGCATATCTCGGCAAACATCCCCTTCGAGGAAGAGCAGAACTTCAAGCTCGGTAACGCACTCTTCAAGAAGGTCTGGGTTTCCTCGCCATCCTCGACACAGGCATCGGATGGCCTCGGACCGCTCTTCAATGCGCGCTCCTGCATGAGCTGCCACGTCAACGACGGACGCGGCAGGCCACCGGAAGGCGGCGTCAGCGCCACATCGATGTTCTTTCGCCTTGGACGAGCAGCGGCGACGCCGGAAGAAGGAGAGGCGATCGCAAATGCTAGCGCCGCCAATTTCCCGGACGCGACTTATGGTCATCAGCTGCAGGATCTTGCCGTGCCCGGTCTCGCCGCCGAAGGCAAGATGGCCATTCGCTATACGGAAAAGACCGTTACGCTTGCCGGCGGAGAAACTGTCTCATTGCGCGCGCCGACCTACGAAGTGAAGGATCTTGCCTACGGCCCGCTCGATCCGGCGACGACGATATCGCCGCGCGTCGCCCCGGCGATGATCGGGCTGGGCCTCATCGAAGCCATTCCAGCAGCCGACATCCTCGCGCATGCCGATCCGGACGACAAGGATGGTAACCGCATTTCAGGCAAGGCTGCCATCGTGCGTGATCATCGCACAGGCGCGGTCAGCCTTGGCCGCTTCGGGTGGAAGGCACAGAATGCAACTGTGCGCGACCAGAGCGGTGCCGCTTTCTCCAGCGACATCGGCATATCGACGCCCGATCGGCCGGATGCACACGGGGATTGCACGCGGGCCGAGATAAAATGCCAAAAAATGCCGACCGGTGTTCAAAAGCGCCTGGGCAATGAAGAGGCGCCCGGGCCAATCCTCGATCTCGTGACCTTCTATTCCGCGAATCTAGCCGTACCGGCGCGGCGAAAGGCAAGCTTTGCCGGCACCCTGAGGGGCAAGGAACTTTTTTATCAGTCCGGCTGCATATCCTGCCACGTGCCCAAATTCGTCACACGTCGGGATGCCGCCGAAAAAGCACAGTCCTTTCAGCTTATCTGGCCTTATTCGGATTTCCTGCTGCACGATATGGGCGAAAGTCTTGCCGATGGCCAGCAAGTTGGCCACGCAAGCGGACGTGAATGGCGTACGCCCCCGCTATGGGGTATAGGACTGACCCGCACTGTCAGCGGACACAGCTTTTTCCTCCACGACGGCCGCGCCAGAAATCTCACCGAAGCGATCCTCTGGCACGGCGGCGAAGCCGAGAAAGCCCGCGATGCATTCTCCTCTCTGCCGAAGGACGATAGAGAGGCCCTGATCAGATTCCTGGAGTCCCTGTAATGCGCCTTTGGCAACCTCTCCTGCTTTCATTCATGCTTGCGGCATCGGCAACTGCACAGACTGCGTCGACGCCGACGGGGCTGAACGAGGAAGCGGTGCCGGGCGTGATGGCGCGCGCCGTCGACGAGGTGATCCGTCCCGGCTATCGCAACATGCAGCAGTCTACGGCACGCTTGACGACGGCGATGAAGGACCTCTGCGACGGTGGCACACAGCAGACTTTGGACAAGGCCAAATCTGCTTTCGACGATACGATCCGCTATTGGTCGATCATCGAGATCGTGCAAACCGGCCCGGTGATGCACGACAATCTCTTCGAACACATCCTCTTCTTCCCTGACCGAAAGGGCGTCGGCCTTAGACAGGTACAGGCACTGCTCTCCAAGGCCGACCCGAAGGATGCAACGGTCGACGCGATCGGGGAAAAGAGTGTCGCCTTGCAAGGTCTGACGGCGCTTGAATACGTGCTTTACGGCAACGGCTCAGACGAGCTCCTCAAACAAAAGAACGGGTTCCGCTGCCGATATGGCGCTGCTGTCGCGGGCAATATCCAGCGCGAGGCAGGCGAAGTCGTTGCGGCTTGGGAAAAGCCGGACGGCGTGCAGGCAAGCTGGAAACGTCCCGGTCCTCAAAGCGAAGATTTCCTGGATAACAAGGAAGCGGTGACCGCGCTTCTCGGCATTCTTGTCCACGGCGTCGAAACCGTCCGCGATCAGCGGCTGGAGCTGTTTTACAAGGGCCGGGACACGGCACCGCGCCCGCGCATGGCTATCTATTGGCGCTCGAAAAATACCTGGAAATCGATGACGGCAAACCTCGAGGGACTGCGAACGCTCTGGCAGAAGGCCGGAATGGCGGAACTTCTGCCTGCCGACAACAAACCCGTTGCTGATGCAATCGAGGAAAACTTCAAGACCCTGCTTGATACCGCCCCGAAGCTCAATCCAGATATCGACGTGGCAACCAGCGATGCGGAGAAAGCCAAGCTCGACGCATTTCTGGCGACGAGCCGTGAATTGATCACCCGCATCAGCGACGAATATGGCGGCGCGATCGGCCTTTCGGCCGGCTTCTCCTTCTCCGACGGGGACTGAGCCGATGTGGCGAAGCGCTGCGATCGACCGGCGCAGTTTCGTCAAGGCGGCAGGACTGAGCTTTCTCGCCGCATTGCAGCCGCGCGGGCTCCTGGCACTTGAGCGCGCGGATGCGGTTTATGCCTCGGGCATCCGCGCCGCCGACGGCTCCTTCGCGGTCGCGACCGTGACCGAACGCGGCGAGATCGTCGATCGGATTGCCCTCCCCGCACGTGCCCATGGCATGGCTTTCAGCCCAACCACCGGCAAGACCGTCGCCTTCGCTCGCCGTCCCGGCACCTACGCAATGATCTTCGATCCCTGGAACAGGGGTGAGCCGGTCGTTATCACGTCCTCCGAAGGCCGCCACTTCTACGGACACGGTACCTTTTCGCCGGACGGCCGGTTGCTTTATGCCAGCGAGAACGATTTTGACGGCAATCGCGGCATGGTCGGTCTCTACAACGCGACAAACCGCTTCGCCCGCATCGGCGAGTTCCAGACCTATGGAGTCGGCCCGCACGATATGACCGTCTCCGATGACGGCCGCTGGCTTGTCATCGCCAATGGTGGCATCGAGACCCATCCGGATTTCGGCCGCACGAAGCTCAACCTCGGCAACATGCAGCCATCGCTGACGCTGATCGATGCGTCCAATGGCACGCTCGTCGAAAAACATGTGCTGCCGCGGCAATGGTCGCAGGTCTCGACCCGTCACGTCGATATCGACGCCAATGGCCGCGTGTGGTTCGCATGCCAGTACGAGGGCCACCGCAACGACCTGCCGCCGCTCGTCGGCCACTTCGCCAAAGGCGAGGAACTGACCTTCGTCGATCTGCCGGAAACAACGACCCGCCAGCTCGGCAACTATGTCGGCGCCATTGCCGTCAACCGCAAAGACGCCCTCGTCGGCGTGACGTCACCGAAGGGTGCATTGGCGATCATCGACGCCAACTCCGGCAAGGTAATGGCCGAAGACATCATCCCCGACGCTGCCGGCATCGCGCCCGGCCGGCATGGATTTGCGGTCTCGTCCTATGACGGCGAGTTCCTTGCGACGCGCAGCAATGTGGCATGGGATCAGCATATCGTCAGGATTGCCCGCGAGCGCGCTTGATCTTCAGCCAGTACTTATGCTGCGGACCGTCTTTGCGGCGCTCCGGCTGGATCGCATATCGGAACTGCTTGGCTTTCATCCTTGTCGAAACCGGCGCGCCGTGCCACTTTCGCGGTCGCAAGGGGACAAATGCATGAGCGTTAGGAACAACGGCGACTTCCGCGAACGGATCCGTCAGAATTTTACCCGCCAGGCGGCGATGGAAACGATCGGCGCCGAGCTGACGCGCGTCGAGCACGGCATGGTGGAGATCGAACTTCCCTTCGACGTCAAGCTCACGCAACAGCATGGCATTCTTCATGCCGGCATCATCTCGGCAGCTCTCGACAGCGCCTGCGGCTTTGCCGCCTACAGTGTCATCGAGGCCGATGCCTCGATCCTGACGATCGAATTCAAGGTCAACCTGATGTCACCTGGGCGCGGCGAGCGCTTCCTGTTTCGCGGCGAGATCACCAAACCAGGCTCCAATATCATCGTCGCCGACGGGCGCGGCTATGCGATCGGTGACGGACCGGCCAAGCTGATCGCCTCCATGACGGGAACGATGATGGTCGTTCGCGGCAGAGAGGGAATTACGGGATGAAATTTGAACTGAAGCCGGTCGCCGGCAAGTCCATCCTTTTCGTCATGGCGGCGGAAGCCGAATATGGCCCCTTCCTGCGCTCCCGTTTCGAACCGCTGATGACGGGCGTCGGTCCGGTCGAGGCGGCGGTGGCGATGACGAAGACGCTTTCCCGGCTCGATCAGGCCGACGACCTGCCGGAGCTTGTCGTCTCGCTCGGCTCGGCAGGTTCCGCGACGCTGGAGCAGACAGAAGTCTATCAGGTTTCTTCCGTTTCCTATCGCGACATGGATGCATCGCCGCTCGGTTTCGAGAAGGGCCACACACCCTTCCTCGATCTTCCAGCGGTCATCGACCTGCCGCTCCGCATTCCCGGTATTCCTGAGGCCAGCCTTTCCACCGGTGGCAACGTCATTTCGGGGTCGGCCTACAGGAATATCGCTGCCGACATGGTGGACATGGAAACATTCGCGATTCTGCGGGCCTGCCAAGGCTATAAGCTGCCGCTGATCGGTCTTCGCGGGATCTCCGACGGCGCTGAAGAACTACAGCATATTTCCGGCTGGACGGAATATCTGCACGTGATCGACCGCAAGCTCTCCTATGCCGTCGATAGCCTATTCACAGCGCTCGAGGACGGTGTTTTCTGGTTCTGAACCCCTCTAAAGCAGGGACAATCAGGACAATAAAATCCCGGCTCGGCCGATTTCCTGGATTGCCAGGACGGGTGCTTTTCATTAAAGGCTCGCCATGACCCAGACAGCACATCCCGACAGCGTTCTCATCGTCGATTTCGGCAGCCAGGTGACCCAGCTGATCGCACGCCGCGTGCGCGAGGCGGGTGTGTACTGCGAGATCGTTCCCTTCCAGTCCGCCGAAGAGGGCTTCAAGCGCCTTCAGCCGAAGGCCGTAATCCTGTCCGGCAGCCCGGCTTCGACGGTCGATCAAGGTTCGCCCCGCGCGCCGCAGATCATCTTCGACAGCGGCCTGCCGGTCTTCGGTATCTGCTACGGCCAACAGACGATGTGCATGCAGCTCGGCGGCAAGGTCGAGAGCGGCCATCACCGCGAATTCGGCCGCGCTTTCCTGGACGTCGACAAGGACTGCCCGCTGTTCGAAGGACTATGGTCGAAGGGTTCGCGCCATCAGGTCTGGATGAGTCACGGCGACCGCGTCACGGCGCTGCCGGAAGGCTTCGAGGTCGTCGCGACCTCCTCCAACGCGCCATACGCCTTCATCGCCGACGAAAAGCGCAAATATTACGGCGTACAGTTCCATCCGGAAGTCGTGCATACCCCGGATGGCGCGAAGCTTATCGGCAACTTCATTCACAACATCGCCGGTATCAAAGGCGACTGGTCGATGTCGGCCTATCGTCAGAAGGCGGTCGAGCAAATCCGCCAGCAGGTCGGCGACAAGCGCGTCATTTGCGCGCTTTCCGGCGGCGTCGACAGCTCGGTCGCAGCTCTCCTAATTCATGAAGCGGTCGGCGACCAACTCACCTGCATCCTGGTCGATCATGGCCTGATGCGCAAAGACGAGGCAGCGAGCGTCGTCGCAATGTTCCGCGAGCATTACAATCTACATTTGCTGCATGTCGATGCCTCGGACAGGTTCATCGGCGAGCTAGAAGGCGTCAGCGATCCGGAGATCAAGCGAAAGATCATCGGGCGCTTGTTCATCGAGACCTTCGAGGAAGAAGCCAAGAAGCTCGGCGGCGCCGATTTCCTGGGCCAGGGCACTCTCTATCCCGATGTGATCGAAAGCGTATCCTTCACCGGTGGCCCATCGGTTACCATCAAGTCGCACCACAATGTCGGCGGTTTGCCGGAGCGCATGAACATGCAGCTCGTCGAGCCACTGCGTGAACTCTTCAAGGACGAAGTGCGCGCACTCGGCAAGGAGATCGGCCTGCCCGATAGCTTCATCGGCCGCCATCCCTTCCCGGGCCCAGGGCTTGCAATTCGCTGCCCAGGCGGCATCACTCGCGAGAAGCTCGACATCCTGCGCGAAGCCGATGCCATCTATCTCGACGAAATTCGTAAAGCAGGTCTCTATGATGCGATCTGGCAGGCCTTCGCGGTCCTGCTTCCGGTACAGACCGTCGGCGTCATGGGCGACGGGCGCACCTACGAATTCGTCTGCGCGCTTCGCGCCGTCACCTCGGTCGACGGCATGACGGCGGATTTCTATCACTATGACATGGAATTCCTCGGCCGCGCCGCCACCCGCATTATCAACGAAGTGCGCGGCATCAACCGTGTGGTTTACGACGTGACTTCGAAGCCGCCTGGCACGATCGAGTGGGAATGATTCAGGCCCATCCGAACGCCGCTGAAATCACGCCACTGTTCGACATAACCATCTGAAAAAAATAAATTTCTCTACGGACAACCGGTTTCATGTGACGATCATGCCGGCGTGGCGGGCGATCTTCGCGTAGGTGATGAGCCGGTGTTCGGCCTTCAAATACAGATCGCGTTCGACCGGCAGGACAAGCTTGCCGCGCACATCCTCGATCTCGCTGAGCATGGCATCGCCGAGTTCGGTACTGCCGGTCCCAAGGTCACACAATCCGAACAGTCTTACGTCAGGGCCTTCGGGGAAGGTCCCGGTCGGCAGCCACGTCGCCGCGTCGGGCATGAACAACTTCACGGCGGGGAACGGATCGAAGTCGTCCTGAACCTCGGGGGTGTGGCCGAGGCGATCGCGCAGATCGTCGGGGATCAGGGTTTCGGTGCGGGAAATCGCCGTATCATGACGCCGCCTCCCGCTCGGGCTCGTTGATCCTGTAGCGGACGCAGTGTGGATGGCCCTGCGGACCAAGGAGCCGCGCGGATGACCGCACCTCACGTCCAGAGGAAGTTGCTTTGGAAGCCGTGTCACTGCTTCGCAGCAGACTTGTTAAATCCACATAGTCATATATGACGTGAAATGACGTGTTAGGAAGCGTATATGAATAATTGCTATGGGATCGCCGTATATCCTGCGGCATGGTGGAGAATATGATCTGAGTTGGTCCTGATTATTGCGCATCTCACATGCGCAACAATTTCCCCCTAATCCTCCTGATCTTCCTCAAACAACAACCCTACGGCGCTGGTCCATTCCAGTGGTGAGCACGCTGTGGCCAACTCCATTTCGTTATCGATCAACCAAGTTGAAGGTTGATGGGAGGCGAATAGGGAGCTGACCAGGGCGTTGATCTGCTTCAGGGCGCTGACGGATCCAAGTCGCCATCGCGCTCTCACAGAATTTTCTCTGATCGGCATACCCTAAAAAACCCAGTAAAATCAAAATGCTCGATTTTTGACGGTCCCGTACAGGGTGCTAAGGGCGGAAAAGGGCAGAAAAAATAATAGAGTGGGAATGATTCATCCCCACTGACTAAAATCCCATGGATTGCTGCGCCGGCTGCGGCGGCGCAAGTCGGACGCCTTCCAGTTCCAGCATCCTGAGCTTGGAATTCGAGCCGCCCGGCGCCGAAAACCCGCCGATCTTGCCACCTGCGGCGAGCACCCGGTGGCACGGGATGATGAGGGCAACGGGGTTCTTTGCCATCGCCTGACCCACGTCCTTCGCCGCTTCCGGGCCGGCGCCAAGTTCCTTCGCCAACGCGCCGTAGGTGGTCGTTCGGCCCCAGCCGACGCGGCGCGCAGCAGCATAGACGCTCTTGAAGAATGCATCCTGCCCCTCAAGATCGACCTTTACGCCTGAAAAATCTGTTTCTTTGCCGTTGAAGTAACGCCTTACCGCAGCCATCGCCTCGGCAACCTCAGGCGTCGGTGTACCCGATTCGGCCGCCGGAAGGCGGCGCAGCAGAAGTCGCTCCGTCGCGTCCGCGGCTTTTGTCGGCAGCTGGAACCGTGTGATGCCGATCTCGTTCCAGGCAATTCCGCAGAAACCACCAGCCGTTTCGAAGATCAGATATTGGTGCGCTTTCCCGGCCATGACGTCGCCTCCGTGCTTCACTTACACCCTAAAATCGTGCGGCCGGACCTCGAGTTCAACCCGTTTCTTGCAACAGTTTGCCATTTCGCACAGCCTTGGCCAAGATAAGATGTTCCAATTTTGTTCGTGCGTTTTAGCTTCGGTTCGCTAAACTTGGAACCCTGCGGGAGAGAATGGAGGCGATCGCGACACCGTTGAATGGCCCTGCCCAGCACGGAAAAAATTCGAACTTGCTTTCAACCATTCAGGAGCCGGTCGACCACCATCGACTGGCAGCGGTTTCCGTAGTGGGAAATCCAATCGGTATTTTGCAATTTTGCCTGACCGCCAGCCGGCGCGAGCGAACATGAGCATATCGGCCAGTGGCCACTCATCGGATAGCAGGAAAATAGCGCAATGCTTCTTGCTGCAAACGAAGGGCATCATCTGCCGCCTTGCACTTGCCCGCCGGACTCGCATAAAGCTCGGTTAAGCAGAATTTGCGGAGTGACGTAGCGTGGGTATTTCCGAAATCATCATTCCGGGCGACACACCCGGCATCGAGTGGCGTCTGCCGGTTTTTCGGTTCAAGGGCAACGACCCGGCCGCACCGAAGGTCTATATCCAGGCGGCGCTCCATGCCGACGAACTCCCGGGCACAGCACTTCTGCATTTTCTCTGCGGAAGGCTGCGTGATGCAGAAAGCGCCGACAGCATTGCAGGCGACATCACAATCGTGCCCCAGGCCAATCCGATTGGTGCAGCACAGTCGCATTTCGGCGAGCTTCAGGGCCGTTTCGATCTCGGCTCGCGGGCCAATTTCAACCGGGATTTCCCGCTGATTTGTCTGCGGGACCGAGACAACCTGATCGACGGTCTCGATCGTTACCCGGCAATCGACCGGCTCAAGCGGCAGCTGATGCATATGGCGCTTGGCGCCGATCTCGTGCTCGATCTGCATTGCGACGATGAATCCCTGCAATATGCCTATATCGACGAGGCGTTCTGGCCGGAGGCGAGCGACCTTGCCGCCGCCTTGGCGATGGACGCGGTGCTCCTTTCCGATGGCGAGAGCTCGGCCTTCGAGGAGGCGATCAGCTTTGCCTGGAAATATGAAGTGCCTGGCGAGAAGCGCACCCGTCTGCCCGGCAAGCTTTCCGTCACGTTGGAACTTCGCGGCAAACGCGATGTCTACCCGGATGTGGCCAAAGCGGATGCAGAAGGGCTATGGCGCTTCCTCACAGCACGCGAGGTCATCAGAGACGAGAGCATATTGCCAAGCATGTTCGCCGGTCCGGCCGTACCGCTGGACAATATCGAGATGATCCGCTCGCCGGAATCCGGCACGGTCCTCTTTCATCGCACCATCGGTGAAGTGGTTGCCGAAGGCGACCTGCTGGCAACGATCATCACGCGTCCCGGCATGGCGGACGGCAGCATCCAAGTTCATGCGCCGCAAGCCGGCCTTGTCGTCACCCGCGTTTCCGACCGCCTAGTACGCCGGCGCGCGGACCTGATGAAGATCGCCTGCAGCCAGCCCAGCAGCGTGGCGCGCAAAGCCGGAACCCTCGAGGATTAAAATGACTGCCATCATTTACGGTATCAAGAACTGCGACACGATGAAGAAGGCGCGTGCCTGGCTGGAAGAGCATGGCGTTGCCTATGATTTTCACGACTACAAGGCCGTGGGTATCGATCGCGCCCATCTGGAGCAATGGGTCGACAGAGCCGGATGGGAAACCGTGCTCAACCGCGCCGGAACGACCTTCCGCAAACTGCCGCAAGCTGACCGCGATGACCTCACGCGGGAAAAGGCGATCGCCCTGATGCTCGACCAGCCGTCGATGATCAAGCGGCCGGTTCTGGACGCAAGCGGCAAGCTGTTGATCGGCTTCAAGCCTGAGAGCTACGGGGCGGAATTCGAAAAGTAAAATGTCCAAGACGACGCGCGCCACGCAGGTTCTTGCCAAAGCCGGTGTCAGTTTCACGGTGCATAGCTACGAGTATGATCCGAATGCGGAACGCGTCGGCCTCCAAGCCGCCGGAGCGCTCGGCGAGGAGCCGCATCGCGTGCTGAAGACGCTGATGGCGGAAGTGGACGGCAAGCCAGTCTGTGTCGTCGTGCCCTCCGATCGCGAAGTCAGCATGAAGAAACTTGCCAGCGCCTTCGGCGGCAAGTCGGCAAACATGATGAAGCCTGCCGATGCCGAGCGGCTGACCGGATATCATGTCGGCGGCATCAGCCCGTTCGGCCAGAAAAAGCTGGTTCCGACGGCGCTGGAGGAGGCCACGCTCACTGAGCCTCTGGTATACATGAACGGAGGTCAACGCGGACTGCAGGTGCGCCTTGCTCCGAAGGAGGCGCTCACGACGCTGAATGCAAAAGCTGCCTCGCTCATCGCTTAGGCGGAAAATCGCGCCAGCAGATTCACGAGCGCCGTGGCGGCTGGTTCGTCCAGCTTCGAGCCGACGTGGACCTCGATTGCCTTGGAATAAACGGTCCACATGCGTTCGCGAAGCGCCCGGCCGGTCTCAGTAATGACAACCCATCGGCCGCGCCCGTCTTCGGCAAACGTCTTGCGGCTGACGAGCTCCTCGCGTTCGAGCCGGTCGATCAGCCGCGAGAGATTGTATTGCGCAAGCAGCGTCCGCTCTTCGATTTCGAAGGGGCGCAGTTTGCCTTCCTCCGCGCGCGCCAACTCCCAGAGCACGTCATACCAGCCAAGCGGCGGCAGGCCGGCCTTCTTGAGGTCGCTCTCGATGGCCCGCAGCAGGCGCTGCTGAGCACGCATGATGGCGATCCAGGCTTGCGTAGTTGTGTCTGATCGAGGTTCTTTGGCCATATAGATGCAATTACATTTACCTTGACGAAGGAGCAAGATAAATTATATGCATTTACATCTAACATCGGGAAATCGACGAATATGAACACAGATAAATCCATTCTCTATGCAACCGCCCTGCTGCGGATCAGCCTCGGCACGATGTACCTCGCCCACAGCGTGGTCCTGAAACTGATGACCTTCGGACTGATGGGGACGGCCGGATATTTTACGTCGATCGGCTTGCCGGGCTGGCTGGCCTACCTCACCTTTGCCGCCGAAGCGGTCGGCGGGGCGCTCTTGGTTCTCGGCATTCAGAGCCGCATCGCCGCCTTGGCGCTCGTACCGGCCCTTGCCGGCGCGATCATCTGGGCGCATGGCGCGAACGGCTGGGTCTTTACTGCGCCCGGCGGCGGCTGGGAATATCCGCTCTATCTGATCGTGCTTTCGATCGCCCAGGCCATGCTCGGAGATGGCGCCTTCGCGCTTCGCCCTTCACAACCGCTTGCACCTGCAAAAGCCAATTAAGGGAATATGTCATGCAAAAGCTTACCCTCATCTCGCACCACCTGTGCCCTTATGTGCAGCGCGCTGCGATTGCGCTTGGTGAGAAGGGTGCGGCCTTCGAGCGCGTTTTCATCGATCTCGATGACAAGCCGGACTGGTTTTTGAAGATTTCTCCGCTCGGCAAGGTTCCGCTTCTGCTGATCGAGGAAGACGGGCGGCAAGTCGTCCTCTTCGAAAGTGCGGCAATATGCGAATACATCGACGAAACGCAACCCGGGCCGAGGCTTCATCCGCAAGATGCCCTGACACGTGCCCGGCATCGCGGATGGATGGAGTTCGGCTCGTCCATCCTGGCCGATCTGTGGATGTATGAAACCACTAGCGACCGACAGGTGCTGGAGACCAAACGAACGGTCCTTGCATCGAAATTCCTTATCATCGAAACCGAGCTTTCCGGCGGACCACTTTTCGTCGGGAAGAGCTTCAGCCTCGTGGATGCCGTCTTCGCACCGATCTTCCGATATTTCGATGTCTTCGACACAATCAGCGACAGCCACATCTTTGATGGCCTGGAAAAGGTGAAGCGTTGGCGAAGCACGCTTGTGCAGCGGCCGAGTGTTAGGCAAGCCGCCGCTACCGATTATCACGAGCGTCTCATCGCGTTCCTTCAGAAACATCAGTCGGCATTGCTTGAACAGGCGGCTGCTTAAGATCGGGCAGTCTCTTGCCGCCCTGCATTTTCACGCCGGCGAGCTTCATTTTCGCCGTAAAGGGGTCTAAGTCTGGCATCTTCAGAGAGAAGATTTCAGGACGTAGCCGGCCATGACGTTCATGCCCCAGAGTCAGAATTCCGTCGATCCGATCAAGCTGGAAAAGCTCGCCGAGGTCGCCGTCAGGGTCGGCCTGCAGCTTCAAAGGGGTCAGGATCTGGTGATGACCGCGCCGATTGTCGCAATGCCGCTGGTTCGCTTGATCACCAATCACGCCTACATGGCCGGCGCGGGGCTTGTTACGACTTTCTACTCCGACGAAGAAACGACGCTTGCCCGCTATCAATACGGCAGCGACGAGGGCTTCGACCGTGCCTCCGGCTGGCTCTACGAAGGTATGGCAAAGGCATATCAAAACGGTGCGGCACGTCTTGCAATTGCCGGGGACAATCCGATGCTGCTTTCCGAACAGGATCCCGGCAAGGTCGGCCGCGCGAACCGGGCGAATTCCACTGCCTACAAACCAGCGCTCGAAAAGATCTCGAACTTCGACATTAATTGGAACATCGTTGCCTATCCGAATCCCTCCTGGGCGAAGGTCGTGTTTGCCGACGATCCAGAGCCGATTGCGGTCGCGAAACTGGCAAAGGCAATCTTTGCCGCCTCGCGCGTCGATCTCGACGATCCGGTCTCAGCCTGGAGGGAGCACAATACGAACCTTGCCGCGCGCTCATCCTGGCTGAATGGTCAGCGCTTCGCAGCACTGCATTTCAAGGGACCGGGTACCGACCTGACCGTTGGCCTTGCCGACGGTCATGAGTGGCATGGCGGCGCCTCCGTCGCCAAGAACGGCGTTACCTGCAACCCGAATATCCCGACGGAAGAGGTCTTCACGACGCCGCACGCGCTGCGCGTCGAGGGCCATGTCTCAAGCACCAAGCCGCTCTCCCATCAGGGCACGCTGATAGACAACATCCAGGTTCGTTTCGAAGAAGGCCGGATTGTCGAGGCCAAGGCTTCGCGTGGCGCGGAGGTATTGAACAAGGTGCTCGATACCGACGACGGCGCGCGCCGCCTCGGCGAAGTGGCGCTCGTGCCGCATTCCTCACCGATCTCGGCGAGCGGTATCCTGTTCTACAATACGCTTTTTGATGAAAACGCCTCGTGCCATATCGCGCTCGGACAATGCTACTCGAAGTGCTTCCTCGACGGCGCAAAGCTCAGCCAGGACCAGATCAAGGCGCAGGGCGGAAATTCCAGCCTTATCCATATCGATTGGATGATCGGTTCCGACAAAGTGGATATCGACGGCATCAAGCCGGACGGCTCGCGGGTTCCGGTGATGCGGCAGGGAGAATGGGCCTGACGGGCGCCATTGCTCTCTGGCTGATCCAGACGCTCGCCAACACAAGCAGGAAACCGAAGAGCTGCACGGGCGTCAAGCTCTGGCCAAGCGCCAGCCAACCGAGAAACGTCGCCACGAGCGGGCTCAAAAAGCCAAGCGACGCGGCCGCCGCTGGCTCGATCTTCGACAGGCCGCGGAGCCATACGACATAGGTGAATGCCGCGCCAATCAGTCCGAGATAGGCCATGCCCAGCACGTTTGCGGTTGTCGGCATAGGAAGAACCGGCTCGAACATCAGCGCGACTGGCACGAGCAAAAGCCCACCAGCCGTCAGTTGCCATGCCGTGAAGGCGAGGTTCGAAACCGGCGGCGTCCAACGGCGCGTCAGCACCGTGCCGAAAGCCATTGATACGGCGCCCGCGAGACCGGCCGCAACGCCAACCGGATCGAGCGCAGCCTTGGGTGTTAACACCAGCAGGGCGACGCCAGCCATTCCGGCCAAACCGGCAAAGACGGCGAGAAGCTTGATCGGCCGACCAAGAAAGAGGCGCGATAAAGCGATAACGATCAGAGGCTGAATAGCCCCGACCGTCGCGGCGACACCGCCTGGAAGTCGGTAAGCCGAAACGAAAAGCATTGCCCAGAAGAACGAAAAATTCAGCGCGCCGAGGATGAAGACCCTGCCCCACCAGATACCAAACGGCAAGCGACGGATCGTGGCGAGCAAGAGGAGACCGGCAGGCAAAGAGCGCAGCATTGCAACAGTCAGCGGATAGCCGGCAGGCAGGAATGCGGTCGTCACGAAATAGGTGCTGCCCCAGATGGCGGGCGCAATTGCCGTCGTCAGGACATCGGCTGCATATGTGCTATTTTTCTTCATATCAAGAATCTCTATTTCAAGATAAATTCAACATAGGAGCATTTATCTTGACGTCAAGACATATCGTGCTATCGCTTGTCTATCGTTGGATGAGGAAACAATGGACCGCGTCGATAAAATCATGTCCCAATGGCAACGCGAGCGGCCGGACCTCGATATCGAAGCCATGGGTATCCTGGGGCGCCTGAAACGGCTGACGACACATCTCGGACGCGAGGTAGAGCAAGTCCTGCTGCAGCACGGGCTCTCGTCATCCGCCTTCGACGTGCTGGCAACGCTTCGGCGTTCCGGAGAACCCTATCGCCTCTCGCCTGGAGATCTGCTGGCGATGACGATGGTGAGCTCCGGTACGATGACCAACCGCATCGACCAGCTCGAGAAAGCAGGTTTCGTCGAACGCGTACTCAACCCCGACGACCGGCGAAGCGTGCTGATCGCATTGACAGAGAATGGTTTTGCGGCCGTCGAGACCGCGGTCGGTGCCCATGTCGCCAACCAGCAGCGGCTTATCGAAAACCTCAGCGATGAAGACAAGGCAGCGCTCGATGCGCTGCTGCGCAAGTTCCTCGCGAAATTCGAATAGTCAGATCGCGCTCAGCGCCTTGCGCACGCGATCAAGATGAGCTTGGCGTTTGGCGGCGGTCGCGCGGTCCATGTCGTGCAGGCTGAGCATTCGAAAATTGAGGCCCTTGGAGCAGAAATTCGCAATGCCGCGCTTCAGTAGCCGGCGCACCGGATCGCCCATGTAGAGATGAACCAGCCACCACGGCGAGCCCGTCGTCGTCAGAGCCCAAAGCAGTTTGATATTTGTCAGCTGCGGAACGATCCGCCCGCCGGCCGTATCATGCGAGAAGGCGACACCGGGCGCGAAGACCCGATCGAAGAACCCCTTGAGGATCGCCGGAAAATTGAACCACCATTGCGGAAAAACGAGGATCAAGCCATCGGCCGCCTTCAACCGCTCCACAATCTTTGAGACGCCGGAGGTATCATAGGGAATGTCGAAGTAGCCGCCGCGCTCGGCCTTCGTGAGGCGAGGCTCGAAATCCTCGGCGTAGAGATCGAGCAGATCAACCGCATGACCAGCTTCTGCCAGAGCTTCACGCGCAGTCTTTGCAACAGAGGCGGCAAAACTCTCGTTAAGCGGATGGGCGAGCACGAGCAGGATACGCATCGGTCCTCCTAGAACAGGCTACCCTGCTTCGGCGGCATGGTCGGCTCGTCAGGCCTCGCCAACCGTTTCCTCGGTGGCGCACCGCCTTCCGTTGTCACGGCGCCGACGCGGCCGTCGGCAAACTCGATCGAAATGCCCACGCCGGCCGAAAGGGCCGCGGCCTGCGATACCGGCCGGTTCTCATCGTCGCGGATGACTGCATAACCGCGGTTCAGAACGTTCTTGTAGGAGAGCGACTGCAATACGCGGTCCTGTGCCGAAAGCTCGCCCCTTGCCCGTGTCAACTGATGGCGGACAGCGGTATCGGCGTGACGGGACAGGTTTGCCAGATGGTCGCCCATGCGTGCCGTCTGCGTCTCCAGTCGCGTCGGCAAGGACGCAAAGACGGCATCGGCCCTCCCGACACGGGACCTGGAGCGATCGATCAGTCGCTCCACCGTGCGCTCGGCGCGCGTCATCCGCTCGGCAAGCATCTGGCGGCGCTCGGCAATGCGGTTCGAAAGAACGTCCGGCCTCAGATGCGATGCGGTGCGCTCGAAACTCCGACGCTTGTTGATGGTGTTGAGCTCCAGCCCGCGGCCGAGGCCTGCGGCCGCTTCATCAAAGCGCCGGCGCGGCAGTGCCAGCAACTGATCGAGCGACGGAAGCGCTCGCATCAACGCCCGAACGGACTGCCGCCTGTGATCCATCTGCCGGCTCATACAGCCTTGCAGACGGGCCGAAAGCGCAGAGACCTGGGCGTCCAGTTCGGCTTTGACGGGAACGGCCATTTCCGCAGCCCCCGTCGGCGTCGGCGCGCGCACATCGGCCGCATAGTCGATCAGCGTCCAGTCAGTTTCGTGGCCAACCGCCGAGATAAGCGGAACTTCACTTTCAGCAGCGGCGCGCACGACAATCTCGTCATTGAAGCTCCACAGATCTTCCAGGCTGCCGCCGCCGCGCGCGACGATCAGCACATCAGGCCTCGGCATTTCGCCGCCGGGCTGGAAGCCGTTGAAACCGCGAATGGCATTGGCCACCTCCTCGCCGGAACCATCGCCCTGCACCTTGACGGGCCAGACGATGACATGGACTGGAAAACGATCGGAAATGCGGTGCAGGATATCGCGAATAACGGCGCCCGTTGGCGACGTGACGACGCCGATGACCCTCGGCATGAACGGCAGCCGCCTCTTGCGCGCCGCGTCAAAAAGACCCTCAGCACCAAGCCTGCGCTTGCGCTCCTCGATCAATGCCATCAGCGCGCCCGCACCCGCGGGCTCCAGCGTTTCAATGACGATCTGGTACTTCGACGAGCCAGGGAAGGTCGTCACCTTGCCGGTGGCGATCACCTCCATGCCTTCTTCCGGCCGGAACCTTAGCCGCGAGAACGTGCCTTTCCAGATGACGGCGTCGATACGCGCGCGATCGTCCTTCAGCGAGAAATAGGCATGCCCCGATGAATGCGGGCCGCGATAGCCGGAAATTTCGCCACGCACCCGGACCTGGTCGAAAGCGGTTTCGACCGTGCGCTTGATCGATCCCGAAAGTTCGGAGACCGAATATTCAGTCAGGTTGGTGGGCGAATCGGTGTCGAAGACATTGCTCATCTTTCCTTTCTAGCGAAAGCGGAGGGAAAGATCAGTAGAGCATCGGGTTAGCGCTCAATTTTCCGGTTTGAAGACAAAGAACTGCACCCCAACGCCCGCAGCCTTGGGAAGCGGTTGGAGGTAGGACGGCACATTGCCCTTCGCCAATTGAGAATAAAGACCCTCCGGCTTCAGTTTTGCGAACTGCATCGTCGGATAGTCGTCGGGACAGAAAGCCAAAACATGAACGTCCGCCCCCCTCAGGAAGGCCTCTGCATCCTTCGGTTCCGAGAGGCCGATATGCATTTCGGTCAGCATACCCCGGGGATTGCGATGATAAGGTGCGGTCAGAACATGCTGGCTCGTAAAGCGGAGGATCGGCACGCCGAGTTCAGATGAGGCCGCCACCATGCCGACAGGCATCGCATTCAGCGGCGCAAGAGCCTCTCTTGAGATACACGAAGGCTTGTTTTCCTCGTCTTTCGCTTCGTTCTTGTCTTCCTCCGTTTGCCTCTGCAGCTCAATGAAGCCTCCAGCAACGGCCCAAACAGCAGGTACGCTGGCAAGCACCAGCATGATGTAACAGAATGCGACAGCGACATTTTCGCGATCGCTGTTCGATATACGGCGGATGTCGATAATCAGCAGCGCGAGCGGCAGGATAGCGATCAGGTTTGCAAAGGGTGCCCCGCGCACCTGCATGAGGCCGATGGCCCAGCAGAGGACGAGCAGGAAAAGCAGGATGGCGTGAATCCGCACCCTGTCGCGATAGAGGATTCGGAATGCGCTGACAGCAATGCCCAAAAGACCGGCTGCGTAAAAGGCACCGATGCCGAAAGGCTCATCGCGGATCATATCGAGAATGGAGCGTGCTTCTGAAATATTGTTCAGCCACAGCTCAACGATCATTGGGTCGAGATCGTCAAGCGGATTATGCAGGCATTGGGGCGCGATCACCATGGCGGAAGCTGCAACAGCGATGCCGATACCACCGAGTGCAGCGAAGCGGCCTATTCTCGACGTACGGCTTGCGAAAACAGCCGCAACGGAAAGCATCCCACCGCCGATCGCAGCGAGGCTGTAAAAACCAAGCGAAAAATTATCGCAGGTTACCGTCGAATATAGGCGGGGCGGCATGGTCGAGAAGAACAGAATACTGACGGCCAGCGTGAGCGTCAGCCCGAATGCTTTGGCAGCCTTCTGAAAGGCTTCCCCCACCCAAGCCCAATGAAGTGCGACGACAAGGCAAACCGATGCGACAAAAGGTGTGGTCTCGACCCCAATGGCCATCGCCAGTGCCGCCATCAAGCCTGCAACGATATAGCTCCAGGCCCGATGCTCCTCATCGAGAAGCATGGCCGTCATCAACGCGACAAGCCCGATCTGCACGTTGTGATGATCGATCGCACCCGGCACGAAACGGTTGCTGGTCCATACGCCTAGTGCGGTCATCACCAGACAGATATGCATGGCAGGCACGCCGCCGATGCGGCGGCCCGCAATCGCCATCGCAAGCATGAGGGGGATAACGAGTGAGACGGGCCAGATCGCGAGCGCCACGGCCTCGGCCTGCTCGCCCGCCAGAAACAAGCCGAAGAACTTGATGAGCCCTGCGATCGGCAAATCGATCAGCCGCGACCAGTGCATCGGCGTGCCATCAACGCCCAGCCGGTATTGCGTCAAATCGAACCAGCTCTGCCCGGAAAGAAAATCCCTTACTTCGACGAGCCGCATGCCGTCGTCATTGTCCGGACCGACATAGTCTTTCGTCCCGATCAGCTTCACCGGCAAAATGCTCGCGATCAGCACCGCGCTATAAAGCGACACCGACGGCCACAGACGCGTGAGAAGCATGCAGATAGCGGCAAGCGACACGATAGGCGGCGAAGATTTAGAAGCTGAATTGCCGGTCATTCCTGCGACGTTCGCCATTCCTGCTGTCCCGTCCTAAGCTGCGCGAACTTTAGCTTTTGCAGATCAAGAAAGTGTAAAGCGTCCGAATGGCTGCCGATTTTTCCCGCGTTATAGGGTCTTATTAACGCTGCGTGTTTTAGACTGCGCGCCAATTGTGAATGGCGAGTGGCATCATGACACGATCGCAGACCAAAACCCTAAACATCGCTGTGCTGCTTCCGTGCTACAACGAAGCGGCCACGATCGGTGCAGTCGTCCGCGGCTTCAAAGCGGCGCTGCCGCAAGCACAGATTCATGTCTACGACAACAATTCGACAGACGGCACCGCGCTCCATGCAATGCTGGCCGGTGGCGCTGTCGCGCGCGAACGGCGCCAGGGCAAGGGCCATGTCGTGCGCCGCATGTTCGCCGATATCGACGCCGACATCTATCTGATGGCAGATGGCGACGGCACTTATGCGCCGGAAGACGGCGAAGAGCTGATCCGCACGCTGCTGACCGAACGCGCCGACATGGTGGTCGGAACGCGGCGCGGCGTTCATTCCGATGCGGGGCGCAACGGACATGCTTTCGGCAACCGCATCTTCAACATTCTCTACCGCACGATCTTCGGTCCGGACTTCACCGATATTTTCTCAGGCTACCGGGCCTTCTCGCGCCGTTTCGTCAAGAGCTTCCCGGCCGTTTCCGCCGGTTTCGAGATCGAGACCGAAATGTCTGTCCACGCCTCTCGGCTCAAGCTGCCGGTCGCCGAGCTGGAACTCGATTACGGCCGCCGCCCGGAAGGTTCGCACTCGAAACTCTCGACCTTGAAGGACGGCGGCAAGATTCTCTGGATGTTCGCCATGCTGATGAAGGAAACGCGGCCCTTTGCCTTCTTCGGCCTCATCAGCGCGTGCTTCATGCTGTCGAGCATGGCTTTCATGGCACCTGTGCTGGCGGAGTACTTCGAGACCGGGCTTGTCAACCGCATGCCGACATGGGTTCTCTCCATGGCGCTGATGATGATCTCCTTCATGGTCTTCACCGCGGGTCTGATCCTTGATTCCGTCGCACGCTCGCGTGCCGAGCAGCTTCGCATTCATTACCTCAACGTCGCCGCGCCGAGCCAGGGTCTTACGCCGGAAAAGTCCATTGAAACCGGGCACGGTGGCAGGACCACGCGCATCGCATAGTTGCTTCCGCTCAAAGGTGAGCCCTTTCCATGAACAGAGAAACCACAAACCGTATTCGTTTCGTGCTGGAAGATGTCCTGCCGCCGTTTGTCCGTGATTCCGGTGCGTTTCGCTGGGCTGCGCGGCGCGTCTGGGGCGACCATATCACGCACTTGGCGAAATTTCGCGAGCGAGCACCGTTTCTTTCGGCAGAGGAATATGCCGAGCTTTACCGCAAGCATCCCCGTGTTCACGAAGGCACGGACAATTCTGCGGCCTGCATCAACCGCATCCTCGGATCGATCGCGGGAGAAAACGTCTGCGATATCGGTTGCGGCACGGGTGCGCTGCTCCGCAGCATCCAGGCGACGCATCCTGGGCTCAACCGCCTCACAGGCGTGGACTTCGTGATTGAAGACGCATCACGGCTGCCTGGCATCGAATATGTCGCCGCCAAGGTCGAAAACCTCCCCTTTGCAGATGCGGAATTCGACACGGTCATCTGCACGCATGTGATCGAGCATATTCTCGACTACCGGCAAGCGATTGCGGAACTGCGCCGGATTGCAAAACGCCGCCTAATCATCGTTGTGCCGAGGGAACGCGAATACCGCTACACGTTCAATCCGCACTTCAACTTCTTCCCTTATACGCACTCCTTCCTGAGAGCTGTCCACCCGGTGCCTTCAAACTTTGTCTGCGAGGATATCGGTCGCGACATCTTCTATTCGGAAGAGAGAGGTGCAGCGGATTGAAGGACGGTTCGATGCTTTCCACTTTCTCGACCGCAACATGGATTGGGCTTATCGGCACGCCGCTGCTGATTGCCTCGGGCCAGGTGCTGTTCAAGCTGGCGAGCGCGGCCACCGGCGAGCTCAGTGTCCGCAATATCCTTGCTCTGCTTCTCAATCCGGTGTTGCTTGCAGCGCTACTCCTTTACGGGCTCGGAACGATTATCTGGATTTACGTCCTGAAAGCCGTCCCGCTGACGATTGCTTACTCCTTTATGGGATTGACCTTCTGTTTCGTGCCTTTGCTGGCGCAGGTCTTTCTTGGGGAAGCCCTTACTGTTCGCTACGCCATTGGCGCGGCTTTCATCATTGCTGGCATGCTCGCGATTAATGGCTGACGCCTCTTTCAGTCGAAGCGGGTCGCTTCTGCGCTTTGCCGCATTGTCGCTGCTTGGATTGGCGGCCGAAACGCTACTCTTCCATTTGCTGCTGAAGGTGATGCAAGGCCCGCTTTTGACGCGTGCGGTGAGCCTTGTTGCTATCCTTGGCATTATGCTCGCTATGCTGCGACGCATCGATCTCACGAGGGGCGGCCGGCCGTCGGTCGGCCGCGCCGGTATCGTCGCCATCCTGCTGATTGCGGCGATCTTGAATTATGGTCTCTACGCCACGCTCATAACGGTACTGCCGTCTCTGCAGCCGTTGGCGGCGATGGTTCTTGCCTCCGTCTCTACACTGTGCTTTGCAATTTTCGGCTGCATACGCTTCGCATTTCGCGAATAATCAAACAGGCTCCCAGGCGTCCTTCTCGCTCGCGCGGTAGATCGCGTCGATCACCTTTTGGTTCAGCTTCGAGCTTTCGAGCGTGACGACCTCTTCCTTCTCGCCCTTGGCAGCGCGGGCGAAAGCTTCTGCTTCACATTTGTATTGGCGGCTGTCCTGGAAGCGGAAGATGGTCGACTCGTTGTGGTTGCGGTTGGCGAGTTCCAGTTCCTCCGGCCCCCAGCGGTCGGCGTTGAAAGGCGATTTCACCTCGATGTAGCCTTCCGTGCCGTGGAACACCATGACCTGGCGGTTTGCCATCTGGGTGGAGATGTAGAAGCTCAGCTCGAAATCGCCGAAGTCGGCCTTCACGCTCGAATAGATATCGGTGCCGAATTCCGGATCACGTTCGGTGACGGCCTGGATGCGCAGTGGTTCCTTGCCCGTCGAAAAGCGCGTGCTGATGGTCGGATAGACGCCGATATCGGGCAGGCCGCCGCCGCCAAGTGCGGGAATGTTGCGCATGTTGCCGGGATCGCGATTGAAATAGGTGAAGGCACCTTGGACATGGCGAAGCTTGCCGATCGCGCCGTCGGCGATCAGCGAGCGGACCTTTCGCCAGACCGGCGCGTAGGTCACCATATAGGCTTCGGTAATCAGGACTTTGCTGCGATCACGCGCAGCAATGAGGCTGTCGATCTCGCCGGCATTGAGCGCGATCGGTTTTTCGCAAAGGACGTGCTTGCCGGCGTCTGCCGCCTTGATGGTCCATTCGACATGCTGCGACGTCGGCAGCGGAATGTAGACGGCGTCGATCACGTCGGAGGCGAGCATCTCCTCATAGGAGCCGAAGGCATGCGGCACGGAAAAGCGGTCGGCCATCTCGCGCGCCTTTTTCAGGTCGCGGCTGGCAATCGCGGTGACGACGCAGTTTTCCGCGTCCTGAATGGCCGGAACGACGAGTTCACGGCCAATTTTTGCCGTCGAAATGATACCGAAACGGAGCATGGCTTAGCCTCCCAGAGCTTGAATGGGTGCAACCTTATTCAGGGGTGGCGGGCGACGCAATGGCGTGCGCGCAAATCACGAAAGTTTGGTTTTCCTCTGCCGGAACCTGCGCTAGTTTACTCCCGGCGACGCTCTGCCGCATCCGTACTTTCAATCAAATCAGCAATTTAGGATAGCGCCATGGAAATGCGCCGGCTCGGAAAAACAGGTCTTTCAATCTCGCCTATCGTCTTCGGCGGCAATGTCTTCGGATGGACGGCCGACGAGAAAACGTCTTTTGATATTCTCGATGCATTCTTCTACGCGGGTCTCAATACCATCGACACGGCCGACGTCTATTCATCCTGGGTGCCCGGCAACAAAGGCGGCGATTCAGAGGCGATCATCGGCAAGTGGCTGAAGAACGGAAAGGTCTCCCGCGACGGGGCGGTCATCATCACCAAGGTCGGCTCCGACATGGGCCAAGGCAAGACGCTGAAAGAGCAATATATCCTCAAGGCCGTGGAGGATTCGCTCCGCCGCCTGCAGACGGATTACATCGACCTCTACCTCTCCCACTGGCCCGACGAAAATACCCCCTATGAAGAAACGCTCGGAGCCTTCGCCAAGCTGAAGCAGCAGGGCAAAATCCGAGCGATCGGCTGCTCCAATCTCGATGCCGGCCAGCTTCAGGCATCCTTCGATGCCGCCGAGAAGGCTGGCGTTCCTCGCTACGATGTGCTGCAACCCGAATATAATCTTTATGAGCGATCGAGCTTTGAAGGCCAGCTTGCCGACCTTTGCGTGAAGGAAGATATCGGTGTCATCACCTATTTCAGCCTCGCAGCCGGCTTTCTCTCCGGTAAGTACCGCAGCAAGGCCGATACGCAGGGCAGCGCCCGCAAAGATCGGGTCGCGAAATATCTCGATGATAAGGGCATGTGCATTCTCGCCGCACTCGATCAGATTTCCGCCGAGACGGGCGCGAAACCTGCCGAGATCTCGCTCGCCTGGCTGCTCAACAAGAAAGGCGTGACGGCACCGATCGCCAGTGCTACCAGCACCTCACAGCTCGATAGCCTGGTGAAGGCAGCGAAGCTTGAGCTTTCTGACGAAGCAATGAGACTGCTCGACAGGGCAGGCGCCTGAGGGGATGACATGACCGTGACGATCCGCGATGCGAGACCGGAAGACGAAGCGCGCTGGCGCGAACTCTGGAAGGATTACCTCGCCTTTTATGAAGTCACGGTCGATGGCGACATTACCGATTCTACGTGGCGCCGGGTTTTCGATCCGGCGTCAGCAATCTTCATGCGCGTTGCGGAAGTCGACGGAGAGGTGATGGGCTTCTCCCTATCACTGACGCATGAAGGCACATGGATTCGCGGCAAGGACTGCTATCTCGAAGACCTGTTCGTCGACCCCGGTGCCCGCGGCAAAGGGGTCGGCCGGGCGCTTTTGGATGACCTGGTTTTGCTCTGCAAGCAGCACGGCTGGTCACGCCTTTACTGGCACACCAACGAACAGAACAAGACGGCGCGTGCGCTCTACGACAGCTATGTCGAAAGCGACGGACACATCCGCTATCGCATCAGTTTCTGAACGGGGGAAAACCCTCGTAGAATTTCGAATGATCGCCTTGCCAATTCGCCATGCCGGGCTTGGTGAGAGTTCCGCGCGGCCGCACGTAGCTCTGGATCGCACGCTTTGGCCGCTCGTGCCATTGGATATTAAAGGCCCATAGCCTTGGAAAGAAGCAGAGCGATGCATAGGGCAGATGATCGTGGATCCACCACGCGAGCTTCTGCCAATCTTCCTCATCACGATAAGTATCGATCATCCAGGGTACGACGACACAGGCCGTCGCCCCCATGCAGCCATCAAAATCGCGCATGTCCCAGATATGGTCCGCCGCACTCGAGGCATTGGTCGAGCAATTGAGCTTGTTTTTGTTTCCAAATTCATTGACGGCGGCAGAACGGTAGCCCGAGCGGATGTGCAGCCTGCCGAACGTTGCCTGAAGCGGCTCGAGCAGTTCCTTGCAAAGCCGTCTACCCGCCTCAATTGCAAGATCCGGGTCGTCTGGAATATTTGGAATGCGATAGAAATCGGCGATCTCGGAATGCAGGAAATCGCGGAGGAAGAAATTCTTCGAAAGCCGCGCCCGGCCCATATCCTCGAGCGATTTCATCGACCCAGGCTTTTTCATGCGTCTCTCCTCCATCCGCCGGCACGAACCTATCCCGTCATCCGGCTATTCCCACCCGGAAATCGCGGGATCCAGCGGAACAATTTCCAATCAGGTCGCTTCTCTAAGGGTTCACGACTGCGTGACTCCAAAAACGAGAACAAGGATCGAAGAAATGGCCAAGGGAAAGACACTTGAGGATCTCTACTACGACACTCTGAAGGATATCTACTTCGCCGAGCGGCAGATTCTGCGCGCCCTGCCGAAGATGTCCCGCGCTGCTCAGTCCGCCGATCTGAAGGCGGGTTTCGAAAAGCACAAGGAAGAAACCGAAGCCCATGTAGAACGCCTGCAGCAGGTGTTCGAGATTGCCGGCAAACGTGCTCAGGGCAAGACCTGCGAAGCAATTCAGGGCATCATCGCTGAAGGCGAAGAGATCATGGAGGAATTCAAGGGGACGGCTGCGGTCGACGCCGGCCTGATCTCTGCGGCGCAGGCCGTGGAGCACTACGAGATCGCCCGTTACGGCACACTGAAGACCTGGGCGCAGAACCTCGGCTACAAAGACGCCGTTGTGCTGCTGGACCAGACCCTGCAGGAAGAAGCCGCAACTGACAAGTTGCTCACGAAACTCGCCGTCACCGCCGCAAACCAGAAAGCCGCCCGCGCAGCTTGACGACGATCCCCTGGTGCAGCCGGTCGTGCCGGCTGCTCCAGACTTGGCGTGGCTTGCCAAAGGACCGCCTGCCTCTAAATCTTTCAGCTTATCATGGCGCCGATACGGAGGGTGCAAGATATGTCCGAACAGCAGGCAATCGAAGCAGTCGTCCATCTCTACGTCGAAGGCATGACCTTTGCCAACGAAGCCGCATTGCGAAAGGCCTTCCATCCCCAAAGCACAGTCATCGGTCACTATGAACATGCGGTTGAATGGTTGACGCGCGACGAATTCATCGCTGCGATCACCGCCGAAGGCGCCGCTCCGCCCGGAACGCAACCGTATATGGATATAACAATGATCGATGTCGCAGGCGATGCCGCGATGGCCAAGGTGACTGACGAATTCGCCGGGATGCGCTTTACCGACTATCTGTCGATGCTGAAGATCGACGGTCGATGGACCATCGTCAACAAGCTCTATTACCTGCATTCCTAGGCGGGGCAGCTTTCAATGCTTCAGGCCGGCGCAGCCGCCGGCCCGGACTGCCCATCGTAGGCTTTGTCAGCTTCGCAGCACACCGCCGGTGAACTTCGTCACGCTCGCCACGATCTTCTGCGTCAAAGCCTCAAAATCCTCGTCCGTCAACGTCCGCTCGACGGGCTGGATCTGCACTTCGATCGCAACCGACTTCTTGCCCTCGCCAAGCGACCCGCCTTCGAAGATGTCGAAGACATTGACGCCGGTGACGAGCTTGCGGTCGGCACCGCTCGCAGCCTTTAGGATCGCGCCGGCTTCAACCCCCTTGTCGACGACGAAAGCGAAATCGCGCTTGACGGCCTGGAAGGGCGAAAGCTCCAGCGCCGGCTTGGTGCGCGTCGCCTTCTTCTTAGGCTCGGGCATAGCGTCGATATAGACCTCGAAGCCGCAGAGCGCGCCTGAGACATCGAGCGCTTCGAGCGTCAAAGGATGGAATTCGCCGAAATAGCCAAGGACGACCTTCGGGCCCATCTTGATGGTGCCGGAACGGCCGGGGTGATACCATTCCGGTCCGCCCTGCTCTATCTGGATGTTGCCCATCGGCAGGCCGCAGGCCTCGATCACCGCCAGCGCATCGGCCTTGGCGTCGAAGACATCGACCGGCTTGCCGCCGCTCTTCAAATTGTTCGACCACATGCGGCCAGAGCCGGTGAGCGACGCCGTGCCGCGGCGAATGCCACCGGCAACACGACGCTGACCTTCGGGCCTGTCATTCTCGTAGGTTCCGGAAACTTCGAAGATCGCCACATCGCCGTAGCCCTTGTCGGCGTTTCGCTGCGCAGCCATCAACAGACCCGGCAGGAGCGACGGGCGCATGTCGGACATTTCGGCTGCGATCGGGTTCGCAAGCTTGAGTGCCGGCGAGCCGCCGCCGAAGAGCTTCGCCTGCTCTTGCGAAATGAAGGACCAGGTGACGGCCTCCAGCATGCCGCGCGAGGCGAGCGCCCGCTTGGCCATACGCGTACGGATCTGCAGCGTCGTCAGAATCTTGCCGTTCACGGCTGCATGGCTTTCCAACGGCGCCGGCTTGATGTTGTCGACGCCGTGGATGCGCATGACTTCCTCAACGAGGTCGGCCTTACCGCCGACGTCCGGACGCCAGGAAGGAACGGCGACCGAGACGTTTTCGCCCGAGCCCGACACCACGAAGCCGAGGCGGGTCAGGATATCCTTGCTCTCCTCAGTCGAGACTTCGAGGCCGGTCAGGCGCCTGACTTCCCAGTAAGGAAAATCGACGATCTTCGGCTGATAGCCCTTGTAGCCGACGACATCCGCCTTCGCCGGCGTGCCGCCGCAAAGTTCAAGAACGAGTTCCGTCGTGCGCTCCAGACCGGGAACCATATATTCCGGATCGACGCCGCGCTCGAAGCGATAGCGGGCATCGGTGATGATGCCCAGACCGCGGCCGGACTTGGCGATGTTCATCGGGTCCCAGAGCGCGCATTCGATCAGCACGTCGGTCGTGTTTTCGTCGCAACCGGAATGCTCGCCGCCCATGATGCCGCCGATCGACTCGATGCCGTCCGCGTCGGCGATCACGACATTGTTGGGGCCAAGCTTGTATTCACGCTGGTCGAGCGCCAGCACCGTCTCGCCTTCCCTCGCACGGCGGACGGTCAGATTGCCGCTTACCTTGGCAGCGTCAAAGACGTGCATCGGCCGGCCCTGATCAAAGGTCATGTAGTTGGTGATATCGACCAGCGCATTAATTGGACGCAGACCGATTGCCAGCAGCCGCTGCTGCATCCAGCGCGGGCTCGGGCCGTTCCTGACGCCGCGCACGAGGCGGAGCGCAAAACCCGGGCAGAGCTTTTCGTCGTCAAGATCGAGCTTCACCTTGACAGGTGTCTCGCCTTCGATGGCGAAGGACGGCGCAGGCCGCGTCTTCAGCGTGCCGAGACCCGAAGCGGCCAGATCGCGGGCGATGCCGTAAATGCTCGTGCAGTCCGGACGGTTCGGGGTGAGGTTGATCTCGATGACAGGATCGTCGAGATGGGCATAAGCCGCATAGCTGGTCCCAATTGGCGCGTCTTCGGGCAAATCGATGATGCCCTCATGATTGTCAGAAATCATGAGCTCCTTTTCGGAGCACATCATCCCATGGCTTTCGACGCCGCGAATATTGCCGACAGAAAGCGTCACATCGATGCCGGGAACATAGGTGCCCGATGCGGCAAATGCGCCGACGAGGCCCGCCCGCGCATTCGGCGCCCCGCAGACGACCTGGATCGGTGCACCCTTGCCGGTATCGACCGAGAGAACCTTCAGGCGGTCGGCCTGCGGATGTTTCTCAGCGGAGAGAACCTTGGCGATGATGAAGGGCCTGAAGGCCGCCTTGTCATCGACATCTTCGACCTCCAGCCCGATCATCGTCAGGCGGGTGCAGATTTCATCGAGGGTGGCATCCGTTTCCAGATGATCCTTCAGCCAGGAGAGCGTGAATTTCATGATCTCAATCCTCCCTTACACGCTCAAGCCGCCGAACAGCGTCGGCATGTCGAGCGGGCGGAAGCCATAGTGGGTCATCCAGCGGACATCGGCGTTGAAGAAGTCGCGCAGGTCGGGCATGCCGTATTTCAACATGGCGATGCGGTCGAGGCCCATGCCCCAGGCAAAGCCCTGATATTCGTCCGGGTCGAGACCGCCATAGCGCAGTACGTTCGGATGGACCATGCCACAACCGAGGATTTCCATCCAATCCGTTCCCTCGCCGAATTTGACGATCGGGCCCGAGCGGTCGCATTGGATATCGACTTCAAAGGACGGCTCGGTGAACGGGAAGAAGGACGGACGGAAACGCATCGTCACGCTGTCGACCTCGAAGAAGGCCTTGCAGAACTCTTCGAGCACCCAGCGCATGTTGGCGACGTTCGCCTTCCTGTCGATCACCAGTCCCTCGACCTGATGGAACATCGGCGAATGGGTCGCGTCCGAATCCTGACGATAGGTCTTGCCAGGGATGATGATGCGGATCGGCGGCTTCTGCGCTTCCATGGTGCGCACCTGTACGGGAGAGGTGTGCGTACGCAGCACCTTGCGCTCGCCGTTCTCATCCGGTTGGAAGAAGAAGGTGTCGTGCATTTCGCGGGCTGGGTGGCCTTCGGGGAAATTTAGCGCCGTGAAATTGTAATAGTCGGTCTCGACATCTGGACCTTCGGCGATCGAAAAGCCCATGTCGCCGAAGATCGCGGTGATTTCGTCGACGATCTGGCTGATCGGGTGAATGCGGCCGCGCTCGGCGGGCGAGGAGCGGACCGGCAAGCTGATGTCGACCGTCTCGGCCTTCAGGCGGGCATTGACCGCCGCTTCCTTGAGCGTCGCCTTGCGAGCGGCAAGCGCATCTGCGACCTCATTCTTGAGGACGTTGATGGCAACGCCCTTGGTCTGGCGCTCTTCGGGCGACATCGTGCCGAGCGTCTTCAGGAGCTCGGAAACGGAGCCCTTTTTCCCGAGGGCCGAAAGGCGCACGGCTTCGAGTGCCGGTTCGTCGTTGGCGGCAGCAATTTCCGCAAGCAGCGATGATTTGAGCTGGTCGATATCTGACATCGTCAATTCTTTCCGTCCGGGATCAGGCGGGCAATCGGAGGCTGGTTAGAACCGGCCGGCAAGCAGTAGAGAGAAAGAAAAACCCGCGCCAGCCCAAACCAGCGCGGGTTTCCCAAAATTCAAAAAAGCGTCAAGCTTGGGAAGCGCTGGTTAACGAACCGCGCTTTCAAACTCGTTCTTCGTACCGGCATCCTTGAGATACGCGAGGGCCTTCTTGGAGGCAGCGACGAGCGCTCCGAATGCTTCCGGCTCATGGATCGCCATGTCGGAGAGGACCTTGCGGTCGACCTCGATGCCAGCCTTGTTCAGGCCGTCGATGAAGCGGCCGTAGGTCAGGCCGAATTCGCGGACGGCAGCGTTGATGCGCTGGATCCAAAGCGCGCGGAAATTGCGCTTGTTGACCTTGCGGTCGCGGTAGGCGTACTGCTTGGCGCGATCGACGGCTGCCTTGGCGGTACGGATGGTGTTCTTGCGGCGGCCGTAGAAGCCCTTTGCTGCCTTCAGAACTTTCTTGTGCTTGGCATGGGCTGTAACGCCTCTTTTTACACGTGCCATTTCATGATCTCCTTAATCTAAAGCGTTCGCGGAATAGTCTTAGAGACCGTTCGGCAGGTAGTTCTTCACAACCTTGCGGCCATCGGGTTCTGCGAGAACCATCGTGCCACGTGCGTCGCGAATGAACTTGTTGGTACGCTTGATCATGCCATGGCGTTTGCCAGCAGCAGCGGCCTTGACCTTGCCGGTCGCGGTAATTTTGAACCGCTTCTTGGCCGAGGACTTCGTCTTCATCTTGGGCATTTTGCTACTCCGTTTCTATCCTCCCTGCGCGCTTCTTCAAAAAAGCCCTCCTGCGATGTCCGGTCTTCCGGCCGTCGCAACAAGGTGCGGGAGCGTTTGTTGTTGATCTGCGGACATGGCGACGAAACCATCCCGCAAGCATTCGAAACTGCCACGGCATGCCCTGCCGGTCAGTTCGGACGCGCGCTTATACCCGCAGCGCCGCGAAAGTGCAACGGGGCAGACGAGGATTCTTCAGGCGCGCTGAAAAACACAAAAGCCGCCCTTACAGACGGCTTTGATGCATTGATGAGGACCGCTCACTTCGGCGCGAGCACCATCATCATCTGGCGGCCTTCAAGCTTCGGTTCGGCTTCGACCTTTGCAAATTCCAGCGTGTCGGCCTTGACCTGCTGCAGAAGCTTCATGCCGAGTTCCTGGTGGGCCATTTCGCGGCCACGGAACTTCAGCGTCACCTTCACCTTGTCGCCTTCCTCAAAGAAGCGGCCCATAGCCTTCATCTTCACCTCATAATCATGGGTGTCGATATTCGGACGCATCTTGATTTCTTTGACTTCGACAATCTTCTGCTTCTTGCGCGCCTCGGAGGCCTTCTTCTGGTTGGCGTATTTCAGCTTGCCCAGATCGAGAATCTTGCACACAGGCGGTTCGGCGTTGGGAGAAATTTCCACAAGGTCGAGGCCGGCTTCTTCAGCCATTCTCAAGGCCTGATCGGTGGGCACCACGCCCAAATTCTGTCCTTCAGCATCAATCAATTGAACCTTAGGAATACGGATTTCCCGGTTCGAACGCGGCCCTTCCTTCACGGGCGCGTCGGTTTTAAAAGGTCTGCGAATGGTCGTACTCTCCTCGAGTTGTTTCAGATCGCAGCTTCGCGCTCCATTGGGGCGCAACGAAGTCTCGCTATCGCTGCGATGTCGTCAATAACACGCTTTAGCGGAAAAATCACCTGCTGTCAGCCTATCGAGAATCTGTTTTATAGGCACAAACAATGGGAGTTTGTGCTTATGTCCGAAGCAACAGCCATATCCGAGCCGCAGTTCCTGACGGTGGGCGAAGGCGACGCGGAGCGAAAAATCGCTTTCATCATTCGCCAAGCTACCTCGAAGGATCGCGGCCCGACCTTCGTCTGGCTCTCCGGCTATCGGTCGGACATGAGCGGCACAAAGGCGATAGAGCTCGATCGGCTGGCCGGCGAACTCGGACTTGCCTGCATCCGCCTCGACTATTCGGGGCATGGACTTTCCGGTGGCGAGTTTAAGGACGGAACGGTTTCCCGCTGGCTGGAAGAAGCGCTCGCCGTCCTCCTCCACGCAAGACCCGAGCGCGTCATCGTCGTCGGTTCCTCCATGGGCGGATGGATAGCGTTGCGGCTGGCGCAGGAACTTGCAAAGTTGGAGGGAACGCCAAAGCTCGACGGTATGGTGCTGATCGCGCCGGCACCCGACTTCACATCGGACCTCATCGAGCCGCATCTGAGGAAAAAGGATCGCGCCTTACTCGCCGAACGCGGCTATTTCGAAGAAAAGTCCGACTATAGCCCTGAGCCCAACATTTACACCCGTGCACTTCTGGAAGACGGCCGCGAAAACCGGGTTCTGACCGGCATCATCAACACAGGCTGCCCGGTGCATGTCCTGCAGGGCATGAACGATCCGGACGTTCCCTACAGTCACGCCATGAAGCTGGTTGAACACCTGCCCGCCGACAATGTCGTGTTGACCTTCATTCGCGATGGCGACCATCGGCTTTCACGGCCGCAGGATATCGAGCGGATACTATCTGCCGTTAAAGGCCTCATTCGTTAGCCGAAGCAGGCGCCTGCCGCCTCCACCAGAGTTTGATATCAGGCGCGATCCGGAATCGCCGGTTGTGTGGCATTTTAACCATGTCGGGTTGTTAGGGCAGCCCTGCGAGAAGTAATGATTGACTCCTCAACGCCCTCTCCGTTAACTCTTTGTTAACAAATACAAGGGCGATGCAGGGAAACGGGCGTGCGGATCAAGGGTTACTTGATGGTCATGATGGCCATGTTTGCGATGTCTTCGGCCGCATTACCGGCCCCCACAAGAAACCTCTCGATGGTTACCGGCGGCGCCACCTCGCAGCCAATCGGCCATTATGATTTCTGCCAGTTGCACCGGATCGAATGCGGTGCGGACCGCAACGCAGGGCCTGCGGAAATGAATGACGAGAAGTGGGCTCTTGTGCGCTCGGTCAATTCCACCGTCAACAGCACCATCACCCCGATGACGGACAAGGAAATCTACGGCAAGGACGAAATCTGGGCTTATCCGACAACGGCGGGCGACTGTGAAGATTTTGCGCTTCTGAAGCGCCGCATCCTGATCCAGCGCGGCTTTGAGCCGGCAAACCTTCTGATGACGGTGGTGCGCAAACCGGATGGAGAAGGCCATGCGGTGCTGACGCTTCGCACGAACGAAGGCGACTTCATTCTCGACAACCTCGCTTCCAGCGTGAAGCCTTGGTTCGAGACGGCTTATTCCTTCGTCAAGCGCCAGTCGAGCTACAATGCTGGCCGCTGGGTGACGATCGAAAACGGCCGCGACGTCCTGGTCGGCGCTCTGAAGTAAGAGATTCAACTTCACCACTAGGGCCTGCGACGGTCGGCCGCTTTGTGAGACTGTGTTTGCCGCACGGTCTCCCGGCCTTTCGCTTGAGCTCAACGCGTTCGGCGCTGCAATCGTGTCACGTTGTCGATTGCTTCGGCTGCGCGCCGGGCCTCACCCATTGCCGATCAGGATGCCGGCAGCTAGCACAAGGCCGCCGCCGACCACGACCTGGAAGGCGGCGCGCAGAAATGGCGTTTCCATATATCTGTTCTGGATGAACGCGATCGCCCAAAGCTCGAAAAAGACGATGACGACGGCAGTGATCGTCGCGGTCCAGAATTGCGGAATGAGATAGGGCAGTGCGTGGCCGAGACCGCCGAGCGTTGTCATGATGCCGCAGGCGAGACCACGCTTGACTGGCGAACCGCGCCCGGAAATCTTGCCGTCGTCGTGCGCAGCTTCGGTGAACCCCATCGAAATACCCGCGCCTACCGAGGCCGAGAGGCCGACGAGGAAGGTCTGCCACGTATCCTGCGTCGCAAAGGCGGCGGCAAAGATCGGCGCCAGCGTCGAGACCGAACCATCCATCAAGCCTGCAAGGCCGGGCTGCACATAGGTGAGTACGAATTGCCGCCGCGCCGTATCGTCCTCGGCGTCTTTTACGCCCTCCGGCGTATGTTTGTCGCCGAGCATCCTGGCAATGTCTTCGTGACCCTGTTCGGCGAGCGCGAGATCGCCGAGAAGCTGGCGCGTCGAGGCATCCGAAGTCTGCTTTGCCGCCTCGACGTAGAAGCGATAAGCCTGCTCCTCCATCGTCTCGGCTTCCTGCCGCACCGCTTCCAGCGACAGGTTCTTGCGCAGCCAATCCGGCTTGCGCTCATAAAAGCCCTGGACATGCTCGCGGCGAATTAACGGAATGCGTTCGCCGAAACGCTGCCGATGTATCTCGATCAGCGACTTGCGGTGCGTGCTTTCGACGTCCGCCATGTCCTCGAGGACCTGCGCCGAGGCGGGATAAGCGGCCTTGAGCTGGTCGGCATAGGCACGATAGATGCGGGAGTCGTCCTCTTCGGAGGCAATCGCGAGCGCCAGAATTTCCTGTTCCGACAATGATTTGAACGAACGTTTGGACGACCTGAAAAACTGCGGCAGCATAACAAAAGCTCCATTTTAGAATTATTCTAAATCTAAACAGTGCACCGCAAGGCGTCAAGCATCGGGCGGTCGATCTGACAGATTGCCGCAAGATGAATTGTGGACTTCAGTTGGAAGCGGCAGGTGCCTATATGAGGCGTGCCGCAACAAAGCGACCATGGGTCTGAGATGAATAGTGAATTGCAAGGCCGGGCGGCGCATGCCGCCGCAATCCGCCAGCGAGCGGAAACGGATATGAATGCGATGGGCATCGACAATGCCTTCATCGACAGGCTGGTCGAGACTTTCTACGGCCGCGTCCTTGCGCATCCCGAACTCGGCCCGGTTTTCGACGCCCGGCTTTCCGGCCGCTGGCCGGAGCACATGGCAAAGATGAAAAGCTTCTGGTCGTCCGTCGCATTCCGCAGCGGCGCCTACGGTGGGAAGCCGGTGCAAGCCCATGTCGGTGTTGCCAACATGACGCCGGCTCTCTTTCCGCAATGGCTGGAGCTCTTTGCCGCAACGCTCGACGATATCGCTCCGAATACGGCGGTAAAGGCCTGGTTCATGGCGACAGCGGAACGCATCGCAAAGAGTTTGACGCTATCGCTATTCTACAACCCCGCACTCGACGATCCGGCGCGCAAGCCCGCCTAAGCTTCTTCCGTCGAAAAGGTCGCACTTGCGCTCGCTGCAACGACCAGCGCGGTCCCGAGCATCTGCAACAGCGTCATGGGCTGGGCAAGGATGAGGAAGCCTGCGAGCGCACCGATTGCCGGTTCCAAGCTCATGAGGATCCCGAACGCGGCAGTCGACATCCGCCGTAATGCAATCATTTCCAGGGTATAGGGCAGGAGCGGAACGAGGATCGCCAGACCTGCCATCTCGACGAGACCGTAGCCATCGAGGTTCGACGCCGCCCCGGCAAAGCCGAAGGGCGTCGCCACCACCGCTGCCACGATCAGCGACATGGAGAGGCCTTCGAGCCCCTTGAACGCCGCTCCGACCTTTTTCGTCAGCATGATATAGCATGCCCAGCCCGCGCCGGCGCCGAAGGCAAAGAGCACGCCGGGCAGATTGCCGACCCATTGCTCGCCATCATAAGCGAGGAAGAGAACACCGGCTGCGGCGATCACCGGCCAAACCAGGCGCCGCGTCAGGCCATAGCCGAACGTCGCGACGGAAAGCGGACCAAGAAAATCGATCGCTACCGCAAGCCCCAAAGGAATTCGCTCGATCGCCGCGAAGAAGGACATGGTCATTAGCGCTGTCGTCGTGCCGAGAACCAGTGCGCCGATCCATTGCTCGCGGCTGTAGCGCAGCAATGGCGGACGAACGGCGATTGCAAGGATGACTGCCGCGAAGGCAAGCCGCAGCCAGGAGGCACCGGCCGATCCATAGGCTGCGATCGCACTTGAAGAGAATGCCGCACCAAACTGAATGGACGACATCGACAGCAGGCACATGAGTGCACCGGCGGCAACACCGCCGGAAATGGCGGGCGCTGCTGCGGTTAACGCAACGGCACTGCCGTTTGCCCCTGGTTCGCCCGTCTTCTGATCCATTTCCCACTCCTGATTTGCACCACTGATACGAACGCAATCGCAGAGCGGCAAATGCAAACTTCTGATCCGAGCATAAGCGGGCTTTATGAACCGAAACGCTAAATCGCCAGCCTGGTTTCGAGCACCTCTTCAGCCTCGCCGGGGCTCATGCCAAAAACTTTTTTGCCGATCTCAAAGCTGAATCCATTCCGGGCGAAAGCGGAAAGCTCCTTCACCTTTTGCTTCTCATCAAGGTCGCCACGCCGGAACGGACCAAAGGCGCGCTTGCGGGCAAAGACGACGGCGGCGAACAGATCGTCTGCATGCTCGAGCGCGGTATCGACGATATCGCTTGCCACCCCTTTCGAGGAGAGTTTCTGCGCGATGATCCGTTTCGACTTGCCGCCGCGTACCGCCGAGCGGGTGCTCACCGCAGCATAGGCGACGTCGTCCAGAGCCTTCTGGTCGTAGGCGAATTTGACCGCCGAGTCGGCAAGCGCCTTCAGCTGCGCCGGACTGATGTCTTCGAACTTCTGCTTCGCCTTTCGCGTGATCGCATCGAAGAGCTGTTTTTCCGTCATCATCCGGCGCTCGAGGCGATAGATCGTCGAGTTGCGTGCCCAGGAGAGCATGCGCGGCGTCGGAACATCGGGTTGCTGATTTTGGTCGTCCATCGAAGGCTTTCTAGGCCTCCAGCCCTTTCAGCATATTAGCGACGTTGAGGCCGATCTCCGTCACGCCATAGCCGCCCTCCATGCAGGTCAGGACTGGAAGGCCCACCTTGGCGATCAACGCGCCCATGCGTGTGAAATCATCGGAAGTCAGCTTGAAGAAGGAGATCGGATCGCGTTCGAAGGTATCGACGCCGAGCGAGACGACGATGGCTTCGGCGCCAAAAGCCTTGATGCGCGCAAGCGAATCCGAAACCGCTGCCGACCATGCAGCCCAGGCCGTGCCGCGCGGCAGCGGGTAGTTCGCATTGCAGTTTTCGCCGTCGCCCTCACCGGTTTCATCGGCATAGCCCCAGAAATAGGGAAAGGCATTGGCGGGTTCGCCGTGCAGCGACGCAAAGAAGATGTCGCCGCGGCGGTAGGTGATGTCCTGCGTGCCGTTGCCGTGATGGAAATCGACATCGAGGATCGCAACCTTCTTTGCGCCCATATCCAGCAGGCGTTGTGCCGCGACGGCGGCGTTGTTGATGAAGCAATAGCCGCCGAAGAGATCGACGCCCGCATGATGGCCGGGAGGCCGGCAGAGCGAGAAGGCGAACCGGTTTCCGGCATTGAGCCAATCGGCGCCGGTGATCGCGCATTGCATCGAGGCGACGGCCGCCTCGTAGGTGCCATTGGTGATCGAGGTTTCGGTGGCATTGGCGTAATAGCCGAGCATGCCGTCGATATCGTTCGGCACGCGCTGCGTTGCGCGGCGCACCGGCAGCGAGGTCGGGATCGCCTCGCCCGCGGCCCCGCTCGCCTGCCACAAAGTCCAGGCCTTCGACAGGAAATCGAGATAGCCGGCGTCATGCACTTTCAGAGCCGTTTCCAGTCCATGCCGTTCGGGCGCAACAACATCCGAAAAGCCCGCCTCTTTGATTGCTTCCAGGATCCACTCTGCGCGAAACGGTCCTTCGAACGGCGTCACCAGCAGGCCGCCATGCAGCTCTGTCTTGGCATCGCGCAGCTTGTGGTCTTCTGAATAGATGACGCGCACTGGCTTCTCCCTGATTTGTTTTGTCGGATAAGGCGCGGCGGATGCACGCCTTGTCAATGGTTTAGGGAGCGATGCGCTTGTAGAACAGCGTGGTCGCGCAATAGCCGCCCTCCGGCCACATCGCATAATCCGGGATGACGCCGGCGCGCTCCCAGCCGAGTCGCGGATAGATCGCCTCCGCTTCGCTGCCGGTTGCTGTGTCGAGCACCAGCAGGCGCTTGCCATGTCTTGCGGCTTCGTGTTCGATCGCCTCCATCAGCAGCCGTGCCAAACCTTTGCCACGTGCAGAACGATGCACGAGCAGCTTCTTCAAATCGCCACGGTGCGGCTGGTTCGGCATCGAGGCAAATCCGACCTGCACCGTCCCGACGATCTTTCCGTCGATCTCAGCCACGGCGAGCAGGTTGACGCCCGCCTCGACTGTTTCTGCGACGCTCCTCCAATAGGGCGCGGCGTCGGCCGCCGTGTAAGGCTGCATGAAGCCGACTGAGGCGCCGCCCTCCACGCAGTCGGCGAGTATCACGCAAAGTTCCGGAATAGCCGCATTGGCCTGTTGTGCATCAAGAATACGAATGACGGTCACGGTCTCTCCTGAAATCATCAGCGGGTGCTACGGTTGAGCACCACGCAATAGCGGGCGGGTTTGCTGGTGGGATTGCGGAAGACATGCCCCTCCCCGACCGGCATGAAGAGGCAATCGCCGGGCAAAAGGTGATGTACCGTTTCGCCAGTGGTCATCTCCATCTCGCCTTCGAACACCCAGACGTGCTGGGTCATGCCGTGGCCTGCCGTATGCGGCGGAAAGCTGACGCAGGCGCCCGCAGGAAACTCGACGTCGACGATATCGACCTCGGACGACGTTGCGGGTGGTGAGACGGAGCGGCGCAGATAACCGGTTTCCGGATCGCGCCAGACCTGCTGCTCGTGGCGTCTGGCAAGTGGCGAGGCCTGCCTTTCATCGGCAAAGAAGGCTGAAAGCGATAGCCCGAGCGCGGCACAGACCCTTGCAAGCAGCGAGGCCGTCGGGCTCGCCTCCGCCCGCTCGATGCGCGAGATCATCGCGCGGCTGACGCCGGAGGCATTGGCAAGGTCATCCAGCGTCAGGCCCTTTTCGATCCTGAGCTTGCGGATGCGAATGCCGATCGCCGTTTCGAGGTCCTGTTCCATCGTCCGATCCATTGATTCTACTATAAGAGAACTACATGATCCGATAATGGAAACAAGTGGTTTTTAATCACAGCCTATGACGCGCATTTTATCCTAAACGGAGTCCTGCTTTTCCGCTTTGCGGCGGGGGGCGGCACTGCTATATGGCGCGCATGAGCACCAATCCGACGACTCCGCTGTCCCACATCCGCAATTTCTCGATCGTGGCCCACATCGACCACGGCAAATCGACGCTTGCCGACCGCCTGATCCAGACGACCGGCGGGCTTGCCGAGCGCGAAATGTCCGAGCAGGTGCTGGACAACATGGACATCGAGCGCGAGCGCGGAATCACCATCAAGGCGCAGACCGTGCGTCTGCACTACAAGGCGGATGACGGCGAGACCTACATCCTGAACCTGATCGACACCCCCGGACACGTCGACTTCGCCTACGAAGTCTCACGCTCGCTCTCGGCCTGCGAGGGCTCGCTGCTAGTCGTTGACGCGTCCCAGGGCGTGGAGGCGCAGACGCTTGCCAATGTCTACCAGGCGATCGACAACAACCACGAGCTCGTCACCGTCCTCAACAAGATCGACCTGCCGGCGGCAGAACCTGAGCGCATCAAGGAGCAGATCGAGGAAGTGATCGGCATCGACGCTTCCGACGCGGTCCTGATTTCTGCCAAGACCGGGCTCGGCATTCCGGCTGTGCTGGAAGCGATCGTTCACAAGCTGCCGGCACCGAAGAGCCCGGGCGGCGAAAAGGCGCCACTGAAGGCACTGCTCGTCGATAGCTGGTACGACGCCTATCTCGGCGTCATGGTTCTGGTGCGCGTCATCGATGGCGTACTGACCAAGGGCCAGACAATTCGCATGATGGGCACCGATGCCAAGTATCAGGTGGAGCGCGTCGGCGTGCTGACGCCGAAGATGGTCAATGTGGATTCCCTCGGTCCTGGCGAGATCGGTTTTATCACCGGCAGCATCAAGGAAGTGGCCGACACCCGCGTCGGCGATACGATCACCGAGGACAAGCGGCCGACTGCGGAAGCGCTGCCGGGCTTCAAGCCGGCCCAGCCCGTCGTCTTCTGCGGCCTCTTTCCGGTCGATGCTGCCGATTTCGAAGATCTGCGCGCCGCAATGGGCAAGTTGCGCCTCAACGACGCCTCCTTCTCCTTCGAGATGGAATCTTCCGCAGCGCTCGGCTTCGGCTTCCGCTGCGGCTTCCTCGGCTTGCTTCATCTCGAAATCATCCAGGAACGCCTGGAACGCGAATTCGACCTCGACCTCATCGCAACCGCGCCTTCCGTCGTCTACAAGATGTACATGACCGACGGTACGGAGCGCGAGCTGCACAATCCCGCCGACATGCCCGATGTCGTGAAAATCGCCGAAATCCACGAACCCTGGATCAGAGCAACGATCCTGACGCCGGACGATTATCTCGGCGGCATCCTGAAGCTCTGCCAGGACCGGCGTGGCATCCAGATCGAACTTACCTATGTCGGCACGCGCGCAATGCTGACTTACGATCTGCCGCTCAATGAAGTTGTCTTCGATTTCTACGACCGGCTGAAGTCGATTTCGAAGGGCTACGCCTCCTTCGACTATGCGTTGACCGACCACCGCGAAGGCAACCTCGTGAAGATGTCGATCCTCGTCAACGGCGAACCGGTCGACGCGCTGTCGATGATGGTGCACCGGACGGCGGCTGAAAAGCGCGGCCGCGACATGTGTGAGAAGCTCAAGGAGCTGATCCCGAAGCACATGTTCAAGATCCCGATCCAGGCCGCGATCGGCGGCAACGTGATTGCCCGCGAAACCATCTCAGCGCTGCGCAAAGACGTGACCGCCAAGTGCTACGGCGGCGACGCCACCCGCAAGCGCAAGCTGCTCGACAAGCAGAAAGCCGGCAAGAAGCGCATGCGCCAGTTCGGCAAGGTAGAAATCCCACAGGAGGCGTTCATCGCGGCGCTGAAAATGGGCGACGAGTAAATTCTTTTCCCTTCGAAGTTAGGCACAATTTTCCTGCGCATAACTTCGAAGGACTATCGCCATGCGCCGGCCTGTCTGAAAAGACTCGAATCTGTTTTTCGATGCTCAGATCGTCTCCTCCGCACGCCAACTCAATGTCAACATCTCCCGCGCCGCCGAAGACGGCATCGCCCGCGCGATCAAAGCCGAGCGCGAACGCCTGCGGCGACTGGAGAATGCGGAGGCGAAGCCGAAGCAGACGCTTACGCTGAAAGGCACGGGCTACCGTTTGTGAAGTATGGCAAATTTGATGGCCCGTCTTCGAAGGTTCATCCCCGCACCACATACTCCTTCACCAGCCCCTCATATACATTCATTTCCGGCAGCGTTTCATAGCTATATACCGCGCCGGTTTCGGCGAATGACAGCTTCTCCCTCGTCCAAGTCTCGATGAACGGTGTGAACCAAGTTGTATCATCCAGCATGGTGGCACGCAGGTTGACGAACCAGTCCATGCCCTCGGGCCGCGTAAACATCCAACTCATGCAATGCGGACAGAAATAGTGCCTTGTTAAGCCATGCAGGCCGCCGATAACGGGTTCGCCCCGGGTCACTTCGAAGCCTTCCGCCGGAATCGCGGCGCTCAACGAATAGGCGCTGGACGACATTTTCTGGCAGCCGGTGCAATGGCACGCCATGGTGAGCAGCGGCTTTGCGCTGATCTTCAGCCTGACCCGGCCACAACGGCAGCCACCTTCCCATGGCAGGTTGTTATTGCTCATCGCCCTATCCTCCGTGTTCGCCCTAATCTAGCGTCATCCGAGGTCAATCAAGGCCACGGCCGACATGCATCGCAATCACTTATGGATTCGCGCCGGATTGCCGACGACCGTCGCACCGCTCGGCACATCTTTCGTCACAACCGCGCCTGCGCCGACGATTGCGCCGTCCCCGATCGACACGCCGCCCAGAATGGTAGCGCCGCCGCCGATCCAGACATCCTCCCCGATCGAAACCGGGCGCGCCATCTCGATCCCGGCTTTGCGAAGGGCCGCATCCTTGTGATGTTCCGCACAATATATATGCACGCCCGGCCCCAGCATGGACCGCTCGCCGATTACCACCGTTCCCGAATCGAGGATGGTACAGCCGGCATTGAGGTAGACGCGACTGCCGAGGGCTATATTCACACCATAGGAGCAATGAAACGGCGCCTCGATGAAAGCGTCGGCAGGCGCCTTCGCAAGCAGCACCGCCAGCGCCGGTGCCATATTGCCGCGTTCGTCCGGCTGCATCGTGTTGTGCTGGTGAACGGCCTTTCGCGCCAGCCGGCGCAACCCCTCGAGCTCGTCATCAAGGCAGCAATACCACTCGCCAGCCGTCATCTTTTCCCGCTCACTCATCTGCCTCTCCCGGTGCTGAACGCCTATTAAGCGGACCGTGCCGCGCACCACCACAGCTAACTTCGTGACATGAACATGCGATGGCCTCCCCGCGCAAGCCGGACGTTGCGAAGCGGCCGCGAAGGCCTTAAATCGAAGCATTGAAAGGAATCCGCCGATGACCGAAAAGGCCCGTGTGACGATCCTCTACTGCACCCAATGCAACTGGCTGCTGCGCGCCGGCTGGATGGCGCAGGAATTGCTGCACACCTTTTCGGACAGCCTCGCCGAAGTGGCGCTCATTCCTGGTACGGGCGGCAATTTCGAGATCCGCGTCAACGGCGACCTCATCTGGGAGCGCAAACGCGACGGCGGTTTCCCGGGGCCGAAAGAACTCAAGCAGCGGGTGCGGGACATCATCGAACCCGGCCGCGATCTCGGCCATGCCGACCGCGTTTCGCTGGAGAGCTGACCCTCAGTCGAAGGGCGAATTGCAGGTCTTGTAGATGCCCTCGTAGGTCACGAAACGATCGGTCCTCGGATTGTAGGTCCGATACTGATTTCGGCACCATTCGACATGCACATCCTTTGCTGGCGGACGTATCCGGCGGATTGGCGGAGGATCATAGGAGAGTTGCGGCCTTGGCTGGGCTCGCGGCTGGTAATAGGTCGGCCCTCTCGCTCCCGGCGGACGATAGTTCGGCTGGATATAGGCAGGGCGGTGCCACTGCTGCGGCCCGAAGCCGAAGCAACCGCGATAATCGCAGTAGGTCGATTGCACATTGATGATCGCCGGATTGCGCTGTTGCAGCGGCGCAAGCTGAGGCGCGGCACTGGCCGCAAGCGGCACGAAGCCGATAACGGAGCCGAAGATGATCGTTCGAAGAGCAGACATCACTGATTCCTTTCTGCTGCGGCAGATATAGAACACCCGCCGCCGCATGGCATCCACTACAAGAGCGAAAGCCGTTCAGTTCGGCGTGATCGCCCCGTTCCGGCGTCTTCTGGAGGCATATTCGCTCTTTTTTCCAACCTGTCAGGAAAACTTCAAAAAGCCAGTTGACAGCAAAGAGCCACCCCCTTACATGGCTCTCCGTCGCCCAGATGGCGGAATTGGTAGACGCGCCAGCTTCAGGTGCTGGTACCCGAAAGGGTGTGGAGGTTCGAGTCCTCTTCTGGGCACCATTCCATTTTGTCAGCATTGATTGTGCTGATCTTTTTACCTGTTTTTTGTCGCACTTTTTACCACCCCTACGGGGCGTGGGACAATTTCGATGCCATTTTGTTCCGGAGTGAGCTTGTGCATGGCTCCAGCGGCGAGCTTCTTGCGGTTCGCCTGCTTCGTGTAAAGCGTCGTCTGTTTCTTCGTTGTCCAGCCAACGCCATCAGCTCGTCATCGGTCGCGCCGTTTTCGGCGGCGATTGTCGCGCCGGCCTTGCGCAGTCCGTGCATCGAGCAGTGAAACAATCCTGCCTCGTCGCAGCAATCGCGCATCTTATTGCCGAGACCGTTCACCGAAAACGGCTTTCCGTATTCCGTGACGAGATAGGTCATCTGATTGGCCGGCTGCTGATCGAGGGCCTTCTGCAGCTCCGGTAGCATGGGGATCTGCACGACGACTCCTGAGGATCGCTTCGTCTTCCCAGGGCGAATCGTAAGCCATCCGTCGCGCACATGCTGGCGGCCCATGATCGCCAGTTCCTGCAGACGCAGGCCGGTGAAACCTCGAATTGTTGCACTTCGTCGACCGTCCAGGTGTGGAAGCCGTCACCGCTGTTCTGCTTCTTGATCCGGAGCGCCGGGTTGCGCTGCGCTAGCTCGTTTTCCACTGCCCATCCAAACATGGCAGAGATGAACTTCACCGCGTTGTCCTGAGCGCCGGCGGTCTCGGCGATCGTGTCGCGGATCTTGGTGATATGGCGCTTTTCCATGGCGGCGAACGGAAGATCTCCGCGGCGCTTCTTGCTCTCGGCCGTCAGGCTGTCGCAGACCTTCTCAAGCAGTCTGACTCGGCGGGCAAGCTGATCTGGTGCCATCGTGTTGCCGGCGCGTTCCTTGTACTGTTGCACAAGCCATTGGAAGCTTCCCTTCTCCGCGCGCCGGTTCAAGACCGGCTTTTCGGGTTTCTCACCCTTCTGGACGCCGAGGCGGGCGCAGGAGCCGGCTTGCAGCGTCACTCTAGCCCAAAGCGGCATACCGCTGTTGATCTTTGCATGGGACGCCTGCACACATTCGTTGATGTGGTTCATCGCATTGATGACGTCGCTTTTTATAAGGGAGGCTTTCAAGAGTGTCTTTAGTCCCTGCGCCTTCTGAAGTTCACGCCGTGAGACTTTAGCTTGCCATGCATTAACTGCCATCGAGGATGCACCGCCGACGATCGCACCGATTGCCGCCCCTCCAAAGCCAGAAACAACGGTAACCCAATCTGACGGCGTAGCCAGGAGCTTCAGCTTGGGAAGCTCGATCTATTTCAACGATTGCAGGCGCTTGGCTGTAAAACTATGCGTTTCCCGCCGGGGAATAGCGAATAAAATCAATTCCGTTTCGGCCCCAGTTCGGTCTTTCATCCAAGCCGAACCAATAACCACAATTGGCGCATCTGTGCCATGGCGGCAGTCGGCCCTAATCGGGCAGCCTAAGCGAGTTGTATTTGACTGCTCCCTGGGGTTTCATGCGGCAAGCATCCGTTTTCTGCCTGCAGCAAAATTCCGATGTCCCCTGCCTGCAACAGCCATCGTATGGGAGGCTAACCAGTATGAAAGATGTCGTCGCGTTGGTTACGGGCGCAAGCCGCGGTGTCGGCCGCGGGATTGCGCTGTCGCTGCTCGCCGAGGGAGCCACGGTCCACGTTACCGGCAGGACCCGTTCCGAGGCGGAAGCAAGCCTAGGAGGTAAACGCGCGGGATCGCTGGAGGGGCTTGCGCTTGAGGCTGCGGCATTATCCGGACGACTAGTCGTTCATCATTGCGACCACAGCAACGACGCCGAAACCGAGCGCGTGGCTGAAGAGATCAGGGCCGCCAACAGGCTGGACATTCTGGTGAACAATGCATGGCCCGGCTATGAAAACATGGTCGAGGATGGCGATTTTACCTGGCCGCGCCCTTTCTGGGAGCAGCCCGTCTGGCGGTGGGACGCAATGATCGGCACCGCCCTGAGGGCGGCTTTCATGATGTCGCGCGCAGTGGCGCCGACGATGATCTCGACGCAGCGCGGTCTGATCGTCAATATTTCATTCTGGGCAGCTCAATTCTACGACGGCAACGCGATCTACGGCATGGCCAAAGCCGCCGCCGACAAGATGGCCGCGGACTTCGCACATGAATTGCGTCCACATAAAGTCGCCGCCGTCGCACTCTATCCCGGGCTGGTACGCACCGAAGCCGTCATGCAGAACGCCGAATATTTCGACTTGTCCAACTCCGAGTCCCCGAGGTTCATCGGCCATGTCATCGCCGGACTTTGGCGGGACCCTGCGCTGATGTCGAAATCCGGGCGTGTCCTGGTCGCGGCAGAGCTGGGTCGGGAGTATGACATTGCCGACGTCGACGGCTACAGACCTGTTCCCCTCAGCGCGGCGGACTTTGTGAAAAGCTGAATTCCTGTCGGTCTTTTCAACGACCCGGTTAGTTGGCTGATCTTTCAAACAGTTCGTGGAAAACCTTGACGCTCCGCCGAGGCGATCTTGCACGTCAATTTTCTCCTGGCTCCGTCTGCCGCGGCATGGAGCGACGCTCTGGCCTTATACCGCCTTCTTCGCGATCAGTAGCAATTGACGTGAGGAAACTTCCACAGCACCGATATCAAATCCGAGGCTTCTGGTGGCTCTACTATGGGCCTAAATGAAGCCTTTAATTCCAGTGCGGCATGGCGCAATTGTGGGACATTCGGAACCAAAAGTATAATAGTTTCGTTGACGAAAAAATTGTCCCACGTTTCTGCAAGTCTATGATTTCTCGCGCTTGCCGGACACCTCTTCTGGGCGCCATTCCCTTACAAAGATAGCAGAAGAGCCGATGCCAACGGCCGTGGTCTCGTGACCTCGCTGTCTTACCACGTCAGATATCGTGATCCAATCAGCGCACCCGTGGCTGTCACTGCCGCGATTGCCGTGGTGTACCAGACTGCGAGAAACAGCGGGCTATCGTCCGTGCAGTGCCAGGCGTAAAGCGCTGCCGCTATACCACCGGCGGCAAGGCCTGCTGCGGCACCGGCAAGGCTTGGGCGTTCCGCAGCGCCGTTTTTCAGCGCCCAGAGGAAACCCGCAAGCGGCGCGAGCGACAGGACCGGGATGAAGAACAGGCAGAAGCGTGCGTTGCGGCCGAGCATCGCTGTTTCCCATGCATCCTGAGGAATGGCCGACAATTCGGCCGCGGTGCCCGCTGCGAGAAGGATCAGCGGCACGAACAGCGCCAGGCTTGAAAGCCCCAGCGGCACGCCTGGACGGCCTATGCGAAAGACAAGCCCGCAAGCGGTGACGGCGAGGGTCAGGGTCAGGACCATCTTGAAGAGCACGCGTGCCGTTTCGATCGCGCTTGCCATGTCGTGACGGATACCGATTGCCGACAGAAGCAACACTGCAGAAACCGCGACGCCGATCAGCAGCGCACCCAGGAGCAAGGGGCCGAGGCGCGTGCGGATGGGTGCGTCTTGTGCCAGGAGGCTGATCAGGTCATCGGTCTTCACTCGTCTCACTCCGGTATAAGGCCGCCAGCGACTTCAACGCCCGGTGCAGCGCGACGCGCACCGCACCTTCGCTCATTTTCAGCCTTTCGGCCGTTTCGCGAACTCCTGCTCCCTCCATCGAAATCGAGCGCACGATCTCACGCTGCGGATCCTTCAGGCGATTCAACATATGTTCGGCATCGAGCCGATCCAAATTGCCCACCTGTTCTTCCGCTTTTAGCGTTGTCATCACGTCGTCGATCGGCACATCGATGTGACGGCCGCGCCGGCGCAGGCTGTCTATCAGCTTATTGCGCACGATCGTCGACAGCCAAGGGCCGATCGGGCGAGCCGGATCCCAGGTTCCGCGCTTCAGGTGAACAGCAAGCAGCACCTCTTGCACGACATCCTCCGCCTCGCCTGCCAGCGCGCCAAACTGATCGCAGCGCCTGCGGGCCATGGCGCGAAGATGAGGTGTCACAGCGCAAAGAAAGAGGTGATAGGCCTGCGCATCGCCGCCCATGGCGCTACGCATCCAGCCTGCCCATTCCTCTTCCCGCGCTGAGTATTTCACCCGCATCATCCTCTACGAGAAGGCACACATCTTTGTTACGGCTCGTCCGAGATTATTTCACGGTAGCGGGCGAGCCTTTGTTCTCTGGCGTTTTCCCCTGCAATCGCGAAGACGGCAAGCCGGGCCGGCAAGAAAATCGTGAGAAGAGCTGCAACATTCCGTCGGCTCCCTCCGTAGCCCGCAATGCAAGCCAATCACCGCCCGCCATTCTTACGGAGATGAACAATGAAAAACCGCATGGTTACGCAGGCTCTCACAGGCTCGCTCGCTTGACGCCTGCCACTGTTGCCGCTCCTGCCGCTTCGGCCGCGGACAACAAGGAAAAGTGCTACGGTGTTTGCAAAAGGGCCAGAACGACTGTGCAGCTGGACCGGGGACCACGTGGCCTGCACACCGGACGCGTCTCAATCGACGACTTCATCGCGCGGAATTTTTCCCGCATGGCATGAAGCGTCACCGCACCGGCTGATAGTGGCCTCTTGCAGGCACTTGCGTTCCTTGGCTCACGTACCCGTCGCGGTCGCATACATAGACGGTGGTCGGCATGCCGCCGGAGCGGAAGATCCAGTCCCCATTACGCCGGATGCCGCGCGTTTCGGTGCGGCAGACATATTGTTCCTCATCCTTCTTGTCAGGCTGAGACTTGACACCGGGGAGATCGGGATAGGGATAGAGCGGCTGAGCGGCTGCCTTGCCCGCCCGGCTCCAATCCGTCGCAAAGGCCGGCTCGGCGATCAGGCCGCTGACAACAGAAAGGGCAGCGAGCAACATCGGCAGGGATCGCATATCGGTCACCTTTCGTTGCAGGACGGGCTCCAGCGACATTTGTCTTCAAATCTAGGAAGCAGCCAAGCAGCCATCAAGCGGTAGACCGGGCACGACAAAGTGATTTCGAGGCCCTTTACCGCTGGGCCTCCCTGCGGAAATAGCCCCGAATGACCGGATGTGCAAAGAGGCTTGCCAGGATCGCAAATACCGCGCCGGCGGCAAAGCCGGTGAAGAGCCCGCCGATAACGCCGGCGATCAAAAGAACCTTCTTGCCGGGACCGTCCGGTTTCGTTGGCGGTTCGGCTGCTGAAATGACGCGAATGTTGCTCTGCGGAAGGTTCTGCTCCTCGGTCGTCTGGCTGGAGCGCTTCAGGACGGTCTCGTAAATTTCCCTGGCGGCCGTCGCCTTGCGCTGCAGTTCGTTGAGTTCGACCTGCTTGTCGGATGTGGTCGCCTGCAACGCCTTTTGAATGTTCAGTTCCTTGGCAATCGCCTCCTCGGCCTTTGTCGCCTGTTCATAATCGGCGCGCGCTGAAGTCACCATGCGCTGCAATTCACCCTTTATCTCGCCCGAAATGCTCTGCAGTGACGAGCGGGCGGCCTGCAGTCGCGGATGGCGAGCGCCCATCTGGCTCTCGAGGCTACCGACGACTGCGGCCTGAGTGGCATATTGCTGTCGAAGGCTCGCGAGCGACGAGTTCACGGAACTGCCGTCCGCTCGGCTATTGGCGACGACATCCTCGAAGCTCATGTTCGCAGCCGCATCCGCGCGGGCCTTGGCCTGAATTGTCTTTTCCTGCGCAGTCAGCAGCAGCGTATTCAGCGAGGCAAGGCGCTGGTCGGAAATCAGATTGCCCTCCGTCGCCGCCATATCGTTGTCGGAGCGGAAGGTTTCGACGGCCTGCTCGGCCTCCTGCACTTTCTGGCGCAGATCGGTCAAACGAACATCGAGTGTCGCCGTGGTATTTTCGTATAGACCTGTCGAGGCACTGCTTTCCTCCTGCATGAACGAGGTCACGACCTGATTTGCAAGCTTGGCGGATTTCTCCGGATTGTTCGTCACGGCCGTCAACGATACCACATAGGTGCTGCTCTGGCGGGTGATCGTAAGCGACTTCTGCAGGGCGCTGACTACAGCCGCGTCGTCGCTCCGCCCGCCGTTGAATTCCGGATCCTGCGCAAGCTTCATGGTATCGGCAACCCGGCGCAGCACATTGCCGGACATCAGGATCTGCACCTGGCTGTCGATCATCGACGAAATCATCTCCGGCGAGATCGTCGATGATTGTGTCGCCGGATCAGCAAGGCCGATCTGGCGCGGATCGAAATAAAGGCTGGTGCTTGCGGTGAACTTCTGGGGCAGCAACGGCAGCAGTGCCCCGCCCGCCAAAGCGCCGAGCGCAGCCAGACTAAGGACAATCAGCTTTCTGTTCCAGATCGCAAAGATGACCGATCGCGTATCAACAAGCGGCGCGTCAGGGTCGACGGAAACCGGCGCTGCGCGGACAACTGCACGCTCCGGCTGCGACGGCAAATGCTCCGTCTGGCGCAAGTCCTTTTCGGGAGTGGTGGGCGACGGCGGTGCCTCCGGCTCGGGAAAGGATTTTGCGAAATCACCAGGCCTTAGGACAGGCGCGCGCGCGGGAGAGCTTTCCGGCGCGGTTGGCGCAGGCTCGTAGCTTCGCCAGCTAGGCAGCCGACTAACTCTATTCCTGTCGAATTGGCTCATAAACACACTCGTGACCCGCCGACGCCGATCTTTGGCGGAGGTAGACCAACTTTAGAAATCCTTAGCTAACGGAGCGTTAAGATACCCTACCCGATATTGCCGGAACATGGCAGAACTCCTGAGAGCGAGATCAATGAAAGCCGCGTTTTCGCCCTGGCGCCGTATGCTGACGATCGCCGCGGCAGCATTGCTGCCGTGGCACGCCGGCCTTGCCGACGCCGCGGGTCCCTGCTTTCGTGGCATCAATCTTTCCGGTGCGGAATTCGGCAATCCGGGTGGAGAGATTTCCAAGGATTATGCCTACCCCTCCGAAGAGACGATCGGATACTTCAAGCAGAAGGGGATGAATATCGTTCGCTTGCCGTTCTTGTGGGAGCGGCTTCAGCCCGAACTCGGGCAGGCACTGAACGACGCCGAACTCCAGCGCATCAAGGATACGGTGGCCCTTCTGCGCAAACATGAGATGACTGCCATTCTCGATCCACACAATTATGCCCAGTACAAGAAAACGCAGGTCGGGGCACCGCCGGCGACGACCCTGGCATTCGCAGATTTCTGGACCAGGCTTGCTTCCGAATTTGCCAATCAGGACGATGTGATTTTCGGGCTCATGAACGAACCCCACGACATTGCCAGCGACAAATGGCTGAGCGCAGCCAATGCGGCGTTCCGCGGCATCCGGGCGGTCGGCGCCAACAATCTCGTCCTCGTGCCGGGCACGAAGTGGACGGGCGCCCATTCCTGGCAGTCCGATGGCCCAGGCGGGCCAAACGGCACTGTGATGCTCGGCGTCAAGGATCCACGCAAGAACTTTGCCTACGAGGTTCACCAGTATTTCGACAGCGATTCTTCCGGTACGCATGAGGAATGCTCCGGCAATGAGAACGCCAGGAATGCCATCATCCGCATGTCCGATTGGGCACGCAAGCACGGCACCAGGGTGCTGCTAGGCGAATTCGGCGTTTCGCAAGCACCGGAATGCGTCGCCGGCTTGAAGTCGGTTCTGGATACGATGCAGGAGAACGGCGACGTCTGGCTTGGCTGGACCTATTGGGTGGCCGGTGACTGGTGGCCAGCGAGCGAGCCCTTGAACGTGCAGCCCCACGACAGCCATGAGCGAAAGCAGATCGCGGTGCTGGAAGCCGCTGCCAAGGCGCCTTTTCCTGCCGAGGACGCGTGCCGGACAATGGGCAGGTAGCGGCGATGGAACAGCGAGATGCAACAACGAAGGAACCGATCGACTACGGCATACTGGCCGTCGGCGTGCTGTCGGTCACCTATAATTGCCTTCTCGCCTTCATCAATCACAACATCACGCCCCTTGCGTCGTCGCATGTCGCCCTCAGCGAGATCCTGCTGCTGATCTATAGTTTTGGCTTCCTTTTAAAGAGGGGCCTTTACGAAGAAGACCTCGCTCCGCTTGGCTATTTGCTGGCGACGATCTTCCTCACCGTCTATGTGATCGCGGTCAACCGCGCAGGCTATATCGACCACCTGCGCAACGTGCTGATCATTTTCGCTTTCGTCATCATGGGCCGATGGACGAACGAACGAACGCTGAAGCTGATTTTCAAGATATGCAGCATTGTGGTGCTGGCGGTGCTCATCTGCGAGATCGTCTCCGTGCAAGCCTATGTGGCCCTGTTCCATCCGGCTGAATATTTCGAAAACACCCGCGGCGTGCCCCGTGCCACCTATAGTGACATCGGGCTTTTTCGCGGCGCGCTCGGCTTCCCATCCCGCTTTTCCTTCGGGATTATCGATCACCGGTCCTCATCGATCTTTCTGGAGCAGGTGTCACTTGCCAATTTCTGCGGCGTGCTGGTCATCTATCTCGTCAGCTTTTCCAATCGCCTGAGATTGTTCGACCGGCTGCTCTTGGTCTTCACCGTCTTGCTGATCCTCATTACCAACGACACGCGTACGATGCTGATTTTCAGCATGGCCTGCCTCGGCGGCTATTTTATCTTTCCGTGGATTCCGAAGATCTGCGATCTCTTGATGATGCCGATGATTATCGTCATGGGCTTCGTCATTCATGCATTCCGTCCCGATGCCCATGAAGACGACTTTGTCGGCCGCATCAGCGGAACGATCCGGAACATCATCGCGATGGATATCCCGGCGGCGCTCGGCCTTGAGCTCGAGAAAGCCACGACTTTCGTCGATAGCGGCTATGTCTACATAACCTATGGCGCGACGATCTTCGGCCTCATCCTCTTCTGGCTGTTCGTCTCCTTTTTCCCGGCAGGAAAGACGCCGAACCAGAAGCGTCTTGCTCATTCGCTATCGCTTTTCATGTTCCTGAACCTGATGATCGGCTCCACGGCGATCTTCTCCATGAAGACGGCCGGCCTCGTCTGGCTGCTCGTCGGCTTCCTGAAGGTCGACGAGAGCGTGCGCGGGAAAGACGCCGCCGGTAAAGTAGGCATTTCGGTTTCTGCCTGAACGGCTGCGCGGCGGGGATACGCGACGGCGCAGGCGGAACGGACTCTCGCTTTGACTTCCGTAAGTTGGAGCGAAACGAACGGATGCAAGAGCCTGCAAGTCCTTGACAGCTTCTCTTGCAAATTGTTGCACGAATGAAAGAGCTTCGCCTATGCGGCGTAGCTGCTTTGATCTAAGCAGACCTGTCGGCTATTGCCGCGAGAGGGAAGAGGGCCATGACGCATTTTGTACTGACTGTATCGTGCCAATCGACGCGCGGCATCGTGGCGGCGATTGCGAATTATCTCGCCGATCAGGGCTGCAACATCGTCGACAGCTCGCAGTTCGACGACCTCGACACCGGCAAGTTCTTCACCCGCGTCAGCTTCATTTCCGAGGAAGGCGTTGCACTTCCGGCGCTGAAGGAAGGCTTCGAGCCGATCGCCGAGAAATTCGGCATGGAGGCTGAAATCCACGATGGGGACAGCCGCATGAAGGTGCTCTTGATGGTCTCCCGCTTCGGCCACTGTTTGAACGACCTGCTCTATCGCTGGAAAATCGGCGCCCTGCCGATCGATATCGTCGGTGTCGTCTCCAACCACTTCGACTATCAGAAGGTCGTGGTCAACCACGACATTCCCTTCCATCACATCAAGGTCACCAAGGAGAACAAGCCGCAGGCCGAAGCCCAGCTGCTTGAACTCGTCGACCAGACCGGCACGGAACTGATCGTGCTCGCCCGCTATATGCAGGTGCTTTCCGATGCAATGTGCCGCAAGATGTCCGGCCGGATCATCAACATCCACCATTCCTTCCTGCCATCCTTCAAGGGCGCCAACCCCTACAAGCAGGCCTACGAGCGCGGCGTAAAGCTGATCGGCGCCACGGCGCACTACGTGACCGCCGATCTCGACGAGGGTCCGATCATCGAGCAGGACACGGCGCGCATCACCCATGCCCAGAGTGCCGAGGACTATGTCTCGATCGGCCGCGACGTCGAAAGCCAGGTGCTGGCGCGCGCCATCCATGCCCATATCCATCGCCGCGTCTTCCTGAACGGCAACCGCACCATCGTCTTTCCGGCAAGCCCAGGAAGCTACGCCTCCGAACGTATGGGTTGAAACCTCACCCGAAAGGGTAGTAGTGAGCGCTTGCCTATGACATGCATTCGATTATCTGCTTAATGTGGAAAATCGAATCATGCTGGGGGATGCCATGACCGATGATGCGCGTGCCGATCGTATGGAATTGCCGCGCCCGGACGTGACGCCGGCCGAAGCAGAAAACATCCTGCAATCCCGCTATGGCCTCCACGGCACGATCACCGAACTCGGCAGCCAGCAGGACCGCAATTACCGGATCAATACCGGTGATGGCAGCTATGTGCTGAAGATCTGCCACATGGCTTACGATACGCTGGAGCTGGAGGCGCAGAATGCGGCAATCCGGTATCTGACCAAAAAGGAGGGTACGCCGCGTGTCCCGAGGGTCATGAGTTCGACGGACGGCCAGGATATCATCGCCGTCACAGTTCGCGAACAGACCTTCAAGGTGCGTCTGCTCGAATATCTCGAAGGCGAAGGACTGACGCATCGCAAATACCTGCCGAAGGCTTCCGTCGCGGCCCTTGGCGCACTCTGCGCCCGGCTGGCACAGGCGCTCGCCGACTTCAATCATTCGGGCCTCGACCGCAGCCTGCAATGGGACCTGCGCCGGGCGGGGCCTGTTGCCGTTCAGCTGCTTTCGGCCATCACCGACAGTGCTGCGCGCGACCGTATCGCCAAGAGCATGGTGCTTGCCGTACGCCGCATCCAGCCGCTCGCGCCATCACTTCGCGTCCAGCCCGTGCATCATGATGTAACAGGCGACAACGTCGTCTGCCGGATTGATGCGCAAGGGCGGCCGATGCCCGACGGCGTCATCGATTTCGGCGATATCATTCGCGGCTGGCTCGTCGGCGATCTTGCCGTTACCTGCGCCTCGCTGCTGCATCAGGCTGATGGCGATCCCTTCTACATCCTGCCCGCGGTCAAGGCCTATCACGAGATCTATCCGCTGACGGACGAGGAACTGAAGGCGCTGTGGCCGCTGATTGTCGCGCGCGCCGTCATTCTCGTCGCGAGTAGCGAACAGCAGATTTCGATCGATCCGGAAAACGACTACGTCCGCGCCAATCTGGAGCTTGAACGGCAAATTTTCGACACGGCCATGTCCGTTTCCTTCGAATTGATGGAGGCGGCAATCCTTGACGTCGTAGGCGCCGACATGACGCCGGTCGATATGTCCGGCTGGCACGCGCTTCTGCCGGAGATCGACCTTGCAAACATCGCCTATCTCGACCTCGGCGTTCAGAGCCCGCATTTTGCGGCCGGAAACTGGCTGAACGCGGAAATGGACTGGCGGCTTTTGGCACGCGCGGCGAATGAGGCGGGCATCGCTGCGACCCGCTACGGCGAGTACCGGCTTTCGCACGCCGTTCTTCGAAGCGCCAGGCGGCCATCGACCTACGCGTTGCATACCGACATCTGCCTCCCCGGTGGCAACAGCATCGCCGCACCATTTGCCGGACGCATCGATTGCAAGAACCACCATCTCGTCCTGATCGGCGACGGTATCAATCTGCATCTTGATGGCCTGGACCTGTCTGTTGAGGATGGCGCCGAGGTGGAACAGGGGCAGATCATCGGGACGGTCTCGGGCGAAGCCTCTTCGCTCGGCGGCTTGCGTATCCAGCTTTGCACGGTTCCGGCGCTCGAACCGCCGCTCTTTGCCGCGCCGCAGGAGGCAGCCGCCTGGTCCGTGCTTTGCCCCTCGCCCGCAAGCCTGCTTGGACCAGGCGCCAGTGCGCCAGAGCCGGAGACGGCAGAACTGTTCTCCAGGCGCCAGGCGCATCTCGCAAAACCGCAGAAGAATTACTACGAGGTGCCGCCGCAGATCGAGCGCGGCTGGAAGGAATACATGTTCGATGTCGAGGGGCGCGCCTATCTCGACATGGTCAACAATGTCACGATTCTCGGCCACGGGCATCCGCGCCTGGCAGAAGCGATCGGCGAACAATGGCTGAAGCTCAACACCAATTCGCGATTTCACTATGCGGCGATCGGTGAGTTCTGCGAGCGATTGGCAGCTCTGGCGCCGGACGGACTGGACCGCGTCTTCCTCGTCAACAGCGGATCGGAGGCAAATGATCTGGCGATCCGACTCGCCGGGGCGCATACGGGAGCGCGCAACATGCTTTGCCTGCTGGAAGCCTATCATGGCTGGTCGGTGGCAAGCGACGCCGTCTCCACCTCAATTGCTGACAACCCTCAGGCCCTGGCGACCCGGCCGGATTGGGTGCATGCCGTCGCTTCACCCAACACCTATCGCGGCGAATTTCGTGGGCCGGATTCGGCCGGAGACTATCTCACCGCGATGGCGCCTGTGCTGCAGTCGATCGATGCGGGCGGGCAAGGGCTTGCGGGCTTCATTGCCGAATCGATCTATGGGAACGCCGGCGGCATTTCCCTGCCGGACGGATATTTATCAGAAGTCTATGCTCAAGTGCGTGCCCGCGGAGGAGTCTGCATAGCCGATGAGGTGCAGGTCGGCTACGGCAGGCTTGGCCATCACTTCTGGGGCTTCGAACAGCAGGGCGTGGTGCCGGATATCATCACCATCGCCAAGGGCATGGGCAACGGCCACCCGCTCGGCGCGGTGATCACGACGCAGGCAATCGCCGGCTCGCTGGAAAAGGAAGGCTATTTCTTTTCCTCGTCCGGCGGCAGCCCGGTCAGTTGCGTTGCCGGCATGACGGTGCTCGACGTCATGGTGGACGAAAAGCTCCAGGACAATGCACGCGACGTCGGCGATCATCTTAAAAGCCGACTGGCCGCGCTGATCGACAAGCACCCGATTGCGGGCGCCGTCCACGGCATGGGACTCTATCTCGGCCTTGAATTCGTGCGCGACAGAACGACGCTGGAGCCGGCGACGCAAGAGACGGCGGCCATCTGCAACCGTCTTCTCGAACTCGGCGTGATCATGCAGCCGACCGGCGATCACCTGAATGTGTTGAAGATCAAACCGCCACTTTGCTTGACCACCGAGAGCGCCGACTTCTTCGCGGACATGCTGGAAAAGGTCCTGTCCGAGGGCTGGTAACCTCTCCTTCGCCATTAACCAATGCGGTCATTTCGAGGCTTTCGGTTTTTTAATCAAAAGCCCCATTGCCGGAATCAAGACGACTTCCTATGTCTGTCCCGGTGATCGAAACGAGGCGTCCGGCCGTCACGCAATTTGCACAAAGATCTGATAACGTTCTTTCAGCAAGTATGACTGTGGTGGAATTATTTTTTTCGGATTGTCGATATTTTGACACGTTTCGGAATATGTTTCTGACAGACTGTCCTCTATTCTCTACAATAATGGTAGATTATAAAAGATAGTCGTCGCCGGGTCTTGAGCTTTTCGAGACCTCACGAGTGCAACGCCAACACAAGGAACGAGACATGATTGATATCGGTATTCTCGCCACCATCCTTGGGCGAATTGTGCTCGGCAATGACCGTCCGGGCGCCCTCTCCCGCCCGAACTGTCGAATGTGACCTTCGTCCCCTTTCAACGGTATCAGACAAGTCAATTCGCCATCGCCTCGCAATCCGCGCGGCAGGAGTTCTACGCATGAAAAAGCAAGTTATCGAATATGCAGGCGTCCCCGTGGGCATCGTCATTCCAGATGAAGACCGGCTGAAATTCATCGCCGTGAAGTTTCACGTGCACGACCTTGACGAGCAGCGTTTCAGTTCGCCGGATGAGGTGAAGGTCGCGATCCATGACCTGATGACCCGGCGCCATCCAAAGCCAATCCATGCCTGAAAACAGGCTTAGGTTTCCGCACCTCATCGCTTTCCAGGGTTTATGACCGGTCCCCAAAAGGGGCCGGTCTTGTTTTTTTGTGCTGGTTGCGATCCTATCCGGCGTCAACAAGGACGGCGCACTTGCTCAATCTCATTACCGATATCCAAGGCGTTTCGATCGGCCACGCAACGGACCTGAAGCTCGGTTCTGGCGTCACCGCGATTATCTTCGACGAACCGGCGACGGCCTCGGCCACCGCTCTCGGCGGCGCGCCCGGAGGGCGCGACACCGCCTTGCTCGATCCGTCGATGACGGTCGAGAAGGTTGATGCCTTCGTTCTTTCCGGCGGCTCGGCCTTTGGGCTGGATGCGGCAGGCGGCGTCCAGGCCGGCCTGAGGAAAGCCGGCCGCGGATTCCAGGTGGGCACGGTGCGCGTGCCAATCGTACCCCAGGCGATCCTCTTCGATCTCTTAAACGGTGGCGACAAGAATTGGGGCCTGCATTCGCCTTACCGGGAGATGGGCTATGCGGCCTTCAAGGCGGCAACGAAAGGCGATTTCCCGCTTGGAACGGTGGGGGCTGGAGCGGGTGCGACGACAGCGACATTCAAGGGCGGGCTCGGCTCGGCAAGCACGGTCAGCAGCGCTGGGCATCAGGTGGCGGCAATCGTCGCAGTCAATGCGCTCGGTTCGGCAACGATCGGCGACGGGCCGCATTTCTGGGCAGCACCCTTCGAACGAGACAACGAATTCGGCGGGTTCGGAATGCCGGAACTGATAGATGCTCGCTTGCGGCTGAAGGGCGTGATGGCGCCTGCAACCACGATCGGTGCGGTCGTGACCGATGCGGCGCTGACGAAGGCCGAGGCTCACCGGCTTTCGCTGGGCGCACATGACGGGCTCGCAAGGGCATTGCTTCCGGCGCATCTGCCGCTCGACGGCGATACGGTGTTTGCCGCCTCGACGGGTGCACGAGCGCTGGCCGACATGGGCGAACTGATGGAGCTTTGCCATCTTGCGGGGATGGTCATGGCCCGCGCCATCGCGCGCGGTGTTTACGAAGCGACAGCGCTGCCTTACGAGGGTGCGCAGCGGGCCTGGCGGGAGCTCTACCCGGACGGGCGCTGATTGCCTGGACAGAGTAAGAAGGCCAAGCGGCGGAGGGAAATAATGCAGATCCGGGCCCTGATGTATTTCGACGAGCTTGTTAGGACCAAGTCCATGCGCCAGGCTGCCGAGAACCTGGGCGTTGCGCCGACTGCCGTCAGCCGCCAGATCGAGAATCTCGAAGAGCATTTCGGCGCTGCGCTCGTCGAACGCAGCGCGCGCGGCGTGACGCTGACGGCCGCAGGTGAGCTGCTTGCCGCGCGCGCCGGGCGGACACTTCGCGAACTCGAGCACGTGCAACAACTGATCGAAGACCTCAAGGGCATCGCGCGCGGTAGGGTGACCATCTACGCCAATGGAGCGATCGTCACCAGCCTGCTCGCACCCGCGCTTTCGGAATTCAGCCGCAGCTACCCCAATATCCGCTTCGAAGTGATGATCACCAGCGCGCGGCAGGCCATCGAAGCGGTGAACGCCGCCCAGGCCGACATGGCGCTGACGCTTTTTACGCCGCCGATGTCGGAGGCAAAAGTGGTGACGCGCTTTGAAATCGCTTACGACGTGATCGTTTCGGCGCGTCATGCAGCGGCAGGCCGCAAGGAAATCGCCCTTCGCGAACTTGCGCGAGATACGCTCGCCCTGCCCGAGAAGTCCTTTGGTTTCCGCCAGAACTTCGATGCACTTATCGAGCGGCAGGGGCTGACGATCGACCCGGTTTTCACGGTAAGTTCGCTGGAAATGCTGAAGGAACTCGTGCTCAGCGACAGCGCAGTGACGCTACTGCCGGCACTTGCGGTTCGCCGCGAGATCGAGGCGGGTCAGCTTGCTGCAATCCCCCTTTCCAGCGAAACCTCCATCCGCACCCATGCCGAGCTCTCGATCGCACCGGACCGGCAGCTCTCCTTTGCGGCCGGCAAGCTCATCGGCTTCATCGAGAATTTCATGCGGACGAAACTGAAGAGCCGCTGAGGCCAGTTACGCAAGGAGACAGCTTGCATTTTCTCTGTTTTTAGTGTGTAGCTTTTTTCGATACACTGTGAACACAAAATGTTCGCATCACTTTCACACCGCTTTTTCGGGATCCGCAGGATTATGATCACCAGCCTGTTGCCGGCACCTTTCACACGCCATGCCCACCGCCTCTCCCTCAGCGCTGCCCTTTCCGTCGTGATGATGGCGAGCGCCGTCATGCCGGCTCAAGCGGGCAAGGCGGTGCTCAATCTCGGCATGAGCGTCGAGCCGACGGGGCTTGATCCGACAATCGCCGCACCGGTCGCGATCGGTCAGGTGACCTGGCAGAATATCTTCGAAGGGCTGGTGTCCATCGATGAGAGTGGCAAGGTCCGACCGCAGCTTGCCAAGAGCTGGGAAATTTCGCCGGACGGCCTGACCTATACGTTCAAGCTGCAGACCGGCGTCACGTTCCACGACGGCGAAGCCTTCGATTCCGCTACGGCCAAGTTCGCGTTGGAGCGTGCCCGCGGGAAAGATTCGGTCAATCCGCAGAAGCGCTTCTTCGCCTCGATTGCTTCCATCGATACGCCGGATCCCGAAACGCTGGTGCTGCACCTCTCGCAGCCAACGGGAAGCCTGCTTTACTGGCTTGGTTGGCCGGCATCGGTCATGGTTGGTCCGAAGTCCGCTGCGAGCGACAAGACGCACCCGGTCGGAACCGGTCCGTTCAAATTCGTCAATTGGGCGAAGGGCGACAAGGTCGAGCTCGCGAAAAACGAAGCCTATTGGAACAGCCAGGTATCCGTGAAGCTCGACAAGGTGAACTTTCGCTTCATAGCCGACCCGCAAGCACAGGCTGCCGCACTGAAAGCCGGCGACGTGGACGCCATTCCGGAATTCGCAGCACCCGAGCTGATGAGCTCGTTCGAAGGTGATCCGCGGCTCGTGACGAAGATCGGCAATACCGAGCTCAAGGTCGTTGCGGGCATGAACAATTCCAGGAAGCCTTTCGACGACAAGCGAGTGCGCCAGGCCCTGATGATGGCGATCGACCGCCAGACGGTGATCGACGGGGCCTGGTCGGGTCTCGGCACGGCGATCGGTAGCCATTATACGCCGAACGATCCGGGTTATCAGGACATGACCGGCGTGTTGCCCTACAATCCAGAAAAGGCGAAGGCACTCCTTGCGGACGCCGGTTATCCGAATGGCTTCACCTTCACGATCAAATCGCCGCAGATGGCCTATGCGCCACGCAGCGCCCAGGTCATGCAGGCAATGTTTGCCGAGATCGGCGTGACCATGAACATTGAACCGACCGAATTTCCGGCAAAATGGGTTCAGGATGTAATGAAGGACCGCGCTTACGAAATGACCATCGTGGCGCATGCCGAGCCGATGGATATCGACATCTATTCCCGCGATCCCTACTACTTCAACTACAAGAACCCGGTCTTCAACGATCTGGTGAAGAAGGTGCAGGAGACGACCGATCCCGCCTTGCAGATCAAGATCAACGAAGAGGCGCAGAAAATCCTCGCCGAGGATGTGCCGGCGCTATATCTATTCGTCATGCCCAAGCTCGGCGTGTGGGACAAGAATCTGAAGGGCTTGTGGGAAAACGAGCCGATTCCTTCGAATGTTCTGACGAATGTGGCGTGGAAAGAGTGAAGCTGAGTTTCGTGCTGGATATCTAGAAGGCGTGAATAGGTGACGCGCAATTCTCTTCTCCCTCATCCCTGTGCTTGTCACAGGGATCCAGAACGCCGAAGTCCTTGGGCGCAAAAGACCCGTTCGATCGAGTCATTCGCGACGCCGACGCGCCGTGGCTGGATTCCTGTGCTGATCCCCGGAGCAAGTCGAAGAAGAGGAATGAGGAGAACGACGAATGCGTCGGCTGCAAGTAAGCCACGCCTATGATCGCGCTTCTTGGCCGTCGCTTTGCCGGACTGATCCTGACGCTTGCCGCCGTCTCTTTCCTGATTTTTGCTGTCATGGACCTTCTGCCGGGCGATCCCGCTTCGATCATGCTCGGAACCTCGGCGACGCCGGAGACGCTGACAGCACTTCGCCATGAACTCGGGCTCGATCAGCCTCTGCTCTTTCGCTACGGCCAATGGGTAGCCGGGGTGTTTTCCGGTGATCTTGGGCAGTCTTATACCTATGGCGTGCCGGTTGCGGGGCTGATCCTCGAGCGGCTGGCGGTGACGATGCCGCTGGCGCTGCTCGCGATCCTCCTTTCCGTCGTCATCGCCGTGCCGCTCGGTACCTTCGCGGCAGCACGGCGCGACGGCATCGTCGATATCATAGCGACGCTCTTTTCACAGGTAAGCATTGCCGTTCCCGCTTTCTGGGTGGCACTGCTGCTGATCATCCTGTTTTCGACAACACTTGGGCTCATGCCGGCAGGTGGCTTTCCGGGCTGGAGTGCCGGGCTTTGGCCTGCACTGCAGGCGCTGGTTATGCCCGCCACAGCCTTAGCGCTTCCGCAAGCAGGCGTGCTGACGCGCGTCACCCGCACAGCGGTCCTGGAAACGCTGCACGAGGATTTCACGCGGACGGCGATCGCGAAGGGACTGTCGGCGCGCGCCGTCTTATGGCGGCACGCCGTGCCGAACGCGCTGGTGCCGATCCTGACGACCCTTGGATTGCAGTTTACGTTCCTGGTGGCGGGCGCGGTTCTGGTCGAAAACGTCTTCAACCTTCCAGGTCTTGGACGGCTTGCGTTTCAGGCATTGTCGCAACGCGACATCATCGCCATGCAGGACGTCGTACTGTTCTTTGCCGCGCTCGTCGTCATCATGAATTTCCTCGTCGATATGTCCTATCTCGCGATCGACCCGCGACTGCGAAGGGATGTGTGACAATGGCGATCGCTTCCGAAACCTCCATCAAACGGCGTTCATTTATAATTAGCCGGCAAATAAAGCTTCTCGCCGGATCATCCATCGTCGGATTGCTTGTCGCGGTTGCACTTCTGTCACTCGTCTGGACGCCGCTGCCGCCTGCAAAGATGCAGATCATTTACAAACTGCAGCCGCCCTTGGCATTCGGCGTGCTCGGCACCGATCAATTCGGCCGCGACGTTCTTTCGATGCTGATGGCCGGATGCTGGAATTCGCTGTCGATCGCCATCACCGCGGTGGCCATCGGCGGCACAATCGGTTCGGTTGCCGGCATTTCGGCCGCAGCGACCCGCGGCATTTTCGAAACACTCCTGATGCGCGTCTGCGACGTCATCTTCGCGCTGCCGCCGATCCTCTCGGCGATGATCCTCGGCGCTTTTCTCGGATCCGGCAGGTTCACGGCGATCACAGCGATTGCCGTCTTCATGATCCCGGTCTTCGCGCGGGTGACACTTGCTGCTGCCCTCCAGGCCTGGAGCCGCGACTATGTGCTGGCGGCGCGCGCGATCGGCAACAGCCGCTTGACGATCTCGGTGCGCCATGTGTTGCCGAACATCATGAACCAGATCATCGTCCATGCCGCGATCCAGCTTGGACTGGCGATCCTCACCGAGGCCGGATTAAGTTTCCTTGGCCTCGGCGTGGCGCCGCCGGCGCCAACCTGGGGTCGGATGCTCGCCGATTCCCAAACCTATCTTGGGCTGGCGCCATGGCTTGCCATCCTACCCGGGCTTACGATCGCGCTTGCCGTTCTAGGCTTCAACTTGCTGGGCGATGGACTGCGCGATTTCTTCGACCCGCGGCGATCTTGATCATACCGGACGGCGGTAACCGGTCGGCTGTTGGTAGAGCTGGCCTATACGTTTGACAGCGGCCTCGAAATTCTCGCGGGCGACAGTCATCGTGTAGCCATTGGCGTGAATGATCGTTTCCGGGTCCTCCATGATTGCGACATGTCCCTTCCAGAAGACGAGGTCGCCGCGGCGAAGTCCGGAGCGATCGATCCTCGCGCCGAGGCTTGCTGCCTGCATGTCCGTGTCGCGCGGTGCGCTTTTGCCGGTCATCAGCATGGCCAGTTGAACGAGACCGGAACAATCGATGCCAAGGCCCGAACGGCCGCCCCACAAGTAGGGTGCATTCATGAAGCGCGACGCGATCTCGACATAATCGTCATCCTTGCCGGAGGTGACCGGCTGGACATGCCTTGCAAAAATTGCGGTGCCATCCTCCAGAACGACGTAGTGATTTCCGCGCACCTCTGCCTCACCCGCGACCCTGACGCGGCTGCCCATGGAAAGCACGGAATTATAGGGCTTTCGCAATTCCGGTTGCGGATAGAGGAACGTGCGCTGCACGGTGACGATATGCGTCGGCTCCGCCTGGGAGTCGGACAGCATCTCCTCCGGCATATAGCCGACATAACCGTCCGAACTGGCCTTTACCCAGCACCAGCCGCCGGCGCGGTCAAGGACCGTTACATCCTCCCCGAGGAGCAGTTCCGTATCGATGCCGACTGAAGGTTCCGGTTGCGGGCGAAGCGGTGCAACGGGAACGGCGACCCGCGCCGGGGTACCGGAAACGAAGCGCAAGGCTTCAACCTTGCCTTCAAGACTCGCTTCGGCAAGATCCGGCCGATAGGCATTCAGGCGGCGGTCGAGCATCGTCATCTCCATTCCACTAGATCGGCAGGCGGCGCCCCTGGTCACGCACCAGGTCGCCGAGCTTCTCGAGATAGAGCGCGCCGCCCACGGTGCGCTTTATGATCACGTTCCGCCGGTCGCTTTCATCGCGTGCCCGATCGACAAGGCCCATTTCGCCCATGGTATCCAGCGCCCGGGTGATAACCGGCTTCGTCACGTTCAGCGTCGCGGCAAGCCCCCGCACCGTATGGGGCGGCGGAACCAGATAGATATGCAGCAGGATCGCCATCTGGCGCAACGTCAAATCACGTTCGTCATGGTGAACCTGGTTAAGCGTAACGCCGTGCCAAAGCCGCAGGGCCTGCGAGGCAGTCAATTCGATCGGCAAGGCTCCTCCGGAAATCATTACGCTAGCGTTCTATTTTCCGGGAGAGAATGCTGGCAGGCAAGAGGCGGCAGAATCTGCCGCCCCGCAAGGTGAATAAAATTTTAACGATCGCGGTCAGCCACGGCGGATATGGTGGTAAAGCGCGCGGATCGCCTGCGCCTCGCCGCCGCCTGGCGAATGAGCGCGCTCGGTCGGCGCCCAGCCGTAGATGTCGAAATGCGCCCAGCTCTTCGCGTTGCTGACAAAGCGTTTCAGGAACAGCGCCGCCGTGATCGCACCCGCCATGCCGCCCGCCGGAGCGTTGGTGATGTCGGCGATCTTGGCGCGGATATCCTTGTCATAGCCCATATAGAGCGGGAGCCGCCACAGCGGGTCGTCCGTCTCGAGGCTTGCGTCAATCAGATCGTGGGCAAGGTTTTCGTCATCCGTGAAGAAGGGCGGAAGATCGGGGCCGAGCGCAACGCGGGCAGCGCCCGTCAGCGTCGCCATGTCGATCAGGAGATCCGGTGATTCCTCGTCGGCATAAGCCAGCGCATCGGCGAGGATCAGGCGGCCTTCCGCATCGGTATTGTCAATCTGGACTGTCAGGCCCTTGCGGCTCTTGTAGATGTCTCCCGGGCGGAACGCATTTGCCGAAATCGAATTTTCAACGACGGGAATGATGACGCGGAGATCGACCTTCAGCTTCGCGTCCATGATCATCAGCGCAAGACCCATCACGTTCGCCGCACCGCCCATGTCCTTCTTCATCAAGAGCATGGAGGAGGCCGGCTTGATGTCGAGGCCTCCGGTATCGAAGCAGACGCCCTTGCCGACAAGCGTAACCTTGCGGTGGCCCTTCTTCCCCCAGCGCAGTTCCAGAAGCCGTGGCGCGTCGGCGCTGGCGCGGCCGACGGTGTGGACCAATGGGAAGTTCTCCTTCAGCAGATCATCGCCGATGGTGATCGACATTTCCGCCTTGTAGTGCTCGGCAAGGCCGCGGAAGGCAGCTTCGAGCTGTTCCGGGCCCATGTCATTGGTCGGTGTGTTGATGAGATCGCGAGCGAGGAAGACGCCTGCGAGCTGGCGCTTGATATCGGCGCCATCGGCATCGCGCGGGATCATTAGCGTCGCGGCTGCCTGCTTGTCGGAACGATAGCGGTCGAAACGGTAGCTGCCGAGACCGAAACCGAGCGAGAGGCGGTTTGCCGTCAGCGGTGCGGTTTCGATATGCCAGTCGCCGGCGGGCAGTGAACGGGCAAGCTTGCCGGTGATATAGGGCTGCTCCGATGGATTGGCGCCGAGGCCGAAAAGCGCCCCGCCAAGATGGCCGGCGGCGGTCGGGATCAGCAGCAGCGAACCGCTTTCCGCCTTGTAGCCTGCCTTCTTCGCCCAGTCGAGCGCGATCGGATCGATCGTGCCGGTCTCGATATGCGCCGGCGTGACCGCGAAGATCGGCAATGTGGAACCGCCTTTCGTGTTGAAAGGCGTCGGTCTCTCGATGAACTGATAGGGGGCCATATTTATCCTTCGACGATGTCCGGGAATCGTTTTTTTAACGGTCCGTTAGGGTTAACAGACTATTGCTGGAGTGAAGATTGCGTCAAACCTTTCCCTGTTCCGCTTAGAGGTCAAACGCCAGTTTCTGAATTCAGGAAAGCGCAATGCCTCTCCCGGCCATCCATCCATTCAAGAACCGTATTCTCCAGTGCGTCACGGCAGCGCTGGTTGTCACCACGCTCGCTGGTTGCTCGATGACCAAGGACAAGATGACGACGGGTTCGGTGCCGAAGTTGACAAAGCCGGTCGAGACCATGGATGCGAACGAGCTTCACGCAATGACGGAACGGGTCGGGCAGGCCTACGAGAAAAACCCCCGCGATCCGGTAAACGGCGTCAACTATGCCAACCTGCTGCGCATGGCCGGGCGCGACGCGCAGGCGCTTGCCGTCATGCAGCAGGTTGCGATTTCCAATCCCAAAGACCGCAATGTCCTTGCTGCCTACGGCAAGGCCCAGGCGGCCGCAGGACAGTTCCAGCAAGCGCTCGACACGATCGGCCGGGCGCAAACCCCGGACCGGCCTGACTGGAAGCTCATTTCTGCCCAGGGGGCGATTCTCGACCAGATGGGCAAGCCCAGCGATGCGCGAGCGCGTTATCGCGATGCGCTGGACATCATGCCGAACGAGCCTTCCGTGCTTTCAAATCTCGGCATGTCCTACGTGCTGACCGGCGATCTCAGGACCGCCGAAACCTATCTCAAGCAGGCGGCGAGCCAGCCGGGCGCCGATAGCCGTGTCAGGCAGAACCTCGCCCTTGCAGTCGGCCTGCAGGGACGTTTCCCGGAGGCCGAAGAGATCGCCCGCCGCGAGCTCGCGCCGCAGCAGGCAGACGCCAACGTCGCCTATTTGCGTTCGATGCTTTCCCAGCAGAATTCATGGCAGAAGCTCGCGGCGAAGGACAGCGCGCCGGCAAGCAATACCAACTGATCTCCGGCTACCGAAGCATCGCGCCCGAGAAGATCAAGCGCAAACCCAGCCCGCCCATGACAAGCCCAGCAGCGCGGTCAATCCAGTGCTTGGCGGCCAAATAGACCTGGCGGGGACGGCGGGCGGAGAAAGCCAGTGCCACGATCGCATACCATCCGGCCTCGATCGCGAAGATTCCGATCGGCAGACCGATCATGACACCAACAGGTACGGTTTTCGGCAGAAACGCTGCGAATATGCTCGCATAGACGATGATGGTCTTCGGATTGCTGAGCTGCGTCAAAAGCGCCATCGAGAAACTGCGGCCGAGCGCCGCCCTGCCCTCAACCGCACCGGATACATCGAGAGGCACCTTCGCGCCCTGCCAGATGCGAAACGCGATATAGACGAGATAGGCACCGCCTGCAAACTTCAGCACCAGGTAAAGCCACGCGAATTGCGTCAGCAAAGCCGTCAGGCCTGCGAGCGCAAGAATGCCGAACATGACACCACCGACACCCATCCCGAGCGCCGCTGCCAGGCCATCAAGGCGCGAGCGGGAAATGGCGATGCGGGAAACGACGACGAAACTCGGGCCGGGGCTCATCGCGCCGACCATCAGTGCTGCAAAAATGCTGGTGAGGATGGCTGCGGAAGACATAAAGGCTCGCTCCTGATTTCGAAAGACGCCAGGCGAGCGGCGGTCACATCAGCGCTTCCCGATGGTCTTCGATCTCATTCGCCAGTCACGCGGAACTACGGCTAACTGGTTTCCGCCTCGCCTGCAAGCGGCATCAGAACCTGTCGGCGACCTGGATGCCGGCCGGGCCGAGGATGACGGCAACGAGGACGGGAAGGAAGAACAGGATCATCGGAACGGTCAGCTTCGGCGGTAGGGCAGCCGCCTTCTTTTCAGCCTCGTTCATGCGCTCGTCTCGGCCTTCCTGGGCGAGAACGCGCAGCGCCTGCGAAATCGGCGTGCCGTAACGGTCGGCCTGGATGAGGGCCTGGGTGACTGAACGCACGAGATCGATCTGCGTGCGCGTACCAAGGTTTTCGAGCGCCTGACGGCGGTCCGGCAGGAAGGAAAGCTCTGCAGTCGTCAGCACCATTTCTTCGGCAAGCGGCGGCGACTGTTCGCCGAGCTCTTCCGATACGCGGCGCATCGCTGCTTCGATCGAGATGCCGGACTCGACGCAAATCAGCATCAGGTCGAGCGCATCCGGCCAGGCACGCTTGATCGAATGCTGACGCTTCGACATGCGGTTCGAAATGAAGATGTTCGGTGCATAAAAACCGAGATAGCCCATGCCGATCATCGCAAGCAGGCGGATAGGAAGAGGCTTGGCTGCGAGGTTGCCGAGACCGAAAATCCAAAAGGCGGCGAGGGCGAGGAAAATGAAGGGCAGAAGGAAGCGGGCGACGAGGAAGGTGTTCAGAGCGTTTTCGGAGCGGTAGCCGGCTGCACGCAGCTTGTTCATCGTGTTTTCGTCGACCAGTGCTTTGCGCAGATTGAAGCGCTCGACGATCTGGCGAACAGAGCGATTGTTTTGGTTGCGAAGCGACGCCTTTGTTCCCGTCTCCGTGTTCATACGGGCACGCTCGCGTGCACGAATCTGATCACGCTCCGTCGAAACGGCGCGCATGCGCTTGTTCAAGTCGCCGCGCTCGAAGAAGGGAACGGCGATCGTGTAGAAGGTCGCAAAGACAGCGATCGCAACGAGAAGCGCGACAAGCATGGCCGGATCGGTCAATCGCCCTGCAAGATCTGCTGACATGACGCTTGCCTCCGGCTAGATGTCGAAATTGACCATGTTGCGCATGACGAAGATGCCGATCGACATCCACACCGCCGAGAGACCCATGATGAGGTGCCCCCGCGGATCGGTGAACAGGATCATCATGTATTGCGGTGACGTGAGATAGACGAGCGTGGCGACGATAAAGGGCAAAGCGCCGATGATGACGGCGGAAGCCTTGGCCTCCATCGATAGCGCCTTCACCTTGGCTTTCATCTTCTTGCGGTCGCGGAGAACCTTCGAGAGATTGCCGATCGCTTCGGAAAGATTGCCGCCGGCCTGCGACTGAATGGCGATGACGATCGCAAAAAAGCTCACTTCCTGCAGCGGCATGTAGTTGGTCATGCGCGCACAGGCGTCGGGAACACTGAGGCCGACCTGCTGCGATTCCACGACACGGCGAAATTCGGTTTTCACCGGATCGCGGCCCTCGTTTGCGATGAGGCGGATCGCGTCGTTTAGCGGCAGGCCGGACTTGATCGAACGCACGATGACGTCGAGCGCGTTCGGAAATTCGTCGAGGAATTTGTTCTGGCGGCGCTTTATCAGGAAGCCCAGGATCCACCGCGGCAGGCCGAGGCCGGCAACGACCGGAAGCGCAAGTACGACCAGCATCGGCGCGCCGGCGAGCAGCGCGATAAGCATCAGGAACAGGCCGAAGGCGGCGCTGAACACGTAGAATTTGGCGGGCGTGATCGCAAAGCCTGCCTGGGTCAGCCGCGACTTCAGCGACAGTTTCCGTTTTGCGTTTTCCTGCTGGCGCTTTTCGAGGTCCTTGAGATTGTCCTGCACGGACTTGCGGCGTTTCGACATTTCCTGGACACGGTCCCGTGCGGCCTTGACCTTCACCCGGTCGGTCTCGGTCGAAGCGACGCGGCTGACGCGATTGGCAGCTTTCTTCTCGGTCTCCATACGGCTGAAGAGCAGGCCATAGCAAACCGCGCCGGCTGCGACCGCAACCAGCACGATGATGGCGAGCACTAACGGATCGAGACCGAACATCATACTTCCTTCGACTTTGCTTCCATCTCATCCAAGGCGGCAGCCAGGCGCTTTTCCTCGTTGTAATAGCGCGCACGATCCCAGAAATTCGGCTTGCCGATACCGGTCGACATATGACGGCCGATCAGTCGGCCGCCAGCGTCCTCGCCTTCGATCTCGTAGCGCATCAGATCCTGGGTGATGATCACGTCGCCTTCCATGCCGATCACCTCGCTGATTGCCGTGATGCGCCGCGAGCCGTCGCGAAGACGCGCTGCCTGAATGATGACATCGATCGAGCCGGCGATGATTTCGCGAACGGTCTTTGCCGGGAGACTGTAGCCGCCCATGGCGATCATGGATTCGATACGGCTCAGGCATTCGCGCGGCGAGTTCGAGTGGATCGTTCCCATCGAGCCGTCATGACCGGTGTTCATCGCCTGCAGAAGATCGAAGACCTCCGGTCCGCGCACCTCGCCGACGATGATGCGTTCCGGACGCATGCGAAGGCAGTTCTTGACGAGATCACGCATGGTGATCTCGCCTTCGCCTTCGATGTTCGGCGGGCGGGTTTCCAGCCTGACCACATGCGGCTGCTGCAGCTGCAGTTCCGCCGTATCCTCGCAGGTGATGACCCGCTCGTCTCTGTCGATATAGTTCGTCAGGCAGTTCAGAAGCGTCGTCTTGCCGGAACCGGTACCGCCGGAGATCACGACGTTGCAGCGCACCCGGCCAATGATCTGCAACAGCGTTGCGCCTTCAGGGGTGATCGCGCCGAAGCGGACGAGCTGATCGAGCGTCAGCTTGTCCTTCTTGAATTTACGGATCGTGAGCGCCGGTCCGTCGATGGCAAGCGGCGGGGCGATGACGTTGACACGCGAGCCATCCGGAAGACGGGCGTCGCAGATCGGGCTCGATTCATCGACGCGGCGGCCGACCTGGCTGACGATGCGCTGGCAGATCGAGAGAAGCTGGCCGTTGTCGCGGAAGCGAATTTCCGATTCGACCGTCTTGCCGCCGACTTCGATGAAGGTCTTGCCGGCGCCGTTGACCATGATGTCGGCGATATCGTCGCGCGCGAGCAGCGGTTCCAGCGGGCCGTAGCCGAGAACATCGTTGCAGATGTCTTCAAGCAGCTCTTCCTGCTCGGATATCGACATCGCGAAGTTCTTGATGGTGATGATATCGTTGACGATGTCGCGAATTTCCTCGCGAGCGCTTTCGGCATCGAGCTTGGCAAGCTGGGACAGGTCGATCGTATCGATCAGCGCCGAAAAGACCTGCGCCTTGGTGTCGTAATATTCGTCGGTACGGGCCGGTCGCCGGCGCTGTGGCGTCTGCATCGGCGGCGGTGTCACCTGGGGCCGGCCAGGCTCTCTTGCCGGCTCGACCAGCACGGCGGGCGCGGAAGAAGGAGCCGCCGCGGCAGGCGGCGGTGGCGGTGCGCTTACGGCGCCCCCCTTTCCGAAGCCTTCATTTCCGCGTTTTCCGAACATACCACAAAATCCAATCTACTCGTTTCGTCTCTTTACTTGGCGCGCTTCAGCAGCCCCATCAGCCCGCCGCGCTTCGCCTTCTTGATGGCCACACGGCCGGTGACGATGTGTGCCAGCTGCGAAAAGGTTTCGGCGGTTGGCGATTTCGGATCCATCTCCGAGATCATGCGACCGCTATTGGCGGCATTGCCGAAGAGACCGACATCGAAAGGAATGATCGCGATCGGCTCGATCTCGAGCGGTTCGCAGAAATCGGACGGGGCGATTTCCGGCCGCTTCGGCATGCCGACCTGATTGAGGATCAGATGCGGCATCTTATCGTTCGGGCGCAGCTTGCGCAGGGCATCGAGCATGTTCTTTGCGTTGCGCAGGTTCGCAAGATCAGGAACGGCGCAGATAACCACCTCATCCACGGCGGCCAGGACCGATCGCGTCCATTCCGACCAGGCGTGCGGAACATCGAGCACCGTCACCGGCGCGCTGCGCTGCAGAACTTCAAGAACCGGCTGAAATGCCTGGCCATCGAAATCGTAGGCGCGATCGAGTAGCGACGGTGCCGCAAGCAGCGACAGGTGTTCCGAACATTTCGTCAGCAATCGGTCGAGAAAAACCTCGTCCAGCCGATCGGGAGCAAAGACCGCCTCGGCGATCCCCTGCGTCGGGTCCTGGTCGAAATCGATATTTGCCGTGCCATAAGGCAGATCGAGATCGGCGAGGATCGTCTCGGTCGCGAAGAGATTGGAGATGCCGAAAGCGCAATTGTGGGCGATCGTCGAGGCACCGGTGCCTCCCTTTGATCCGATGAAGGCGATGCTGCGGCCAAGCCGCTCGGCATCCGGATCGACGAAAATCGACGCCATGGCCATCATGACGTCCGGCATCGCGATCGGCTGAACCATGTATTCGGAAATGCCGTTGCGGATCAGCTCGCGGTAAAGCGCGATGTCGTTGTAGTGGCCGATGATAACGACTTTGGTGCTCGGATCGCAGACAGCCGCAAGCGGCGCAAGCTCTAAAAGCAGGCTTGCCGCATTGGCCTTGGTTTCGAGGATGATCAGGTTGGGGGTCGGAGCGCTGGCGAACATGTTCGCAGCAGCCGCAATGCCGCCGCTGGTAATCCGCAAGCTGACCTTCGCCATCCGCCGGTCGTTGCCGCAGCGCTCCATCACCCGCTGCAGCGCCTCACTTTCGCAGAAAGCGTGCACGGAAATACGCGGCAGCGGCCGCATATTTTCCAGCTCGCCCATGCGAACGGCGTCTTCCGCATGCTGGAGCTCCGTCGTGTTCTTGATCTCGTATTCGATAGGGCTCATCGTCTGGATCCGCTCCTCATTAGAAGTTGTTGTGTTCAAGGACGGTCCTGTATTCGCGATATTCAGTGATGGCGTCATTGCGGCGCGCAGCATCGATCGGCGTCATTCCGCGCGGCGCAATCAGGTCTTCCGGATTGGCGATCTGTGCGGCCAGATTGTTCTGGGTCGCGCAGCCGAAATTGTAATAATTCTGGTTGTCGAAGCCGCCGCCGATATCCTTCGGCCATTGGCCGCACTGCGTGGTCATGGCTGTCATGCCGACGAAGCTGAGCCGGATCGGCGCTGCATCGCCAGGAGTTGCCGAATAGCTCGCATTGACGATCTTCGAGCTCGGTATCCCTCTCTTCGAGAGCTCGGCCCGCACCTGGTTCCGCAACTGGCTTGCGACACCCGAATTTGGCGAGCCTTGTGGTGTCATGACATAAACCGGGCCGGAAGCCCGGGACGTATAATTGGCCGCAAAGCCGCGGATCATATCACGCTGGGCAATCGTCAAGCGCCGATCCGTCGAGGCGACCGGGATATCAACCGTCTGCTCGGCCTCGGCCACCACGATCGGATGGCGCTGGCGGTAGTCATCGGGGATACCGCCAGTTGTCAGATTGTCGCGTGGAGCCGCGCAGCCGGAGAGCATCGCACCCGCAAGTACCGCCGCGCCAAGCATGGCCCACCGCATCGTGGATTTCGCGCTTTGAGCCATCGCCCGGTCACCATATCGTTTCATCGTTTTCGATCCTGCGCCGCTCATTTGTAGATAAACCCAATCGAACCGTGGAATTGCGCGTCTGCCACCGGCGCTTCGCGGCGGCCATAAACCTTGTTGACACGGTTCATGAGGAACGCCTGGCCATCATGTTCCGGGCTGAAATTGTCATCCGGCCGGTTAAGCTCGTTGCGGGCGACGGGCCGTACCAGATAGGGGGTCGCGATAATGACAAGCTCGGTTTCTTCTCGCTGCACCGTCCTCTGGCGGAACAATGTACCCAGCAAGGGGATCTTGTTCACACCCGGCGTGCCGTTCGATGTCTGTGAAACGTTGTCCCTGATCAGGCCGGCAAGCGCGATCGAGCCGCCGGAGGGAAGCTCGACGGATGTCTCGGCAGAACGGCGCTGAAAAGTGGGCCGCGATCCCGAAGCGGACGCCGTCGGCTCCGATACATTCGTTGTGACTTCGAGACTGATGCGTCCCGAAGACAGAACCACGGGCTTGAAGGCCAGGTTGATGCCGTAGCTGTAAGGAACAATTGTCACGTTGCCGTCGTTGTCTGTTGTCGAAAACAGAATCTGGCCGCCGGAATTGAAGGTTGCGGCCTGACCGGAAATGGCGGTCAGGGTCGGTTCCGCCAAAGTTCTCACCACCTTCGCCTGTTCCAGGGCGCTCAGATATGTCGATATGTCGTATTTGCCGATCGAGCTCTTGAAAAGAGCGGCAAGTCCGCCGCCGACCGTCGCAGTGGCGCTATCCGTCGCAGGTGTTCCGAGTTGCGCTACGGTCATACCCGAGGAATTCGATACGAGATTGTCGAAGCCTAGCTGTTTCAGGATTTCGCGACGGACTTCGGCGATCGTCACCTTGAGCGTGACCTGATCCTCGCCCTCAATCTGCAGCAGGTTGACGACCTGCGATTCCTGGCGCGCCTCGGCGAAAAGCGCGACATCGCCCTGCTCTGCGCTACTGGCGGCCGTCTCGGTTCGCGTCGTCGCTTCGCCGCCCTTCAGAAATGCCAGGGCAAGGTCGGCGGCCTGCTTGGCATCCTGCGGCGTACGGACGGTGCCGGTCAGCACGATGTTGTCGGACACGATCTCGACCTTGATATTGGAGTCGACGATGAAGCGCTTCAGGTTCGTCTCGAGGCCAGAGACATCGCGTTCGATTTCGAGGTCGAGGCTCACAACCTCCTGGCCATCGCTCCCGAAAATGAAGATGTTCGTTTGGCCGACCTTCTTGCCGAAGAGATAGATACGGCGCGAGGTTCGCGTTACGGCATCCGCCATCGACGGATCGGAGACGAGGATATCATGTGCATCTTCGGGCAGGTCGACGACGAGTGCCTTGTTGAGACCGAGTTTCAGGCGGCGGTGGGCGCCGGGACCCGTCCGCGAGATCTGGATGACGCCCTCCGATTCCGCATGGGCAATCCCTGCGCCAACGAGTGGCGCGAAGGCAGGAGGGGTCAGCCCCGAAACGACGATCGCCAGTGTGAGAAAGCCTGCGAGGAAAGACTTGCTGCGCCGCATTGTGTTGACCATTAATTTCCCCTCACTCGGCCTTTGGCGCACTGCTGTCTGTGACGATCGAACCGGACTTGATGACCTGAACCAACGCGCTTCCATTGTCTCCATTCAGGAGATAATCAGCAGCGCTCGTGTCCTGCTCCTGCGCGTCGGCTACGGAACGCAAGGCAAGCGACAGCTTGTCGGCCATCTGCTGCGCGACCGTCAGAACCTTGGTTTGATCGGGCGTCAGTTCCAGGGTCGCCGTCGTGCCTACGACAGCCTTGGAACCATCGTCTTTCTCTTGGATCTGCTGATCGATGGCGAGAACGCGGACATTGCTCAGCACGGCCTCCGTCAGGAACTTGTCGCTTCCCTGCGCCCTGCGGACCATGATGACGTCGACACGGTCGTTCGGAAGGATGAAGCCGCCGGCGCCGGTTGCGACCGAGATTTCCGTCGCGACGGCGCGCTTGCCGGCCGGCAGAAGTGCAGAGAGGATGCGGCTGTTGGAATCGGCGATTTTTTCCGGCCGTATCGGCTCGCCTTCGAAGATCGGCAGGCGGACCACCGCGCCCAGCATGTCCTTGACCGCATCCGGCTTGTCGGCTTCGGTGATGAAGCCCTGTATGACACCGCCCCGCGGCCAGGGCATCCAGTGAACCGCCTTGTCGTCAATGCGGGCGCCGACCGGTAGATTGGCGCTCGAGACCAGCACATTGACCGTCGGTTCCTTTTCGACCACCGACTGAACCTGCGTGACGACACCGCCCCGCCCCGCAAGCTTCATCGCCAGTAGACCGGCGAGGCCAGCAGCGACGACGGCCACTGAAAGTATCATCAAACGGGCGGGCTTCATTATTCAGTCCTCGGGAGACGGCGTGTTCACCCCGAAGAATGCTCAGGAATTGGTGTAATTATAGTTAACGGAACACTTACATTTTAAGTTAACGGACGTTTAAACCGCCGTTACTTCAACGTTTCCAGCGCATTGGTCAGCATCGGCGAATAGGGAAATGCCATAAAACCGCCAATCGCGATTGCGATGCCGTAGGGGATTTTCTTTGCGAGCAGGAGTGAATTCGGAACAGGCAGGCCTATGGCTAGGATCGTGTTGGATCGCGATCGTATCATCAGAATGGCAAACGTCAGCAAGCCGCCGATCACGCCGACGCAGCAGATGAACAGGATCAAGCTTTGATTGAAGCCGAACCAGAGGGCGGTCGCTGTGAGAAGCTTCGCGTCCCCTCCGCCCATGACGTTCAAGGCAAAGAGCGCGAAACATCCGCAGAATACAGCAAGACCCGCAGCAAGATGCATGCCGATCACCGGAATTGGCATCCCCGTGAAAGGTGCGATGATCAGAAACGAAATGCTGAGAATGAGCGACACACGGTTGGGAATCGTCATCGAGATAAGATCGGCGAAGGCAGCAATCGCGAGACAGAGAGGGAAAACCACAAAAATTGCTGCTGCTGTCATCCGCGCCTCCTATGCCAAATAGGAAAAGGCTCACCGCTTCGAGCTGTGAGCCTGATCTCATCACTCATTGCCGCCGGCAACCATCACGGGATGGTGACGTTGCCCTTTGCGGCAGCACCGTTCATCGTCGCCGAGAGGTTGGTGAACGTGTTATTGAGCGTGCCGCCGAGGCTGGTGGCACCGGCGATGAGCGCTACGGAAATCAGCGCTGCGATCAGACCGTATTCGATTGCGGTCGCGCCGGATTCGTCCTTCAGAAAACGGCTAAAAAGCTTGGTCATGGTTACTCCTAACTCCAGTTGAGGTTCAGCACGTCCGCCAACTGTTGCCGTTGATCGGATGCCACAACCTAGCGAGGGGCTGTTTCAATCGGCTTAAGGAAGAGGGTTACCGGATCGTAAATGCTAAAGTAGAAACATCCATGGTAAGTATTACGTTACTCGGATATATTCAATTTTATCTATATTGCGAATCCTATAAAACATCGGTCTTCGGGATGCACCGAAACATTACATAGGCTGCGCCATTACAGATCACCATGCCTCACGAAACTCTCCTTACCTGACCCAATTTGGATAAACACGTGCCATCATCAGGCAGGGCCGGCAATTCTTAAAGCTTCATTCACCATTTTTTTCCATTCTGTCTTGAGATTTCTGCCGGACTCTGATCCGGATCCAATAAAGAGAACGCTATGCCATCGAGCGGCAAGACTATCTCCTTTACCGCGGCAGCAATCCTCGTGCTTTGCGGGCTTCAGGCTCCCGTGCGCGCCGAGGAAGACGTGCTGCGCGTCTATATGGATCACGCGCGTGTTTTGAAGCTCGACCGACCAGCCAGCAAAGTGATCATCGGCAATTCCAAGGTTGCCGACGCGACCGTTGCCGATCCAAAGACGATCGTGCTGACAGGCCGCAGTTTCGGAACGACCAATCTGGTGCTGCTCGATGCCGATGGCAATGCGATACTCGATGAGACCGTCCTCGTTTCCATCGACGAAGGCAACACGGTTCGCGTCTACCGGCAGACCGATCGCTCCGTCCTTTCCTGCACGCCGAACTGCGAACAACACACGCAGCAGAACAATGCGGCAGATGCCGGCGGCTGACGCAAGATCGTCGTCATCCGTTAAATTGTTGACCCGCCCTGAAACGGAAAATCAACGAACGCACTTTACGATCATTGCATGAACGTTCCATCGGATGGCGCCGTCGCGGCCAATGATCACCAGGCAGATAGAACCTGCACGCCGCCCGGCAGGCGGGGCGGATGGCGGACTTTTGCGCGCTCACGCGACGGATCGGCAGCGATAGAATTCGCACTGCTTGCCATTCCCTATTTCATGGTGATCTTCGCAATCCTGGAGACCTTCATCGCCTTCGCCGCGGAAGAACTGGTCTCCAACGCCGTCGACACCATGAGCCGCAAGCTGCGGACCGGACAGATCACCAATGTCGTCGGGCAGACGACCTATAAGGACCGGACGGCATTCCGGCAGGACTTTTGCGAGGAAGTCTCGATCCTGATCCAGTGCTCCGCCACCGAAATCGCCACGCCGAACAAACTTTGGCTCGATGTCCGTACATTCAGCAAGTTCTCCGATATCCCCGTCACCATTCCGATGAATGCGACAGGCCTCGATACGACAGCGATGCAATATTCACCCGGCGGCTCAAGCTCGATCAACATGGTTCGTGCCTACTATCACTGGCAGGTCGTCACCGATCTAGTCCGGCCCTATATCACCCCGTACCGCACAGCCGACGGATCGAGGCTGAACGACTACCTTATCGTCGCCACAGCCGCCTTCCAGAACGAGCAATACTGATGGCGGTGAGCAGAACCCTGATGCGGTTGAAAGAAAAGCTCCTCCGGCTCGGGCGCGATCGCAGCGGCGTTGGCGCAATCGAATTCGCCATCCTCTTTCCCGTCCTGGTGATGCTCTATATCGGCGCCTTCGAAATCACGATCGGACTGAGCGTCAGCAAACGCACCAGCCGCGCTGCCGGCTCGATCGCCGACCTGATCACGCAGCAGAAGAATGTGACCAGGAGCTCGCTGAGCGATATCAGTTCTCTTGCCGGCGCGATTTTCGCTCCCTTCGATTCGACCGGCATGCAGATCAAAGTCACCGGCATCACCATCGATGCCGGTGCCAATGCCAAGGTTCTATGGTCTTGGGCAAACGACGCGACGACGGCGCCCTACGCGGCAAATTCCACCGTGACGGGCGTTCCGACCGACATGCAGAAGGCAGATAGCTTTCTCGTGCGGGCCGATCTCAGCATCCCCTACAAGCTGTTCGCGTTCGGCCCCGATTTTCTTCCAGGCGACATGCAGGAAATCACCATCCACCGCACCTACTATTACCGCCAGCGGCAGGGCGACAATGTCGCTTGCAACGATTGCTGATCGCGATCCATTGAAATTTGCCAAGCCTGCGGCGGCATTATATGCCTGAGCAGAATTGCGGCTTCTTAGCCGCCTAGCTTGATGGTTTGCGATGGCACGTGCATTTCTCTTCGTTCTTGATTCCTTCGGCGTCGGCGGCGGGCCGGACGCGGCGCACTATGGCGACGAGGGTTCGGATACGCTTGGCCATATCGCGGAATTTTGCGCGGCCGGCGCTGCCGACAGGCAAGGCTTGCGGTCTGGCCCGCTTTCGCTTCCCAATTTGTCGGCACTCGGCCTGATGCAGATTGCCAAGACCGCGACCGGGCGCGCTCCAGCCGGCATGCCGGTTCCAGATAAAGTCTACGGAATTCATGGCTGCGCCAATGAGATCTCCCGTGGCAAGGATACGCCGTCGGGCCATTGGGAAATCGCGGGAACGCCGGTGACATTTGATTGGGGTTATTTTCCCACGGAAGGCGAGGCCTTTCCGTCGCAATTTATCGAGGCGCTCTGCAACGCGGCAGAGGTTCCGGGCATTCTCGGCAATTGCCACGCCTCAGGCACGCAAATCATCGCCCGGCTGGGCGAGGAGCATATCCGCACCGGCAAGCCAATCTGCTATACCTCGTCCGACTCCGTCTTTCAGGTCGCGGCACATGAGACGCATTTCGGTCTCGACCGGCTGCTCGGCTTTTGCCGCATCGCCCGCGCACTCCTCGACAGCCACAACATAGGCCGGGTGATCGCCCGGCCCTTCATCGGCGAAACTTCCTCAACATTCGAGCGCACCGGCAATCGCCGCGATTTCTCGGTGCCGCCGCCGGAGCCGACGCTGCTCGATCGTCTCGTCAAGGCGGAGCGCAAGGTTCATGCCATCGGCAAGATCGGCGATATCTTCGCGCATCAGGGTGTTTCAAGGGTCATCAAGGCGAATGGCAACGACGCCCTGATGGACGCGTCGCTCGCCGCAATGGAAGAGGCCAAGGACGGCGACCTCGTCTTCACCAATTTTGTCGATTTCGACATGGTCTATGGCCACAGGCGCGATGTGCCCGGCTATGCCGCCGCGCTCGAAGCCTTCGATGCGCGGCTGCCGGACGTGCACCGCAAGCTTGCCCCCGGCGATCTCGTCATCCTTACGGCCGACCACGGCTGCGACCCAACCTGGCGCGGCACGGATCATACACGCGAGCGCGTGCCGATCATCGCTTACGGTCCGGGGCTGAAGTCGCGCAATATCGGCATTCGCAGCACATATGCCGATATCGGCGAGACGGTTGCCCGGCATCTCGGCATCGCCGCCGGGCAGCATGGGAGAAGCTTTCTGTGACGTCACATTTGAAGAAGGTCGAGCTGCACTGCCATCTGGAGGGCGCGGCACCTCCGGCGCTGACAGAAGCCCAGGCGAGAAAATACAAGACCGACATCAGCGCTTATCTCCGCGACGGAGCATATGTCTGGCATGATTTTGCGAGCTTCCTCGAATGCTACGACAAGGTTTCCGAGGTCTACCAGACCGACGAGGACTATGGGCTTCTTACCGAGACCTATCTGCAGGAGCTTGCGGGGATCGGTACGATCTATAGCGAACTCATCGTTTCACCCGACCACGGCGAGCGTATCGGGCTTGGCGCAGATGCCTATATCGCCGGCATCTGCGAAGGCATTCGCCAGGCCAAGGCAAAGAATGGCATCGAAGCGCGGCTGATCGTCACCGGCGAGCGGCATTTCGGGCCTGAGCGCGTGATCGCGGCTGCGAAATACGCGGCCAAGGCCAACAACCCGCTGATCACCGGCTTCAACTTGGCCGGCGAGGAGCGCATGGGGCGCGTTGCCGATTATGCCCGCGCCTTCGATATCGCCCGCGACGCCGGTCTTGGCCTCACCATTCACGCCGGCGAAGTCTGTGGCGCCTTCAGCGTCGCCGATGCGCTCGACGTCGTGCGTCCATCGCGCATCGGGCATGGCGTTCGTGCGATCGAGGAAGCAGACCTCGTCAGGCGGCTTGCCGATCTCGGCACCGTTCTCGAGGTTTGCCCTGGCTCCAATATTGCGCTGAACGTCTTTCCCGATTTCGCTTCGCATCCCCTGCGCAAGTTCAAGGAAACAGGCGTTCGCGTGACAATCAGTTCAGACGATCCGCCCTTTTTTCATACTTCATTGAAGCGCGAGTATGAGCTCGCCGCCGATGCGTTCGGTTTCAGCGACAGCGAAATCAACGAGCTGACGCGGACCGGCATCGAAGCGGCTTTCGTCGATGAAGCAACCCGCATGGCGCTGCTCGCCCGGCTTTGAGCCGCCCGGGGCTTGAAGATCATGCCGTGAAAATCGCCTCCACTCTTGCAGTTGAGGCGCTTTCCATGAAAGAAACGTCCGATAAGAACAATTAAAGGAAGGCCAGGCCATGGAAGGCGTCATCGTCATCGATCACCCGCTTGTGCAGCACAAACTCACCATCATGCGGCGCAAGGAGACATCGACGGGCAGTTTCCGCCGGCTGCTCCGCGAGATTTCGACGCTGCTCTGCTACGAGGTGACGCGCGATCTCGAACTGACGATGGAAACCATCGAAACGCCGCTACAGACAATGGAATCGCCGATCCTGGAAGGCAAGAAACTCGTCTTCGCCTCGATCCTGCGCGCCGGCAATGGGCTGCTCGAAGGCATGCTCGATCTCGTGCCTTCTGCCCGCGTTTCCCATATCGGTGTCTATCGCGATCACGAAACGCTGCAGCCTGTGGAATATTACTTCAAGGCGCCGGAGGACGTGGCAGAACGTCTCATCATCGTCGTCGATCCGATGCTAGCGACCGGCAATTCCTCGATTGCCGCAATCGACAAGCTGAAGGAACGTGGCGCACACAATATCCGCTTCCTCTGCCTGCTCGCTGCTCCCGAAGGCATCAAGAATTTCCGTTCGGCGCATCCCGATGTGCCGGTCTTTACGGCAGCGATCGACAGCCATCTGAACGAAAAGGGCTATATCATGCCCGGCCTTGGTGATGCAGGCGACCGCATGTACGGTACAAAGTAACTTCAGCTCTCCTTTACCAAATCCAACGATATCGAAGGCCCGGAGCATTAATCCGGGCCTTTTTAACTTCGCCATTAGCGACTTATCAGCAATTGCGGCGTAGAGATCTTAAAGAGTCAAGCCCGCATGAGGCGTGGTTTAAACAGGCAGGATTTCTGTTTCATGCTCATGCGTATCGTCATTTTCGCGAGCATTATCGCCGCACTCGCCACGCAAGTCCCCTCCTTCTTCGAAGGCAACGACGGCCAGCCGACTACCGAGACCGGTTCGGCCAACATCGTCTCAACCGCGACCGACCAGCCTACGACACCCGCGCCGGTTCCCGCTAACGGCCGCATGCGTCTTCAGGCCAATGCGCAGGGGCACTATACAGGCGACTTCAAGATCAACGGCCGGCCCGTGAAGGGCCTGATCGATACCGGCGCGACCTATGTGGCGCTGAACGAAAGCCTTGCCCGCCGTCTCGGCTACAGTGCCAATCAGCTCGATTTCCAGTATGCCGTGAACACAGCCAACGGCCAGACCAAGGCCGCACATGTCACGCTCGATCGCATGGAGATCGGCGGCATCCGCGTGCAAGGCGTGGAAGCCTTCGTGCTCAAGGATGATGCGCTTTCGACGACTCTGATCGGAATGAGTTTCCTGAAGAAACTCGAGTCTTATTCCGTTGCCGACGGCTCACTGAATCTGAAGCAATAATCAAATGCGGCCGGAAATAACCGGCGGCAGCGAAGGCGCGTTGCCGCAGATGCGGTAGCTTGACGCGATCGAGGCTGCTGCCTTTTGCGCCGCCGCCTCGCTTGCAGCATGCACGATCGCGAGGGTATCGCCCTTCTCAACGCGCGTGCCGAGCGGCAGCAGAGCGGCAAATCCGACCCGATGGTCGATCTTGTCTGCCGGACGGCGGCGCCCGCCACCGAGATCGATAACGGTCATGCCGATCTCGCGCGCATTGCAAGCTGAAAGCCATCCGCTCTCACTGACGAGAACCGGCCTTTCGATCGGCGCTTTCACCAGATATTTTGCGGGCTTTTCGACAAAATCCGCCGGACCGCCCAGCATATGCACCATGCGGGCAAAAACCTCCTCCGCCTTGCCAGACGTCAGCGCCTCGCGGGCTTTCACTTCGCCATTTTTCAGAGACGGGCAAATACCGGAGCTCACCAGCATCTCGGCTGCGAGGGCCACAACGACGGTCTCGAGCCGGGTTCCAGCTTTTCTGCCGGCCAGGAAATCCAAGCAGTTCCATATCTCCACGGCGTTGCCTGCTGCGTCCGCCAGCGGCTGGTTCATATCGGTGATCAACGCGGAGGTCTTGATCCCTGCTCCATTTGCCACATCCACCAGAGATTGCGCCAGAAGCTTTGCCTGCTCGTGATCTGCCATAAAGGCGCCGTTGCCGGTTTTCACGTCGAGCACCAAGGTCTGAAGCCCAGCGGCGAGTTTCTTGGAGAGAATGGAAGCCGTGATCAGCGGAATGGAATCGACCGTCGCCGTGACATCACGCACGGCGTATAGTTTGCCGTCGGCAGGCGCCAACGAGCCCGTCTGTCCAATGATGGCGCAGCCGGCTTCGTTGACGACGTTGCGGAAAAGAGCAGCATCCGGCCTGATTTGATAGCCGGGAATGGATTCCAACTTGTCAAGCGTTCCGCCGGTGTGGCCTAGGCCGCGGCCCGAGATCATCGGTACCGCAAGACCGCAAGCAGCCGCAATCGGCGCCAGCATCAGCGAAACATTATCGCCGACGCCGCCGGTCGAATGCTTGTCGGCGATCGGATGATCGATCCCGGGCCACGTCAGCATGTCGCCGGAGCGCGCCATGGCGAGCGTCAGCGCAACGGTCTCCCCGCGCGACATGCCCTTGAACCAGACGGCCATCGCAAAGGCACCGATCTGCCCCTCTGATAATTCACCGGTGGAAAGGGCCGCAATGAACGACTGAATCTCATCCGTGGAAAGGACACCGCCATCCCGCTTTTGCCGGATGATCTCCTGCGGGATCATGCTCAATAGCTCGAGGCCTTGGCGGGCGCTGACTGGACGCCGCTGAGAACAGCGAGAATGTCATCGAGCAGACCGGAGGCCCCGAAGCGGAAAGTCGACGGCATCGGCCAATCCGGCGTCATGATCGTTTCGGCAAGGCTGAGATAAAGGGCGGCATCGGCGACGGAGCCAATGCCACCGGCCGGCTTGAAGCCCACCTTGCGGCCGCTGTGACGGATCGCGCGGATCATGATATCCGCAGCTTCGAGCGTCGCGTTCACGGCGACCTTGCCGGTGGATGTCTTGATGAAGTCCGCGCCCGCGTCGATTGCAAGTTCGGACGCACGGCCAATGAGGCCGGGGTCCTTGATCTCACCCGTCTCCAGGATGACTTTCAACAATGTGCCACCGGTGCATTCCGCACGCACCGCCGTCACCATGTCGATTACGGCCTTTTCGTTTCCGTCGCGGAATTTGCGGTAGGGAATGACCAGATCTATCTCATCCGCACCGTCCGCAATTGCCTCCCGCGTTTCAGCGGCGACATCGGCCACTTCCATATCGCCGGACGGGAAATTGACGACCGTTGCGATGCGGACCGGATGACCTTTGCCGAGAACCGTGCGGGCATGTGCCACGAAGCGTGGCCAGATGCAGATCGCGGCACTATTTCCGTAAGGCGTCTGCGCGCGGGCGCAAAGCGTATCGATCTGCTCTTGCGTGCAATCGTCCTTGAGATTGGTGAGATCAAGCAGCGACAACGCGACAGCTGCCGTTTCCTTCTGCGAGTGATTATTCATTATCGCTTCCTCCACCCGCAATCACGTCTTTCAAGATTGCGGCGAGACGCGCGCCGCCGACGGGCGCCATGTCCTTTGTTTCTTCGTGGCTGAGTTCAGAACCCGTCATGCCAGCTCCATAATTGGTGATTACCGAAGCTGCGGCAACCCTCAAACCCAGCATTCGGGCGATGATGACCTCCGGTACGGTCGACATGCCGACGGCATCCGCACCGAGAATCCGCGCCATGCGGATTTCCGCAGGCGTTTCAAAGCTTGGTCCCGAAAACCACATATAGACGCCGTGAAAGAGCTTGATGCCAAGCTTCTCGGCCGCCTTGCGCATGGACACGGAAAGGTCCCCATCATAGGCGCTCGTCATGCCGACGAAGCGGCGGTCGCTTTCTTCGCCGATCAGCGGATTCACGCCGGAATAATTGATGTGGTCGGTGATCTGCATCACCGAGCCCGGCGCCATCTCCTCAAGCAGCGAGCCTGCGGAATTGGTTAGGAATAGCGATTGCACGCCAAGGCCTTTCAGCACCTCGATCGGCAGCCGCATGGCGTTGGCATCGCCTTTTTCGTAATAGTGGACACGGCCCGACAGCATGACGACAGGCACGCCGCCGAGACGACCGGCGACGACCTCGCCCGCATGCCCGGAGACGGCGCTGACAGGAAAACCCGGCAGATCCCGATAGGGAATTCGCACCGCATCCGTCAGTTCGCTTACCAGCGAGCCAAGGCCCGAGCCGAGCACGATGCCGTGACGCGGCACAAGCCCACCGAGTTGGCCGACGAGCAGATCGATTGCGGCGTTCATCCGAGTTCGGTCTCGAAGCTGAAGGGAAGAAGCTCTTCCATCGTCATGGTCTTCTTCACGCCCATCTCATCGCAAAGATAAATCTTCGTATCCTTCGACGCAAATTCAGAAATCTTCTGCCGGCAGCCGCCGCAAGGCGGGCAAAGCGGCAGCTTCTCGGCGATGACTGCCATTTCGACGATTTTCTTCGCTCCGCCCATGATCATGGCGCTGATGGCCGTCGGCTCGGCACACCAACCCTGCGGAAAGGAGAGGTTTTCGATATTGGCGCCGGTATAAACCTTGCCGTCCTCGGCGCGGATCGCCGCACCGACCGGGAACTTGGAATAAGGTGCGTGGGCAAAGGCCATGGCACTGCGGGCGGCTTCGAAAAGGTCGTGTGACATGTTTTCAACGCTCCTTCGTATAGGGGACGCCACCAGCCTTCGGCGGAGTTGCAACGCCGATGAATCCAGCAAGCAAGATGCAGGTGAGAATATACGGCAAAGCCTGGAATATCTGAACCGGCACTGCGCCGATCAGCGGCACCTGCTTGCCCTGCATGAAGTTCGCCAGCGCATCGAGGAAGCCGAAGAGCAGACAGGCGAACATCACCGGCACCGGTTTCCATTTCGCAAAGACCAGGGCGGCAAGGGCGATATAGCCCTTGCCCGCCGACATATCCTTGATGAAGGCCGCCGACTGCGCGATCGCCAGATAGGTGCCCGAGAAGCCACAGAGAATACCGGCGCATATGACGGCACGATAGCGCAGCCAACTGACCGAGATACCGGCTGTGTCGACTGCTCCCGGATTTTCGCCGACGGCGCGAAGGCGCAGCCCAAAGCGCGTCCGGTAGAGGATCCACCAGGAAAGCGGAACTGCCAGGAATGCGAGATAGGTCAGGACGTTATTGCCGGAGATCACGTTCGAATAGAGGGGACCGATGACCGGAACCTCTCGCATCGCGTCTGCGCCCGGAAGCGTAATTGGCGAGAACCGGCTTGCCGGGGAGAGCTGCGGAGTGCGGCCGCCCTGACCGAACCAGGCCTGGCCAAGTACAATGGTGATACCGGCGATGAAGAAGTTGATGGCAACGCCCGAGATAATCTGATTGCCCCGATTGGTGATCGATGCAAAGCCATGCACCAAACTCAACGCGACAGAGCAGAGGATACCCGCGACGAGACCGAGCCAGGCCGAGTCGGTGATATATGCAACGCAGGCGGCGGCAAAGGCCGCGCCCAGCATCTTGCCTTCGAGACCGATGTCGAAGACGCCGGCGCGTTCGGAAAAAAGGCCAGCAAGGGCGGTAAAGATCAGCGGGATCGACAGTCGGATCGTCGAACTCAGAACGTTGATAAGGATGTCGTAGTAATCCATCGTCCGCCCCTCACTTGGCCTTGAACTGTTGGTAGACGCGGACGAGCGCCGGGCGGAACATATATTCGAGCGCGCCTGCAAAGAGAATGACCAGACCCTGAATCACGAGGATCATTTCGCGGGTAATGTTCGGCATCTCGAAGGAGATCCAGTCGCCGCCCTGATAGAGGATGCCGAAAAGGATCGCCGATAAGATGATCCCGACGGGATGATTGCGTCCCATCAGCGAGACGGCAATGCCGACGAAACCGGCGCCGCCGACGAACTCGACCTGCAGGCGGGCGGAAGAGCCCATGACCGGGTTCAGCGCCATCATGCCGGCCAGCGCGCCAGAGAGCAGCATAGCGATCATGACCGTGCGGGCATAGGGAATGCCTGCATAAGAGGCGGCAGTGGGGCTGACGCCCAGCGTGCGCATCTCAAATCCAAGCTTCGTTCGCCAGATGAGCAGCCAGACGAAATAGGCGGCGACAAGGGCGATGATGAAGGAAACATTGAACGGTGCGGCCCCGAGCTTCGCACCGAAGAGGTTCATCACCCCTCCGAGCTTCGGCAACTGGCCGCCTTCGAGGAAGGTGCGTGTTTCCGGCGCCATCTTGCCGGGGACGATCAGCACGTGGACCAGCAGGTAAACCATCAGCGCCGCACCGATGTAGTTGAACATGATAGTCGTGATGACGATGTGACTGCCGCGTTTTGCCTGGAGGAAGGCCGGAATGGATGCCCAGGCGGCGCCGAAAAGGCCGGCACCGACGACGGCAACCGGCATGGTGACATACCAGGGCACGAAGCGGTCGAGCGCCAGCGCAACCAGCGCACAGCCAAGTCCGCCGAGATAGGCCTGACCTTCCGAGCCGATGTTGAAGAGACCGGCGTGGATCGCAACCGCGACCGAAAGGCCCGTGAAAATGAAGCTTGTGGCGTAATACAGTGTGAACCCAATGCCTTCGCCGCTGCCGAGCGCACCCTCGATCAGCAGAGAAAGAGCACCAAGCGGACTTTCGCCGATCAGCCAGACGACAACGCCGGAGATCAGGAAGGCAACGATCAGGTTCAAAACCGGGATGAGACCGTAGGTGATCCAATTTGGAAGAGAAACGGAAGCAGTGCTCATTAAGGCCTCACGCGGCAATGCCGGCCATCATCAGGCCGAGGGTCTGTTCACCGGCATCGGGCGTCTTCTCGCCGACGACATGGCCGGCAAACATGACAAGGATACGGTCTGAAAGGGCGCGGATTTCATCGAGTTCGACGGAGACGAGCAGGATCGCCTTGCCCGCGTCGCGCATCTCGATGATGCGGCGGTGGATGAATTCGATGGCGCCGATATCGACGCCGCGTGTCGGCTGGCCAATAATGAGCACGGCAGGGTCGCGCTCGATTTCGCGGGAAACCACGATTTTCTGCTGGTTGCCGCCCGAGAAATTGGCGGTCTTCAGCCGCGGGTTCGGCGGGCGGATGTCGTATTTCTCGATCTTCTCCATGGCATCCTTGCGGATCGCATCGAGATCGAGTAGCGGGCCTCTGCTGTAGGCAGGCTTGCGGTGATAACCGAGAACCGAGTTCTCGTATTCCTCGAACTTCAGCACGAGACCCATATGGTGGCGGTCTTCAGGAATATGGGCTAGGCCCAGCTCGCGCAGCCGCGCCGCGTCGGCCTTGTCGATCGGCTGGCCATCAAGGAAAATCTCGCCGGAATGCGGCTTGCGAATGCCCGCGATCGCCTCCAGCAGCTCCGACTGGCCGTTGCCCGCAACGCCTGCAATGCCGACGATCTCGCCGGCCCGGACATCGAAGGAGACGTTGTCGACCATCGTCACGTCGCGATTGTCCTTGACTGTCAGGTTGCGGACCGACAGCAGCACATCGCCGGGCGTCGCCTCGCCCTTCTGGACGCGCAAAAGAACACGGCGACCAACCATGAGCTCGGCGAGCTCTTCGACCGTCGTTTCCGCGGTCTTACGGGTCGCGACCATTTCACCGCGGCGCATCACCGAGACGGTGTCGGTGATGGCCATGATTTCGCGCAGCTTATGCGTGATGAGGATGACGGTCTTGCCCTGGTCACGCAACACCTTGAGGATGCGGAACAGGTGGTCGGCTTCAGCCGGTGTCAGGACGCCGGTCGGCTCGTCGAGGATCAGGATTTCGGCGCCGCGATACATGGCTTTGAGGATTTCGACGCGCTGCTGCAGGCCGACCGGGAGCTGCTCGATCAGCGCATCCGGATTGACCTCGAGGCCGTATTCCTTCTCCAGCCGTTTCAATTCGGCGCGAGCAGACGCAACGCCCTTTGCCAGCAGTGCGCCGCCTTCGGCGCCGAGCATGACGTTTTCCAGGACCGTGAAATTATCGACCAGCATGAAGTGCTGGTGAACCATGCCAATACCGGTTGCGATCGCCGCCTGGCTGTCGCGGATGGTCACCGGCGTGCCGTTGACGCGGATTTCCCCGGCATCGGCGTGATAAAAGCCGTAGATGATCGACATCAACGTCGATTTACCGGCACCGTTTTCCCCGATGATACCGTGGATCGTGCCCTTGGCGACGGTAAGGTTGATGTCCTTGTTTGCGTGAACGGCACCGAATTTCTTATCGATGCCCACAAGTTCAATAGCGGGCGTGTCTGTCACTGCAGGCTCCAAATACGAAAAGGGCGTATGGCGGAAAAATCTGGCCGCCATACGCCCATCTCAGTCGCGGATCACTTCGGGCAAGAGTTGTCCGTCGTGTAATCGTGAACCTTGATGGTTCCTGCGATGATGTCGGCCTTTGCCTTGTCGACGGCGGCCTGCATTTCCGGCGTGATCAGCGGCTTGTTGTTGTCGTCGATCGCAGCGCCGACGCCGTCTTCCTTGACGCCGAGAGCCTGCACGCCACCGGTGAACTTGTCGTTCTTCGTATCGGTGTAGGCATTGTAGACGGCGAGATCGACGCGCTTGACCATCGAGGTCAGCACGGAGCCCGGATGCAGATGGTTCTGGTTGGAATCGACGCCGATCGAAAACTTCTTGTTGTCGGCAGCCGTCTGCAGAACGCCGAGGCCGGTCGCGCCTGCAGCGGCGTAAATGACGTCGGCGCCCTGGTCGATCTGGTTTTTGGTGAGCTCGCCGCCACGAACCGGGTCGTTCCACGCAGCACCGGTTGTGCCGGTCATGTTCTGAAAGACTTCGATGTCCGCCTTGACGGAGCGGGCGCCCTGCTCATAGCCGCATTCGAACTTGCGGATCAACGGAATATCCATGCCGCCGACGAAACCGACCTTACCGGTCTTGGAGGCCATGCCGGCGAGAACGCCGACGAGGAACGAACCTTCTTCTTCCTTATAGACGACCGAGCGGACATTCGGCTTGTCGACGACTGAATCAACGATGATGAACTTGGTGTCCGGGAATTCAGCAGCGACCTTTTCGATTGCCGAGGTCCATGCGAAGGACACGGCCACCACCGGGTTGAAACCGCGGCTTGCGAAATTGCGGATCGCCTGCTCACCCTGTGTGTCGCCGGTCGGCTCGAAGTCGCGATAGGCTATGCCGGTTTCAGCCTTGAACTTCTCAGCGCCATTATAGGCTGCTTCGTTGAAGGACTTGTCGAACTTTCCGCCAGTGCCGTAAACCAGAGCCGGCTTGACGTCGGCAGCGAGCGCCGTCGTGGACATCGCGGCCACGGCCAGGAAAGAAAGAAGGGTTTTTTTCATAGTGCAGCCCTATTGTTGCTATTTGTCTGGGTCCTCCCGCAAGCCTTTGGCAGGCATGTCTGCGGAACCACCGGCCTCCCCCCGGAGGCCTGGCTGCGCGCATCCTTGCATGGCTCAAGGAAAAATTCACGAGAAATTTTTCGGCTGGTAAAAATTCCGCGTAGATGCTGAAAATCAGTCCAGATGGGCTGATTTTTGCGCAAAATGAGCTGATAGAATGCGATTTTACTAACCAATCGGGCAGCTCATGCCCGTTCCGCCAAGACCGCAATAACCATCCGGATTCTTCGCCAGATACTGCTGGCAATAGTTCTCGGCATAGTAGAATTCACCTGCCGGAGTTCGGGGTGATCTTCGACGGGCGGCCGGCAGATTTGAGCGCCGTCTGGAACGTGTCGCGCACGCGCTATGCCATGGCTAGCTGTTGCGTCGTCGCCGTGGATACGGGCCTCAAAGCTAATACGCCAGGGCCCGCGCGTTTTGTTACGCGGTAAAGCGGCCCGCCACCGGCGGCTTCTTGTAGCCGATCATCCAAAGCAGCAGCGCGATCGCCAGAAAGACGGCAAAAGCGGGCTGCAGCATCAGCCATTGGAATACGAAGGCATAGAAGCGCGGGTGCACGTAGTAGGAAACGGACGACTGCAGTGCCAAAAGCGACGAAGGGCTCAATTCCTGCCAGGCATCGCCCATGGGTGTCACCACGACTGCCGACGCCGCAACGGATTGAATTGAATCGATCGTTCCTGCAATCACGGCTACAGCAAGCGCGACAAGGCTAGCCAAACGCAACAAGAAACGCATCAATACCTCCGACGCCCTACCGCCGGATTTTCCGGTCAGCCGCGCCATTCTCCACCCTAGCCAATAAATAATTATCTCACGGCCAAAGCGCAATGCACAGCGCGGGCGGAGTTTTATCGGAAGAAGTCAAAAAACTGTTAGATTTAGGTTGATCAGCGAAAATTCATCGGTATATATCGCGCCGTTCCGACGATTTGCTCCTCTCCGGGTGCGAAACGCAAATGGACAGGTGGCCGAGTGGTTGAAGGCGCACGCCTGGAACGCGTGTGTACGTGAAAGCGTACCGAGGGTTCGAATCCCTCTCTGTCCGCCATTTCTTAATAAAATCAAAGATTTCCTATTGTAGAGAGCGCGCCTCAAAGCGAATCTTCCTCCCAGCCGAAGACGCTTCTGCCGCCCCAGTCGGGTGAGTTTCGGAATTCGCCGGCGACGATCTCCTTGAGGTCTGGACCTGTGACATATCGTTCGAGCTGGCGGGACTGGTCGTCGAGACGTTTCAGCGCCTGCAGTTCCTCCTCGCGGCCGAGCCTGCCCTTCTGCACGGCCGACTTCATCACCTTGATCGTCTCATCATAGACTTTCAGCGGGACGGGAAAGGGATGCCGGTCCTTGCCGCCGTGGGCAAGCGAGAAACGCGCGGGATCGGAAAAGCGGCAGGGCGCACCATGAACCACTTCGGCAACCATCGCCAGCGCCTGTACCGTTCGGGCTCCGACCCCGCGCACGAGCAGAAGCTGCTCAAAATCCTCCGGTCCGCGGTCGGCGGCGGCTGCAAGATTGCCGTGCAGGCGCTTCATGTTGACGTCCTTTTCGCGAACGTCGTGATGGGCGGGCATGATGAGATGCGGCAGAAGCGGCTGGTCGGGCTGCGGCGCGGGCTTTGCGATATCGAGTGCCAGAGCTGCCGCTTCGCGCAAAATACGATCCGGACCGAGCGTTGCTAGAAGATCAAGCTGCCCGGTGCGCGAACGCTCAGCACGCCTGTCGGCCAGATTGATGATACTACCCTGGCTGCGGCCCTCGATTGCCGTGTGCGGCGAATTGACGAAGCTCTCGAGACCTTCCGAGAGCCAGTGATAACGCCGGGCCTGACGCTTGTCGCCATTCATGCCTTGCTGCACCACGACCCATTTGCCGTCATCCGTGACGATGAAGCCATGGAGATAGAGATCAAAGCCATCCTGAACGGCGGCGCTATCGACTTTCGCCACAAGCCTGCTTGCAGTCGCGAGCGCTCCGCCGTCGAAACCAACGCGGTCACCGATCGCAACGAGTTCGTCCGGCGTCTTGCGGGAATGCGAACCGCGGCCACCGCAGACATGCAGGCCAAGCTCGCTTGAAAGCGGAGTAAGCCCGCGCTTGAGGGCGCCGAGCACGCTGGTGGTTATGCCTGACGAATGCCAATCCATGCCCATCACGGCACCGAACGACTGGAACCAAAAGGGATGCGCGAGGCGCCGGAGCAGTTCATCCCGGCCATAATGGTGCACGACTGCTTCGGTGATCACGGCGCCGAGCTTCGTCATCCGCTCGCCGAGCCACTTCGGAACTCTGCCGCCATGCAATGGAAGATCGGCGCTGCCTGCTCTTTGTGCCATGCTGCGACTATAGCGCGACCGACGGCGTGAAGGAATGTTTTCCTTGGACACGCTTCGGCAAATAAAAAACGCCGGTTGCGGAGCAACCGGCGCCCTTGGGAGGAAAGCCTGAGGCTTAGGCAGCAGCCGAAGCGAAGCCGGAGGTCGGGACTTCCGATATCGTCTTCAGGACCTGCGAAGCGATCTGGTAGGGGCAGCCCTGCGAGTTCGGGCGGCGATCTTCCAGATAGCCCTTGTAGTCGTTCTTGACGAAGGAGTGCGGAACGCGGATCGATGCGCCGCGGTCGGCAACGCCATAGCTGAACTTGTTCCACGGGGCCGTTTCGTGCTTGCCGGTCAGGCGCAGATGGTTGTCCGGGCCGTAGACGTCGATGTGAGCCTGCAGGTTCTTGTCAAACTGCGCCATGAGCGCTTCGAAGTAGGCCTTGCCGCCGACTTCGCGCATAAACTTGGTCGAGAAGTTGCAATGCATGCCCGAGCCGTTCCAGTCCGTGTCGCCGAGCGGCTTGCAGTGGAACTCGATGTCGATGCCGTACTTTTCGCAGAGGCGGAGAAGCAGGTAGCGAGCCATCCAGATCTGGTCGGCGGCGCGCTTGGAGCCCTTGCCAAAGATCTGGAATTCCCACTGGCCCTTGGCCACTTCGGCATTGATGCCTTCGTGGTTGATGCCAGCAGCCAAGCAGAGGTCGAGATGCTCTTCAACGATTTCGCGAGCAACGCTGCCGACGTTCTTGTAGCCGACACCGGTGTAGTACGGGCCCTGTGGAGCCGGGTAACCCTGCTCCGGGAAGCCGAGCGGACGGCCATTTTCGTAGAAGAAGTATTCCTGCTCAAAGCCGAACCAGGCGTCTTCATCATCAAGGATGGTTGCGCGGCTGTTCGACGGATGCGGAGTGACGCCATCGGGCATCATGACTTCGCACATGACGAGAGCGCCGTTGGTACGAGCCGGGTCCGGGTAGACGGCAACAGGCTTCAGCACGCAATCGGAGCTGCGGCCTTCGGCCTGCATCGTGGAGGAACCATCAAAGCCCCAGAGCGGAAGCTGCTCAAGAGCAGGAAATGCGTCAAATTCCTTAATCTGCGTTTTGCCGCGCAGGTTCGGCGTCGGTGTGTAACCGTCGAGCCAGATGTACTCGAGCTTATACTTTGTCATTGGCCAGTCTCTCAAACGTAAGGGTGTGAGCAAATTCCGAAGCGACCGCTAAGCGCGTGCTTGATCACCACCGGATGCCAGATACCAAGCACGTGGCGTGCCAGTTTCGAGTAGGCATACGGGCTGCCATGAGACGCGCGGCGAGAATCAACCTTCAGACAATCGTCAACTTTCAACGAAAGCGAGGGTTTAGGGCCATGGAACTCATCGGCGCGCAGGACGTTTTTTTGATCTACACCTAACGCCTCAAAAAGATGCAGGCATTGCGGGGCATTTTATTCGTTTTATCAAATGCTTATGAATCCCACAGTTATTGGCGTTTTTTTAGGCGATTTGCGCAAATGATGTGCACTCTGCTACTATGAATACCCGGGCAACCGGTATGCGAAGATAATGGAAGGCAATTCGATGCCAGCAAATGTCCATCGCGAAACCGCGAAGATCTATCAGTTCCCAATAAAATTCCGCAGGTCGGACGAACGCTTTGGTGCCCGCCAGGCGCTCGACATCGATCCCGATGTCTGCGCCGCCGCCTTCGATACCTGGTACCACGAAGACGCCATCCGCGAAGCTGAAGAAAAGCGAAAACCGCAAGCCTGAATATCTGACCGACGCGGCGGGGGAACAAGCGGCCGCGCGGTCAGTTTGTCTTTCATGGCAAGGAACGGCACCATTCGTATCGGCATATCCGGCTGGACCTATGCGCCGTGGCGCGGAGTATTTTATCCTGAGGGCCTGCCGCAGAAGCACGAATTGCATTTTGCCGCGCGCAGTTTTGCCTCCATTGAAATCAACGGCACGTTTTACGGATTGCAAAAGCCTGACGCCTTCGCGCGCTGGCGGGAGGCGACACCGGACGGCTTTGTCTTCGCCGTTAAAGGTTCACGCTACATCACGCATTTGAAGCGGCTTCGCGATGTCGAGACGCCGCTTGCCAATTTCATGGCGTCCGGCCTCCTGCGGCTAGGGCCAAAGCTCGGCCCCATTCTTTGGCAGTTTCCGCCGACGATGAAATTCGACGCAAAACTTTTCGCGCGATTTCTGGCAATGCTACCGAAAGATCTGGATGACGCGGCAAAGCTTGCAAAGCGGCACGATGACCGGCTGAACGGCCGTGACTGGCTGGAAAGCGATGTGCAGCAGCCGCTTCGTCACGCGCTGGAAATTCGCCACGACAGTTTCTGCGCCAAGGAATTCATTGAACTGCTGCGTGAACATCACGTGGGGCTCGTCTGCGCCGACACGGTCCAGTGGCCGCTTCTGATGGATGTCACTGCCGACTTCATCTATTGCCGTCTTCACGGATCCGAGGAGCTTTATGTCAGCGGATACGACGATGCGACGCTCGATGTCTGGGCCAAACGTATCGCGGCATGGGCGCGCGGACACGAACCGGAAGATGCCAATCGCGTACTGCCGCCGCTCAAGGCCTCAACCAAAGGCCGTGACGTCTTCGTCTATTTCGACAATGACGTGAAGGTGCGCGCGCCAGCGGATGCACGCTCGCTTGCCGAGAGGCTTGGCGTTGCCACGCCATTTGCGGAGGCTGCCATGTCCACAAAATCACGCAGAAAAAGCCGGCGGAGCGAAAAGGAGGAGGCGAGGCCGCACTGGCCCTCCCCGTAACCTGTATCAGACGAGAACCGTCTGCTCAGTGCGGTCCTCCGCGCCGAAGAATTTGAGGTAACGCTCGACCTCTGCCGGGTCTCCGGTTGCCTTATGAGGATTGTCCGAGAGCTTGACCGCTGGGCGGCCGTTTGCCTCGCTGACCTTGCAGACGATCGAGATTGGGTTGAGGCCGGAAATTTCGGTCGGCGCGCAGCCCGCAAAATCGTTGGTCAGGTTGGTGCCCCAGCCGAAGCTCATGCGAACACGGCCCTCGAAATGCTTGTAGGTATCGATGATCGCGTCAACATCGAGTCCATCCGAGAAAATCAGCAGCTTCTGGCGCGGATCGCGGCTCATTTTCTTCCACCAATCAATGATCTTCTCGCCGCCCTCGATCGGCGGCGCACTGTCCGGGCGGAAGCCGGTCCAATCAGCGACCCACTCGGGCGCGTCGCGCAGAAAGGCCGCGGTGCCGAAGGCATCCGGCAGGACGATCAGCAGGTTGCCGCCGTAGAGCCTGTTCCAATCTCGCAGGATCTTGTAGGGCGCGTTGCGCAACTCGTCGTCGGTGTCGGCAAGCGCAGCGGCCACCATCGGCAGCTCGTGGGCGTTCGTTCCTACCGCTTCCAAATCGGAATCCATAGCGAGCAGTACATTGCTTGTGCCCGTGAAAGCCGGTCCGATACCTTCCTTCAGCGCCTCAACGCACCAGCGTTGCCACAGAAAGCTGTGGCGGCGGCGAGTGCCGAAATCGGAGATACGCAGGCCAGGCAATTCGCGCAGCCGCTCTACCTTTGCCCACATCTTGGCTTTGGCACGCGCATAAAGCACATCAAGCGTGAAGGGTCCGAGCGCCTTCATCGCCGAGCGCGAGCGCATCTCGTTGATAATGGCAAGCGCCGGGATTTCCCACATCGTCGTCTCTTTCCACGAGCCATGGAAATCGAGCACGTACTGGCCGTCCTTCTTTGACAGCTCGTATTCAGGCAGCTGGAAATGAGAAAGCCAGGCGAGGAACTCCGGCTCGAAAATCTGCGCGCGGCCATAGAAACTGTTACCGGCGAGCCAGATCATCTCCTTCTTGGAGAGCCGCAGCGTGCGGGCATGATCGAGCTGAGCGCGCAGTTCCCCCTCGTCAATCTCCTCGGCGAGACGGACGCGCTTGGTGCGGTTGATAAGCGTGAATGTGGTGCTGACATCCGGATAAAGCTTCCAGATCATTTGCAGCATCAGAAGCTTGTAGAAATCCGTATCAATGAGGCTACGGACGATGGGATCAAGCTTCCAGGCGTGATTGTAAACGCGCCTTGCAATATCTGTCTTGGCCATGCTCCATCCCGTCCCGATCCGGTCGGGTGCCGCAAAAGGCCAGCACACGACGACCGGCTCGTGCGCCTTCTTATCGAAAAATCAGCGGGTAATGTCCAGCGCAAATAAAAGCCCCGCCGCCGCAAGGCGGCAGGGCCTCGTTCGATGATCGCCTTGGACTCAAGCCTATTGCGCCGGCTGAGACGGCGCTGATGTGGCAGGCGTCACGGGCTCAGCGTTCGGTGCCGGCGGCTGCGTGTTCGGCGTCTCCGTGGGGACCGCACCGCCATTCTGCGTGGTTGGCGGCGCAGCCGGTGCCGGCGACTGGGACTGCATTTCCTGACCGGGCTGCTGTGGCGCTACTTCATCGGCTTCGCGGTTGCCCCAGATCTCGACCGGTATCCAAACAACGAATGCAAGAATGAGCGCAACGACCAGAACCATCAGGACGCGGGCACCGGTGCGGCCCTGCTTCGCCTTCACCGCAGAGATCTGCTCTTCGGCATGCCGCTTTCCATCGGCGTTTTCCCAGCGCTTTTCCATCTGATGAGCCATCTTCGTCTCCCTTCGATGTCTCGCGGGCCGTATGCCGGCCCGTCTCAGAACTGTCGTTAGGAGCAACGGATACGCGGCGGCATGGTTCCACCCCGCCTTAGTAGCCTGCCTTCCGGTCCACCACGAACTCCAGCGGCTCACCGCGCTCGTAGCGGGCAATCTGTGCCTCGACATAGCGGAAGAGCGCATTCTCTTCGGAGATTGCGGCATCATGCGGGGTTATGAAGACACACTCCAAACCCCAGAGCGGATCGTCCGCCGGGAGCGGCTCGACCTCGAATACATCGAGCGATGCGCCGCCGAGTACACCGCTTTCAATCGCCGCAACGATGTCGCGTTGCACCTGGCTCCTGCCACGGCCGGCATTGATGAAGACCGGCTTTCCGAGTGCGCCGCCCCGACGGAGCTTTGCAAACAGCCGCGCATCATAAAGACCCGTCGTTTCCGGCGTTAGCGGCAGCAGGCCGACGAGGAAATCGGTCTTCGACAGGAAGGTATCGAGTTCGCTCGCGTCGAAGGTTTCGATCCCATCAAGCCTTTTGCGGTTTCGCGACCAGCCAATGACGTTGAAGCCCATGACCTTCAGCTTGCGAACGGCATCCTGCCCCAATACCCCAAGCCCCATAACGCCAACGGTGATTTCCGCAGCTTCCGGCGGTGCCATCTGGCTCCAGATCCGATCGCGCTGATGCCGGTCATGCTCGCGCTGCTGGCGCAGGTGCATCAGGCACTGCAGCACCACCCATTCGCTCATGCGCACGGTCAGGCTGCTGTCGACGAAGCGAACGATCGGCACGTCCGGCAACCCCGAAAGGTTCATGAAGCTATCGACGCCGGCACCGCCCGAGAAGATGACCTTCAAGTTCGGTGCGCGTCCGAACAGGTCGACATCCGGTTTCCACAGCAACGCATAGTCGATTGCGCTCAAATCGCGGTTTTTGGCCGCCGGATCGGCAAGATTGATGCTGCCGCGATCCGGAAAGGCAGTTTTCAGAATACGGGCGATGCCTTCGGGGTTGAACTTCAAATCGATGAGAACAGGAGGTCTTGCGGGCATGATCTTTTTTTACTGCTGGACGGCAGGCGTGGGCACTGCCTCGATATTGAAAGCGGCTGCCATCAGCGCCTTGGTGTAGTCGTCTTTCGGCGCGCGGAAAATCTCTGCCGACGGCCCCTGCTCCACCACCTTGCCAAAACGCATGACGATGACGTCGTTGGCGAGCGCCTTGACGACCTTCAGGTCGTGGCTGATGAAGAGGTAGGCCAGATCGTGCTTCTTCTGCAGGTCGCGCAGCAGATCGACGACCTGTGCTTGGACGCTCATGTCGAGCGCCGATGTCGGCTCGTCGAGCATGACGAAGCGCGGCTTCAGCACCATGGCGCGGGCAATCGCGATACGCTGACGCTGGCCGCCGGAGAATTCGTGCGGATAGCGCCAGCGTGTCAGCGGGTCGAGGCCAACCTCTTCCAGCGCCCAGCAGACGCGCTGATCCCGCTCTTCATGCGACTGCGAGCGCTCATGCACTTTCAGCCCTTCCGCGATGATATCGCCGACCGACATGCGCGGACTGAGCGAGCCGTACGGATCCTGGAAAACGACCTGAAGCTGGTTGCGCAGCGGCCGCATTTCGGTGAACGAATAGTCCGCTATATCCTTGCCGACGAAACTGATGCGCCCCTTGGAGGAAATCAGCCGGGTGAGCGCCAGGCCAAGCGTCGTCTTGCCCGAGCCGGATTCGCCGACAACCCCGAGCGTCTGGCCGGCGCGCAGCGAGAGATCGATGCCGTCGACGGCCTTCACATGGTCAACGACCCTGCGCATCAATCCGGCCTTGATCGGGAACCAGACCCGGATATCGGAGCCCTCCATCACCAACGGCTTGGACGGATCGGCAACAGGTGGCTCGCCGCGCGGCTCTGCGGCGAGCAGATGGCGCGTGTAGTCATGCTTCGGATTGCTGAAGACCTCTTCGACCGTGCCCGTCTCGACAATCCTGCCTTTGGTCATGACACAGACGCGATCAGCGAATTTGCGGACAATGCCGAGATCATGGGTGATGAAGAGCAGCGACATGCCGTGCGCGCCTTTCAGCTTGCGCAGCAGGTCCAATATCTGTGCCTGGACCGTGACATCGAGCGCCGTCGTCGGCTCGTCGGCGATCAGCAGTTCGGGCCGGTTTGCGAGTGCCATCGCGATCATGACGCGCTGGCGCTGGCCGCCGGAGAGCTCGTGCGGATAGGCTTTCAGCCGTTTTTCCGGCTCGCGGATGCCGACTTGGTTCAAGAGTTCCAGCACCCGCGTGCGGGCCGCCTGGCCCGTCACGCCCTGGTGCAGATCGAGGATTTCGGCGATCTGCTTCTCGATCGTGTGAAGCGGATTGAGCGAGGTCATCGGCTCCTGGAAGATCATCGTGATGTCGTTGCCGCGCACCTCGCGCAGCGCCTTCTCCGATGCCTTGAGCAAATCCTTGCCCTTGAAGAAGATTTCGCCAGTCGGATGGCTTGCTGCAGGATAAGGCAAAAGCCGCAGGATGGAATTTGCGGAGACGGACTTGCCCGACCCGGATTCGCCGACCAGCGCGACGACCTCGCCTTTCTTGATGTCGAAGGAGATGCAGTCGACAGCCAGCGATGTTTCACCGCTTTGATGGAAGGCGACGGAAAGATCGCGGACGGAGAGAAGAGGTTCAGGCATCTGGCTCATGCGAAGGTCTTTCTCGGATCAAACGCGTCGCGCACGGCCTCGCCGACGAAGATCAGCAAGGAAAGCATGATCGACATGGTGAAGAAGGCCGCCAGCCCCAGCCATGGCGCCTGAAGATTGGCCTTGCCCTGGGCGATCATCTCGCCGAGCGATGGCGAGCCGGGCGGCATGCCGAAGCCCAGGAAGTCGAGCGAAGTGAGCGTCGTGATCGAGCCGGACAGGATGAAGGGCAGGAACGTCAGGGTCGCCACCATGGCGTTCGGCAGCATATGGCGCCACATGATCGTCCGGTTATTGACACCGAGCGCGCGGGCGGCACGGACATATTCGAAGTTGCGGGCGCGCAGGAACTCCGCGCGCACGACACCGACGAACCCCACCCAGGAGAAAAGCAGCATGATGCCGAGCAGTACAAAAAAGCCCGGCGGCAGGATCGCGGCGATGATCAGCAAGATGTAGAGCACAGGCATCGACGACCATATCTCGATAAAGCGCTGCAGAAGCAGGTCCGTCCAACCGCCGAAATAACCTTGCACGGCGCCGGCCGTCACGCCGACAATTGCCGAGCAGATGGTCAATGCCAGGCCGAAGAGCACGGAAACGCGAAAACCGTAGATGATACGCGCCAGCACGTCGCGCGCCTGGTCGTCGGTTCCAAGCCAGTTGAGATTGCCGTAGTTGCAATTGGGGTCGTTGACGCCTTGCGGATAGCCGGAGCAACGCTCCTCCTTGCTCATCAGCCAGAACGGCGGCGTCGGCGCGGAATGCGGGATGTTGGAATTCACCGATCGATATGAATAGTGGATCGGCGGCCAGATCATCCAGCCATTGGCTTTAATCTCATCGGCGATCACCTCCGAGCGGTAATCGGTTTCCGCCAGGAAGCCGCCGAACTTTTCCTCCGGATAATCCACCAGCACCGGAAACAGGATTTCACCCTTGTAGGATGCGATGATCGGCTTGTCGTTGGCGATGAATTCCGAAAACAGCGTCAGGACGAACAGCGCCATGAACAGCCAGAACGACCAGTAGCCGCGCCGGTTTGCCTTGAAATTCCGCCAGCGGCGAATGTTCGTTGGGGAAAGCAGGCCCTTGCGCGGTGGCTTGACCGGCGTGACGGGCGTCGGATTGGCAGCCGCATCCATCAGACATCCCTCCGCTCGAAATCGATACGTGGATCGATCCAGGTATAGATCAGGTCCGAAAGCAGGCTGACGAAAAGGCCGAGCAGCGAGAAGATGTAGAGCGTCGCAAAGACGATCGGGTAATCGCGGTTGACGACCGAGAGATAGCCGAGGCGGCCGAGTCCGTCGAGCGAGAAGATATTCTCGATCAGCAGCGAGCCGGTGAAGAAGGCGGAAATGAAGGCGCCCGGAAAACTGGCGATGACGATCAGCATGGCATTGCGGAAGACATGACCGTAGAGCACCTGGCGCTCATTCAACCCTTTGGCGCGGGCCGTCGTGACATATTGTTTCTTGATCTCCTCGATGAAGGAATTCTTCGTCAGCAGCGTCGTTGTCGCGAAAGCGGAAAGCGAGAGCGAGATCAGCGGCAGCGTCAGGTGCCAGAAATAATCGAGCGGCTTCTGCCACCAGGCGAGCTGGTCGAAATTGTCCGATACCAATCCCCGGAGCGGAAACCAATTGTAGAACGAGCCGCCGGCGAAAAGCACGATCAAGAGGATGCCGAACAAGAAGCTCGGCACGGCGTAACCAATGATGATGGCGCCGGACGTCCATACGTCGAAGGTCGAACCATCCTTCACCGCCTTGCGGATGCCGAGCGGAATGGAGATGGCGTATGAGAAAATCATGATCCAGATGCCAAGCGAAACCGAAACCGGCAGCTTTTCCTTGATGAGATCGAGCACCGAGGTATTGCGGAAGAAGCTCTCGCCGAAATCGAAACGGATGTAATTCCACATCATTTCCAGAAAGCGCGTCAGTGGCGGCTTGTCGAAGCCGAACTGCTTCTCGAGCTTGGCGATCAGCTCCGGATCGAGGCCTTGGGCACCGCGGTAACTGGAACCGCTGTCATCAAACTGCTGTGCGAGATCGCCGCCGCCGGAAATCCTTTGGTCGGCACTATCCGCCTGACCTGTCAGCTGCGCGATGACCTGTTCGACAGGGCCACCCGGCGCAAACTGAATGACGGTAAAGGAAATTGCCATGATGCCGACAATCGTCGGTATCATCAAAAGCAGGCGTCGAAGAATGTATGCTCCCATCAGCGCGCGGCCTTCCAGGTCTCGAAATTCATCAGGGTGCGCGTCGCATCAGGAGTCTTCAATCCGCCAGCCTTCCCGCCGGGCGCACCGGCTTTTCAGGGTTTTCCGAAGTGATTCGGGTGGTCCATTTGGAACCCAGCCATTCCGGCAATGCAACCCCGCTATTTTGCGTCCTTCGACCACCAGACATCCGGAAACGCGAGGGAGTAGGCCGGCAGCTCAGCCGGCCGTGTGATCGTGTTCCAATAGGCAATCCAATAGGTGTTGCGATAAAAGAGCGGGATGACATAGTGGTTGGCAAGCAGCACGCGGTCCATGGCCTTGATCGCCGCCACCTGTTCGTCGCGGTTCGGCGCGAAGATGATCATGCGAACAAGCGCGTCGACTGCCGGATTGGCAATGCCGGCATAATTGCGGGAGCCCTGCTGAGCAACCGAACCCGATCCCCAGTAGTCGGCTTGCTCGTTCCCCGGATTCATCGTCTCTGCCCAGACGTTCCAGATCATATCGTAGTCGAAGCTGCGCACCCGATTGGTATATTGCGAGGCATCGACGGTCCGCACCCGCGCGTCCACGCCGATCTTCTTGAGGTTGTTGACATAAGGCACGACCCAGCGCTCCAGCATCGGGCTGGACAGCAGGATCTCGAAACTCATCGGCTGGCCGGTCTTGGCATTGACCATGCGATTGCCCTTGAGGTTCCAGCCGGCCTCCTTGAAAAGCGCGATCGCCTTGCGCAGGTTGTCGCGGCTCTTCTGTGGATCGCCGCCGACCGGATTGCTATAGGGTGCGGTGAAGACTTCCGGCGGCACCTTGTCTTTCAAGCCTTGAAGAATCTCCCGTTCCCGGCCTTGCGGCAGGCCGGAAGCGGCAAGCTCGGTATTCCAGAAATAGCTGTCGATACGCTTGTAGCTATTGAAGGCGACCGTGCGGTTCAGTTCTTCGAAATCGAACCCGTAGTTCAGCGCCTCGCGCACCTTCTCGTCCTTGAAGAGGTCACGTCGCATGTTGGGCACCAGGGCCTGCAGAATGCCGGTGGCACGGAGCGGGTTGGCAACTTCCTCCTTCTTGACGCGGCCTTCCCTTACGGCCGGAAAATCGTATCCAGTCGCCCAGCGGCTTGCCTGCGTTTCCTGCCAGTAATCGACATTGCCGGAGCGGAAGGCCTCGAATTCCACGTCACGGTCGCCGAAATAGGTGTATGTGACCGAACGAAAGTTGTTCTGGCCGACATTCACATTAATGTCCTTTCCCCAATAATCATCCCGCAGCTCGTAGCTGATGGTGGAGCCCGCGGAAAAGGCAGCGATCTTGTACGGTCCCGACCCCATCACCGGCTCGAGCGTCGTCTTCGAAATATCCCGGGCCTTGCCGTCCGGGCCGGTTCCCTCCCACCAATGTTTGGGGACGACAACAAGCTGGCCTAGAATGTTGGGCAGTTCCTTGTTGTCTTTTTCATCGAAGGTGAACTTCACATCGCGATCGCCCACTTTTTCCGCCTTGACGACATGCTTGTAATAATTGGCCTGAAGCGGACTGAGTTCTTTTGTCTTATCGAAGCTGAAGATGACGTCTTCAGGCGTCACAGGCCGGCCATCCGCCCATTTCGCCTCCACGCGGAGCCGGAACGTCGCGCTCGATACGTCGTCAGGATAGGAAACGCCCTCCGCCAGAAGGCCATATGACGAGAGGACTTCGTCATCGGCGGACTTCAGTAAGGTTTCGAAGGACAATGCCAGCCCGATCGCAGCCTCGCCCTTCGCAAGCAGCGGGTTGAAGGTGTCAAAGGTGCCAGATGTCGAAAGCCTCAGATTCCCGCCTTTCGGTGCGTCCGGATTGACGTAATCGAAATGCTTGAAGCCGGGCTGGTATTTGAGTTCGCCTATCGTCGACGTGCCAATCCTGAAGTTCTGGTCTTGCGCTGAGGCTCCCAGTGGCAAGGAGATCAAGGCAACCAGAGCAACAAGCATACTTCTTTTCGACCACGCGATCGCCATTCACCAAACCCCGTTATTTTAGCTTTCTTCGAGAATACGGGAAATACAGGCAAAAAGCAGGAAAGTGTGACGTTTTCGTCCATCTCGCAAAATTTTGACTGGGTGCAAGCCCCAGAACACGGCTTCTCAAGCCGCCTTACGAACGTCCACCCGAACCTTGCTGCCAAAACATCGATTCACCAAAATTGCTTTTCACGGTAAGATTCGATGCAAATCACTCCGGCAGACATTCAGGATACCGCATGACATTCCGCCTTGCTCCGCCTTTCCAGACAATCGGCAGACTCGCTTTGGCGGGTATCATCGGTGCAAGCCTGATTGCGGGCGATGCGGGAGCACAGCAGAAACAGCCGAGTCCCGGCAGCGCCAAAGCGCTCTTCGGTTCGGCTTCCCTGCCCGCACAGGGCCCGGCCCAACCGATCGGCTTCTATTCGAAGGGGTGCATGCTGGGCGGCGTTGCCTTGCCCGTGGATGGTCCGACGTGGCAGGCGATGCGCCTTTCCCGAAATCGCCGTTGGGGCGATCCGGCGATGATTGCACTGCTTGAGCAATTGTCGCGCGATGCGCAGCAGAAGATCGGCTGGCCGGGGCTTCTGGTCGGCGATATTGCCCAACCTCGCGGCGGGCCGATGTTCAACGGCCACGCCTCGCATCAGATCGGCCTCGATGCCGACGTCTGGCTGACGCCGATGCCTTCACGCCGGATGACAGCACAGGAGCGCGAAGATCTTCCCTTCACCACGACGCTGCAGAAGGGGAAGTTCCTGACAATCGACCCCAAGGTCTGGACGCAATCCCACGCCAAACTGCTGATGCTTGCGGCAAGCTATCCCGAGGTAGAGCGCATTTTCGTCAACCCCGCAATCAAGAAAAAGATGTGCGATACCTGGACGGGTGACCGCACGAACCTCGGCAAGCTGCGCCCGATATACGGCCACGATTCGCATTTCCACATTCGTATGAAATGCCCGCCAGGCGCTGCGGCCTGCAAGCCGCAGGCGCCAATTACCGACGGCGATGGCTGCGGCAAGTCGCTGGCCTGGTGGTTCACCAAGGAGCCGTGGGCCGCACCAAAGCCCAATGCCCGGCCACCTAAGCCCCCGCGCGAAATGATGGTGTCCGATCTTCCGAAATCTTGCGCCGCCGTTCTGGATGCGCCGGCCGCTGCATCCATGGCGGCGACTAATGGCGGCTCGGCTGCAACCGCCCTGACAGCAGCACCGGCCGTACCGGAAGCGGCCGGGGACCTTCTTCCTGCCGTCGGCCCTGTTCCCACCGACAAGCCCTTGGTGCAATGAGAGTGGAAATGCTTGTTTTTCAGATCGTGGGCTTGGTATAGAAGCGGCCAAATCGATTGAATTCACGGGATGGAGGTTCTTTTTCATGGCCGGCGGCAAATGCCTCGCATTGATTGCGCATGACCAGAAGAAGAATGAGATGGCGGAATTTGCCCGCCGCAACAAAGACCAGCTTTCCAAATGGAAGATCGTGGCAACCGGAACAACCGGCGGCCGCGTCCTCGATGCGGTGCCCGATCTCGATGTCACCCGGCTGAAGAGTGGGCCGCTCGGCGGTGATCAGCAGATCGGTGCATTGATTTCGACCGGTGAAGTCGGCGCACTTATCTTTTTTGTCGATCCATTGACGCCAATGCCGCATGATGTTGACGTGAAGGCATTGATGCGGCTTGCGATCGTTTACGATATTCCAATGGCGCTGAACGAAGCGACTGCCGAAAAACTCATCCCCACTCTGCACGCCTAGACACGGAACCGGCTATGTCCATGCTCAACACCAGCGATGCCCACCTGCCTTTTCCGATCCTGATTGGCGATATCGGCGGAACGAATGCGCGCTTCTCCATTCTAGCGGACGCCTCGGCCGAGGCTGTCAATTTCCCGAACGTTCGCACAGCCGATTTCGGAACCATCGATGAAGCGATCCTGAAGGGCGTTTTTGCAAAGACGCACATGCGCCCGCGTGCGGCTATTCTCGCCGTTGCCGGCCCGATCAACGGCGATGAAATTCCGCTGACCAATTGCGACTGGATCGTCCGTCCTCATACGATGCTTGAAGGTCTCGGCATCGAGGACGTGATTGTCATCAACGACTTCGAGGCGCAGGCACTGGCGATTTCCGCGCTCGGTGAGAACGATCGCGAGCGCATTGGCGCCGCATCCGGAGAACTTGTCGCTTCCCGTGTTGTGCTCGGTCCCGGAACCGGCCTCGGCGTTGGCGGGCTCGTGCACGCGCAAGGCTCATGGATTCCCGTGCCGGGCGAAGGCGGCCATGTCGATCTCGGACCACGCAGCAAGCGCGACCTGGAAATCTTCCCATATATCGAGACTATCGAGGGCCGCGTCGCGGCCGAGCAAATCCTTTGCGGACGCGGCATCGTCAATCTCTACCGCGCGATATGCAAGGCGGACGGGATTGATTCCAAATACCACGATCCAGCCGATATCACCTCCCATGCGCTTACTGGAACCGACAAGACGGCCGTGGAGACCATCTCGCTTTTTTCAACTTACCTCGGCCGGCTCGCGGGCGATCTGGCGATGATCTTCATGGCCAAGGGCGGCGTCTATCTTTCAGGCGGCATCTCGCAGAAGATCCTGCCGGCATTGAGGCGGTCGGAATTCCGCGCCGCGTTCGAGGACAAAGCGCCGCACTCGCACTGGCTGAGGGCTATTCCGACTTATGTGGTGACTCACCCGCTTGCAGCCCTCGCCGGGCTTTCCTTCTATGCTCGCCAGCCCGCAAGCTTCGGGGTCTCAACCGAGGGCCGCCGCTGGCGCCGATAGTGCCGCTCTAGCCAAAAGCCCGCCAACTCTTTATAGAGCCGCCCCAAGCGCGCGGCTCATCTGGCGCACGTAGTCCGAGACAGGAAGCTCTATTTTTGGAATCGTCCGCGAACAAGAAGCGCACCGTCAGCAGCGATACCATCACCGGCGTCTTGAAGCGCATCATCGCCGAAAACGGCCGTGATCATATTGGGGGCTATGCTTTCGCGATCTGCTGCCTCGTTGTTGTCGCACTTTCGACTGCGTTCACCGCCTGGATCATGAAGGTAATCATTGACGAAGCCTTCGCCAATCGCCGTGCGGATATGGTCTGGATCATTTGTCTTGCGATCTTCATCGCATTCGTACTGCGTGGCTTTGCGAGCTACGGCCAAGCGGTGGCTCTATCTAGGATCGGAAACAACATCGTGGCGCGCTACCAGCGGCGCCTTTATGCCCACCTGATGACGCTCTCCGTCGGCTTCTACAACGAAGCCCGTTCGGCGCACATCGCAGCGCAAGTCAGCCAGAATGTCGGCGGCATCCGCGATGTCATGAATCTGACCATCACGTCGACTGCGCGAGACCTGCTCACGTTCATCGCGCTGCTCGGCGTGATGGTTTTTCAGGATCCGCTGCTCAGTCTTGCAGTCTTCATCCTGGCTCCGCCACTCCTGTACGGCTTGCGATATCTTTCCAAGCGACTGCGTCAGGTGACCAGGGAAGCGATTCATCTCAACAGCCACGTCTTGGGCGCAATGCAGGAAACGATCCAGGGAATTGCGATCGTCAAAGCCTTCACAATGGAGGGCGAACTGGTACGCAAGCTCAACAAGCTTGTCGGGGCTGCGGAAAACCGCGCAAATCGGATCGCGCGCCTCTCGGAGCGCAATGCGCCGATGACGGAGACCTTCGCCGGCTTCGCCGTCGCCAGCATCCTTGCCTATGCCGCTTACCGTTCGATCTATCATAACGTGCCGCCGGGTGCATTCTTCTCCTTCGTAACGGCCTTGCTGCTCGCCTACGATCCGGCTCGCCGCCTTGCAAGACTGCAGGTTCAGCTGGAGCGCGCCGTCGTCAATGCCCGCATGATCTACGAACTGCTCGACATGGAACCGCGTCAGCGCGATCTTCCTGATGCCAAGCCGTTGAATGTGACGAATGCCCGCATCGAATTCCGTGACGTATCCTTTGCTTACAGTGCCGATCCGATCCTCAACGACGTGAGTTTTGTTGCAGAGGGCGGTAAGACGACGGCGCTTGTCGGCCCTTCCGGTGCCGGCAAATCAACGGTCATCAATCTCATTCCGCGCTTCTTCGACCCGAAGAGCGGGCAGATTTTCATCGATGGCCAGGATATTGCACACGTCACCAAACAGTCGCTTCGCCAGCAACTCGCCTATGTGTCGCAACAGCCGTATCTCTTCGAAGGCACGATCCGCGAAAACATTCGTTATGGGCGGCCGGAAGCGACGGACGCCGAGGTGGAAGAGGCCGCCCGCCTTGCCTATGCCCATGAATTCATCCTCGCGCAACCCAACGGCTACGATACACCTGTCGGCGAAAACGGCGTGACGCTTTCAGGCGGCCAGCGCCAGCGACTGTCGATCGCCCGGGCGCTCGTCCGGAAAGCGCCGATCCTCCTTCTCGACGAGGCTACATCGGCACTCGATACGGAATCCGAAGCGGCCGTGCAGAGGGCGCTCGATGAAGCAATGACCGGCCGCACCGTCGTCGTCATCGCCCATCGTCTTTCGACGGTCGTACGTGCCGACAAGATGGTCGTGATGCAGCAGGGCCGTGTCGTCGAAGAAGGCAATCACGAGACGCTTGCGAAGCGCAACGACGGACTTTACGCTCGCCTCAACAATCTTCAGCGGCCCGCCGCCTCGGATTCTTTTTGACACGGATTATGAACTGACATGAGCGATGCTGCGATGAAGCTGGTAGTGGTTGGGGCAGCCGGTCGCATGGGACAAACGCTGATCCGGCTTATCGATTCCATGGAAGGTGTCACGCTGCATGCGGCCGTGGCCCGGCCCGGCTCGCCATTCGTTGGCAAGGATGCAGGCGAAATCGCAGGCCTTGGACCAAACGGCGTCACCATTGGGGACGACCCTCTCGCGGCCTTTCTTCATGCCGACGGCGTCCTGGATTTTACAACGCCCGGGACGACAAACGAATTTGCTGCACTGGCCGCTCAGGCGCGCATCGTCCATGTCATCGGCACCACCGGGTGTTCGGATGCGGATAATGCCAAGATCGCGGCAGCATCGCGTCATGCGCGTATCGTGAAATCGGGCAATATGAGCCTTGGCGTGAACCTTCTCAGCGTTCTCGTGGAGCAGGCTGCACGAGCGCTCGATGCTGCCGATTGGGATATCGAAATCCTCGAAATGCACCACAAGCGCAAGGTCGATGCGCCGTCGGGCACCGCACTGCTTCTGGGAGAAGCTGCCGCCAAAGGCCGGAATATCGACCTGTCGTCGCAATCCGTCCGCGTCCGCGACGGCCATACCGGCGCGCGCGAGACGGGTACGGTCGGTTTTGCAACGCTGCGCGGCGGTTCGGTGATCGGCGAACATTCCGTTCTCTTCGCCGGAGAAGGCGAGATTGTATCAATGTCGCACAGCGCCGCTGACCGCTCGATCTTCGCGCGCGGCGCCATCAAGGCGGCGCTCTGGGCGCGCGACAAGAAGCCCGGCTTTTACTCCATGCTCGACGTGCTCGGGCTCTCCTCACATTGATCTCATTAAGGAGGCATATTTCATGAGCGGCACCCTCGTCCTCGTTCGCCACGGCCAGAGCGACTGGAACCTGAAAAATCTCTTCACCGGCTGGAAGGATCCGGATCTCACGGAACTCGGTATCGAAGAAGCCAATACGGGAGGGCAGGCGCTTGCCGACTACGACATAAAATTCGATATCGCCTTCACGTCGGCGCTCGTGCGCGCGCAGCACACGTTGACGCTCATTCTCGACAAAATCGGCCAGCCGGACCTCAAGACGATCCGCAACCAGGCACTGAACGAGCGCGATTACGGTGACCTCTCAGGCCTCAACAAGGACGATGCCCGTGCCAAATGGGGCGAGGAGCAGGTTCATATCTGGCGGCGTTCCTACGACGTCCCGCCTCCTGGCGGCGAAAGTTTGCGCGACACCGGCGCGCGCGTCTGGCCTTACTATCTCACCGAGATTTTGCCACGCGTACTGCGCGGTGAAAAAGTGCTCGTCGCCGCCCACGGCAACTCGCTGCGTTCGCTGGTCATGGTGCTGGACCGCCTGACCAAGGAACAGATCCTGGCGCTCAACCTCGCGACCGGCGTTCCCATGGTTTACAAGCTCAATGCCGACTCCACCGTCGCTTCCAAGGAAGTGCTCGGCGATATGTCCGGGGCGCATTAAGCCTTAAACACCTTATTCAAAAGCCGGGCTCGCTGCCCGGCTTTTTCATTTCAATGCTCTATCGTGAACTGCACCCTGTCGGCTGCAAACCGGCTGATCGAATACTGAACCGGCACGCCGTCAAGATCGGTATTCATTGCCTTGGCGATGAGCAGGATGGCGCCCGGCGTCAATTCGAGCGTGCCGATGTCGTGTGAATCGGCGTGAGCGGCGGTAATCTCGGTCGTTGCGCGGACGTAATCCGGCAGGCCGAGTTCGGCAAAGGCCTTGGTGATCGATTCCGTCTTGCGATAGACTTCGTCTATACCGGCAAACCGGTCGGCCGGAAACCATGTCGTTGCGCAAGATACCGGCCGCTTGTCGGCCAGACGCAATGTTTCGAGACGGATCACCGCCGTCCCGGACTTCAGCCTTAGCCAGCGCGCAACGTCAGCATCAGCCCTCTCTTCCGCATGGTCGAGCAGCAGGCCCCGCATCTCGCGCGCCTGAGCGCCAATACCGGCGGTGAAGCGCGTACGCCGCGTGATCGGGAAATTCAGCCTCTCCTTCCGCTCGATCAGGGTGCCGCGGCCCTGCACTGCGCGCACGATGCCTTCCTGAGCAAGGGCGGCAAGTGCGCTTCTGACCGTATGACGATTGACGCCGAATTGCAGCGCCAGGACAGTTTCCGGCGGCACCATGCCGGTCTCGTCATAAGCCCCGGCACTGATTGCGTCGCGAATACGGTCCGCGATCTGGCGCCAGAGCGCCACGCCCGTTTGTCTCTGTACCTGGTTTAGTCCGGCCATTCGTTCCCGCCCTGCACTTTCACTTGAGTGATGTCACACGCTTGTCACGTCCTCACCTTAAGGCTACAAATACCTTGTATGGTTGTCTATATCAATAGACATTTAAAGGAACGGCGATGACATCAGCGAAACAGAAGAGCCTTGCGACCCAGCCAGAGATTGACCGCAAGCGCGTTGCCGATCTTCTCGCGCGGGCTGAACGGCACGAACTCGTTGAAGCCTTTGACGCACTCATTGAAAAGCCAGCGGTTCAACCGGTGCGCGGGCCGGAAACCGGTCTCGTGATGGTGCGCGGCCGCATCGGCGGCGGCGGCGCCCCCTTCAATCTTGGCGAGGTCACCGTTACGCGCGCAACAATACGGCTTGGTTCCGGCGCCGTGGGTCATGCGCAGGCGCTCGGCACCGACCGCGAAAAGGCAAGGCTTGCCGCGATCTTCGACGCACTGTGGCAGGACGATGCGATGAAGGATTTCGTCGAGGAGAGGCTGCTTTCGCCCATCACGGCGCGGATCGCTGGGGTCGATCGGCGCAAGGCGGACGAGACGGCGGCGACACGGGTCGATTTCTTCACCATGGTGCGCGGAGACGACTGATGAGCCTCAAGACAGAAGCCCTGACGGGTGGTTTTTCCGAACCCGTTTTCCACACCCAAAACGTCTTCAAGGCCATGATGGATGGCATGGCGCGCCCCGGCACGATCCAGACCATCGCGCCCGAAGTCGCGCCACCTGCGCCACTTGGCATAGCCGCAGGCGCAATTGCGCTGACGCTGTGCGACCATGATACACCGGTCTGGCTATCTTCCGGGCTTGCGAAATCCGCAACGCTCGATTGGCTTGGCTTTCACACCGGCGCGCCCGTGGTGCCGGAAAAGGCTGAAGCCCGCTTTGCCTTTATCGAGCACGGCGTGACGCTTTCCTCGTTCGGACTCTTTGCCTTAGGCACGCAGGAATATCCTGATCGCTCGACGACGCTGATCGTCGAACTTGCAGGACTCGAAGGCGGCCGCCAGCTGGCCTTGACAGGCCCCGGCATTCAAAGCGTGAACGAGATTGCGCCTATCGGCCTGCCGGAGACGTTCCTGCGGCTCTGGACGGAAAATCACGCCCTCTTTCCGCGTGGCATCGACCTCGTGCTGACGGCAGGCAGCCGTTTCCTCTGCTTGCCGCGCACCACCAAGATCATCGCAACGGAGATGTGAGCCATGTATGTTGCCGTCAAAGGGGGTGAGGCCGCCATCGAGAATGCCCATCGCCTGCTTGCCGACCGCCGTCGCGGCGACCGCTCGCTGCCTGCGATCGGTATCGACCAGATCGTCGCACAGCTGGCGCTTGCCGTCGATCGTGTCATGGCGGAAGCCTCGCTCTACGACCGCACGCTCGCCGCACTTGCCGTCCGTCAATCGCGCGGCGACATAATCGAGGCAATTTTCCTGCTGCGCGCCTATCGCACGACGCTGCCACGCTTCGGCTATTCGAAACCGCTCGACACCGCGGCGATGAAGATCGAGCGCCGCGTTTCGGCGACCTACAAGGATTTGCCTGGCGGCCAGCTTCTCGGTCCGACCTTCGACTACACGCACCGACTGCTCGATCCTTCGCTGCTTTCCGACGAGACCGTTGAAGAACCGGCGCAACGCCCTGCTGAAGCCGGCCGCATCATGCGCGTGTCGGAGATTCTTGGCCAAGAAGGGCTGATCGAGGCCGACGGCGATATGCCGGTGGACCACGAGATCGGTGACCTGACCCGTGAACCGTTGGAGTTTCCGATGAGCCGCGACCTTCGCCTGCAGGCGCTCGCCCGCGGCGATGAGGGCTTCCTCCTGGCACTCGGCTACTCCACGCAACGGGGCTACGGCCGCAATCATCCCTTCACGGGGGAAATCCGCATCGGCGAGGTCGAAGTGGAATTTTACGTTCCCGAACTCGGCTTTGCCGTGTCGCTCGGCGTGATCCAATTGACGGAATGCCAGATGGTCAATCAGTTCAAGGGTTCGGCCAAGGCACCGCCGCAGTTCACGCGCGGCTATGGCCTCGTCTTCGGCCAAAGCGAACGGAAGGCGATGTCGATGTCGCTGGTCGATCGCGCGCTACGCGCCGAAGAGCTCGGGGAAGACATCACGGCGCCGGCACAGGACGAGGAATTCGTCATTTCTCACTCCGACAATGTCCAGGCGACCGGCTTCGTCGAGCATCTGAAATTGCCGCACTACGTGGATTTCCAGGCCGAACTGGACCTTGTCCGCCGCATGCGCCGCGACTTCGAAGCGAACCGTGCCGGCGGCGACACCATCAAGGAGGCCGCCGAATGAGCGATCTTGCCAACTACAACTTCGCCTATCTCGACGAACAGACCAAGCGGATGATCCGCCGCGCCATCCTGAAGGCGATCGCGATTCCCGGTTATCAGGTGCCTTTTGCTTCGCGCGAAATGCCCATGCCCTATGGTTGGGGCACCGGTGGGGTGCAGGTGACCGCTTCGATCATCGGGCCGGACGACGTCCTCAAGGTCATCGACCAGGGCGCCGACGACACCACAAACGCTGTCTCCATCCGCGCCTTCTTCCAGAAGGTCGCAAACGTCGCGGTGACCACCCACACCAAAGATGCGACGATCATCCAGACGCGCCACCGCATCCCGGAAGAACCGCTCGGAGCCAACCAAGTGCTCGTCTACCAAGTGCCGATCCCCGAACCGCTCCGCTTCCTCGAGCCCCGCGAAACCGAAACGCGAAAGATGCATGCGCTAGAAGAATACGGCCTCATGCATGTGAAGCTCTATGAGGACATCGCCCATAACGGCCGCATCTCCAAGACATATGCCTATCCGGTGAAGGTCGCCGGCCGCTACGTGATGGATCCTTCGCCGACGCCGAAATTCGACAATCCGAAAATGCATCTATCGGGCGCGCTTCAGCTCTTCGGGGCCGGCCGCGAGAAACGGATCTATGCCGTGCCGCCCTATACTGAAGTCGTCAGCCTCGATTTCGAAGACTACCCTTTCGAGATCCAGCGCTTCGGCAAACCCTGCGCTCTTTGCGGCGCGGAGGATGTCTATCTCGACGAAGTGATCCTTGACGACAAGGGCGGACGGATGTTCGTCTGCTCCGATACCGACCATTGCGAAGACCGTCGCGAGCAGGGACATGCAGGCGAGATGCTTGCGCCGAAGGAGGCTGCGGAGTGACCGACACCCCTCTCCTCAAAGTCAACGACGTTTCGAAATTCTATGGCAATCGTATCGGCTGCCGGAATGCCTCTTTCGAGCTCTGGCCGGGCGAAGTGCTGGCCGTCGTCGGCGAGTCCGGTTCCGGCAAAACGACGCTACTCAATTGTATCTCGACGCGCCTGATGCCGACCACCGGCAGCGTCGAATATCATATGCGCGACGGAAACTATCGCGATCTCTACCGCATGAACGAGGCAGAGCGTCGCTTCCTGATGCGCACCGATTGGGGTTTCGTGCACCAGAATCCGGCCGACGGCCTGCGCATGACGGTGTCGGCCGGCGCCAATGTCGGCGAACGGCTGATGGCGATCGGCGACCGGCACTATGGCAAAATCCGCTCGACTGCCATCGACTGGCTGGAGCGTGTCGAAATCGACGCCGGCCGCATCGATGATCAGCCCCGCGCTTTTTCGGGCGGCATGCGCCAGCGCCTGCAGATCGCTCGCAATCTCGTCACCAGCCCGCGGCTCGTCTTCATGGACGAACCGACCGGCGGCCTCGACGTCTCGGTTCAGGCGCGCCTGCTCGATCTGGTTCGCGGTCTCGTCAATGATCTCGGCCTTTCGGCCATCATCGTCACGCACGACCTCGCCGTCGCGCGTCTGCTCTCGCATCGCATGATGGTGATGAAGGATGGCTATGTCATTGAGCACGGTCTGACCGATCGGGTGCTCGATGACCCGCGCGAGCCCTACACGCAATTGCTCGTCTCATCGATCCTGCAGGTCTGAAAGGCAACAATCATGGCAACGCCCCTCGTCGTTTCCGAAGTCTCGAAGAGCTTCACCATGCATTTGCGCGATGGCATCAAGCTGCCGGTCATCTCCGATGTCGCCTTCTCCGTTGCTGCCAGCGAATGCGTCGTGCTTGGCGGCCCTTCGGGCATCGGCAAGAGTTCCCTGCTCAAGATGATTTACGGCAACTACGCCGTCGACACCGGCCAGATCCTGATCAGCCACAAGGGCCGGGTTGTCGATCTTGCCGCTGCGGACCCGCGCACCGTTATCGATGTCCGCCGTCATACGCTCGGCTATGTCAGCCAGTTCCTGCGCACCGTGCCGCGCGTTGCCGCGATCGATGTCGTTGCCGAACCACTGGTTGCTCGCGGAGAGGCCGCAGCCGGCGGCCGCGAAAAAGCGGCAGCACTGCTTGAAAAGCTCAATCTTCCCGAAGCGTTATGGCAACTGCCGCCTGCGACTTTCTCGGGTGGCGAGCAGCAGCGCGTCAACATCGCTCGGGGTTTTATCACAGAGCATACGGTGCTGCTGCTCGATGAGCCGACCGCTTCTCTCGATGCAACAAATCGCGCCGTTGTCGTCAGCATGATCGCGGAGAAAAAAAGGGCGGGCGTTGCCGTTCTCGGCATATTCCATGACGAGGAGGTGCGAGAGGCGGTCGCCGATCGCATCCTCGACGTCCAGCAGTTTTCGCCGCGCAAGGCGGTTGCAGCATGAGCCGGAAGCTTGGCGAAACGCCCTATATTCATGAGACAGCCTCCGTCAGCGATGCCACACTTGGCCGTTATACGGAAATATCCGAACGCTGCCGGATCAGTGAAGTCGAATTCGGCGATTATTCTTACATCATGCAGGACGGCTCCATCTGGTGCGCGACGATCGGTAAGTTCGTAAATATTGCCGCCGCCGTTCGCATCAACGCGACCAACCATCCGACATGGCGTGCGACGTTGCATCACTTCACCTATCGCGCCGCGGACTACTGGCCGGATGCAAATATGGAGAGCGAGTTCTTCGAATGGCGACGCTCCAACCGCGTCGTCATCGGCCATGACGTCTGGATCGGCCACGGGGCCACCATCCTGCCCGGCGTCACCGTCGGCAATGGTTCGGTGATCGGTGCTGGCGCAGTCGTCTCGAAAGATGTCGCACCCTACACGATCGTCGGCGGCGTTCCCGCAAAGCTTATCCGTGAACGCTTCCCCAAGGAAATCGGTGAGCGGATGGACAAACTTGCCTGGTGGGACTGGGAGCATTCAAGGTTGCGCGCAGCGCTCGAGGATTTCCGGGCGCTGTCGGCCCAAGGCTTCCTTTGCCGGCATGAGGGCTAAAACTCTGTTCACAACGGCGCAGGCAAGGCCTGCTGAAAGTTCTATGTCGCCGCTTGATCATCATTCCGTCACGGAAATCTTTTAGCCGGGGAGCTTGCTTGCAGTCCGTCGCCAAATCGCTGACATTGCGGCTCTGCTCGACCATTTTTTCAGGACAAAAACTTTGCGCTACGCCCTTTATTTCACGCCGCCAAAGAACGATCCCCTGACTGGCGCTGCCTCAATCTGGCTTGGGCGCGACGCGTTTGCGGGCGAAACTTATCCGGCTCCCGAGGAAGATGGGATGCCGGCTGCAGAGCAGTTCGAGCTGACAGCCGATCCGCGCCGTTACGGCTTTCATGCGACTATAAAGGCGCCTTTTGCGCTTGCCTCTTCGGTCAACGAGAGAGACCTGATGGCTGTCGTCGAGGATTTCACCGGCCGTACACCGGCATTCGAAATCCCCGAACTTGTCCTCGGGCAGATCGGCCGCTTCTTTGCGCTCGTTCCAGGTTTTCTGCATGCGCCGCTTCAGGATTTCGCGGCAAGCGTGGTAAAGTCCTTCGAGCCGTTTCGCGCAGCGCTTTGCGAGGCCGATATTGCAAGGCGAAAGCCTGAAAAATTGACGGAAAGCCAGCGCGCCAACCTTACGCGCTGGGGTTATCCCTATGTGATGGAGGATTTCGGTTTCCACATGACGCTGACCGGCCAGGTGCCGGAAGAGCGCTCAGCACTGATGAAATCGATCCTGGAGAAGCGTTTTGCCGCCTTCATCGGTCGGCCGCTTTCCATTTCCGGCCTCGCGGTCTTCACAGAAGAAGAGCGCGGCGGGCCGTTCAAGATTCATTCCTGGCTGCCGCTTGCTGGCGCCAAACGCTGAGAGATCCGCAGATGACCACAGAGACAGTCCTTTCCAACGCCCGCATCGTTCTTGAAGACGAGATCGTCAATGGCTCGCTTTTGATCCGCGACGGCAGGATTGCCGATATCTCAGAAGGCAATTCGGCAAACGGAGAGGATTTCGAAGGCGATTACCTCATCCCCGGCCTCGTCGAACTCCATACCGACCATCTGGAAGGCCACTATTCGCCTCGCCCGGGCCTGCGCTGGAATAAGACGGCGGCCATCCAGGCCCACGACGCCCAGATCGTCACCTCCGGCATCACCACTGTTTTCGACTGCCTGCGCATGGGCGCGGACGAGGACGGTGGCTTTGAACACGGCGAAATGCGCGAGATGGCTGACGCCATCCAGAAGGCCGAGCAGGAAGGCCGGCTTCGCGCGGAACACCTGATCCACCTGCGCTGCGAAGTCTCGGCCGACAACGTGCTGGCGCATTTCGCGGACTTCGAGGACGATCCCTATGTCCGCCTCGTTTCGCTGATGGACCACGCGCCGGGCCAGCGTCAGTTCCAGACGATGGATCAGTACGTCTTCTACTATCAGAAGAAGCGCGGCCTTTCGGACGAGGAGTTCGCGCGCTTCATCGAAAAGCGCCTCGGCGAATCCGCTCGCAATTCGACTCCGCACCGCACCGCGATCGCCAAGGTCTGCAAGGAGCGTGGTATCACCGTTGCGAGCCACGACGATGCGACACTTGCCCATGTCGACGAGGCGATTGAAAACGGCGTGCGCCTTGCGGAGTTTCCAACGAGCTTCGACGCCGCCAAGGCATCGCACGCGCATGGGATGAGTGTGCTGATGGGCGCTCCCAATGTCGTGCGCGGCAAGTCTCACTCAGGCAACATCGCCGCTCGCGATCTTGCAGAGCGCGGCGTCCTCGACGTGCTCTCTTCCGATTACGTGCCGCTCAGCCTGCTTTATGCACCCTTCATTCTTGCCGACGAGGTGGAGACCATTTCGTTGTCCAAGGCCATCGCGATGGTGACCGCCACGCCCGCGCGCACCGTCAGCCTCAATGATCGCGGCCGAATCGACACCGGCCTTCGTGCCGATCTTGTCCGCGTCTTCCGCGACGAGGGCGTGCCGGTGACCCGTTCCGTCTGGCGCGAAGGGCGCCGGGTCGCATGATCCCCCCGCACGAGCCACACTTGGTACCCGGCACTGAGCGAGGTATCATGGTCGTTGTCGTCGGCCCGAGCGGCGCCGGCAAAGACACGCTGATAAACCTGGCGGCAAAGCATTTTGCCGGCCGTCCCGAGGTGCATTTCGTCCGCCGCGTCATCACACGGGACCGCGATGCCGGCGGCGAGGATCATCTGTCCGTTTCCGACGGAGGCTTCGTCTCTATGGAGCAATCCGGCAACTTCGCCGTATGGTGGGAAGCGCATGGCCTGAAATACGGCATTCCAGCAGAAGTTTCCGTCGCGCTCGCCAAGGGACATTTGGTAATCGCCAACGGCTCACGCTCGGCACTCCATCTCTTCCATGCCGTTTTTCCCCGCCTCAAGGTCATCAACGTGACCGCCCGCCCGGAAGTGCTGGCAGGCCGCCTCGAAGCTCGCGGCCGCGAGACTCACGAAGACATTATGGCCCGCCTCGCCCGCGGCCCACTGACCGTACGCGGCGACTACGACGTCACCGAACTTGACAACAGTAGCTCGCTAGAAGAAGCCGGGCGCAAGATCATCGAGACACTCAACGACTTCCTCACGAAGATTGGTTAGCCGGCTTTATTCTTCGCGCCCCGACACGATCTCACGTTTGCCGACATGGTTCGCGGGGCCGACGAGGCCTTCCTTTTCCATGCGCTCCACAAGCGATGCCGCGCGGTTGTAGCCGATGCCAAGGCGGCGCTGGATGTAGGAGGTCGAGCACTTCTTGTCGCGCAGCACGACCTTGACCGCCTGATCGTAAAGCTCGTTGCCATCCTCGGATGCAATCGCGCTCTTGTCGAAGACGGCGCCCTCTTCCGGCTCGGCATCCTCCTCTTCGTCAGCCGTGACCGTCTCCAGATACTCCGGACGGCCCTGCGTCTTTAGATGCGCGACGACCTTTTCGACTTCGAGGTCGGAGACGAACGGGCCGTGCACACGGGAAATCCTGCCGCCACCTTGCATGTGCAGCATGTCGCCCTGGCCAAGCAGCTGCTCGGCGCCTTGCTCGCCAAGGATCGTGCGGCTGTCGATCTTCGATGTGACCTGGAAGGAGATGCGGGTCGGGAAATTCGCCTTGATGGTGCCGGTGATGACATCGACCGACGGACGCTGCGTCGCCATGATGAGATGGATGCCGGCGGCGCGCGCCATCTGGGCCAGGCGCTGGATCGCGCCCTCGATCTCCTTGCCGGCGACCATCATGAGGTCGGCCATTTCGTCGACGATGACGACGATATAGGGCATCGGCGTCAGGTCCATTTCCTGCTGCTCTTCGATCGGCACACCTGTGCCCTTGTCGAAACCGGTCTGGACCATGATGTGGACCGTCTCGCCCTTTTCGCGGGCCTGTGCGACACGGCCGTTGTAGCCGTCGATGTTGCGCACGCCGAGGCGCGACATTTTGCGGTAGCGCTCCTCCATCTCGCGCACCGCCCATTTCAGCGCCATCACGGCCTTCTTCGGATCGGTGACGACCGGCGTCAATAGGTGCGGGATGCCGTCATAGACGGACAGTTCTAGCATCTTCGGATCGACCATGATGAGACGGCACTGTTCCGGCGTCATGCGATAGAGCAGCGAGAGGATCATCGTGTTGATGGCGACGGATTTGCCGGAACCGGTGGTGCCGGCCACCAGCAGGTGCGGCATCTTCGCAAGCTCGGCGATCACCGGCTCGCCGCCGATCGTCTTGCCGAGGCCGAGCGCCAGCTTGTAGCCGCTTTTCTCGAAATCCTGGCTCTCGATCATCTCGCGGAAATAGACCGTCTCGCGCATCGCGTTCGGCAATTCGATGCCGATGACATTACGGCCCGGCACGACGGCGACACGGGCCGACAGCGCCGACATGGAGCGGGCTATATCGTCGGCAAGGCCAATGACGCGCGACGACTTTACTCCGGGTGCAGGTTCGAATTCGTAAAGCGTTACGACCGGACCCGGGCGGACATGGATGATCTCGCCCTTGATGCCGAAGTCCTCCAGCACACTTTCCAGCAGCCCGGCATTCTGCTCGAGCGTTTCCTGCGGCATGATCTCGCCACAACGCTCCGGTGGTTCCTGCAGCAGGGAGCGCGGCGGAAACTCGTAACCGGATGGATCGATATTCGCCGGGATTGTCTTCTGCGTTACAGCCCGCGGTGCGGGCGCCAGGGGTGCAGCGGCCTGCACGCGAACCGGCATCGGCGCGATCGGCTGCGTTTTCGCGGTCACCGGTGCGGCGGCCGGACGGGCTGCCGGAGCCACGTTCGATATAGACTTTACGGGCGCTGGAGCGGCCGTGGCCGCGGCTGGTGCGTCGAGCTTCTGCGGTCTCCCTCCCGGGCGCCATTCCATCACGCGGAAGTGTGAGATGATCGATTCCGGCGTGACCTCAACCTTCGGCAGGAAAGCAACTGGGAGGGTAATCGGGGCCGCAGTCGCTTCCTCGAAGGCCATGACTTCCCAGAAGGCGAAATCGGAAATGTCGGTCAGCTCGGACGAAGCGCGATATTCCGGCTCGACCTGAATTTCGGCGACATGTTTGGGATGATCGATCTCGGACACGGATGGAGCGGCTTCCGGCAGATAGATGTCGAACGGCACGTCAACCATCATCGGGGCGCTTGGCTCGAGATCAACAGCCGGCCCTTCGCTGACGGTCTCCTCGCGAAACGGCTGTTCCGATTCGGCCGGCGTGCGGCGTTTACTGATCAGGTTTTCCGGCGTGCGGGTAAAACGCACGTTCGGTGCAAGCGAGAAATTGCTCTGCCAAACCGGCGCTGCGGGAGCGACACTCATGTCATCGCCCGCATGCTGTACGTCTATTTCCGACGAAAAATCACCGGCATCCGTCAAATTCGTTCTGGGAAAACGCATGCGACCCGCTGCTCACTCAATTTCTGACCCAACCGGATTAGAAAATGAAGGTTAACAAGTTCCTTCCAGCCGCATCTAAACGGCACACCTCTCGAACGAAAAACGTAGGATTGCCAATGCGTTAAGTCATCAAGAAAAATCTTTGAGACCGGAAGGAGGAAGCGCTCAGTGCGCTTGGTCCCAATTGGTGGCGGCGCGCGCATCCACCTTCAACGGCACGCGCATCTCAAGCGCCGGCATGGCGGCGTTTTCCATGACGGAAACAATGATCGGCATCGCCTTTTCGACGTCGGTATCCTCGACTTCGAAGATCAGTTCATCGTGCACCTGCAGCAGCATGCGCACCCGATCCGCAAGGCCGGCTTCGGCGAGTGCCGGTTCGATCTTGATCATTGCCCGGCGGATGACATCGGCTGCCGAGCCCTGGATCGGTGCGTTGATCGCAGCCCGCTCGTTGAAGGCGCGCACCGAAGGATTGGAGGAGCGGATTTCCGGATAGTTGATTCGCCGCCCGAAGATCGTTTCGACATAGCCCTTGTCGCGCGCCATCTGTTTGCGGCTGTCCATATAGTCGCGAATGCCGGGGAAGCGCTCGAAATATTTCTTGATGTAGTCACCCGCTTCCGAGCGCTCGATCGAGAGCTGGTTGGCAAGGCCAAAGGCGGAAATGCCGTAGATGATGCCGAAGTTGATCGCCTTGGCGCGGCGGCGCACTTCGGCCGGCATACCATCGACAGGAACGCCGAACATTTCGGAGGCCGTCATCGCGTGAATATCGATGCCTTCGGCAAAAGCCTGGGTCAGCTGCGGAATTTCCGCGACATGCGCGAGCACGCGCAGTTCGATCTGGCTGTAATCGGCCGAGATCAGCTTATGCCCGGGCGTGGAGATGAAAGCCGTGCGGATTTTGCGGCCTTCCAGCGTTCGCACCGGAATGTTCTGCAGGTTCGGCTCGGACGACGAAAGACGCCCTGTCGTCGTCGAAGCCAGCGAATAGGAGGTGTGGACGCGCTTCGTCTGCGGATGCACGTAACCCGGCAGCGCATCGGTATAGGTGGATTTCAGCTTGGTCAGTTGGCGCCAATCGACGATCTTGCGCGGCAGCTCGAAACCCGCGCCGGCAAGATCTTCCAGCACACTTGCCGAGGTCGACCACTGCCCGGTTTTCGTCTTGCTGCCCCCAGCAAGCCCCAGCTTGCCGAAGAGGATGTCGCCAAGCTGCTTCGGCGAGCCGATCGTGAACTTCTCACCCGCCAGCGCATAGATTTCGTCCTCCAGGCGCGCAGCGCCTTGTGCCAGTTCACCGGAAAGGCGGGACAGGATCTGACGGTCGACCGTGATGCCGCGTTCTTCCATGCGCGCCAGTACCGGCAGCAGCGGGCGCTCCAGACGCTCGTAGACAGCCGTCAGCTTTGCTGCGGCAAGTCTTGGCTTCAGCACCATCCAGAGCCGCAATGTCACATCGGCGTCTTCAGCAGCGTAATGCGTAGCACGGTCGATATCGACAAAGTCGAACGTCACATTCGCCCTGCCGCTTCCTGCGATATCCTTGTAGGCAATCGGCTTATGGCCGAGGAATTTCTCTGAGAGCGAGTCCATCCCGTGCGCGCCGGTGCCGGCGTCGAGCACGTAGGACATCAGCATCGTATCGTCGAAGCTCTTTGTCTCGACGCCATATCGCTTCATCAGCAGATAATCATATTTCAGGTTCTGCGCGACCTTGAGGACGGACTCGTCTTCGAGCAGCGCCTTCAGCCGCGGCAGCGCGTCCCGCATCGGTATCTGATTGTCCGCAAGCCCGCCGCCAAGTAGATCGCCGACGCCGTTCTTATGGCCGATCGGCAGATAGGCGGCGCGGGTCTTGACGCCCGCCGGGTTCTTGTCGTTATCGGCAATCGCCATCGAGAATCCGACCAGCTCCGCCTGCATCGCATCAAGCGACGTGGTTTCAGTTTCGAAGGCGACCAGGCCGGTTGCCCGCGCATCGCCAATCCATTTGTCAAGTGTCGCGAGATCGCGGATCGTCACGTAGCTAGAATGATCAAATGGCAGCGCTGCAAAGGCTTCGGCGCGCGCCTTGGCAAGTTCGGCGGGCGCAAAGCCTTTGCCGGCGGGCTTGGCCTTGACGGGAATCGGAACGGCAGCCCCCTCGACATCCGGGATGCCGCCCGCAACCGGCTCCGGTTCAACGGCATCGAGATCGGGGCCGTGTGCAGCAGTACCCCACTCGACTTTTACGTCGGACGCCTCGATGACACTGGCATCGCAATTGCACGCCTCCGCCACACGGCGCGTCAGCGTCGTGAATTGCAGCGCCTTCAGGAAGCCGATCAACTTCGGGCCGTTCTGCACTTCGAGAACGAGGTCGTCCAGACCAAGCACCAGCGGCACATCAGATCGCAGCCGAACCAATTCGCGCGAGAGCCTTGCCTTGTCGGCATTCTCGAGAATCGCCTGGCGGCGCTTTTCCTGCTTGATCTCATGCGCACGGTCCAGCAGCGTGTCGAGATCGCCATATTCTCCAAGAAGCTGCGCGGCGGTCTTCGGGCCGATACCGGGAATACCCGGAACATTATCGACCGAATCGCCGGTCATAGCCTGCAGGTCGATCATCTTTTCGGGCGCTACGCCCCATTTCTCGATGACGTCCGGGATGCCGATCTGCTTGTCCTTCATGCTGTCGTACATGTGGATGTTCGGCGTTACGAGCTGCATCAGATCCTTGTCGGAGGAGACGATCGTCACATCGGCGCCGGTCGCTTCCGCCTGCCGGGCATAGGTAGCGATGATATCGTCGGCCTCGAACCCCTCGGTCTCGATGCAGGGCAGGTTGAAGGCGCGCGTCGCCTCGCGGATCAGCCCGAATTGCGGTATCAGCTCATCCGGCGGTGCAGAGCGATTGGCCTTGTAGGCATCATATAAATCCTTGCGGAAGGTCTTTGCCGAGTAGTCGAAGATAACCGCAAGATGCGTCGGCGTGACGCCGACGGAGGTGTCACGCGCATCGGTCAGCAGCTTCCAGAGCATATTGCAGAAGCCAGAGACTGCGCCGACCGGCAAGCCGTCGGACTTGCGCGTCAGCGGCGGCAGGGCGTGAAACGCCCGGAAGATGAAACCCGAACCGTCAATAAGGAAAAGATGATCGCCTTTTTTCATGGCTGCATGGATAGCGTGGCGGGATGGAAACGTCCATTGCACATGCAGTTTGCGGTACTATTTATTGCTGACCCATGGCCTTCGAAAAAGAGTTACCTATGGAAACGCACAGGTTCGCGGCCGCCTATGCCGTTCCTTGCCAGCTCCTACGCGCTGGGTGACGGCCTTACGGCTGTCTTTCGCAAAGGGCTCTTCGCGCTGGTTTTCCTGCTGGCGATCAAGGGTCTGCCAACTTTTTTCCGCAGCGCCTGGATCGCACGCGAAGCTTCGGTGTCCAGACAGAACTTCAGCTGCTGAACACCCTATTTCTTTCCACCTTTATTAATATCGATCGGCCCTTGCGAGGCACTTGGCATCATTGCGCTGAACTGCGCCCTTGGAGGCATGAGCAATTTGATTGCCGGATGGAACCTTGCGTTCTTCTGGAATGATTGCCGGAGGGCGCGGGAATAATGCTTCACCGAACTGTTACCAATTTGTAATTGTCGGCTCGGCCTGCTTCCCTTGAAAAACCACATTCCCGGTCACAAATCAGGTCTACCGGCGTTTGATCGCGCCGAGGGTCTGATTACCGGCTTGTCCCCCGCCGCATCAGGCTTGGACAAAGGCCTTATCCCCCTCTCCGGGCCTTTGTCCCCATTTTCAAGCCGCCATGGCCAACCTCCAGGCCATGGCGGCTTTGTTTTTTGGCGAAGATGCACATTTATGAAGCTAAAGGACAAGTTTTGATCCATCGCATGCGATTTGTTGCATTGTTTCGCGTCAGTTTTTGAGCCTAACTGCAATCATGGGATTTAACAGGATGGATTCGGGAGCATACCTTGCCAGCCAGTTGGCCAAGGGTTTTGCCCGCTCGCTGCAGCAGCGCGCGGCGGGACTTGGTTTTTCTCCCGGGCAATTCCCGATCCTTCTCGAACTTTGGGCGGAAGACGGCCTCACGCAGAAGCAATTGCTCGAACGCGTCGATATCGAACAGGCGACGATGGCAAATACGCTTGCGCGCATGGCGCGCGATGGCCTGATCGAGCGCCGCCCCCATCCTTCAGACAAGCGAGCGCAACTGATCTTCCTGACGCCCAACGCGCGGGCCATCGAAGATGAAGCGGTCAAGATCGCACGTGAAGCCGATCTGGCGCTTTTCCAAGGCTTCAAGACCTTCGAACGCGAACTGATGCTGGAATATATCCGCCGCCTCCTCGAAAACGCCAAGAAAATCTAACCGTCTACGCCCTCCCTTGTTTCGATTTTTCTTCCTCGAAACGTCCCCGCCTTTGGTCTATCGTCCCGCCGAATCTCGAAAGGAGTCGGAAATGACAGACGTAACCCCGGTGCTTTCACGCGCCGATCAGAACCTCGGTTCAAGCCTGGACAGATTGTTCGAGTTGCTGCGTATCAAATCGATCTCGACTGACCCGGCGTACAAAGCCGAGTGCCGCACGGCTGCCGAATGGCTGGTCGCCTATTTGAACACACTGGGTTTCGAAGCTTCCGTTCGCGATACTCCCGGTCACCCGATGGTCGTTGCGCATCATGCCGGCGCCAGCGCGGATGCGCCGCATGTGCTGTTCTACGGCCACTACGACGTTCAACCGGTCGATCCAATCGAGCTTTGGGAAAACGATCCCTTCGAGCCAGCCGTCAAGGACATGGGTAATGGCCGCAAGATCCTGACGGGCCGCGGCACCGCAGACGACAAGGGCCAGCTCATGACCTTTGTCGAAGCTTGCCGGGCCTATAAAGAGATCAGCGGCGCGCTTCCTTGCCGCGTCACCATCCTTTTCGAGGGCGAAGAGGAATCCGGCTCGTCGTCGCTCAAGCCCTTTCTGGAGGCAAATGCGGCAGAACTGAAGGCCGACTATGCGCTTGTCTGCGATACCGGCATGTGGGACCGCGAGACCCCGGCGATTGCTGCTGCCCTTCGCGGCCTTGTCGGTGAAGAAGTCGTCGTGACGGCGGCCGACCGCGATCTGCATTCCGGGCTTTTCGGCGGCGCGGCAGCGAATCCGATCCATGTCCTGACAACAGCGCTTGCCGGTCTCCACGACGAAACCGGCCGCATAACACTCGAGAATTTCTATGAAGGCGTCGAGGAAACGCCTGCAAACGTCAAGGCCTCATGGGAAAAGCTCGGCCAGACCGCTGAGGACTTACTGGGCCAAGTCGGCCTTTCGGTGCCGTCGGGTGAAAAAGGCCGCTCCGTTCTGGAACTCACCTGGGCGCGCCCCACGGCTGAAGTGAACGGCATATGGGGCGGCTATACCGGCGAGGGCTTCAAGACAGTGATTGCCGCCAAGGCGTCGGCCAAGGTTTCCTTCCGCCTCGTCGGCAAACAGGATCCGGCAAAGATTCGAGAGACGTTCCGAAACTATATCCGCTCGAAGATTCCGGCCGATTGCTCTGTCGAGTTCCATCCCCATGGCGCTTCGCCGGCAATTCATCTTGCCTATGATTCTCCGGTGATCACGAAAGCGAAGAACGCGCTTTCCGACGAATGGCCCAAGCCCGCCGTCGTTATCGGCATGGGCGGCTCGATCCCGATCGTCGGCGATTTCCAGAGAATGCTCGGCATGGAATCGCTGCTCGTCGGCTTTGGCCTTGCAGATGACCGGATCCATTCGCCCAACGAGAAATACGAACTCGCCTCCTACCACAAGGGCATCCGTTCCTGGGTGCGCATCCTCGACGCATTGGCCGCTTGAACAAAAAAGCGTGCCTCGCGATGATTTACGCGGGCACGCATTCAGATAAAAACAAAGGCCGGATAACCCGGCCTTCATCGTCCGCTTCGCTTCAATGCCAGTACATCCGTGGTCAAGGAAAAGCGGACTCTGCAGCCAAGATTGGTCCCGAAAGGTTAACGCGCCGTGAAGGCCACCAGCAGTCGGAATGATATGGAAAACGGCAAGCGCTTGAGGCGCGCACAGCATCCACTTGGCTGCGATCTGTTGAGCGACAAATCGGAAGCCGCTCCGTCACTTTCAAGGCCCGGAGCCAGATTCTTCCGTTCAACCTGCGTTCATGCAACACGCGCTATAAACCATTGAAAGACAAGACGAATGGTTGCCGGCTAACAAAAGCCGGCAAGCCTCCGACTATGCCCGGAACCGGCAAAAGCCGGAGTAAAAACAAATACCGGATGTGGCATGACGCTGCCTCCCAGGGAGTTGAAAACGTGAAACGCACCCTCTTAAAAATTGCCGCGACCGGTATGCTCTTGTTTGCTCCGGCGATCGCTCAAGCGGCAGAAGGCTTCGCGACGACGAACGTCAATATGCGGGCGGGTCCAAGCACAGAATATCCGGCTGTCACCGTAATTCCGGCCGGCGAATCCATCGAAATCTACGGCTGCCTTGCCGACGTGCCATGGTGCGACGTGGAGTTCTACGGCGGCCGTGGCTGGGTGCACGGCGGATATATCCAGGCACTTTATCAACAGCGCCGCGTTTATGTCGGGCCTCAATATTATCGCCCGCTCGGTATTCCCGTCGTTGTCTTCAGCTTCGGCAACTATTGGGATCGTTACTACCGCGACCGTGACTTCTATCGCGACCGCGATCGCTGGCGCCGCGGACCGGACTTCTATCGTGACTCGGATCGCCGTGAAAGACGCCGGGACTTTGACGATCGTCGGGATCGCATGCCGGATTTCGATCGCGCGCCCAACCGCAGGCCTAATGTCGACAGGCAGCCGGACTTTGACCGTGATCTGCGCAGCGGCGGCGATCGCGATCGCGATCGCCGGAACTTCGAACGTCGAAACGATGATGACAATCGCGTCATCCGCCGCGGCGACGACAATCGTAACCGCAGCGATCGTGACCGCGACCGCCGGAACTTCGAACGTCGAGGCGATGATGGCAGTCGCGTTCGTGGCGACGACAATCGTAACCGCCGAAGTGGCGACAACGACCGCCGGAACGTCGAGCGTGGAGACGATGACGGCAATAATCGCGTCCGCGGCGACGACAATCGTAACCGCCGAGGTGGTGAGAATGACCGCCGGAACTTCGAACGTGGAGGCGATGACGGCAATAGTCGCGTTCGTGGCGACGACAATCGTAACCGCGGCGGTGGTGACAATGACCGCCGCAGGCAGCAGCGAGGCGCCTGCCAACCGGGCGATCCGGGTTGCCGGAACTAACGTGGCCCAGGGGCGGCAGAGATGCCGCCCTTTCTTTTGCGATAGGCTGCATAGAAAAAGCCCGACGCTCCAAGACGGAGGCGCCGGGCCTGATTTCGATCGGCCGTGTTGAGGGGAGACGACCGATCCGTAACGGGACTTGAGGGCTGTCCCGCTTTAAAGGAAACTGGCGGGACAGCTAAAGGTTCCACATTACCAAACAGAAGCTTTTCGATCAGAGCCTGCTACGAGTTCACGCATCGCTGCAAACGGACCGTGCAGCATTTTCAGGCGGCTTTCCTCCATCTTGCTCAGCCGATGCTGCCGGGCAAACTCGTGGATGCTCCAGATCTCGCGAAGACAGGTCTCGTCTATTCTCTTTAGGTCAATGCTCATATTAAATGCCTAGCTACTATGCTTTTTGCTTTTTTCTTCGGCGTAAGGTGGCGCGATATATGTCAGTTTCGTGACAACCGCAACGAATGGCAGCCATGCGCAAACGGCAGGGCTGACGCGCCGTCGAGACCGCTTGCCGGCAGTCTTAACCACCCCTTAAATCGCCGTATTTAAAGTCCACCCGGAGGATTGCGCAAAGAGCGCTTGCGACATTTGGGTGCGGCCGGTTCACGATGGCAGGTAGGGGCAGATCACGCGATAGAATCGAACCGTCCTTCAGCGGCCGTAGCCGCTTTGAAGAGGACGACGATTTCTCGCTGGATGACGACGATCGTATCGCGGGCCGACGCGGAACCAAACGTTCTTCCTCGGACGCAACACGACCCCGCGCACCCGACAGGAAAAGGCGCAGCAGACGCGAGCCGCCGGAACGCCAGGATGGCGGTCTCTTCAGCTTCATCCGCCGCGTGGTCTACTGGTGCATCGTTCTTGGTATCTGGGCCGGCATCGGCGCAGCTGGGCTGGTTTTCTACTACGGCTCGCGCATGCCGAGCGCCAGCACCTGGGCGATCCCTGACCGGCCGCCGAACGTCAAGATCACATCTGTCGATGGCAGCGTGATTGCCAATCGCGGCGCCACCGGCGGCGAGGCGCTATCGCTCGATCAGATGTCGCCCTACATCCCTGAAGCGATCATCGCGATAGAAGACAAGCGCTTCTACTCGCATTTCGGCGTCGACCCGATGGGGCTTGCCCGCGCCGTCGTCAACAACCTGACGGGCCAACCGATTCAGGGTGGCTCCACCTTGACGCAGCAGCTCGCGAAGAACCTGTTCCTGTCGCCGGATCGCACTCTGGAGCGCAAGGTGCAGGAAGTGCTGCTCTCATTCTGGCTAGAGCAGAAATATACGAAGGATCAGATCCTTGCGATGTATCTGAACCGCGTCTTCTACGGCTCGAATGCATACGGCGTCGAGGCGGCCGCCCGCCGCTATTTCAACAAGTCCGCGCGTGACGTGAACCTCGGGGAAGCGGCTTTGCTCGCCGGTCTCGTCAAGGCGCCGTCGCGCCTCTCTCCGGCCCGTGATCCAGACGCCGCAAACGCCCGTGCCCAGGTCGTACTGCAGGCCATGCGCGACCAGGGCTATATCACCGACAACGAGGTGAAGACGGCGATGACGCAGACGCCGTCCAAGGCGAAGAGCTACTGGTCGGGCGCCGGTCAATATGTGGCCGACATGGTTATGGACGGGCTACCCGGGCTGGTCGGCGAGGTGAAAGAGGACCTCATCGTCGATACGACGATCGACAAGGGGCTGGAAAAGAAGGCTGAGCAGTCGCTCAACGACATTCTCGGCAAGGACGGCGCAAAGCTGGATGCGTCCCAGGCCGCCCTCGTCTCGATCGACGGGACTGGCGCGATCCGGGCGCTTGTCGGCGGCAGGGATTATGCCGAAAGCCAGTTCAACCGCGCGGTCAAGGCAAAGCGCCAGCCGGGCTCCTCTTTCAAACCTTTTGTTTATGCCGCCGCACTCGAAAAGGGTCTGACGCCCTATTCCGTCTTCAACGACGCACCAATTCGCATCGGCAACTGGACGCCTGAAAATTACGAAAAGAAATACAATGGCGAGGTGACACTTGCGACCGCGCTTGCGAAGTCGTTGAATACCGTCGCCGCCCAGCTCGTCATGTATGACGGGCCGGAGCAGGTGATCAAGCTTGCGCACCGACTCGGCATCGAGACCGAGCTGCAGCCGAATGCCTCGATCGCGCTTGGCACGTCTGAAGTGTCGCTCACGGAGCTCACCGCTTCCTACGCCGCCTTCATGAACGGCGGCTATAAGGCAACCCCGCATGTGATCCGCCGGGTGACGACCGCCGAGGGCAAGGTTCTCTATGAGAACACCTATGACAACCCGCCGCGCGTTGTTTCTGAAACGGTCGCCGCCAACATGAATGCCATGATGATGGGCACGATCGAGACCGGCACGGGCAAAAGCGCCAAAATTCCTGGCTGGCAGGCGGCCGGCAAGACGGGCACGACCCAGAATTCGCGCGATGCGCTCTTCGTCGGTTTCACCAGCAATCTGACAACCGGCGTCTGGTTCGGCAATGACGACGGCACGCCGATGAGGAAGGTTACCGGCGGCGGCCTGCCTGCGAAGGCATGGCAGGAATTCATGATTGCCGCGCACAAGGGTCTTTCTCCAGCTCCGCTTTTCGGAAACGGCCAGTTCATTGCGGACCCGAATGGGTTCGGCAATCAACCGATGGCGCAGGCTGAACCGCAGCCGATGCAGGAGCAACCGACAACGATCGGCGGCATCATTTCCGGCGTTTTCGGAGGTGGAAGCAGCACGGAGGCGCAAACATCGTTTCCACCGGCACCCGGCCAGCAGCAACAGGCCGTGGCGCTCCCTGGCGGACCGATTCCACCGGGAGATGTCGGCAGCCCTGCGGCCACCTCTTCCGTCCAGCCGCGCCGCACCACGCTGCTTGACCTGATCATGGGCCAGTGAGCGCAGCCGCCTCATGCTCGGTGCAAGCCGGCTTTGGTAAGTCCGCGGAGACGCGAAGCAAGGCGGACTTTTTTCGCCCACCGTAGAAAGTGAATGCAACACGTTCGTTTTGCTGGATTTCGGGCTCATTCTCGCCTTGCAGTCAAGAAAACCGCTCCTTATATACGCCGCATCACCGCAATCACGATTGCGTTAATTCCGAAGACCCACATCCCGTAAGGGGCTGTCAGGGAAATGCCTTCTCGGGGTTCCGACAGCTTGCTTCAAGGAGTAAATGACATGGCAAAAGTAATTGGTATCGACCTCGGAACGACAAATTCCTGCGTCGCTGTCATGGACGGCAAGGACGCGAAGGTCATTGAGAACGCGGAAGGCGCACGCACGACTCCTTCCATGGTAGCATTTACCGACGACGGCGAACGCCTTGTCGGCCAGCCGGCAAAACGCCAGGCCGTCACCAATCCGACGAATACGCTCTTTGCTGTCAAGCGCCTGATCGGCCGCCGTTACGAAGATCCGACCGTCGAGAAGGACAAGGGTCTTGTGCCTTTCAGTATTTCGAAGGGCGACAATGGCGATGCCTGGGTCGAAGCCAATGGCAAGGGCTATTCGCCCGCGCAGGTCTCCGCAATGATCCTTCAGAAGATGAAGGAAACGGCTGAATCCTACCTCGGTGAAAAGGTCGAGAAGGCCGTCATCACGGTTCCGGCATACTTTAACGACGCGCAGCGCCAGGCAACCAAGGATGCTGGCAAGATCGCGGGTCTTGAGGTTCTGCGTATCATCAACGAGCCGACCGCAGCGGCCCTCGCTTACGGGCTTGACAAGAAGGAAGGCAAGACGATTGCCGTCTACGACCTTGGCGGCGGTACCTTCGATATTTCGATCCTCGAAATCGGTGACGGCGTCTTCGAAGTGAAGTCCACCAACGGCGACACCTTCCTCGGCGGTGAAGATTTCGACATGCGTCTCGTCGAATACCTCGTTGCAGAGTTCAAGAAGGACAACGGCATCGACCTCAAGAACGACAAGCTCGCACTGCAGCGCCTGAAGGAAGCTGCCGAAAAGGCCAAGATCGAGCTCTCGTCCTCGCAGCAGACCGAAATCAACCTGCCCTTCATCACGGCTGACGCTTCTGGCCCGAAGCACCTCACGCTGAAGCTGACGCGCGCCAAGCTTGAAAGCCTGGTCGATGACCTCGTGCAGCGCACGATCGCGCCGTGCAAGGCAGCCCTCAAGGATGCCGGCGTCACCCCGGCTGAGATCGATGAAGTCGTTCTCGTCGGTGGTATGAGCCGCATGCCGAAGGTTCAGGAAGTCGTCAAGCAGTTGTTCGGCAAGGAGCCGCACAAGGGCGTCAATCCGGATGAAGTCGTTGCGCTCGGCGCTGCCATCCAGGCCGGCGTTCTGCAGGGCGACGTCAAGGATGTGCTGCTGCTCGACGTGACCCCGCTATCGCTGGGCATCGAAACCCTGGGTGGCGTCTTCACCCGTCTGATCGAGCGCAACACGACGATCCCGACCAAGAAGTCGCAGACTTTCTCGACTGCCGATGACAACCAGCAGGCCGTCACCATCCGCGTTTCGCAGGGCGAGCGCGAAATGGCTGCCGACAACAAGCTGCTCGGCCAGTTCGACCTCGTCGGCCTGCCGCCGGCGCCGCGCGGCGTTCCGCAGATTGAAGTTACCTTCGATATCGACGCGAACGGCATCGTGCAGGTTTCGGCCAAGGACAAGGGTACCGGCAAGGAACAGCAGATCCGCATCCAGGCTTCCGGCGGCCTTTCGGACGCCGACATCGAAAAGATGGTCAAGGATGCAGAATCGCATGCCGCGGAAGACAAGAAGCGCCGCGAAACCGTAGAGGCCAAGAACCAGGCAGAAAGCCTGGTTCACTCCACGGAAAAATCGCTGAAGGATTACGGTGACAAGGTTTCCGAGGCCGACCGCACCGCGATCTCCGATGCGATTGCGGCTCTGAAGTCTGCAGCCGAGGCGACCGACCCGGATGCCGAGGACATCAAGGCGAAGACGCAGACCCTCATGGAAGTGTCCATGAAGCTCGGTCAGGCGATCTACGAAGCCCAGCAGGCGGAAGCCGGTACGGCAGATGCTTCGGCAGGTGATGACAATGTCGTTGATGCCGACTACGAAGAAGTCAAGGACGACGACCGCAAGAAGTCCGCATAATTCGCGGCGAAGCGGTTATGCTAAACACTGCAATCCGGCTGCCCGAGGGCAGCCGGAAATCCATTTCCGGGGTTTAAATTGGCAAAAGCGGACTTTTACGAAACTCTGGGCGTCGCCAAAACGGCGGATGAAAAAGAGCTGAAAAGCGCCTTCCGCAAACTGGCAATGAAATATCATCCGGACAAGAACCCGGACGATAAGAACGCCGAAATCAAATTCAAGGAAATCAACGAGGCCTATGAAACGCTGAAGGACCCGCAGAAGCGTGCGGCCTACGACCGTTATGGTCACGCAGCCTTCGAGCATGGCGGCATGGGTGCGGGCGGCTTCGGCGGCGGTGCAGGCTTCGCCGGTGGTGGCGGCTTCTCCGACATCTTCGAAGACATATTCGGCGAGATGATGGGTGGTGGCCGGGGACGGCAGCGCTCATCCGGCGGACGCGAGCGTGGTGCCGACCTTCGCTACAATATGGAAATTTCGCTGGAAGAGGCGTTCTCCGGCAAGACGGCGCAGATTCGTGTTCCAACCTCGATCACCTGCGATATGTGCTCGGGTTCCGGCGCCAAGCCCGGCACGCAACCGAAAACCTGCGGCACCTGTCAGGGCTCCGGCCGCGTTCGCGCGGCCCAGGGCTTTTTCTCGATCGAACGAACCTGCCCGACCTGTCATGGCCGCGGCCAGACCATTCCCGATCCATGCCCGAAGTGCCATGGCCAGGGCCGCGTAACGGAAGAGCGTTCGCTCTCGGTCAATATTCCGGCTGGTATCGAAGATGGCACGCGCATCCGCTTGCAGGGCGAAGGCGAGGCCGGCATGCGCGGCGGACCGGCGGGCGATCTCTATATCTTCCTGTCGGTGAAGCCGCACGAATTCTATCAGCGCGATGGAGCCGACCTCTATTGCGCCGTTCCGATCTCGATGACGACGGCAGCGCTCGGCGGCACTTTCGATGTGGCGACGCTCGACGGCACGAAGTCGCGCGTCACCGTTCCGGAAGGCACGCAGGCCGGCAAGCAGTTCCGCCTCAAGGGAAAGGGCATGCCGGTGCTGCGTTCCAGCCAGACGGGCGATCTCTACATCCAGATCCAGATCGAGACGCCACAAAAGCTCTCGAAGCGGCAGCGCGAACTGCTCCAGGAATTCGAGCAGCTTTCTTCGAAGGAGAACAATCCGGAATCGACGGGCTTCTTTGCGCGCATGAAGGAATTCTTCGAGGGATAAGGACTGGCGTGCAAACATAGCGCAGGTTGAAAGCCGGGGTTTCCATCCCGGCTTTTTTCATGCCCTGGACGGCGTCGCCCAGACATGGTCGCTCATGTTAGCCGAGGAAACGCTCCTTCCGATGCCAGTTCAGGGCATCCATGCTGAGGTGCAGTCTTGGTTGGGTAGGCAGACGTAGCGGCTGACCCTCAGGTCGTAATAGTGCCTTCCGTTCTGGAAGAACTCCTTCAGGCGCCCGCTTACGACAAAGCGGAAATCAGAATCGGCGGGTGCGTTTCCGCGATCGAAAACCTTGTGGATCTCCGCACGGAGCAGAAGCTCATTGCTGATCGGGTGCTCACCGCCGGCTCCATGGCCCTGATGTGCGCGCATCACGCGGGACCGCGGTCAGGACTGCGTCGGCAAAACAGGCTTTGCAAAAGGGAGGCATATGACAGCGCATGCCGTGATGATTGCGACCATCATCCACGCTTCGTTGAGCGCTTGGACGGTTGCCCCTGTCTGGACAAGGGGGTTCAATATTGCTGTCGCGTCCGCATCAAAAGCGCCGGTGTGACCGGCAACGATCTGGGCCGATGAGCCGATGAACTCGGCAGCCTCCAAATCCCCTGCCTGCAAGCGATCCCAGAGCTTTTGTCCAAGCGGCTCCGAGCGCGTATATAGGACGGTATCGATGAGCGCGATCCCAATTGCGCCGCCAAGGTTTCGCATCAAATTGAACAGTCCACTTGCATCTGGAACACGCTCGGGCGGCAGCGTGCCGAGCGCCAGACGGGTCGGCGGCAGGAGGCAAAACATGATGGAGACGCCTCTTATGATCTGTGGCCAGAACATTGCGTCATAATCTGAGCGAGGGTCTTGTGAAGCACTCATGCCGATGCCGATTGCAAAGAGCGCGAAGCCGGCGGCGGACAGCAGGCGGGGGTCCATTCGCTTCTCGAGCGCAACAGCAATTGGCGCTGTGCATAATTGCGCGATGCCGGTTACGAGCATTGTCATACCGATTTCGAATGCGTTATGTCCTCTGACAAAGGCCAGAAACACAGGCATCAGATAGACAGAACCGAATAGACCGAAGCCGAGGATGAAGCTTAGCGTCGAGCCCACCATAAAGTTTCGATCTTGGAAATTATGAAGCTCTACCAACGGCCGGGCTCGATGCAGCGATCGCCATATGAATGCCAATGCTGATAGGGCTGAGACGGCGAACAGACCACTGTCATAGACTGACATCCAGCCGCTCGTGGGCGCTTCCTTCAATCCAAGCTCCAGTGTAATCAGAGCGACGGCCATTGTGGCCAATCCCACCGCGTCAAGCCCGCGAAGTTCCCAGACGTCGACGCGCTCTTGAGGGAGCGATCGCATTGCAATAAGAGCCGCAAGAATTCCAGGAATGATATTGATCAAAAAAAGCCAATGCCAGGAGTAGGTCTCTGTCAGCCAGCCGCCGACAATCGGCCCGACGGTCGGAGCGAGGACGGCAAGAACGCCGGCAATGGTCGTGGCAAGGGCTTGGCGCTCGTTTGGAAACAGAATGAACACCGCCGAGAAGACAGAGGGTATTAGCGTTCCGCCTGAGAAGCCCTGCAGAACCCGCCAGGCGACGAGTTCGCTGAAGCCGCTGCTGATCGCACACCCCGCGGACGCGATCACGAAAAGTACCAGCGACGTCACGAACAGCCATCGCATGGTGAGAAAACGCGTCAGGAACCCGGTTAACGGGATGGCGACTACCTCGGCAATCAGATAGACGGTCTGAATCCAGCTCATCTGCTCGGGATCGATGTCGAGAGCAGACTGGATCGTTGGCAACGACGTCGCCACAACTTGCACATCCAAGATCGCCATAAACATGCCGATGCACATGGCGAAGAAACCGATCCAGATGAGGGTCTGGCGGCGATCGGTAAGTTCAGACGCAAGCCGGTTCGGCATGGGACAATCCTGCAAGTGCGGCATTCTCGGCCTTGAGGCGAATGGTCACAATGATTGCATTGGCGATGGAACACAGAAGTGCGTAAAGTGGCAAAACCGAGTGGGAGTGCCGCGATCTCGCCCATCACGACAACATAGTTCGGGTGGCGAAAGAACGATACGGGCCATTGGATCGTCCCGTCCAGCGCCACAATGATGCTCAGACAACAAAACGGATGATGGGGCTATCTCAGTTCAGGCGGGTCCAAATCTGGGTCCTGCACAATACGCTCGTCGCGCAGCCCCGGAGTTTCAGGCTGTTTCCTGATACAGTGAGCCTGCCGCTATAGGTTGTCTTGGTCCGCGGATCTGTGAGCCGGCCGGTGTATGTATCGGCCCTGCCTGAAAAGAAGCCGATCTGCTGTCCCGCATAACGCCCGCTCTTCGCCACAATGCAAAAATTCGCTCCGCAATGGTCGATCGCCGATGTCTCACCGGTTTCCGTCTTCCAGGTTCCCACGACTGTATCGGCACCACTCGCGACGCTGGCTATCAATATGAAGATTGTTACGAACACAGACCTGCTCGTCATCTGGAAACTCCCATTGCGATGTCTGCCTGATATGTAACGGCAGTAGCGCCATCGAGTTCCTCGGACTTCTGATAGGCGGCTGCGCGCGATCTTCTGCGCTGATATCTTTTGAGATGGACTATGACTGGCGGGCTCCCGGATTTCGGGTCACCGGTCTCAATCATCGCAAGGACGAGATCATTAAGATCGTCGCTGCCCGCGCGCAGGCTCATCATGTCGCCGGTCATCGACGGTTCCTTCGAAACAGGTTGGTGTCAGCAACCCGATCCAACGGGGGAACATCGATGGCCACCGCTACGCCGCTTGCTCGCTACGGCGCTGTCGAGGGCGCGCTCCCGAGCGGCCTCGCTACCGTCCAGCCACACCACTTGTCGGGACGCGACCCCGGATGGACCGCCGCCCGGCACATGGCGCGCATGTCTCAAAACCACACGAATCGAGAACCGCTCCGTAGTGCCGGCCAATTCTGTTCCAATTTGAAACAGAGAAAAGCGGCAATACGTCCTGCGTTAACGCAGGCTGCGGATGCCGCTTGCAACCTGCTGAAATGGCATCACTACTACCCTCATAATTCTGGGGAACAAACCAAATGAAGGTCACTTCCATGACGGCAGCAGCCTCCTTGTCCTTTCAGCCGGATGACGTCGACGTCCTTGCCGGCGCGCTTTACGCTTGGTGTGCCGAGCGCAACATCAAGCTTCGCAGCCAGCAGGGCCTTTCGATCGCCAGCATTGCGATCGACCTTTATCATGCCGGGCATCACACGCAGGACGACTTGCTTGTCGCGCTGCACGAGCGCGAACTTCATTAGAATCCCGAAAAAAAGAAACCCGCCTGCGGCGGGCATAGTACCGGGATACTCTTTTGTTATGGCGCCGCAATCGGAGCGTCAGGCAGCCTTTTCCGCGCTCATCAGCGTCAGAATGGTCTTGACCGCTTCTTTGCCCGCCGGCGAGTGAAGCCTGTCATAATTGACAGCCAGTTCATAAGCCTCGGGGCTTAGCGCCACTTTCGACGGGAATTGCGACGTTTCCGCGCCCTCAAAGAGGGCGGAGATCTCAACGCCAAGAAAGACCGCGATCTGGTGCAACTTGCTGGCGGAGACGCGGTTGGTGCCTTTTTCGTATTTCTGAATTTGCTGGAACGTCAAACCAAGAGCTTCCCCCAGCTCGAGTTGCGAGACACGGCGGCGGGCGCGGAGTTGTCTGACGTTGCGACCGACGAGGATATCTACGGGATCCGGCACCTAGCATTCCCTCATTTATTAACGAATTCCTAACGATACTATGCCGGTTCTTGAGCAGAACTCAACCCGATAGTTGCAAAATTCAACCGACTTTTTTTGGACTTTACGCTACGTCAGGGTAACCGAGCGTCAGTGCGTAGATCGGCGCATGAGCAGGATTGCGCAGACCAACCAATTCGCCGATCCGCGTATGGCTTAAGGCCGCGGTGGGGCAAGCCGTCATGCCGTGCGCCGTGGCCGAAAGCATGATGTTTTGCCCGATGTGCCCGGCCTCGATCAATACCACGCGGTAGGCGTTGGCATCGCTGTATTTCCACATGCTGCGGTCCATATGGGCAACGAGCACGATCATGCAGGGCATGGTATCCGCCCATTCCTGGCCGCCCACGAGATCGGCGAGAGGAGGCGAAGCGTCCGATATCTTTGCCAGCGAATGCTCGAAGGCCGAATAGTGATAGATTCCTGGCGCCAGCCCATCGACCGCCTTCACAAAAACATAGGCTTCATAAGGGTTGCGTGCGCCGCCGGACGGTGTCATCGACAGCGGCAGCGTCACCACGGAATTTCGTGCAGTGCCGGTAATCCCAAGGCCCGCGAAAAGCGCTTCGGAGAGCGCGTGCAATGACACGGCCTTCGTAAGACCGTGGCGTTGAGTCCGCCGCCTCGCCATCAGCTCCAGCAAGGAATTTCCGGAGGGTTCGGCGGATAGCGAAATGACATCGCCTTGCCCCGAATTGAGGCTGTAGAGCTCGATCTCGCCATCGCTTGCGAGCGCAGCGCGCTGCAGATCTTCGGCCTCATTAAGGGACATGTAATCGGGGTCCTGAACGCAAAAATGCATCAGGGCGGCGGGCACGCCCCACTTCCAATGCTGGCGGAAAGCGTCTTCCCGCATCTCAAGTTCAGATCCTTCGACGACGAGTGCGGACATCTCGACGAGCGCCGCAAGCGTTTCATCGAGTTCGTCCTCACTATGGCCGGGCGCTTGATCGCGGATCGCGGCGCGATCACTCCACTCGGCAACAGCGCGCAAAAAATCCAGAAGGTCCGGGCTGCACTCGAAGACAGCCTTGGTGAGGAAATTACAGGCTACGAACTCGGCACCATCATTATGGAAGACGAGTGTGCGGGAGGAACGATAGCGCATCGCAGAAAAATGCCCGCCGCAACGCATTCGCCCGGCAGGCATCTCATCGCTTAATCGATGCGGAACATCATGCCGCGGCTGACAAACGTCGGCTTGGCCTTGGCTGCAGTCACCTTAAGGTTCGGCTTGCTCTTCTTCTGCATGCTCCATCTCCTCGGTTCGAAAGCAATCGGTGTTGATCGCAGCCCGAACAATGAGGCGCCAATCGAAAATATTCGATTAATTCGCAAATATTAGTTTGATACATCACAGTGGCGTATTGCTTCAGTTTAAGTCAAAAATCGATAATTTCTGAATTAAAATCGTTATTTTTGTGTTTATACAGAAATATCTAGCCGAAAAACGTGAATTATGCCAATCATAATGTGAGAATGAACTCGACTAGACGCCGGAGAAAGCACGATGACTCATAAAAAGACTGCACAAGCCGAACAAACGCTGATTTTGAATGATGGGGTCGGTGACTATACGATCGACATGCTGAACACGCTGATCGCGCAGAGCCGCAGCGCCCGGCAGCCAATGCTGACCTACCTCTTGTCTATGGCGCTGATCGAGGCGCACCGCGTCAACGTCGATCACGCGCCCGCGACCCATGAAGCCGGGCTGTCGCTCAACTAACCGAGATCGCGTGTGACCGAAGAGATGAAATCGGCACGTTGCTGGGTAATCATGTCCCGTACGATCCGCGGAACGGCCTCATCGGCCGTTCGGTAGACTTTCGCGACGCGCAGCGCCGTTCTGAGGTTTATCCTCGTGCTCAGCGGCACCATCACAACGGCGCTGAAGGACGGTCCAGCGGGCGTAAAAATCATGGCGTGCCCTCCAAGCAGCTTCTCGGAAAATGGCAGCCACCGAAGGCGCATGAGCGTCGGCTCTTGTGTACCAATCTGATTGGCCGCGACGAAGGAAAGGCAATTGAGCCGCTCGACGACAATGCCTTTGTGATCGCCGGTGAAGCGGGACCAATATTCGCCCTTCTTGATCGCGCGATTGGTAAGACGCCGGAAAGTCGTGGCGCTTCCCTGCTTGGCAATTACAACAACGGCACAAAGTAGGCTCTCCGGCGTACCAGGGATCGTCATGTAGGCATGATAAATGCCGGGTGCGATACCCGCGGAAGGATCGGCAAAGAGGAGCGGTTCCAGTGCATCCCGCGCAGCAGACAAGATGCGTTGCGCTGATGGACGGCCGTGGTCCAAATCGACCGCAACCGGCCGCTGGTACATCTCTTCCTCGGTCACACCGAGATATTCGCAAATCTTCTTTACAGAGGCCCGGCCGGGTGCGCGCCGTGCCTGAAGATAGGATTCGATCTGCGAACGGCCGATCTGCATACCGCGCGCGGCAGCGCTGATGCTGCCTGCCTTGGCAAGGCAGAGGCGCCGCAGATTTTCGGCGAAATTCTCAAGTGCAGACATGTCCGCGATGGCTTCCAGGAGATGATTCGGCCTCAAACTAGCGGCTCGAAAGACGGAACACAAACGGGCCGCGAGACAAATCCGGGGATGATCCGGTTGAGCCTGATCTGCGCGGCGGCGATACACACTGCCGGCAGCCCGTGTGATCTGCCGGTATTTTTTCGTTATAATTCAACGATAAATGAAGCGATGCGCCGGACAGCCGGCATGACCAGCGACAGCACCGGAAAAGCGACACCCTAAGAAAGCAGCCATTGGACACACAGCCAAAGCAAGCGGGCCAATGCTTTGCGTGGCGACGATAACGATGGCGGAGACGACGCGTGTCATCGCGTTGATTGACGTAAACGCTTACCGAGCTTTGCTTGAAGCAACGGCATTCCTGTGCTCGAAAGCCCACAAGCTTCCGATCGTGCCATGCGCGTCCGTCATTCCCGTCACAATCGAATCGGATAAGATGCCGCTGATTTTGACATGGGGGTATCATTGTTTCTGTTCTCGAAGTTAGTCTGGGTCGTCGGCCAGCCGCTATCGCTGGTGTTCTTCCTAATTCTCTTCGCATTCCTTGCCGTCGTTCTCCGCTTCAGAAGGCTCGCCGTGTTTTTCTCGGCGCTCGGCACACTGCTGCTCTTCGTCATCCTTTTCACCACAACAGGCAATTACCTCCTCCAGGATCTGGAGTTGCGCTTTCCAAAGCCGGGCCGTGATCCGGATAATTTGCAATGCATGATCGTTCTCGGCGGCGCATTTGAAAATGAAGTGAATACGACCAGCCACGGAATTGAGTTCAATGCGGGCGCGGATCGTTTTATCGAGGCGCTGCGGCTGGCGCAGCAATATCCGCAATCGCGTATTCTGATTTCCGGCGGGGATGGCTCGATTTCTGGAAAATATGAAGGCGATGCGGCCGCCTCGTCGCGCTTCTTTCCGCTTTTCGGGATTGCGCGTGAACGGCTTGTCGAAGACAGAACATCCCGCACGACCTTCGAAAATGCGCTTCATACCAAGGAATTGCTGGCAAGCCAGGGACTTTCGAACTGCCTGATGATCACATCAGGCTATCACATGCCGCGTTCGGTCGGCATTTTCCGCAAGCAAGGCATCGATGTCGTGCCGTGGCCGACGGATTACCGGACGGATGGTCATGTTGCGCTGGGCATCGACTTCACCCAGCCGAGCCTCAATGCCCAGAACATGGCGACCGCCGTGCGCGAATGGTACGGTCTCGTTGGCTATTACTTTGCTGGTCGAACGTCCGAGCTCTATCCAGGCTGAACCACTATTTCTTTGAAATGGTGACAAACTTCGTGCCGCGAACGCGCGCCGTTACGATACAGGGACCACCGTCGGTGCGATCGCAGAAGCGTGGATGCATCTTCATGGCCAGCACCATATTGCCGAAGCGCTTGATGAAATCGTAGCCGTAAATCTGCGCCGTCGCGATCATGAAATAGCCGCCCTCGGCCACCTGCAGGTAGAAATTATAGGTGCAGCCATCGTCGTTGCACTGCGGCCCCTTCTTTCCGTCGCAGGTCAATTCGCCCTCATTGACCACGGCGTCGATAAGGCCGTCATTGTTGATGTCCTGGCGCGTGATGTAAGCGTCCGAAAATTCGGCCTTCGTACATTGCTCGGTGAAATGCTTCTTCTCGTAGATTTCCGGATCCGAGATCAGCGATTGCTGCGCAGAGGCCGACTGGGAAACAAGGAGGGCTACGAAGTTCAGGACGATGAGAAGCGCTTTCACGGCTTTCCTCTTTTGTCGGATGGACACTGACAGGCGTCCATCCTGGACGATCTGCCTTGCGCAGCCCTTGCCGCCGTGATTCAGTTCAGTATCGTCTGCCGGCTTTGGGGGCCAATCAATGTCTCTGCTCGTCTATCTCGATTATGCTGGCATCGCACTCTTTGCCGCGACGGGTGCGCTCGCCGCCTCGCGCAAGCAGCTCGACCTCATCGGCTTCCTTTTCTTTGCGATGGTAACAGGCACCGGCGGCGGTACGGTGCGCGATATCGTGCTTGGCCGCGTGCCGGTATTCTGGGTGCTGAACCCAGCCTATATCGTCATCTGCTGTCTGGTAGGCATCGTGGTTTTCTTCACCGCCCATCTCGTGGAGTCGCGTTACCGGCTGCTGATCTGGCTCGATGCGGTGGGGCTCGCCGCCTATTGCGTCATGGGTGCGGCCAAGGGACTTGCCGCGACAGGCTCGCCGACGATCGCGATCGTGACAGGGACACTGACGGCAACCTTCGGGGGCGTGTTGCGCGATCTGATGGCTAACGAGCCTTCCGTGCTCCTGAGACCCGAAATCTACATCACCGCAGCACTCTTCGGTGCGGGCATCTTTACCGGTGCAACTGAACTCGGCCTGCCGCTTTATGGCGCGTCCGCCCTCGGCGTTGTCGCAGCCTTCGCCGTACGCGGCGGCGCATTATGGTTTGGATGGACGTTCCCGACCTACAGGCACAAGCCCGGTCGCCACCCTGACGATGTCATGTGAACTTCAGCGCTTCGGGCGCAGGCGGATTACAACGTCGACATGGGCGATTTCCATGCCCTGCGGCGGCTCCGGTAGATTGCCGATCATTAAGTTGCTGACCGGAATATCCAGCACTTCATTTTCGCCTTCGACAAAGAAGTGATGATGGTCGGAGACGTTGGTGTCAAAATAGGTCTTGGCGCTCTCGACGGCGAGAACACGGATCATGCCGGCCTCGGTAAACTGGTGCAGCGTGTTGTAGACGGTCGCCAGAGAAACCGGGACGCCGGCGGTAACTGCTTCCTCGTGCAGTTCCTCGACAGTCAGATGCCGGTCGCCTTTTGCAAAAAGCAGATCGCCGAGCGCAACGCGTTGACGCGTCGGTCGCAGGCCTGCGCTGCGCAGTCTGGCTTCGATTGCGATCGGGGCTGCAGCCGCCATAAGGGAAGAACTCCGGTTATTCTAGCGTCAATCAATCAGGTTTCCTAAGCCATATATCTTTTGCGCGGGAGCCTTTCAATAGTTCCGATGGGGACAATGGCCCCCGAAACGCCGGAAAATCGGGCTTTTGACGCAATTGGGTCTGGCCGGGGCCTTGGCCTTCCTGTATGCGACCACCAAATAAGGCGACAAGTCAGTTCAAAGGCGGGGTAGAACTAGCCATGCTTATGCTTCATTTTCCTTGGAACTTGGACTAAACACTCACTCCATTGGCACGTGCGGGGGAAACAGAATTTTGATGACAACGAAACGATCCAGCTTCACCTATGAGGAAATCCTGACCTGCGGCCGCGGCGAAATGTTCGGCCCGGGTAATGCGCAGCTGCCGCTGCCGCCGATGCTGATGTTCAATCGCATTACGCAGATTTCCGAAGACGGTGGACCGCATGGCAAGGGTTTCATTCGCGCCGAATTCGACATCACGCCGGACCTCTGGTTCTTCCCCTGTCACTTCATGGGCGATCCCGTGATGCCGGGCTGCCTCGGCCTTGACGCCATGTGGCAGCTGACCGGCTTCTTCCTCGGCTGGCTCGGTGAGCCTGGCAAGGGCCGTGCAATCTCTACCGGCGAGGTGAAGTTCACTGGCATGGTGACGCCGAAGACGAAGCTTGTCGAATACGGCATCGACTTCAAGCGCGTCATGCGCGGCCGTCTCGTTCTCGGCATCGCCGATGGCTGGATGAAGGCCGACGGTGAGGTCATCTACAAGGCTACCGATCTGCGCGTCGGCCTTTTCCAGGAAAAGGCCGCCTGACTCTACCGGGCGAAACGGCCCGGTATTCCAAGATAGAAAAAACGAAAAGGTCGAAACACATGAGACGGGTAGTTGTCACGGGTCTGGGCGTTGTTTCCTCGATCGGCAATGATGCTGGTGAGGTCACGGCCTCGCTGCGCGATGCCAAGTCCGGCATTTCCTTCTCCAACGATTTTGCCGAGCATGGCTTCAAGTGCCAGGTCTGGGGTCGTCCCAGCCTCGATCCGACCGATCTGGTCGATCGCCGCGCAATGCGCTTCCTGTCGCAAGGCGGCGCCTGGAACCATGTCGCCATGAAGCAGGCGATTGCCGATTCCGGTCTCGAAGAGTCCGTCATCAGCGGCAACGAGCGCACCGGCATCATCATGGGCTCCGGCGGTCCATCCACCCGCACGCTGATCGAAGCTGCCGAGATCACCATCAAGAACAACAGTCCGAAGCGCATCGGCCCGTTTGCCGTGCCGAAGGCAATGTCGTCCACGGCTTCGGCGACACTTGCAACCTGGTTCAAGATCCACGGCGTCAACTACTCGATCTCGTCGGCCTGCTCGACTTCTGCACACTGCATCGGCAATGCCGCGGAGATGATCCAGTGGGGCAAACAGGACGTGATGTTCGCCGGCGGTCACGAAGACCTCGACTGGACCATGTCCAACCTCTTCGACGCCATGGGCGCGATGTCTTCCAAGTACAACGACACGCCGGAAACGGCTTCGCGCGCCTACGACGTCAACCGTGACGGCTTCGTCATCGCCGGCGGCGCCGGCGTTCTCGTACTTGAAGAGCTGGAGCATGCCAAGGCACGCGGCGCGAAGATCTACGCCGAGATCGTCGGCTACGGCGCGACCTCCGACGGTTACGACATGGTCGCTCCTTCGGGCGAAGGTGCTGTGCGCTGCATGCGTCAGGCACTCTCGACGGTGAAGGGCGATATCGACTACATCAATACGCACGGCACCTCTACGCCGGTGGGCGACAGCAAGGAAATCGGCGCGATCCGGGAGGTCTTCGGCGACAAGATGCCTCACATCCAGTCGACCAAGTCGCTGACAGGTCACTCGCTGGGTGCAGCCGGCGTCCAGGAGTCGATCTATTCGATCCTGATGATGCAGGAAGGCTTCATCGGCGAAAGCGCCCACATCAAGGAACTCGATCCTGAATTCGATGGAGTGCCGATCGTCCGCAAGCGCATCGACAACGCCAAGATCGACATCGCCCTTTCCAACTCCTTCGGCTTCGGTGGCACCAACGCGACGCTCGTTTTCCAGCGCTACAACGGATAAGAACATGACCGCAATCATGCAGGGTAAGCGCGGGCTCATCATGGGCGTCGCCAACGACCATTCTATCGCCTGGGGTATATCAAGGGCGCTTGCAGCCCAAGGCGCCGAGCTTGCCTTTACCTATCAGGGAGAGGCGCTTGGCAAGCGGGTGAAACCGCTCGCAGCGGAAGTGGGCTCGGATTTCGTCCTACCCTGCGACGTCGAAGACATTGCCTCAGTCGACGGCATTGTCGGTGCGCTGGAGGCGCGTTGGGGCAAACTGGATTTCATCGTCCATGCCATCGGTTTTTCCGACAAGAACGAGCTGAAGGGCCTCTACGCGGATACGACGCGCGAAAACTTCAGCCGAACGATGGTCATCTCCTGCTTTTCCTTTACGGAGATCGCCAGGCGCTGCGCACCGCTGATGGCCGAGGGCGGTTCGATGCTGACGCTCACCTATAACGGTTCCACACGCGTCATCCCGAACTACAACGTCATGGGGGTTGCAAAGGCTGCTCTGGAGGCGTCCGTGCGCTATCTCGCCGCCGACTACGGTCCGCGCGGCATCCGCGTCAACGCCATCTCCGCGGGCCCGATCCGCACACTGGCCGGCGCCGGCATCTCGGATGCCCGTGCAATCCTCTCCTGGAACCAGCGGAATGCTCCCCTCCGCAAGACCGTCAGCATCGATCAGGTCGGCAATTCCGCCCTCTACCTGCTCTCCGACCTGTCAGCAGGCGTGACCGGCGAAATCCATTTTGTGGACGCTGGCTACAACATAACCTCGATGCCGACGCTGGATACGCTGCGTAAGGCAGATGTAGAGTAAGCGTGGCAGATTAATTTAGTCGCCGGCGATGCCTGTTGCTCCAGGGCGGCAGGACACCGGTCTTCTATCAGCGAAATGGCCGCAGCGGATATCTGCTCTGTTATTGGACAGAGTTCGGAAAGCCGTCAGTTGTCACCGCTTGCTCGCTTCAATTCCGAAAGGCCGCTCCTTACAAATCGCCGCTACAATCTGGTGCGGGGTTCGGTCTGCCCAAGCAGCCAGCCAAGCGCTTCTTTGGTTATCTCGAAGTGCTTCCGGTAGCGCGCCTTCACACAGGCTTCGATGACGATCTTGTACCAGGCTTTATGGCGGTACAGCCGGCGGTCCTGGTCTTCTCCAGTCCCCGGAGGAATTGCAGGGCGTGGGATGGCGGACTGGCCGCCTTTCCTATTTCTTCGCCCAGAGCACTTTGAAGCGCGCGTTTCGGCAGGTTTCGCCGCTTTCCTTGAAATTTGCAGCAAGCACCGGCTCGTAGGGCAAACCGCGATTGGCGACGAGCATGAGACGGCCGCCACCGCGTAGCGCCGATGCAGCCGTCTTGATCATTGCCTGGCCGAGCGAAGGCTCAGCCGCGTGTCCTTCATGAAAGGGCGGGTTCATGATGATCAAATCGTACTTGTCCTTGACCGGTTCGGCCGCCAGATCGTGCCAGAAGAAGCGTGCCGGTGCGTTCGGGCAGTTCTCGGCCAGATTGGCCTTGGCGGCCTCCAAAGCCGCGTGGTTGGCCTCGTAGAGGTCGAGGCGCTCGAGGTTCGGCGATTTCTCCGCAAGCTCGACCGAGAGATAGCCCCAGCCTGCGCCGAAATCGGCTGCGTCGCCGGTGAAATTTGTCGGAAGGCGCGAGGCGAGCAGCTCCGAGCCGTCATCGATGCGGTCATGCGAGAACATGCCGGCTGAAGCATTGAAGCGTCCGTCGACGCGCACCGGTGACTTGGCGAATTTCGAAACAGCTTCGCTGACGTCCTTCGGCCGCGTAAACCAGAATGCAACACCGTGGTATTTCGGCATGTGCTTGATATCGAGGCCGAAGCCTTCCAGATGCTTGCGCAACGGCTGGATGCCGTCTTCCTTGCCACCGGCAACGACGATCAGGCCACCGGCCTTCAAGCGGGAAAGTGCTGCAGCGATATTCGCTTCGTTCTCGCCTTTGTGCTTCGTGCAGAGCACGAGCGCCGCATCATAATCTTCGCCTTCGATCTGAGGCCATGCTTCGATTCGCTGCGACAGAAGCTGCCTGTAGAGCGGCCGGAAGCCCTGTACGGCGCTGAGGGACGCGGCAAAGCCCTCCGGCAGCACGAAGCCTGCTTCGGCACCCAGGAACAGTACGCGCGCACCCTCGCGCGGCGGATCAATGGTACCGCTCGCAAAGGGATGGAGCAGGGTCTTCAGCGTTTCGCGGCTCATGATCTCTTCTCGATTTCATACAAAAAGGGCGCGAGAAAAATCCCGCGCCCATGAACGGTTGGTAAGGCGCGGCTTACTCAGCCGCCTCCTCCTTCTTCTTTTCGGCAGCCGGGAGTTCCTGGCCAGTCGTCTGGTCGACGACCTTCATCGACAGGCGGACCTTGCCGCGCTCATCGAAGCCGAGGAGCTTGACCCAGACCTTCTGGCCTTCCTTGACGACGTCCTGCGTTTTCGCAACGCGCTCGGAAGCCAGCTGCGAAATATGGACGAGGCCATCACGGGCGCCGAAGAAGTTGACGAAAGCGCCGAAGTCAGCGGTCTTGACGACCGTGCCTTCGTAGATCTGGCCAATCTCCGGCTCGGCGACGATCGAGTGGATCCACTTGCGGGCCGCTTCGATTTCCTTGCCGGAAGACGATGCGATCTTGACGGTGCCGTCGTCTTCGATGTTGATCTTCGCGCCCGTCTTTTCGACGATTTCGCGAATGACCTTGCCGCCGGAGCCAATGACTTCACGGATCTTGTCGACCGGGATGTTCATGACTTCGATGCGAGGAGCAAATTCGCCGAGCTGGCCGCGGCTTTCGGAGATGGCCTTCGCCATCTCGCCGAGGATGTGCAGACGGCCGCCCTTCGCCTGATCCAAAGCGATCTGCATGATCTCTTCGGTGATGCCGTGGATCTTGATGTCCATCTGCAGCGAGGTGATGCCTGCTTCCGTACCGGCAACCTTGAAGTCCATGTCACCGAGATGGTCTTCATCGCCGAGGATGTCGGAAAGAACGGCAAAGCGTTCTTCCTCCTTGATCAGGCCCATGGCGATACCGGCGACCGGCTTTGCGAGCGGAACGCCTGCATCCATCAGCGCCAGCGACGTACCGCAGACGGTTGCCATCGAGGAGGAACCATTGGACTCGGTGATTTCCGAGACGACGCGGAGCGTATAGGGGAACTGCTCAACCGACGGCAGCATCGGGTGGATGGCGCGCCATGCAAGCTTGCCATGGCCGATCTCGCGGCGGCCCGGGGAACCCATGCGGCCCGTTTCACCGACCGAGTAGGGCGGGAAGTTGTAGTGCAGCATGAAGTTTTCCTTGTACATACCCGTCAAGGAATCGACGTACTGCTCGTCTTCGCCGGTGCCGAGCGTGGCGACAACGATCGCCTGCGTTTCACCGCGGGTGAACAGAGCCGAACCGTGCGTGCGCGGCAGCAGGCCGACTTCAGCGACGATCGGGCGAACGGTCTCGAGATCGCGGCCGTCGATGCGGCTCTTGGTGTCGAGAATGTTCCAGCGAACGATCTTTGCCTGCAGGTGCTTGAAAATCGCGCCGACTTCTTCGGCCGTATATTCGGCTTCGCCTTCTTCCGGCAGGAAGTGCTCCTTTACCTTCGCCTTGACGGCATCGACAGCGGCGTAGCGATCAGCCTTCTGGGTGATCTTGTAGGCTTCGCGAAGTTCGGCTTCTGCAAGGCCAAGCATTGCGTTTTCGAGAGTCGAATAGTCTTCCGGTGCAAAATCGCGAGGCTCCTTGGCGGCAACTTCAGCGAGCTTGATGATCGCTTCGAGAACCGGCTGGAAGCCCTTGTGGCCGAACATGACGGCGCCGAGCATGACGTCTTCCGGAAGCTCCTTGGCTTCAGATTCGACCATCAGAACCGCGTCATGCGTGCCGGCGACGACGAGATCGAGGCTCGATTCGTCCATCTCGTCGAGATGTGGGTTCAGGACGTATTCGCCATTGATATATCCGACGCGCGCGCCGCCGACCGGACCCATAAAGGGAACGCCGGAGAGCGTCAGGGCAGCCGAGGTCGCGATCATCGATAGGATGTCCGGATTGTTCTCCAGGTCATGCTGGACGACAGTGACGACGACCTGCGTGTCGTTCTTGTAGCCTTCCGGGAAGAGCGGACGGATCGGGCGGTCGATCAGGCGGGAAACGAGGGTTTCGTTTTCGCTCGGACGGCCTTCGCGCTTGAAATAGCCGCCGGGGATCTTGCCGGCCGCGTAGGTCTTTTCCTGGTAGTTGACAGTGAGCGGAAAGAAGTCCTGGCCCGGCTTCGGCGCCTTGGCGGAAACGACGGTGGCGAGAACCACGGTTTCGCCGTAAGTCGCGAGAACGGCACCATCAGCCTGACGGGCGATCTTGCCAGTTTCGAGCTTCAGCGGGCGGCCAGCCCACTCGATTTCCACGGTATGGGTATCGAACATATGTCTTGTCCTTCGATGCGGGAGCGCGCGCCGTCGCGGAAAGCGCAGCGCACAGTCGACCGCAATTAGTGTGACGTATCATGGGCAAGACAACGGGAGGCTTTTCATCCCCAGCTTCCTGAGAAACCGGACCAAAGCCCTCCTTGAAAGACTTTGGCCGAAAGCATCCGGCAATCCTGCCCCATGACAGGTCAACGGTTGGTTTGGCAGAACCGGCCCATCCGGGTCCACCGTATTTCCTCCACGCGAAGATAGGGCGCGGCGGCAGAATTTCATGGGGCCATCGGCCCCCTCAAAAGCATCCGGCGGGCGTCCATAAGGAACGCCCGCCGGAAATCATTAGCGGCGGATACCCAGGCTGGTGATCAGCTTGGTGTAGCGGCCTTCGTTCTTCTTCTTGAGATAGTCAAGAAGCGAGCGGCGGCTCGAAACCATCGTCAGCAGGCCACGACGGGAATGGTTATCCTTCTTGTGACCCTTGAAATGTTCCGTCAGGTTGTTGATACGCTCGGTCAGGATCGCAACCTGAACTTCCGGAGAACCGGTGTCGCCTTCGAACGTTGCGTATTCCTTGATGAGAGCCTTCTTGCGCTCAGCTGTAATCGACATCGGATGTTCCTTTCTATGAGAGGAGATTAGGTCGCCAAAAGCCGGGATGTCGTCCAGCTTCGGCCGCGAACGCACTCAGGTCCTGCCTGATGCTGGCGCTGCCTATAAACCAAATGAGCCTCGATGGAAAGGGCCCCGCACCAGATGGCGGATTTATCACTTGCCCGCCATCGCGTCACGGATCATCGCATCGTACCCTTCGGGATCCTGCAGCATTGCGAAATGGCTGGCATCCTTCAGGATGACGAGCTAAGCACCGGGGATCTCCTTCGCCATCCTTTCGGTGTGATCGAGCTTGATCGCTTCGTCGTGATCGCCGATGGCCAGGGTGACGGGCACGGTAATCTTGCCGAGGTCGGCAGCAGTCCAGGCGGGCTCACTCATCCACATCGCCGAAATCTGGTTGACGAATGCGTCATATTCGTTCGGTGTCGGCGAGAGCTTCTTGTAGGCTTCGCCCGCGGAATTAATGTAGGCGCTGAACGTCTTGTTCGTCATCACGTCCGGCTTTACGCCCTCCGTCGTCACATTGGCAGCCTGCGCGATGACACGCGTCAACTTCTCGGGATGTTTCATCGCCATATCGATGCCGATGATGCCTCCATCCGACCAGCCGACAAGCGTGACCTGGTCGAGCTTCAGATAATCGAGCAGTGCGACATAATCGGACGTCATGAGATCATAACCGAAGGGCTCTCCGCTGCGCGTCGAACGCCCGTGCCCGCGGCTGTCGGCGACGATCACAAGATGGTCTTTGGCAAAATCCTCGACCTGACGGCCCCGGACGTCGGCACTGCCGAGGCCCCCATGGATGAACAGGATCGGGTCGCCCGCACCGTACGCGGCGTAATACATCTTGATGTCGTTTACTGGCGCCATGCCGCTCGCCTTCGTCGCCGGCATGGGAGGGAAGGCGGGCAATTCCGCCCGGCCGACCGGGCGCTTGCGGCCGTAAGAACGGCCGAAAGAATATCGCGACTGCGACCGCAACTGCGCGCATGACCTGCTCCTCAAGCCGGGCGGCCTTCTAGCCGCAAAGAGGAGAAACATAGCTCAAGGGCGATGATTGACAATTACCATCCGTAGCTCAATTCGGCGCGGTGGCGTTCCCGGAAAGACGCATTGCGACTTAAACGAAGACGCGCTTCGGGCGGAACTCTCCCTGACCGATCTCGCCGATGGCGACGAGCTTTCCGCGTGCCGTCGCATAGGCTTCGCTTTCGGAAACCGGCGCATCACGGCCACGCACCAGAATGGGATTGCCCATCCTCAGGCGATGTGCCTGATCGTCGTTGACGGCAAGGTGTGGGAGTGAGGACAAGGCTTCGCTGGTATCGATCAGCAGGGCGTCGAGCGCGGCAAGACGCTCGTCCATGTTTTCAAGTTTCTCAAGCGCAACGAGGCTTGCGAGAGCCACCATGCTGTCTTCGGCAAAAGGTGCCACGAAGGTCCGGCGTAGCCCGGAGATATGGCCGTAGCAGCCGAGCTCGCGGCCGAAATCGCGAGCCAGCGCGCGTACATACGTGCCCTTGCCGCACTCGACTTCGAAATGCGCGGTATTCTCATCCAGGCAGGCAAGCAGCGTCAGGCGAAAAATCTCGACTTCACGGGAAGGAATCTCGACCGTCTCGCCGTCGCGCGCCAGATCATATGCGCGCTCGCCGGCGATCTTGATCGCGGAAAACTGCGGCGGCACCTGGCTGATGACACCGGTGTATTTCGGAAGAAGATTGCGGATCTGCTCCTCTGTCGGGCGCTTGTTGGAACTCCGAGTCACCTCGCCTTCGAGGTCGTCGGTTGCGCGCTCCTCCCCCCAGGTCACTTTGAATTCGTAAATCTTGCGGCCGTCCATGACATAGGGAACAGTCTTCGTCGCATCGCCCAGCGCAATCGGCAGCATTCCAGACGCCAGCGGGTCGAGCGTGCCGGCATGGCCGCATTTCTGCGCTTTGAAGAGCCACTTGATCTTGGAGACGGCCTCCGTCGAACCGAAATCAACGGGCTTGTCGAGGATCAGCCAGCCGGAAACCGGGCGGCCTTTGGGTTTGCGTGGTTTAGACATTCGCTTCTTCTGCTATTCTTCTTCAGTGTCGCCGTCGAGGTCGCGCTGGACTTCGGGCGAGCGCAGCAATTCATCGATCTTCTTGTAGTTGTCGAAGCTCGTATCGTCGCGGAAACGGACCTCCGGCATGTATTTCATCTGCCGAAGCTGCGGGCCGAGACGGCCGCGGATGTATTTTGCGTTGCGGTTCAGCGCATCGATGACTGCGCCATGATCGGAAATGCCAAGCGGCGTCACATAGGCCGTCGCGATCTTCAGGTCCGGAGACATGCGGACTTCAGAGATCGAAATGACGGTCTTTTCGATCACGTCATCGCGCACTTCGCCGCGCTGGAGAACCTGCGTGATCGCGGCACGCACTTGTTCGCCGACGCGCAACATGCGCTGCGAAGGTGCCGAGGATGTGGGTTTTGTTGCCATTATTCTCTGCCCAAAAAGGTTCGGGCGCCGGCCTCTGATGATCCGGCGCCCGTCGAAAATTCCAGTCTCGCGCCGTTAAAGCGTGCGGGTGATGTGCTCGACGCGGAAGCATTCGATCGTGTCGCCCGCGCGGATGTCTTCGTAATTCTCGAAGGCCATACCGCATTCCTGGCCGGAATGTACTTCCGAGACTTCATCCTTGAAGCGCTTGAGTGTCTTGAGCTTGCCTTCGTGGATGACGACGTTGTCGCGGATGAGGCGGACGCCGACGCCACGCTCGACCTTGCCTTCGGTAACGCGGCAACCCGCGACCTTTCCGACCTTCGTGATGTTGAACACCTCGAGGATCTCGGCATTGCCGAGGAAGGTTTCGCGCCGCTCCGGAGAGAGCAAGCCTGACATCGCTGCCTTAACGTCATCCACGAGATCGTAGATGATGTTGTAGTAACGGATTTCTATGCCCTGACGCTCGGCGAGCGTACGCGCCTGCGCATTCGCACGAACGTTGAAGCCGATGATTGCAGCACCGGATGCTTCCGCAAGGGAGATATCCGACTCGGTGATACCGCCAGCCGCAGAATGCACGATGCGAGCGCGAACTTCGTCCGTTCCCAGCTTGTCGAGCGCACCGGCGATCGCCTCGATCGAGCCCTGCACGTCGCCCTTGACGACCAGCGGGAACTCCTTGACGCCAGCCGTCTGAAGCTGGCTCATCATCTGTTCCAGCGAGCCGCGCTGGCCCGAATGGCGGGCAGCAGCCTTGTCGCGGGCAAGCCGCTGACGGTACTCGGAAATCTCGCGGGCGCGAGCTTCGTTTTCGACAACGGCGAACTTGTCGCCCGCCTGCGGCGTGCCTGAAAGTCCCAGAACCTCAACCGGAGTGGCCGGCCCCGCTTCCTTGACATGGTTTCCCTTGTCATCGACGAGGGCACGCACGCGGCCCCAGACATCACCAGCGACGATAATCTGGCCGGGACGCAGCGTACCCTTCTGGACGAGGACCGTCGCAACGGAACCGCGACCGCGATCAAGCTGAGCTTCGATGACCGTGCCTTCCGCGGTGCGGTCCGGGTTGGCCTTCAGATCAAGGATTTCCGACTGCAGCAGGATCGCCTCGAGCAGCTTGTCGAGGTTGGTGCCGTTCTTCGCCGAAACTTCGACGTCGAGAACTTCACCCCCCATGGACTCGACGAAGACCTCATGCTGCAGAAGTTCGGTGCGAACCTTCTGGGCATTGGCAGTCGGCTTGTCGATCTTGTTGATCGCAACGATGATCGGAACGCCTGCCGCCTTGGCATGGTTGATCGATTCGATCGTCTGCGGCATCACGCTATCGTCGGCAGCGACGACGAGAACGGCAATATCGGTTGCCTGCGCACCGCGTGCACGCATTGCCGTAAAGGCGGCGTGGCCGGGGGTGTCGATGAAGGTGATCTTCTGACCGTTCTGTTCCACCTGATAAGCGCCGATATGCTGCGTAATGCCACCGGCTTCGCCAGCAACCACGTTCGCATGGCGGATGGCGTCGAGCAGCGAGGTTTTGCCGTGGTCGACGTGACCCATGATGGTGACGACCGGCGGACGCGAGACCTGTTCGCCGCCTTCATCCGTCACGTTGAAGATGCCGAGTTCGACGTCGGATTCAGAAACACGCTTAACGGTATGACCGAATTCGCCAGCGATGAGTTCTGCCAGATCGGCGTCGATGACGTCGCCTGGCTTCATCATCTGGCCTTCCTTCATCAGGAACTTGATGACGTCGACGGCGCGTTCGGACATGCGCTGCGACAGTTCCTGAATGGTGATGGTCTCCGGCAGAATGACTTCGCGGGAAATCTTCTCGCGCGTTTCCTGCATCTGGCTGCGGCGGAACTTCTCCTGGCGGCGACGCATAGCGGAAAGCGAACGGCCGCGCGCATTGCCGTCGTCGTCGACATTTGCCGTCGTGATCGTCAGCTTGCCGCGGCGGCGCTCCTCTTCGGTCTTCGGACGCGTCGTCACCGGCTTTGCCGGTTCCGGACGAACGACCCTGCCACGGGCAGGAGCCCCGCGAGGAGATCCGCGCTCTTCCTCCTCACCTTCGGGACGGCGGCCACGGACCACCGGCGCAACCCCAGCTGGAGCCGGACGTGCAGAAGCAGGCGCCGAAGTCTCGGGACGGCGCACGGCCGGCGCCGGGCGCGGAGCCTCCGCCTGGACCTCAACTGCTTCGGGCGCAGGAGCTTCCTCGACCGGCGCAGACGGACGGGCGGCCTCTTCGGCTGCACGTCGGGCTGCTTCGGCTGCTTCCGCTTCGCGGCGGGCGGCGTCTTCGGCTGCACGGCGCTTTTCTTCTTCAGCCCGGCGGACTGCATCTTCTGCATCACGGACCTGGGCCAGCGCTAGCGCGCGCCGTCGGGCGTCCATTTCCTCAGGCGAAAGATGGTTCAGGACAACCGGACGCGGGCGGTCCTGCTGGCGAGGAGCCTGCGAAGCCGGCTGCTGCGGGCGCGGCGGCTGGCCGCCCGGCTGTTGGATGCGAGGCGCAGGCGCCTGCGCCTGCGTTGCCGCCGGAGCGGATTCTGCCGCGCGGGGCGCTGGAGCCGGCGTGGTCGGGCGATCGTCTTCGGGGCGCATCGGGCGCCGCTTGCGCGTCTCGACAACGACCGCCTTGGTGCGACCACGGCCCATATCCTGGCGCACGGTGCCCTGGCTTATCCCCGATGGCTTCAGGGTAAGCGTCTTCTTTGCTCCAAGCGTCTTGTCGTCATTGCTATCTGTCATTCGTTCCCGTTCCTTCGGACAGGGAGCGATGACGTCATCAAACCCTATCGTTCAAATACTTTTCGATCAATGATAGGCCGGCCGGTGCCGGTCGCCGCATCATTGTTTTTGCTGGCCAGCGCCGCCTGGTGCCCGGGATTGACCGCCGCTGCGGTACATTTCGAGCATCTTTGCGCGCTTCACTACACCCTCACCTGCCTGCCCTGCAAGCACTGCGGCATGGATAAAAGCATTCTGGCCCATCACGCCTTCCATTTCGCTCTCCGAGAAGAGACGGAAAGAAGGTATTTTCTCCTCGGTTTCCATTCCGAGGTGCCAGGCCTTACGAGCCTGGTCGATTTTTCTCACGCCATCGTCCGCGGCATCCGTCGAATGGAACACGGCGAGTGCTGCTCCGCTTCTGACTGCGGCATCCACTTTCGAGGAGCCGCTGACGAACTGGCCCGCCTTGCGCGCCATGTTCATCATCTGCATCAGCTGCTGTGCCAGCAGCCGGTCGACGGTTTCACCGAGATCGGCTGCTGCCTTCACATCCGCCTTCAATGCGCGGGCGAAAGACTTCTTCGCCACCGCCTTGTCGACCAACGCGCGATCAAGCTTGACCCAGCAGCCGCGTCCCGGAAGCTGACGCTTCAGATCGGCGATCACCGTCCCGTCGGGCGCTGCAACGAAGCGGATCAACTCATCCGGCGATCCGCTTTCACGCGTCACAATGCACATGCGGCTGTTCACGTCATAACCTGCAAGATCATCATCCTCAGGAGAAGCGTGCAGCTCCGCGATCATTATGCTTCCTGCTCGGCAGCGTCGGCTTCGACTACTTCAGCGTCCTTCGCAAGATCCTCCTCGGTAATCCAGCCGGCAGCAAGGCGTGCCTGGACGACCATCTGCTCGGCCTCGACACGTGAAACGTCGAACTTCGAGAAGAGGCCTTCGAACTTCTTGGTTTCGCCGTTCTTGCGCTCTGTCCAGCCGACGAGATCGTCCGCCGCGCAGCCTGCGAAATCTTCCAGCGTCTTGATGCCGTCTTCGCCAAGCGCAACCATCATCTGGGCGGTCATACCGTCGATCTGACGCAGTTCGTCGGAAACGCCGAGCGCCTTGCGCTTCTCGTCCATCTCCGCTTCGAGCTTCTCGAGATATTCGCGAGCACGCTGCTGGATTTCCTGCGCCGTCTCTTCATCGAAGCCGTCGATCGACGAAATTTCGTCGAGGTCGACGTAGGCGAGTTCTTCAACGGCGGCAAAACCTTCGGAAGCCAGAACCTGGCCGACCATTTCGTCAACATCGAGCGCATCCATGAAGAGGTTGGTGCGTTCGTTGAATTCCTTCTGACGGCGCTCGGATTCTTCGGCTTCCGTCATGATGTCGATATCCCAGCCGGTCAGCTGCGACGCGAGGCGCACGTTCTGACCGCGACGGCCGATCGCCAGCGAAAGCTGCTCGTCGGGAACCACGACTTCAATGCGTTCTGCATCTTCGTCGAGAACGACCTTGGCGACTTCAGCCGGCTGCAACGCGTTGACGACGAAGGTCGCCGGATCCTGCGACCAGGGAATGATGTCGATCTTTTCGCCCTGAAGCTCGCCAACGACGGCCTGGACGCGCGAACCGCGCATACCGACGCAGGCACCGACCGGATCGATCGAGCTATCGTTCGAGATGACGGCGATCTTGGCACGCGAACCCGGGTCGCGGGCGACCGAGCGGACCTGGATGATGCCGTCGTAGATTTCCGGCACTTCCATGGTGAAGAGCTTGACCATGAACTGCGGATGCGTGCGCGACAGGAAAATCTGCGGACCGCGCTGTTCGCGGCGGACGTCATAGACATATGCGCGAACGCGGTCGCCGTAGCGGACGTTTTCGCGCGGGATCATTTCGTCACGGCGGATGATACCTTCGCCACGGCCGAGATCGACGATGACGTTGCCGTATTCGACGCGCTTGACAGTACCGTTGACAATTTCGCCGACGCGATCCTTGAATTCGTCGAACTGCCGGTCACGCTCGGCTTCGCGAACCTTCTGGACGATGACCTGTTTGGCCGACTGGGCGGCAATACGGCCGAAATCCATCGGCGGCAGCGGATCAGCGATGAAGTCGCCAAGCGCTGCGTCGGGATTGCGGTCGCGGGCCAGCTCCAACGGGATCTGCGTGGAGTAGTCTTCTGCCTTCTCGACGACTTCGAGCAGGCGCTGCAGGCGAATTTCGCCGGTCTTCGGATTGATATCGGCGCGGATGTTCGATTCCGTGCCGTAACGGGAGCGCGCCGCCTTCTGAATCGCATCCGCCATCGCGGCAAGCACGATTTCGCGGTCGATGACCTTTTCGCGCGCCACTGCATCTGCGATCTGCAGAAGTTCGAGCCGGTTCGCACTAACTGCCATTGTCTTATCTCTCCGTCCTGGCCTTCCGGGTTCCCGTCCCTGGAGCCGTAGTTGATCGGTTATTCTTCGTCTTCCGCCTCGTTCTGATTCGCTGCCTGCGCTTTCGCGGCCTTATCGGCGCGCAGCGCATCGCGAATCAGATCGTCGGTCAGAATGAGCTTCGCATCGCTGAGCGCCGTGAAGGGAATGGTGACCTTCTGCTCTTCGCCATCGGCAACCTGGTCACGTTCGAGCGTGAAACCATCCGCGTCCGCTTCGATGATCTTTCCGCGAAAGCGCTTGCGGTTGGCGACTATGATCGACGTTTCGCACTTCACAAGGTGCCCTTGCCAACGGGTGAAATCGGATTTCCGCACCAAAGGACGGTCGATACCGGGCGAAGACACCTCCAGATGATACTCCCGATCGATCGGATCTTCCACATCAAGAACCGGAGAAATGGCCATCGAGACCTCTTCGCAGTCTTCGACGCTCATCGTGCCATTGTTGCGCTCTGCCATGATCTGCAGCGTAGCGCCGTTCTGGTTGAGCATGCGCACGCGGGTCAGGCGAAAGCCCATGCCGGTGAGCACGGGTTCGATGATGTCGGCAAGGCGCTGGTCAAGCCCGGTTTCGGTAATCAACCGCGGCTCAAGTTCATTGTCTGCGTTCGTCGGATCCGACAAGCGATGCGCTCCTCGCAATTTTCATGCATTTAGACGATCGCGCTAATAAAAAAGAGCGGGTCCTTGCGGCCCACTCTTCATCGCACGATCAAGAATTTGAGTGGCATATAGGCCTGTTTTTACGAAATTGCAAGCTCTCGGCTCAAATGCGCCGCGGCGGCGCAATCGCGCCTAGCCACCGTCGAGCTTCATCATATATTGGAAGCCGAGGGAAATTTAGCAAGCGGGAGGAATCGTGCCATCCAATTCATCAACGCTGGCGCCGCTGAAGCATGAAACCTACCGCACAATCTGGTTCGCAAGCCTCGCCTCGAATTTCGGCGGGTTGATCCAGGCGGTAGGGGCCGCGTGGATGATGACGACCCTCACCGCTTCCGAGGACATGGTGGCGCTGGTCCAGACCTCGACAGCGCTTCCCATAATGCTGTTCTCGCTCATCTCGGGCGCGCTCGCCGACAATTTCGACCGGCGGCAGGTGATGCTGACGGCGCAATTCCTCATGCTAGCCGTCTCGACGATCCTCACCGCCTGTGCCCTGCTCGGCTGGATCACGCCCTGGCTTCTCCTGTTCTTCACCTTCCTGATCGGCTGCGGCACGGCGCTCAACAACCCCTCCTGGCAGGCCTCCGTCGGCGATATGGTGCCGCGGGCAGACCTGCCGAACGCGGTGACGCTGAACAGTATGGGCTTTAACATGACCCGCAGCGTCGGCCCCGCCATCGGCGGCGTCATTGTCGCGACGGCGGGTGCCGCCGCTGCCTTTATGGTGAATACGGTCAGTTATTTTGCGCTCATCTACGCACTCACGCGCTGGAAGCCATCGCTGCCCGCTTCCAGTCTCCCGCGCGAAAGCCTCGGGAGTGCGATCTCCGCCGGTCTTCGATATGTCTCGATGTCGCCCAACCTTGAAAAGGTACTTATCCGCGGATTGATCTTCGGCGTGGGCGCGAGCTCGGTGCTCGCGCTTCTGCCGATCGTCGCAATCGATCTTGTCGGCGGCGGGCCGCTGACCTACGGCTTCATGCTCGGCTCCTTCGGCATCGGCGCAATCGGCGGCGGGGCGCTCAATGCGCGGCTGCGCGAAATGTTCAGCAGCGAGACCATCATCCGCTACGCCTTCACCGGTTTTGCCATCAGCATGGTGATTGCCGCGGCAAGCCCGTTTGCCGTGCTCACCTCGGCGGGGCTGCTCGTTTCTGGCGCGTGCTGGGTACTCGCGCTTTCGCTATTCAACACGATCGTACAGCTTTCGACGCCGCGCTGGGTCGTCGGCCGGGCGCTGTCGCTTTATCAGACGGTCACCTTCGGCGGCATTGCCGGCGGCAGCTGGCTTTGGGGTGTGGCCGCCGATCGCTTCGGCGTTTCGAATGCGCTTTATGGCTCAGCCGCGGTTATGCTGGTCGGCATCTTTATCGGACTTCGCTTCTCGATGCCGGCCTTCGCCTCGCTCAATCTCGACCCGCTCAACCGGTTCATCGAGCCCGCGCTTGGGCTCGACATCACGCCCCGCAGCGGACCGATCGTCATTCAGGTCGATTATCACATCGGCGATAGCGACCTGCCCGAATTCCTGAAGCTGATGGGGGAACGGCGGCGCATCCGAATCCGCGACGGAGCACGCAACTGGGCACTGATGCGAGACCTCGAAAATCCCGGCACCTGGACTGAAACCTATCACACGCCGACCTGGGTCGAGTATATTCGCCACAACCAGCGCCGCACGCAGGCCGATGCGGAAAACGCCGATCGCCTGCGCGCCCTCCACCGCGGCACGGCAGCGCCGCATGTTCACCGCATGATTGAGCGGCAGACCATCCCCCCATCCGACGATGTGTTCCACAAGGCGCCGATCGATCTTCACCACTGAGGCAATGCGATGATCCACGCATTCCGAAAAGCCCGCGAAACCGATCTTATCGACATCATCCGGCTGCTTGCCGACGACGATATCGGGCGAAGCAGAGAGGTCGTCGCCAATCCCGTCGATGGGCGCTATCAGACAGCCTTTGCCGCAATCGAGGCGGACAAAAACCAACTGCTGGCGGTTGCCGTGGATCAAAAGCATCACGTCGTCGGCTGTTTGCAGCTCTCGTTCATTCCCGGACTGTCGCGCACCGGCATGTGGCGCGGGCAGATCGAGAGCGTAAGGATTGCTAAGGAAGCGCGCAGCAGCGGGCTAGGGACCGAATTTATCGAATGGGCGGTAGAGACATGCCGTGCGCGTGGCTGCAAGCTCGTGCAGCTCACCTCGGACAAATCCCGGGCGGATTCCATCCGCTTCTATGAAAAGCTCGGCTTTACTGCGAGCCATGAAGGGCTGAAGCGTAGCCTATAGGACGGCTACTTCAGCTTGCCCTTCATCGAAGCATCGGGAAAACAGGTCGGTTGCATACCGTTCTTTTCCTGCCACTGTCCGATCGAACGGCGGGTCTTGTAGCCCGGCAGGCCGTCCGATCCGCCGACGTCGTAGCCTTGGCGCTCCAGTGCTTTTTGCATTGCCGCCACATCGGATCGTAGCATTTTGCCGACATCGCCCCAAGCACCCTGAAAGGCGCCAGAGCCATAAGCGATCCGGTCGGCGAGGTTGCCGATATAGAGCGCGTAGAGATCGGAGTTGTTGTATTCCTTGATGATGTAGAAGTTCGGCGTGACGATGAATTCCGGCCCATCCCGCCCCGCCGGCACAAGCATCATGCCCGCAGCCTTCATTTCCCCGGATGGAAAGCCCTTGCCGGACTTGCGATTGATGCCGAGCGAAGCCCAGTGCGAAAGCGGCTGTGCGATATCGGGTCCTTCCTGCGCGCAGGAAATCGCCGCCGGGATCGTCACCTCGAAGCCCCAGTCACGATTTCGCTGCCAGCCTTTCTTAACAAGATAGTTGGCTATGGATGCCAGTGTATCAGGTACGGACGTCCAGATATTGCGGTGCCCGTCGCCATCGAAGTCGACCGCATATTTCAGATAGCTGGTGGGCATGAATTGCGGCTGGCCGAGCGCTCCCGCCCAAGAGCTCCTGAAGCCGGCCGGCGTCACGTCACCGCCATCGAGAATGTGAAGCGCCGCGATCAGCTCGACCCTGAACATTTCCTTGCGGGTCGACATAAAGGCCTTGGTCGCCAGCACCTCGATCGCCGAATTCGGGATCTTCGCCGCGCCGAAGCCCGTCTCGCGGCCCCAGATCGCCAATACGATCGAGCCCGGCACGCCATAGGTCTTTTCGATGCGCTTCAGCGTCGAGGCATATTGTGAGGCAAAACCGCGTCCGGTTGCCGCCAGCTTCTTCAGCCGGTCCTCGTTGAAATACGGACCCGGCGAAGAAAACTCCGCCTGCGTCTGCTTTCGTTCTTTCGCCGGTGGGAATCCGGGAGGCGCAAGATCGGGAAGACTCCAGTTGAGGGCGATACCCTTGAATGCGGCCTGAAGCGTCTTTTCTGAAATGCCGGCCTTCTTCGCATCAGGGCCAAGATCGCTGATGATCCATTGCTGGAACTGTCTTTCCACCGCCGGCCTGTTCTGGGCAAGCGCAGGAAGAGGGAAGAGAGCGAGGAAACATGCCAAAGCAATGGCCCAACGGCAAATGCTGCCCCACTCCGCCCTGCTGGGCATCTCTCCCACAATGGGGGAGATCGGCAGGAAGCGGCCTCGCCGAGCGCCATCTGATCTCCCCCCTCGTAAGGGGGATGTCACAAAGTGGCAGAGGGGGGTGTCGTCTCGCATTTTTCCTCCTCAGATCGCAGTCCTTGCCCTCAAGGCAGCAGCCAGTGTCCCCTCGTCGAGGTAGTCGAGTTCGCCGCCCACCGGCACGCCATGCGCCAGCCGCGTGATCTTCACGTCCAATCCCGTCAGCTGGTCCGTTATATAGTGCGCTGTGGTTTGACCCTCGACGGTCGCGTTAACGGCGATGATGAGTTCGCGAATACCGCCTTCCCCGATGCGATCGATCAGCCCGCGAATGTTCAGGTCATCCGGTCCGATGCCATCGAGCGGCGAAAGCGTGCCGCCGAGGACATGATATGCTGCGTTCATCGCTGCGGCGCGTTCCAATGCCCAGAGGTCGGAAACATCCTCAACGACGATGATGACGGAGTGGTCGCGGCGCGCGTCGGTGCAAACGGTGCAGGGATCGACGGTATCGACATTGCCGCAGCGCGAGCAGACCTTCACCTTGTCATAGGCCTCACCCATCGCGGTCGACAACGGTCCGAGCAGTTGGTCCTTCTTCTTGATCAGGTGCAGCGCCGCGCGCCGGGCCGAGCGAGGCCCGAGACCCGGCACCTTCGCCAGAAGCTGGATGAGTTTTTCGATTTCGGGGCCGGTGACTCGCTTTGTCATGTGCCGTTCTTAGCCCATATGTCGTCAAAACGGAATCGCGGAAAGAGTCGACCTTATGATGAAAATACGTGCCGTCTGCACCGCCAATCCTGAGCGGCTGCCCGGCAAGAAATACAAGACGGGTATCTACAAGCATGCCGTCAAGGGCGCCGTGATCATCGACTCCGAAGGTCTCGTCGGCGACGCCATTTGCAACCGCGAGCATCACGGCGGTGTCGATCAGGCCGTCTATCTCGAAGGATCGCTAACACTCGACTGGTGGGCGGGAGAGCTCGGGCGCCCGATCGAGCCCGGCACGTTCGGTGAAAATCTTGTGATCGACGGCCTCGACAACCGCGCAGTTTCAGTTGGCGATCGCTTAATCGCGGGCGAGCTCGTTCTCGAGGCGACGTCGGCGCGCATTCCGTGCGCGACCTTCGCCACAAGGATGGCCGATCCGAAATTCGTGAAGCGCTACACCAAGGCCAGCCGCCCCGGCATTTATTGCCGGGTTATCACTGGTGGGGTGGCGGAGGCGGGAATGCCCGTCGAATACGTGCCGTACGGAGGTCAGAAGGTGACGATGCCCGAGATGCTCGCAACATTCGGCAAGTTGCTCTCCGCCGAAGACCGTGGGCGGTATCTCGCCGCGCCCATTCACAACAAGCTGCGCCACCTTCTGGAAGCGCAGCTCTCGGACTTGCAACGATGACGGTCATCCGGCTGCCAAGCACGCACCAGCACATACGCCCTACTTGAAGCATTTTTTCAGAGAGGCTGCGGCTGACGGGAGAGGACTGCTTCATCCTCTCGCCGTTGGAACTTGAAGCCACTGTCCACAGCATCGCCGCAACGGCGCGGTTACGATTTCGCTCGTGCTGCGCGGCGAACCGCCAAAGCCGGTTGGTCGCGATCTGTTGCGACTGACCTAAACCGCTCCTGACAGTCGGCTGCTTGTCGACGAAAAGCGATGTTGTGGATTTCGCCCGGATGTGACTCAGCGCATCGCGATTGCGACGGCGGCACCGGCCATGGTTCCGGCGCTGGCACGGTTTGCGATCCTGATCGCACGACGGCTTTTCAGGAAGCCGCGGGCTTTTGCGGCAAGCAATGCCCAGCTGACGTCGATCAGAATCAGTACGACGAACATGGTCGCGACGAGTTCTGTCCAGCCGACAATCGTCACCGAATGGATATCGATGATCGAAGGCAGCAGGGCGACGTAGAACATCATGATCTTCGGATTGCCGAGCGTCACCGCCATGCCAGCAAAGAAGAGCTTTGCGGCGGATTGCGCTTCAGGAAGCTTTTCCTCGCTCGCATCATACGAGGCGAACCACATCTTCCAGGCGAGATAGAGCAGATAGCAGACCCCGAGCCACTTGATGGCGACGAAGGCCAAATGGAAGGTTTCGGCAACTGCGGCAAGGCCAGCCACCGCACAGGTCAGCCAGATCGCTTCGCCGATCCACATGGCGGCGAGGAATGGCAGAACATCACGGGCGCCCTTCGACAATACGCGGGCGACAAGCGCCGCAACGCTCGGCCCCGGCGAACCGGCGGCCATGAAGAGAGCGCCGGCAAAAACAATGAGACTGGTCAACGTCATCGACGCTCTGCCCACCTAGATCGCTGCGAAGCTCAGAAGGGCATCTTGAAGCCGGGCGGGATTGGCAGGCCAGCGGTCAGCGCCTTCGTCTTTTCGGCTGCAGCGGCTTCCGCCTTGTCCTTGGCATCCTTGTGGGCGGCAATGATCAGATCCTCGAGGATCTCGACATCGTCTTCCTTGAAGAGCGACGGGTCGATCTTCAAGCTCTTGAGTTCGCCCTTGCCGCTCATGACAACGGTCACGAGACCGCCGCCCGCCTTTCCTTCAGCCTGGAGCTCGGCAATTTCCGCCTGCATCTGCTCCATCTTGGCCTGCATTTCCTTGACTTTGCCCATCATGCCCATGAGGTCGCGCATCGTCTGGTTCCTTCTTCACCTTCAGAATTCTATGTCGTCGCCGGGCAGAATGTCACCCTCTTCGGATTCAGCGACTGCAGGCGGTTTCGCCTCGCCTTCCTCCTCCGGTTCGGGTGCCCTTACCCGGACGTCGATGATCTTTGCGCCCGGGAACTGCGCCAGGATTGCCGCCACATCCGGATCCTGCCGGGCGTCGCTCACCTGCTGCTCCTTGGCCTTGGCTTCTGCCTCGACCATCGTCGGGTCGCCGGCCTCGCGGCTGAGGCTGACGATCCAGTGTATGCGGGTCCACTCCTTCAACTTGACGGCAAGCTCGTTGAGCAGTGTCGCCGGCGCCCCGTCGGTGAGGCTAACGTCGAGACGGCCTGCTTCGATCTTCACGGGCCGCACGAAATTGCGCACGAGTGCCTTCAGCTTCGGGTCGCGCTTTTCCGCAGCGAGATTGACGATATCGGCGATCGAATTGACATGAACGAGCGGCTTCGGCGCTTCCGCTGGCTTCGTCTCGATGCGGCCTGCCGTCTGCATTAGCTGCGGATCGGGATCGGGTACGGCACGCAACATGGCCGGTCCCCCTGAAGGCTGCGGCCTCGGCGTGCTCTCCGTCGCGCGCACGGCTAGCGTCGACTGATATGGTACATGGGCACCATTGCCGCTACCGTTACCCGACGGCGTAGGCGAAGGACGCGTACCGCTGCCGTTTTCGGAGAGCTCGGCAAGGCGACGCGCGGCATCTTCGGGCGACGGCAGATGCGCCGCATGTGCCAGCCGGATCAGCACCATTTCCGCCGCACCGGCCGTGCGCGAAGAGCTTTCGGTCTCCGGAATGCCCTTCAACAACATCTGCCAGATCCGCGACAGCGTCGTTACCGCAATCCCTTGAGCGAACTCGGAAGCCCTGGTTCGCTCAACTTCGCTGAGCGACGGGTCATTAGCAGCGTCCGGCACATATTTCAGCCGGGTAACGAGATGGGTGAAATCGGCAAGGTCGGTCAACACGACGACCGGATTTGCGCCGGCTTCGTACTGCGCCTGAAATTCGCCAAGCGCTGCGGCGACATCGCCTCTGGCAACATGCTCGAAGAGATCGACGATGCGAGCGCGATCGGCAAGGCCCAGCATGCCGCGCACCGCGTCCGCCTGGACCACGCCGCTACCATGGGCGATTGCCTGGTCAAGCAGCGAAAGGCCGTCACGTGCCGAGCCTTCGGCGGCACGCGCGATCATCGCCAGCGCATCCGGCTCCGCATCGAGGCCTTCCTTCGCTGCGATGGTTGTAAACAAGCCGACGAGATCCGCCGCGCTGATGCGGCGGAGATCGAAGCGCTGGCAGCGCGAGAGAACGGTAATCGGAACCTTGCGGATTTCGGTGGTCGCAAAAATGAACTTCACGTGCTCCGGCGGCTCTTCGAGCGTCTTCAGCAAGCCGTTGAAGGCCTGTGTCGAAAGCATGTGTACTTCGTCGATGATATAAACCTTGTAGCGCGCCGACACCGGCCGATAGCGTACCTGCTCGATGATTTCACGGATATCGTCGATACCGGTATGGGAGGCGGCGTCCATCTCGATCACGTCGACATGGCGGCCTTCCATGATCGCCTGGCAATGTTCGCCCGGCACGCGCAGATCGATCGTCGGCTTGTCGATCTCGGGCGTCTTGTAATTCAGCGCGCGCGCCAGAATACGGGCTGTCGTCGTCTTGCCGACGCCGCGGACGCCGGTCAGCATGTAGGCCTGCGCAATGCGGCCGGTCTCGAAGGCGTTGGTCAGGGTGCGGACCATCGGCTCCTGGCCGACCATGAGGTCCGTGAAATCCTTGGGGCGGTATTTGCGTGCCAGCACCCGGTACCCGGTGCCCGTCGAGGCGGCATCTTGTGACTGTCGCTCGGTGTCGCTCATCGCCCTGCTTATCGCCCGGAACGCCGGGCATTTGGAAGAGAGAAGGGTGGGAGGCTGGCACGATGACCCGTGCCGGGCTCGTTAGGGCTGCTTCCTTCCGGACCTGACCCGGTTGGCGAGTGGCTCGTCCACCACCAACCTCCCGGATGCACATATCGGCAATATCGCCATCAAAAGCAAGCCAAGCTCAAAAAAAACTGCTAATCATAGGAAAAATATGGAGGAATGCCTGTTGGACGATTTCATTCTCGACCGTCGGCTGGAGAGCGATAGCGACAGCGTCATGCAAACGGGTCTGTGCGATCTCCGATTATCGAAGGACGCCCGCTGGCCGTGGCTGATCCTGGTGCCACGCAGGGCCAACATGACGGAGATCTTCGAACTCACGCCGCTCGATCAGGTGCTTCTCACCTTCGAAACGGAAATGACCGCGGCTGCCCTGAAGAAGATCACCGGCGCCACAAAAATCAACATCGGGGCCCTTGGCAACATCGTCCGTCAGCTTCATGTTCATGTCATTGCCCGCTTCGAAGGCGATGCCAACTGGCCAGGCCCCGTCTGGAGCTTCGGTAAGGCCGAGCCCTATGAGGCGGGCAAGAGAGATGAATTCATAGCGAAGTTGCGGGAAGCCCTTTCATCATGAACCGTTCGCTTTTCGATTCGGATGTCCCACATCCGGAACCCAGCAATCTCACCGCCTTTGCCGCAAACGACCTCAACCGCGATTCTGAACATCGCGACGAGCAGTCCGTCGAAAATGCGCTGGCGAAGGACGGCACGCATATCTTCGCCTTCGCCAAGGACAAGCTTGTCCTGAAGCATGATGGACAAGTGCTCGATCCGCTGTTTGCCCGCTACGAACTGCAGGAACTGCAGCCACATTGGGATGAGACGATCCTGCTCGGCTACCGCAAGACGGGCGAACCGCGGCTCGCCGTTCCCGTCGGCATTCCGGCCGAGGAACTTGAAAGCCATTACAAGCCCGCCGACGGCCGGACGCTCTACCGCGACCAGCTCGTCGACGACGTTCTGCTTGGCGAATTCGCCCAGGCCGCAAGCCTCATTCGCTGGAACGGCGACAACCACTTCTGCGGCCGCTGCGGTAGCACGATGGAGATGCGCATCGGCGGCTACAAACGGGTGTGCACGGCCTGCGAACACATGATCTTCCCGCGCACCGACCCGGTGGTCATCATGTTGACGATCGATGAACAGCGCGACCTTTGCCTGCTCGGCCGCAGCCACCATTTTACGCCGGGCATGTATTCCTGCCTCGCCGGCTTCGTCGAGCCCGGCGAAACGATCGAAAACGCCGTGCGCCGCGAGACGCTGGAGGAATCCGGCATCAAGACCGGCCGGATTCGCTACCACGCGTCGCAGCCCTGGCCGATGCCGCATACGCTGATGATCGGCTGCTATGCCGAGGCGAAATCAACAGAGGTCCACCGCGACGAATCGGAACTTGAAGATTGCCGCTGGTTCACCCGCGAGGAAACACTTGAAATGCTCGAACGCCCCGGCGCCAACGGCCAGGCTTCGCCGCCCAAAGGCGCTATCGCGCACCGCCTGATGCGCGATTGGGTGGAGTGGAAAAAGCAATAGGCTGATGCGATGGCGCGCTCGGAACGCCTTCTGACCCTGCTTCAGACGTTGCGGCGCTACCGCCGTCCGGTGAGCGGTGCCGTCCTGGCAACGGAAACAGGCGTCAGCATCCGCACGCTCTATCGCGATATCGCCAGCCTCCAGGGGCAGGGCGCTCTGATCGAAGGCGAACCCGGCGTCGGCTACGTCTTGAAACCCGGTTTCATGCTGCCGCCGATGATGTTTTCGCAGGACGAAATCGAGGCACTGGTCCTCGGCTCGCGCTGGGTCGCCCGCGCCGCCGATCCGCGTCTTGCTGCTGCCGGCGCCGATGCGCTGGCGAAGATTGCCGATGTCCTGCCACACGAAATGCGCGATGAAATCGAGACCTCGACGCTTCTCGTTCACCTACGTCCGCCCGTCGCCGACAAGGCGGATCTTGACGCCATTCGCAAGGCGATCCGCAGCGAACGGATTCTCAAGCTGACCTATTCCGATGAGAGCGGAACCGTCTCCGTCCGCAATATCTGGCCCTTTGCGCTCAGCTACTTCGAGCAGGTCCGCGTCGTGGTGGCGTGGTGCGAACTGCGGCAGGATTACCGTCATTTCCGCACCGACCGGATCGTCGAAATGAGACCCCAAGAGGTACGCTATCCGCGCCGCCGCGCAGTGCTTCTCAAGGAGTGGCGGGATCAACAGGAAATTTCGTCTTAGCCTCGAGGATACTGCCATAAACTGACAGTGGTCAGCGCTATTATCGGGACGATCCCAAACTGGAGGACCGATGATGACGAGCTTGAACCTCACCCGATCGACATGCAGAAATCGCGTTGTCGAGGACACGACTACGCAAGCGAGATACCCGCAATCTCTGATGCTGCGAATGATGCTGAACGCATCGCGCAACCTGGTGCGGAGGCGCTATCCTCAGCTCGATCTCGATGCGATGTCCGAGTATATGAAGCGCGATATCGGGTTCATGGACTGGAACCACCCCCACCACGAGAGCAACTGAATTCGCTACATCGCCTCATCGACGTAGCGCCGCCGCATCCGCGGCGGCTTTAGCGCTTGCCGTCGGTAGTCGCCGGTAAGCGCTAAATCTGTGCAACCTTTTCCAAATACGAGGGACACCGATATGACCAGCCCGAACCTCATTATTCTTTACGTCAAGGATCCTGCCGAAAGTGCGATCTTTTACAAGGATCTGCTCGGCCGCGAACCCGGGGTTGCCGCGCCGAATTTCGTCGCGTTCCCGCTCGACGGCGGCTTCACGCTCGGCCTGTGGCGGCGCAGCACGGTCGAGCCGCAACCTTCCGCGATCGGCAATCGCGGCGAGGTCGCCTTCATGGTGGCTGGCGAAAATGCCGTTGCCAAACAATACGAGGATTGGCGAAAGCGCGGTCTGCCGATTGCTCAGGAGTTGACCGATCTCGATTTCGGCCCGACCTTTGTCGCGCTCGATCCGGACGGCCACCGGTTGCGCGTCTGCGAACCCGACAAGTAAGAGAGCAGCAAGGGCGCCACCGGCGCCCCTCGTCACTTGTGCAGTTGGCCGCGCATCGGGTGGCCCCTGTAGACCCCGAGAATGCGGACATTTTCTGAAAAGAACCGCAACTCTTCCAAAGCCCGGCGCACATGGGCATCGTTCGGATGGCCTTCGATATCGGCGTAAAACTGCGTCGCCACGAATTTGCCACCCAGCTGATAGCTTTCAAGCTTCGTCATGTTGATGTTGTTTGTCGCGAAACCACCGAGAGCCTTATAGAGCGCGGCCGGAATGTTGCGGACGTTGAAGACGAAGGTTGTGACGATCTTTTCTTCCCCGGAGCTGCGGTTTGCCCATTCCTCGTCGCGGGAGAGCACGACAAAGCGCGTAACATTGCTCTCCGTGTCCTCGACATTTTCGGCAACGATGTCGAGGCTATAGAGTTCGGCGGCAAGACGCGGTGCAAGCGCCGCCATGGTTCGGTCGCCGGTTTCCTTGACGAGCTTCGCGGCACCTGCCGTATCTCCCGCAATCACCGGCTTCCAGCCATTTGCGCGCACGATCTTACGGCATTGGCCCAGCGCGTGGATGTGGCTGTGCACGGTGCGTATTTCGTCCTTCGAGACGCCAGGGAGCACCATCAGCTGAAAACGGATCGGCATGAAGTATTCGGCGATGATGTGCAGCCGCGACTCCGGCAGGAGGTGATGGATATCGGCGACTCGGCCCGCGATCGTGTTTTCAATCGGGATCATCGCAATATCGGCATCACCGTTGTCGACCGCCATGAAGGCGTCTTCAAATGTCTGGCAAGGCAACGGCTCCATTGTCGGGAACATGTCACGGCAGGCCATGTCGGAGTTCGCGCCGAATTCGCCTTGAAACGAGATTCGATTGGTCTTGATGTTCATGACGATGTCCTTCATGCCTTCCTTGCCGAAAGAATGCGGCGGGCTTTCTCGAGATCGGCAGGCGTATCGACCCCTAGCGGAACGGTTTTAACGATCTCCACGTCGATGCGCATGCCGGCTTCGAGCGCGCGAAGCTGCTCCAGGGATTCGCGCTTCTCAAGGGCCGACGGACCGAGCGAGACGAATTTCTCGAGCGCAGCCCGGCGATATGCATAGAGGCCGATATGGTGATAGAGCGGCCCTTGGCCATAAGGCGCTGTCGCGCGGGTGAAATAGAGCGCGTGAAGACGCGTTTCAGAGAGCGGAGACCCCACGACCTTGACAACGTTCGGATTGGTCCTCTCTTCCTCATCAGTGATCTCGACGGTCAGCGTCGCGATATCGACGGTCTCCTCTTCCAAAGGGCGCAATGCAGCGCGGATCGTTTCGGGATCGATGGTCGGCAGATCACCTTGGACGTTGACGACGATCCTGGCGCTCGCGTCCGGATCGACCTTGTGCAAGGCTTCGAAAATGCGATCGGAGCCGGATTGATGATCCTTGCGGGTCATAACGACTTCGAAGCCGGCCCTCGAAACCGCCTCGAAAACCTCCTCGTCGTCGACCGCGATGACGACACGGCCGATCTCCGCTTCCTTCGCCCGCAAAGCTACCTGGACGATCATCGGCAATCCGCAAATATCGGCTAGCGGCTTGCCGGGAAGGCGGGTGGACGCCATGCGGGCGGGGATCAGAACCAGCACGTCATCTAAATTTGAAGCAGTCATCGTTCGGACCTTCTATTCCAGGCGGGAAAGTGTCAAAAAGTCTCACGTACAAGACCATTTAGACAGTTGCAACGAACTGCCAAAAGACATAGGTTCCGCGCGATTTCAAGATGGTGCCTATTCAGGGTCTGCCGACTGCACGGGGAGCATTGCAGATGAATTCTTATGTCAATATGGGCGTTGGGGCGCTGCTCGGAACGATTTTCGTCCTGATGTCAGTGTCGATCGCGTCCGAAGGGATCTTCCACTCCGAAGCGCCGGAGAAGGAAGGTTTCGCCATCGTTGCGGCAGAGGCACCCGCTGCCGGCGGTGGCGAAGCTGCACCTGCAGCAGCTATGGTTCCGATCGCCAAGCTTCTTGCCAGCGCCGATGCCAAGGCTGGCGAAACGGTATTCAAGAAGTGTCAGTCCTGTCATGACGCGACCAAGGGAGGGCCAAACAAAGTCGGCCCGAACCTCTATGGTCTCGTCGATCGTCCGATCGCTTCTCATGCGGGCTTTGCCTATTCCTCCCCCATGAAGGATTTCTCCAAGGGCGGCAGCGAAAAGTGGACCTTCGATCACCTGAACCACTTCCTGCTGGCACCGAAAAAGCAGGTTCCGGGTACGGCCATGGGCTTTGCCGGTCTGCCGAAGGAACAGGATCGCGCGAACGTGATCCTTTACTTGCACACGCTGGCAGACGCCCCAGTTCCGTTGCCGGATCCGAACGCGCCCGACACCGTTACGCAGTAATCCTGCAGAGCTTTCCGACGGAATCGAGAGCCCGGCCGACGTCGGGCTTTTTTTGTTGCGATCAGGCGCCGAGCAGGTAGGCCCAGAGCGAAACCGAAATGGCCCCGAGTGCCGTCGTGACCGTGATGGTGGAGGCCGCGAGGCTGTGGCCGACGCCGAAACGGTTGGCGATCAGCCAGGCGTTGACGCCGGTGGGAACAGCGGCGATCAGCACCAGCGCCGCGGTCCAGCTGCCTGTCAATCCAACCAGGTGGCTTGCGGCCCAGACGCAGCATGGAAGCAACACCAGTTTGAAGGCAGATGTGACGCTGGCAATGCCGACATTGCCGGAAACGCCATACTTCTCGAGCGCCATGCCCAGAGATACCAGGGCCACAGGCCCAGCAACGCCTGCCAGCTGGTCGACAATGGTCGCCACCGGCAGCGGCATTGGAAGACCCGCAACGTGCACCGCAGCACCTGCGACAAGACCGATAACGAGCGGATTGCGGACAAGGTTGAGACCGATCTGGCGAAAGAGTTTCAGCATGCTGCGTTCGCCTTTGCCCGCAATCTTCCGCTCCGCCCGCTCCATCATGATCGTGCCGATGACCATCATGACGGGCAGATGCACGGCGATCAGGATGGAAAGCGGCACAAGGCCCTCATTGCCGACGGTGCGTTGAACAAGCGGCAGACCGACGAAGATCGTATTGGCAAATGCCGACGAAACGCCGGCAAGCACGCCGATGCGATCATCACGGCCAAAAAAACGGGTCGCAGCGATGTGACCCGCCGTCCAGGTCACCGCAACGCCGGAGAAATAAGCGATCCAGAGACGAAACGGCGAAGCGCCATGAAAATCCGCTTCCGCGATCGTGCGGAAAAGCAGCAGAGGGACGGCAATCTTGAATACGAAATCGCTCAAGGCGTCGCCGACATCTGCCTTCATCAGTCCAGTTTTGACGATCAGCCAGCCGATCAGGATCATGATGAAGATGGGAAGGACGTCGAAAATGATGGCTATCATGCGGAGGGATGCCTTGCGCGGGGATACCCTGCTCTAGCAGCAAAACTTCTTCGTTGACAAATGGATTGGCCAAAGAGGCGCGCAAGGAACCGGACGGAAGCCACAAAAAAAGCGGGCAGTGCCCGCTTTTCCGCATCCGGACTGGCCGGACACCCGGTTCCGGTGCTGCCAGTTCATCCGTGGTCAGCGCCTGCTCCGGTACAGTCGAAGGGCATCATCCCCTTCTCATCCGGCCGCAACCCAAAGGCTGCTCATGCCGGTCTGCTTGTGATCGTGTCTAAAAGCTCAAGGTGACACCGGCATGACGGATCGGCGGCATTTGCGAAGAAATGGGCCACTGGCGGCGTTTTTTCTTCCAAAGCCCGGAAATTCCGGTAAGACCGGATCCCGGCTATCATCTAATCCGGAACCTTCCCTTTCATGACAAAATTCGATGTTCTGACTGTCGGCAACGCCATCGTCGATATCATCGCGCGCTGCGACGACCAGTTCCTCATTGACAACAACATCACCAAGGCGGCGATGAACCTTATCGACGCCGCCCGCGCCGAACTTCTTTATTCGCGCATGGGACCGGCACTCGAAGCTTCAGGCGGCAGCGCCGGCAATACGGCAGCGGGCGTTGCAAGCCTCGGCGGCAGGGCCGCCTATTTCGGCAAGGTCGCGGAGGATCAGCTCGGCGAGATTTTCGCCCACGACATCCGGGCACAGGGCGTACATTATCAGACGAAGCCAAAGGGCACGTTTCCACCGACCGCGCGCTCGATGATCTTCGTCACGGATGACGGCGAACGCTCGATGAATACCTATCTCGGCGCCTGCGTCGAACTCGGCCCGGAGGATGTCGAACCCGAGGTCGTGGCACAAGCCAAGGTGACCTACTTCGAAGGCTATCTCTGGGATCCGCCGCGCGCCAAGGAAGCGATTCGCGAATGCGCCCGCATCGCGCATGAGAACGGCCGCGAAGTCTCCATGACGCTTTCGGACAGCTTCTGCGTCGATCGCTACCGCGCGGAGTTCCTCGACCTCATGCGCTCCGGTACTGTCGACATCGTGTTTGCCAACCGGCAGGAAGTACTCGCGCTCTACGAGACGGACGATTTCGAGGAAGCGCTCAACAAGATCGCCAAGGATTGCAAGATCGCGGCCGTGACGATGAGCGAAAACGGCGCCGTTATGCTGAAGGGCAACGAGCGCTGGTATGTCGATGCGATCCGCATCAAGGAAGTGGTCGATACGACCGGCGCCGGCGACCTCTTCGCTTCAGGTTTCCTCTATGGTTACACGCAGGGACGGACGCTGGAAGACTGCGGCAAGCTTGGCTGCCTTGCAGCCGGGATCGTCATTCAGCAGATCGGACCGCGGCCGATGAAATCGCTTTCCGAAGCCGCCCGCGACGCGCAGCTTATTTGAAAGCTTCGCCCGGGTAAGCGCCCCAGATTTCCGACTGCGCCACCCAACCTTCGGCGCTGTCGGCTTCGGCATGACACCAATCTCCGTTGCATTCGGCGATATGGATCATCACACCCGGCTCCAGCTTGGCAACCACGGTCGCTGACGACTGCGGCTCACGGCGCATATTGACATAGACGAACTTGCCTTTGCCCTTCATCCACGGTGCGGCAATCGCCGCGCGCTGGCCCGACAGCAGCGATTGGTTGACCCATCCTTCCGTGCCATCCGCATCGCGGATACGGCGCCAGTTGTCGTATTCCTGGATGATTTCGACCGGCAGGCCGGCTTTCAGATACATCCACGATGCTGCATAATCCGTTCCCGGGCCGATGCGCAGATTGACGCGCTTCGACTTCAGCGAGACGAACCGCGGAAGCGGTAGGCCGCTCGGGCCCTTTGCCACCTGCGCATACGCGGGTTCGACGGCGTCCGCCGCAAACATCAGACCAACCGCAAAGACGAGGCAGACCTTCAAATAATTTCCACGCATGGAGATTTCCGTTCGCTCAAGTTCGCCAGCAGATCCAGCCTGCTTGCCGCCGGGCTTTGAGATTCACCTAACGCTACCCGCGAGTTTTGTTTGTCTTCGCGTGCGGGTCTGGTAGAAAATGCCCGAGACGGGAAAATTATCCCCCGTCTTGGTTAAAGACCTCTGAACAAGGCATGGCCGGCCGCGATGACATCAAAGAAAAAACCGAAGGTCTACATCACCCGGAAACTGCCGGATGCGGTGGAAACCCGCATGCGGGAACTTTTCGACGCCGAGCTCAATATCGATGATTCGCCACGCTCTGCCTCTGAACTCATCGAGGCCGTAAAGACAGCCGACGTCCTGGTGCCGACGGTGACGGACCGCATCGATGCCGCTCTTATCGAGCAGTCCGGGCCGCAAATGAAGCTGATCGCGAGCTTTTCGAACGGCACCGACCACATCGACGTCGAGGCGGCAGCCCGCAGGGGCATTACCGTCACCAACACGCCGAATGTTCTGACCGAGGACACTGCCGACATGACCATGGCGCTGATCCTCGCCGTGCCCCGCCGTCTCGGCGAAGGTGCACGGGTGCTTACCGACAAGCCCGGCGAATGGGCCGGATGGTCGCCCACCTGGATGCTCGGCCGGCGCATTCACGGCAAGCGCATCGGCATCGTCGGCATGGGCCGGATAGGCACGGCCGTTGCACGCCGCGCCAAGGCATTCGGCCTGTCGATCCATTATCACAACCGCAAACGGGTGAGCCCGGCGACCGAGGACGAACTAGAGGCGACATATTGGGAAAGCCTCGACCAGATGCTGGCACGGGTCGACATCGTTTCCATCAATTGCCCTTCGACGCCCGCAACCTTTCACCTGATTTCTGCTCGCCGCCTCGCGCTGCTGCAGCCAACAGCCTATATCGTCAACACGGCGCGCGGTGACGTCGTGGATGAGAGCGCCTTGATCAAATGCCTGAGGGAGGGAAAGATCGCCGGCGCCGGCCTCGACGTTTTCGAAAACGAACCTGCCGTCAACCCGAAGCTTGTCAAACTTGCGAACGAGGGCAAGGTGGTGCTGCTGCCGCACATGAGTTCGGCAACGATCGAAGGCCGCATCGATATGGGCGACAAGGTGATTATCAACATCCGCGCCTTCATCGATGGCCACCGGCCGCCGAATCGCGTTTTGCCCGGCCGCTAAAGGGCGAGCACCTTGCGCATTTCGATATAGGTGACCCGATCGAAACCCGGATGAGATTTTTCGGCCGTCTTCGCAAAACCCCAGGCGGCAAAGACTGAATGATTGCCGGTCAATTCGATGCGCGTGTCGAGTCGCAGCGCAGATAGCAGACGCTCTCTCGCAGCCGCCTCGGCCACCTGCAGCAACAGCCTGCCGATACCCCTGCCCTGCGCCTCCGGCGCGACCGCGAGTTTGCCGAGATAAAGACATCCCGGCTCGGGCCGCAAGAACATGCAGCCAAGCAAATCCTCGTCTTCAAGCACGACATAACCGATCTCGTTTAGGGTTTTCTCGGCAAGCGATTGCGGTGTCAGGCTGAGCGCCGAAGACGGCGGATTGATGCGGCCGTTCATATAGGCGAAGGACGAGAGGATTAGTTGCAGCAACTCGTTCCAGCGGTGAAAATTCGCATCGATCCGGACGATCTTCATGAAACGCTCGGCCCTTGCGCGCGGCGGCGCTTGTAACGGACGCTGTCGAAACGGGCAGCAAGCGCATCGTAGAGCAGCAACCGGCCGATAAGCGGTTCGCCTGCGCCGGTAATGAGCTTGATCGCCTCCATCGCCATCAGCGTGCCGATGACACCGGTCAATGCTCCGATGATGCCGGTTTCGGCGCAGGCGGGAATGAGGCCCTCCGGCGGGATTTCCGGAAAGAGATCGCGATAGGCGGGGTTGAGCGCGCCGTCTTCGGCTCGTTCGTAAGGTTTCAACACAGTCAAAGAACCGTCGAAACGGCCAACAGCGCCGCTCACGAGCGGAATTTCCGCTTTCTCAGCGGCATCGGCTGCGGCGTAACGCGTCTCGAAATTGTCCGACGCATCGATCAGCAAATCGAAGCCGGAAAGTTGGCGGCGAGCGGACTCCGACGAAAAGCGCTCTTCGAAGCGGATGATGTTCACATTCGGATTCAGCCGGGCGATTGCAAGGGCGGCGCTTTCCGTCTTCAGTTCGCCAATTGTGCCGGAGTCATGAATGACCTGCCGCTGCAGATTGGAGAGCGAAACGCGATCGTCATCGGCAATGCCGAGTGTGCCGATCCCGGCAGCTGCCAGATATTGCAGAACCGGTGCGCCAAGCCCGCCCGCGCCGATTACCAGCACACGCGCGGCCTTCAGTCTTTGCTGACCCGCCCCGCCGATCTCAGGCAGCAGAATATGACGCTGATATCTTGCGATTTCTTCCGAGCTCAAAGGTTCCATGGACGCAATGCTATCATGGCCTGAAGGCGCGGGGAAAGCGGCATCCGTCATTCGAAGACGCGGCCCTCGGCAACAGTGAAGAATTGAGCGCGGTCGCCGAGGAGAGAAAACATCGAGCGATCGGTGCCGGTCATGAAGGCCTGGCCGCCAAGCGCATCGATGAGATCGAAGAGCGCTCCGCGGCGGGCCTCGTCAAGATGGGCGGCGATTTCGTCGAGAAGCAGAACCGGCGCGTGGCCGGTGAGATTGGCGACGAGCTTGGCATGGGCGAGGATCAGTCCGACAAGCAGCGCCTTCTGTTCGCCCGTCGAGCAACGCTCCGCTTCCATCTGCTTTTCGCGGTGCCGGACCAGCAGATCGGCTCGGTGCGGGCCGTCAAGCGTGCGCCCGGCGCCGGCGTCGCGATAGCGGTTTTCAGCGAGCATCGCGGCATATTCATCTTCCAAGTCTACGGAAGGACGCGCGAACTGGCCATCCATGAAACCGGAAAGTTCGAGTGTGGCGGAGGGGAAAGGCGAGGTTTCGCGCGTTTCCTCTATCAGGCGGGTAAGCAGGCCGAGCATTTCCTCGCGTGCAAGCGCCATGGCGATGCCGAGGCTTGCCATCTGCTCTTCGATGCCCGAGAGCCAGGCGGGATCGAAACGGCCGTCGTCCAGGAGTTTGTTGCGGCTGCGCATGGCGCGCTCGAAATCGGTGGCGCGGCGGCCGTGTGCGGGATCGAGCGACAGCACGAGGCGGTCGAGAAAGCGGCGCCGGTCTGAAGATCCGCCGGTAAAAAGGCCATCCATGGCAGGCGTCAGCCAGAGCACGCGTAGATGATCGGTCAACTCGTCGGCCGTCTTTGCGGGCGTGCCGTTGATGCGCAGCTTGCGGCCGGCATTTGCATCGCTAGTATCGATGCCAGTCCCGATCTCGACCTCACCTTCCATACCGTCAAGTTCGGCAAAGATCGAAAACCCCGCGGAGGCCCCGACCCGCGTGACATCAGCATAGGTGGCGCGGCGAAGACCGCGACCAGGCGAGAGGAAGGAAACCGCCTCCATCAGATTGGTCTTGCCGGCACCGTTATCCCCAGTCAGCACGACATGCCGCCCGTCGAGCACGAGCGAAGCCGCCGCGTAGTTGCGGAAGTCGGTCAGCTTCAGACACGAAAGGGAAACCTTGTGGGGCATCGAATATCCGGATTCGGGGTATTGGGGCAGAGCTATGCCGAACGGCAGTTCATGGCAAGGGTCGGGTATGAGACAAGCCGCTTTATAACTGCGGGGCGGCTGCTAGAATGGTTCGCTTGGGAAACGACACCACGCCGACCAGCACCGAATATTAACTTGAAATCTGGAGATCTTGGTGGAGAAGCGGGCTACAACTCTCCCCATCTTTTTCGTGTTTTGTTTAAAATTGTTGTTAAAATTCAATTGGTTCTTTGACTAAGGCTGGGTACTTTTGTGGGTACGCACCCGAGATTTCATGCCAGCGCCATTGTCAGCCGACACCAAGTACCTCGAAAGCCACGGGCGCAAATGGCGTGTGGTCGTAAACGTTCCGAGGAAGCTCCGGAAGAAGCTCGGAACTAAGCTCAAGCGCCCTCTTGGCGAAGAGGCCGACTGTCGCCTTGTGTCGGAAGTTGATAGACTTCGGTCACGATCTCAGTGGAAAGGTCCATGTTTTCCGCACGGCCCTCGACCGATCGGGGCACGTTGCTGTCGTCCAGCGAGATCGAGCGCTCAGGACTTGGGCTGACCGCGACTGCGTCGAGAGTGAAACTCGGTCGGACGTGTCCAGAAGAATCGCCCGTATCCTGGTGCGGTTGGGGACGTTTCACGCGCGTAAGTCCGAGGCAGAGCTCTTAGTAAGGTTCCCATGATCTACGGCGAGTGGGGCTTCTGATGAATGAGTCGTCCGGTCAGCCACCAGATCGCCAGCGCTACTGCGGTCGCCACATAGCCATCTACGGCGTAGTGCCAGCCGGTGTAGACCGAACCATAGAAGATCATGGCTGCGAAAGCCCAGCCGACAACGCCAAGCCACCTGTTCAAAGAGGACAGGAACAGCGCGTTGAGCACTACAAGGCCGACATGCACGCTGGGCATGGCCGAGATACCGCTACCTAGCCCTGTCTGGCCCGCCTCGTAGAGGTCGAGCAGGTAGTAAGCGTATTCGCTATGGCCGAGGCCGTCCATCGCGACCTTCAGGCCGTGGAACCGGTCCCCTTCGACAAAATGGTCGTAGTAGATCGGGCCCACCGAGGACAGCGCTACGGCGAGGACGGTGCCTATGGTGAAGATCGTCAAGGCATGGGCCCATAGATAGCGAATGCGGCCCACCCTGTTAGACCAGAGAGAGACGAAAAGCACGGTCCCGAACCACTGTACGAACCACAAGACCTCGTAGCACTTTAAGACGATGAGAGACCACATCTGGTTGTCGAAGCGGTGCACCAATTCCCAGCTCGGAGCCCCATGAAGCCATTCGTCCAGATCGGCGAGCCAGATGTCGGCGTAGTAGGGCACAATGAATGGGATGGTACTCTTGAAGGTTGAGAAGGCGGTCAGTCCCGTGAAGAAGAACGCCATGACCGTCGCGAGAGTGCGCCAGCGTTCCTTGAGGACACTAACTGCATAGCGTGTGGGGGCGTCCCGACCAAACAGCAGAGCCATTGTCCCCAGCCCACCAATAAGTAGGATGGGTGTGCTGGCGATGAATTTACTGGCATAGACTTCCGCAAGGGTCGCGAAGGACGATGGCCGAAGAAGCAGGGCCGCTATGGCATAGAGAGCTATAAAGAAAGCCAGCCGGGTGGACCATTTATCCGATTGGCTGTCCTGGCTGAGCGCAATTTGTAAGTTCATCGTGCAATCCGACAGCTCATGGGGTGTCCGCAACCGGTGGCAATGCACGGTTGTAGGCCTGCCAACCTTAAAATGCGGTTTACATTGTTGCTGGATGCTGATCTGGGCAGAAGCCATTTCACTTAGGCATGAAGCTGGGACGCGACTTGGCCTTGGTTGCCCGGGGGGCTTCTACAAGCTGGTTCGCCTCGTTCAGCTACCAAGCATCGGATTTCCACCACCAGAGGTGTCGCGGCGCAGCCTGTATCCCGACGCCGACCTCGCCGAGCGGCGGGCGCTACCAGACCGACTGGAGAGACCGAAAGACGGCTCGAGTGCTGAGCGAGGGTCCACGGGCCAGTGGGAGGCAGTGAGGGATTGCATTTCTTTGGTAATTAGAGATCGAGAAGAGAGTGGTGGAGCTAAGCGGGATCGAACCGCTGACCTCTTGCATGCCATGCAAGCGCTCTCCCAGCTGAGCTATAGCCCCATCAGGGTGGTCCGGTATTTTGCCGGTCCTGGGATACTCCGTGGCATATGCCTAGCGGAGTGGCGGCTTCTTACTTGCGGTTTTCGCAGATGGCAAGCCAAAAAAACGGCCCGGAGATTTTTTGTCGTCCGGGCCGCGCTTTACGATCAGACTTCGTCTTCGTCGCCGGTGACGCCGATGATGTCGCTCATGTCGTCATCTTCATCGTCTTCGTCGGCTTCGAGGAAGGTATCGTCGTCATCGCCTTCGATTTCGACGTCGTCATCGCCGATATCTGGGATATCATCGCCGGATGCGCCTTCATCAGCGTCTTCCAGCGATACGAGTTCGACTTCGGTGTTTTCGGTATCGACTTCCTGAACCTCGTCTTCTTCGGCGATCTCGGCTGCTGCGGCCGAGGTTTCCTGGAAGAAGGACAATGGGTAGGACTTTCCGGTATATGGTGAAACGATCGGATCCCGGTTCAGATCGTAGAATTTCTTGCCGGTTTCCGGATCGGTACGCTTGGTTCCAAGTTCCGCTTTCGCCACTATAAGCCTCGTGAGAATGGCCGAATGCTAAATTCGGCAAATGCCGTTCAAACCGGCGTTTCATCGGAATTTATAAGCCGGTCCCCATAATCGTTGCGGCCAACGATGTCAAAGCTAAACTTCGCGCTGCAACCAGTATGGCGAAATGATCGTCAGATGACCGGCAAATAACATTGTGTTAGGTAGCGCCGGAAACGATAAATCATCGAGAAACAGATGTATCAATCGCCCCATTTCAGGGAAGATGATCTGGCGACACAGCACCAGCTGATCCGCGCCCATTCAGGGGTCGTCCGTGATGCACCTGAGGATTTCATCCGAGCGCAACTCAAAGGCATCATCGGCGTCGAACTCGAGATTGCGGCGATCGAAGGCAATTGGAAAGTCAGCCACAACCGGCCGGTCGCAGATCGCGAAGGCGTGGCGAAAGGCGTCGGCGATACGACTGGTGAGGCCGAGATGCTGGACCTTGTGAAGCGCTACCGCAGGCTGGAAGGAAACCATTGAGCAAGACATTTATAATCGCCATCGACGGACCCGCAGCCGCGGGCAAGGGTACCCTTTCGCGGCAGATCGCCGATGAGTACGGCTTTCATCATCTCGATACTGGCCTGACTTATCGAGCGGCCGCGAAGGCGTTGCTCGATGCCGGCCTGCCGCTCGATAACGAGCAGGTCGCCGAAAAGATAGCTCGCGAGGTTGAACTGGGCGACCTCGCACGCGATATACTTTCAAAGCATGAGATCGGCGAAGCCGCCTCAAAGATTGCCGTCATGCCGGCCGTGCGCCGGGCGCTGGTGGAGGCGCAGCGGCGGTTTTCGGAGAAGGCTCCGGGAACAGTGCTCGACGGACGTGATATCGGCACCGTCGTCTGCCCGGAGGCGCCGGTTAAGCTTTATGTGACGGCTTCCCCGGAGGTGCGGGCCAAGCGCCGCTACGAGGAGATCATCGGCAAGGGAGGAACGGCGGATTTCGATGCGATCTTCGAGGACGTCAAGCGGCGCGACGAACGCGATATGGGACGGGCCGACAGCCCCTTGAAACCAGCGGAAGAAGCACACTTGCTTGATACGTCGGAAATGAGTATAGAGGCCGCGTTTCAAGCTGCGAAATCGATCATCGATGCAGCATTGAGCCGAAATAACTGAATTCGAGCGATCGTTCCGTGCTTTTGCCGGGAAGCGCTTTATTGAAAGCCTGAAATTCCGTCCAAGCGCCGGATTGCTTCCTTGCAAGGAGGCGGACTGGGTTCAGGCCCGTTTAACACGAACCAACCGGCGCATACGTGGGCCTTGTCAGTATCAAAGGTCACGCAGGAGATTTTATGTCAGTAGCTACTCCCTCTCGCGAGGATTTCGCGGCCCTTCTCGAAGAGTCCTTTGCCAAGAACGATCTGGCTGAAGGCTATGTCACCAAGGGCATCGTCACCGGCATCGAAAAGGATGTCGCCGTTGTCGACGTCGGCCTGAAGGTCGAAGGCCGCATCGCGCTCAAGGAATTCGGCGCGAAAGCCAAGGATGGTTCGCTGAAGGTCGGCGACGAAGTTGAAGTGTATGTCGAGCGTATCGAAAACGCGCTTGGCGAAGCGGTTCTGTCGCGCGAGAAGGCTCGCCGCGAAGAAAGCTGGATCAAGCTTGAAGCAAAGTTCGAAGCCGGCGAGCGCGTCGAAGGCGTAATCTTCAACCAGGTCAAGGGCGGCTTCACGGTCGACCTCGACGGTGCGATCGCCTTCCTGCCGCGTTCTCAGGTCGATATCCGTCCGATCCGCGACGTTTCCCCGCTGATGCACAACCCGCAGCCCTTCGAAATCCTCAAGATGGACAAGCGCCGCGGCAACATCGTGGTTTCCCGCCGTACGGTTCTGGAAGAGTCCCGTGCCGAGCAGCGTTCTGAAATCGTTCAGAACCTCGAAGAAGGCCAGGTTGTTGACGGCGTCGTCAAGAACATCACCGATTACGGTGCGTTCGTTGACCTCGGCGGCATCGACGGCCTGCTGCACGTCACCGACATGGCATGGCGCCGTGTGAACCATCCGTCGGAAATCCTGAACATCGGCCAGCAGGTCAAGGTTCAGATCATCCGTATCAACCAGGAAACCCACCGCATCTCGCTTGGCATGAAGCAGCTCGAGAGCGATCCGTGGGATGGCATCCAGGCCAAGTATCCGGAAGGCAAGAAGATTTCCGGTACAGTCACGAATATCACCGACTACGGTGCGTTCGTCGAGCTGGAGCCGGGTATCGAAGGCCTGATCCACATCTCGGAAATGTCCTGGACCAAGAAGAACGTACACCCCGGCAAGATCCTGTCCACGAGCCAGGAAGTCGAAGTCGTCGTCCTCGAAGTCGATCCATCCAAGCGCCGTATTTCGCTCGGCCTCAAGCAGACGCTGGAAAATCCGTGGGCAGCATTCGCCCGCAACCATCCGGCCGGCACTGAAGTCGAAGGCGAAGTCAAGAACAAGACCGAATTCGGCCTGTTCATCGGTCTCGACGGCGACGTTGACGGCATGGTGCATCTCTCCGACCTCGACTGGAACCGTCCGGGCGAGCAGGTCATCGAAGAGTTCAACAAGGGTGACGTCGTCAAGGCAGTCGTTCTCGACGTCGACGTCGAGAAGGAACGCATCTCGCTCGGCATCAAGCAGCTCGGCAAGGATGCGGTTGGCGAAGCAGCTGCTTCCGGCGACCTGCGCAAGAATGCAGTCGTTTCCTGCGAAGTCATCGCAGTCAACGACGGCGGCATCGAAGTGAAGCTCGTCGACCACGAAGACATCACTTCGTTCATCCGCCGCGCAGACCTCTCGCGCGACCGCGACGAGCAGCGTCCGGAACGTTTCTCGGTTGGCCAGGTTGTTGACGCCCGCGTCACCAACTTCTCCAAGAAGGACCGCAAGATCATGCTGTCCATCAAGGCGCTGGAAATCGCAGAAGAGAAGGAAGCTGTCGCTCAGTTCGGTTCATCCGATAGCGGCGCTTCGCTCGGCGACATCCTTGGCGCGGCTCTGAAGAACCGCGGCGAGTAATCGTTAAGCCTTTGAAATCAAGATCCCGCTGGAGCGATCCGGCGGGTTTTTTGTTTGCTTATTCCCAGCCGGCCATGCGCTGATAGAGTGCGTAAACCGGATCGGCGACGGTATTGCCGGATGCTGTGGCGTCGACCTCGGGCAGATCCTGCGGCGCGACGCCTTCCGCTCGTTGCTCGCCTTCAGCCTCTGCGTCCTGATGCTCGCTGCCTGTGTTGGCCTGCTGCTCGTCCTCGGAGCCACTGCCTTCGTAGTCCCGACGATGCATTTCGCCGTCGCGACGTTGGGCACCGTCCTTGGCGAACTGGTAAGGATGCTGGGCGTATGGCATCCCATCAATTGGCTTCAGCAAACCTGACTTCTGCACGGCCTCTGCAACATCGGCAGGATGAACCTGCGGCTGCGCCACGATGTCTTTCTGCTGGTGGATAATCTGTGTGGAATCGGCAACCGGTAACCGCGCAGTCACGACTGTCTGCTGCAGCTTGGCAGGGACAGCGGCTTCGGAAATGTCTGCCGCCGGCTCTGCCTCGGCTACCATGTCCCCGGCTGTCGTCTCGGTTGTTCCCGGCACCGCTGCCAGATCGTCCAGGAGTGTTGCCGTTTCCTGCTCGCCGATGATTGCAACGATGAGCTCCGAAGCTTCTTCGGTCATCGAGGCAAGAACACCGGTCCAGACTTTCGGAATAACCGGCTCCGAATGATCCGAGCGCACCGTCGGGATCTGAGCTTCAACGTCTATTGGCTCGTCGATCAAGTTCGGCGAATCCGCCGAAACCGGATCCTCGGCCTGCACGTCAACCGCATCACGGTATTCGAGAGGGTTGTCCTCTGCGCGCGCAGGCTCTTCAAATGCCGCCTCGACGATTTTGACCGGTTGCTCCGCCAATTCGGCAATGAGCACAGCTGGCGCAAGCGGCAACGCTCTCTTGGTTGGCAGGGAGGCCTGAGCTTCCCGTACGGGCAATTGCTGCGCCTTTGCGATTGGCGGCAATTTCTCTTCCTGGATGGCGATGTTTGGCCGTGCTTCCGGGCGCAGAGGCGAAGCGTCGTTCTGGCGATAGGAGCGAACGACGGCGCGGGCCGCCAGATCACGATCCTTATAACGGATCGTTTCCAGATAGGCGATCACACGGGCTGCCTCCGGACCGGCCGGATTCTTCAGTGCCTCAGCAATCAACCGCAGTGGCAGAGTATGACCGGCGCCTGCGAGCTGGGTCTCGATCTCGTTGATCCGGGCGTCCGGAAGCTTCTGGATGGCTTCTGCGAGACGCGATGCAAAAGCGAGGTTGCTTTCCAATTCCCGGCGCGGCAGCGGCAGCTCGCTGGAGGCGGCATTGATGGCATCGAGCAGCGCGTCGAACATGCGCTCGCGAGCGGCTGCGAGAAGGATATTGAGCTTGCCGGCAATCGCTGAATTGAGGTCTGCGGCTTCGACTGCCTGGACAGGCGTCGGCGCAACGACTGAGCGACCGAGCCCGTTGGCAACGATCACCGCAGTTTGGCCGTGGGAGGAAAAGCTTGCATTTGACGCTGCACGAACCGGAGTCAACATGGCATGCTCCTTTTGTCGCAAAGTGACGATGGAAGCAGATCACAAGAAGACCGCGCTCATCCGGCCCCTCGCATTCTCCCGCAGATCCTCCTGTCCGCATGGCGCGTCATCGCACCGTCGAATGCATAAAAATTAACGACAATGTTACCGACGTTTCGTTAATGAAACGCTAACGGCCGGGCGGGGATGAAATCCCGCCCGGCCGCCGCAGCCGTGTTTTGGCCTTAAAGACTTCAGCTATGGGCGAAGATATCCGCTTCTTCCCAGCCCAGCAGATCGAGTTTGGCGCGGGTCGGCAGGAATTCGAAGCAGGCGGTTGCGTGGTCGATGCGGCCGTCGCGGATCAGCCGCTCGGTCAGCTTGTCGCGCAACGCATGCAGATAGAGCACATCGGAGGCGGCATATTCGAGCTGCGCCGGCGACAGGGTCGCCGCTGCCCAATCCGACGACTGCTGCACCTTGGAGATGTCGACGTCGAGCATTTCCTTGAGATTGTCCTTCAGGCCGTGGCGATCCGTATAGGTGCGGCATAGGCGCGATGCGATCTTGGTGCAGAAGACCGGCGCCGTGGTGACGCCGAAGGTGTGGAACAGCACAGCGATATCGAAGCGTCCATAATGGAAGATCTTCTGGCGAGCCGGATCGGCGAACATGGCGACGAGGTTGGGCGCTTCCTTCTGTCCGGCGGCAATGCGGATGACATCGGCGGTGCCGTCGCCCGGCGAAAGCTGCACGACGCAGAGCCGGTCGCGGCGCGGCACGAGGCCGAGCGTTTCCGTATCGATCGCGATCGCGCCTGTATAACGGGCGGCGTCCGACTCTGAAATATCGCCTTCGTGGTAACGGATGGTGGCGGCCATGGCTGTCTCTTATCGTTTCAATGTCTCACGTCGCGCTATAGCGCAAAGGCAGCCGTAGCGATACCGCTTAACGCTCATTGAGCGTTAGAATGTGGGTGGCGTATTGATCCACAGGAGCACGGTCTCGCCATCGTGACGATTGCGCCAGGAATGATAGCGGCGGCTTTCGAAGTAGAGCGAGTCACCGGGGCCGAGATCGAAGAACTGGTCGGAATCGAGAACGAGTTCGAGGCGACCGGAAAGTACATGCATGAATTCCTCGCCTTCATGCCGGTAGGCGCCTTCGCTGGCAGCCCCCGGTGCCAGCACGAAACGATGGCAATCCATCATCCGTCGGCCTTCGGCCAGCAGTTGCACCGTAACGCCGGGCGTCGTCTGCGGCCAGGTGCGCCATTCGCCGGAACGGATGATTGCGGTAACGTCTTCGCTCTCCTCGCCGGAAAGGCGCGAGACTGTGGTGCCGTAATATTCCGCGAGATCGTGCAGCGTCTTGAAGCTGACACCCTGCGACGTGCGCTCCAGTGTCGACAGGGTCGAAGAGGTGATGCCCATATCGCTCGCCACCTGCTCCAGCGTCTTGCCCGCCGCATGGCGAAGGCTGCGGAGCCGGCGGCCGATGTCGGAAGTGCTGCTGCTCTCGGCGTTTTCGGCCGATGGCTCCTCGATTTCCAGCGCCTCGCGGATCGCCGCCGGATTGAGGCCACGCTCGACGCGATACCACGAAATTCGCTTCAGGCGGGCGACATCCTCGGCGCTGTATTGCCGATGCCCTGTTTCCGAGCGGCCGGGAACGAGCAGGCCCTGGCTTTCCCAGAGGCGCGCCGTGGAAGCGGAAATGCCTGCCAGCCTTGCCGCTTCGGCCACCTTGTAGCGTACCGGACCGTTGTTGTTCATCAAGCAATAAATCCCTGATTCCGTTTTTGTTTTAGGCGCCGTGCGCGTCAGAATCTTCTGGCGAGCATCCATCAAAAAGCGTGATGTTTGAAGCAAAAAATGCCGCTTGATTTCCTACAGGAAAAATGTAGGAATTTTCTAACTTCCTTGCAGAAATTATGCAAGATAATTCCTCGACCCTTTCCAGCGCAGGAGCGCGAGCGCACGATGACCACGATCACCCTTACAGACCGGAAGAATGCCGCGATTTCGCGCGGCGTTGGCATGACCACGCAGATCTATGCCGACCGGGCGGAGAATGCCGAAATCTGGGACAAGGAGGGACGTCGCTACATCGATTTCGCGGCCGGTATCGCAGTGCTCAACACGGGCCACCGTCATCCACGGGTGATCGCCGCGGTAAAAGATCAACTCGATCACTTCACCCATACTTGCCATCAAGTCGTGCCTTATGAAAGCTATGTGCATCTCGCCGAACGTCTGAACGCACTCACGCCCGGAAACTTCGCCAAGAAGACGATCTTCGTGACGACGGGCGCCGAGGCCGTCGAAAACGCCGTGAAGATAGCGCGTGCTGCGACCGGCCGCTCCGCCGTCATCGCCTTTGGCGGCGGCTTCCATGGCCGCACCTTCATGGGCATGGCGCTGACCGGCAAGGTCGTGCCCTACAAGGTCGGTTTCGGCGCGATGCCGGGCGATGTTTTCCACGTGCCCTTCCCCATAGAGATGCATGGCGTGTCTCTTGAACAGTCGCTTGCCGCCCTGAAGAAGCTCTTCGCCGCCGATGTCGATCCGCAGCGCGTAGCCGCTATCATCATCGAGCCGGTTCAGGGCGAAGGCGGTTTCTATCCGGCGCCGGTCGCATTCATGAAGGCGCTACGCGAACTCTGCGACCAGCACGGGATTTTGCTGATTGCGGACGAAGTGCAGACGGGCTTTGCACGCACGGGTAGGATGTTTGCGATGGACCACCATGAGGTCGCGCCCGACCTGATGACCATGGCAAAGAGCCTTGCCGGCGGCTTTCCGCTGGCTGCCGTCACCGGCCGCGCAGAGATCATGGATGCACCTGCCCCTGGCGGTCTCGGCGGCACCTATGGCGGCAACCCGCTCGGCATCGCCGCGGCGCATGCCGTGCTCGACGTCATCAAGGATGAGGATCTCTGCAACCGAGCCAACCAGCTCGGCAGCCGCCTGAAGCAACGGTTGGAATCTCTGCGCGACAAGGTGCCGGAAATCGCCGACATCCGCGGGCCGGGCTTCATGAATGCCGTCGAGTTCAACGACAAGGCGACAAAGCTGCCGAGCGCGGATTTCGCGAATAAAGTCCGCCTGATCGCACTGGAGAAGGGTCTCATTCTTTTGACCTGCGGCGTGCACGGAAACGTCATTCGCTTCCTTGCCCCGATCACCATCCAGGACAATATCTTCGTCGAAGCGCTCGATATCCTCGAAGCCTCTATCCTTCAAGCAAGTGCGGGCAAGTAACCGCCCTTCGGAGTAAATGACATGTCATTCACGACTGCACTGACCAAGCATGTGCCCTTTTCTTCGCCGTTCCTCCGCGACTCCGGATTCATCAACGGCGAATGGACAAGGGGCGAAGCAACGAAAACCTTCGACGTTTTGAACCCGGCCACAGGCGAAGTGCTCGCCTCGCTGCCGGACATGGGTGCCGCCGACACCCGCAAAGCGATCGACGCGGCCTATGCGGCGCAACCTGAATGGGCAGCACGTCCTGCAAGGGAGCGTAGCGCTATCCTGCGCAAGTGGTTCGACCTGATGGTTGCCAACGCCGATGAGCTGGCGGCGATCCTGACGGCGGAAATGGGTAAGCCCTTTCCTGAAGCGCGCGGCGAGATCCTTTATGCCGCCGCTTATATCGAATGGTACGCGGAGGAAGCCAAGCGCATCTACGGCGAAACGATTCCCGCTCCTTCCAACGACAAGCGCATGATCGTCATCAAACAGCCGGTCGGAGTCGTGGGCACCATCACGCCCTGGAACTTCCCGGCGGCAATGATCACCCGCAAGATCGCTCCGGCGCTAGCTGTCGGCTGCACGGTTGTTTCGAAACCCGCCGAGCAGACCCCGCTCTCGGCAATCGCGCTTGCGGTTCTTGCCGAACAGGCCGGCATTCCGGCTGGCGTCTTCAACGTCATTGTCGGCGAAGACGGTCCGGCGATCGGCAAGGAACTTTGCAGCAACGACAAAGTGCGCAAGATCAGCTTTACCGGTTCGACGGAAGTTGGCCGCATTCTGATGCGCCAGTGCGCCGACCAGATCAAGAAGGTGAGCCTCGAGCTCGGCGGCAACGCACCATTCATCGTCTTTGACGATGCCGATCTCGATGCCGCCGTCGAAGGCGCGATCGCCTCCAAATACCGCAATGCCGGCCAGACTTGCGTTTGCGCCAACCGGCTCTACGTCCAGTCAGGCGTCTACGACGCATTTGCGGCCAAGCTGGCAGCAAAGGTCGAAGCCATGTCCGTCGGCGACGGCTTCGAGGCAGGCGTCACGATCGGCCCGCTGATCGACGCGCAGGGCCTTGCGAAGGTCGAAGATCACGTCAGCGACGCGCTTTCCAAGGGCGCCAGGGTTCTGACCGGCGGCAAGCGCATCGAAGGCGCCGGCACCTTCTTCACGCCGACCGTATTGACCGGCGTTGCCCGCGGCATGAAGGTAGCACGTGAAGAAACTTTCGGTCCTGTTGCTCCACTCTTCCGCTTCGATACTGTTGAAGAGGTGATTCAACAGGCGAACGACACCGAATTCGGCCTTGCCGCATATTTCTTCGCCGGCGATCTGAAGAAGGTCTGGAAGGTTGCCGAAGCGCTAGAATATGGGATGGTCGGTATCAATACCGGCCTGATGTCCACGGAGACGGCACCCTTCGGCGGCGTCAAGCAATCCGGGCACGGCCGCGAAGGATCGCGCCATGGCGTCGACGATTATCTCGAAATGAAATACCTCTGCATCGGCAATCTCTGAGCCGAAAGGAAAAGGGCGCCGTCAGGGGCGCCCTTTTTCTGCCAGTCAATAGTGCGGTGGACGCGTGATCGCCGGGGCTTCGAGGGATTGCTCCTCAAGGGACAGAAAGCGTTCCGTCAGCCGGTCGAGCTTGGTGCGCATCTGCTCGACTGCCTTCCATTGCTCCGCGAGTTGATCGGAAAGCTCGTCGATCGTCTTTGCCTGATGGGCGACCATTTCCTCAAGTTTGGTGATTCGACCCGTCTCGTCGGACATCGGTTTTCTCCCGGCAATTTCTGCCTTTCCAAAGCGGAAATAAGTCTTTGCGTCAATGCTTTCGAGGCTCGTAAAAAACGATTCCGAAAGTGAACCGTTTAGTTACTAATAGGGCTTGCCGTCCTTGCTCAGGTGGGATAGGCCCTGTCTAATCAGGGAGGAAATCTGATGGATGTAGGAAACGGCTTTCTTCATCCGGACCGGCTCTTTCCGGCCGATCCGGCAACGCGAACCATCGCGCGCGAGCTTTACGAAGCGGTTCGCAATTTGCCGATTGTCAGCCCGCACGGGCACACCGAACCTTCGTGGTTTGCCGAGGACAAGCCTTTCGAGGATGCGGCTTCGCTGCTTGTCATTCCCGATCACTATCTTTTCCGCATGCTGCACAGTGTCGGCGTCAAGCTCGACGATCTCGGCGTGCCGCGGCTCGACGGCAAGCCGGTCGCAGAGGGCCGGGCGATCTGGCGGGCCTTTTCTGTACAGTATCACCTTTTCCGCGGCACGCCTTCCAGCCTCTGGGTCGATCATGCGATGTCGGCCGTGCTTGGCTGCGACGAACCGCTGACGCCGGATAATGCCGATAAGCTTTACGACCACATCAACGCACAATTGGCGCTGCCCGAGTTCCGGCCGCGCGCGCTGCACAAGCGTTTCGGTATCGAGACGATTGCGACGACGGAAGGCGCGCTCGACCCGCTGACCCATCACCAGAAGATGGCGGCGGAGGGCTGGATCGGCCGCGTGCGCACCACATACCGGCCGGACAGTGTCACCGATCCGGATGCCGTCGGTTTCCGTGCCAATCTCCTGCAATTCGGCGAAATCACCGGCACCGACATTACCCGGTGGGATGGCATGGTCGATGCGCACCGCAAGCGCCGCGCCTATTTCCGCCAGTTCGGCGCAACGGCCACTGACCACGGCGTGCCGACGGCCTTTACCGCCGATCTCCCGCTTGCCGACAAGCAGGCGCTGCTCGACAAAGCCCTGAGAGGCCCTCTTTCTGGGGCAGATGCCGAGCTTTTCCGTGGCCTGATGATGACGGAGATGGCCGGCCTCTCGGCCGAAGACGGCATGGTGATGCAAATTCATGCCGGCTCCCGCCGAAACACCGACAGCGGCCTTTTCCAGACGCGCGGTCCGAACATGGGCGCCGATATTCCGACACGCACGGACTGGGTCGGCGGCTTGAACGCACTGCTGGCGAAATACGGCCATGCGCCCGGTCTCAGGGTTGTGCTCTTCACGCTCGACGAGACGACCTATGCCCGCGAACTGGCACCGATGGCCGGGCACTGGGAGTGCCTGATGATCGGCCCGCCCTGGTGGTTCCATGACAGCCCGAACGGCATTCGCCGCTATCTCGACCAGGTCGTTGAAACGGCCGGCTTTGCCAATCTCGCCGGCTTCAACGACGATACGCGGGCACTGCTTTCAATCCCCGCCCGCCACGACGTCTGGCGCCGCGAGGTCTGCCGCTTCCTGGCGCAGCTCGCAGCCGAGCACCGGATTTCAAAGAAGGATGCCGAAATCGTCGCGCGGGAACTTTCCTATGACAATGCGAAGAAGGCATACAAGCTGTGACGGAGCGACTGCAAAACCTGACGGGCCTCGCGCCGAGGGCAAAACTTCCGGCCTATGATCGAAGCAAGCTGAAAAGCGGCATCCTGCATCTCGGTCCGGGTGCCTTTTTCCGCGCGCATTTTGCACCCTTTACCGATGCGGCACTTGCGGCCGCCGGCGGCGACTGGGGCATTGAAGTCGCAAGCCTGCGCACCGCCGATGTCGCGGATCACCTGAACGAGCAGAACGGCCTCTATACGATGCTGATCCGCGATACGTCGGGAACGACGGCGCAGGTGATCGGCCCGATCCTGAAGGCGCATGTCGCAACGCGTGACCCGGCAGGGCTGCTTGCGCGCCTGGAAGATCCGGCAATCCGCATCGTCAGCCTGACGGTGACCGAGAAGGCCTATGGTCTGGATACCCTTACCGGCGGCCTCGATCTCAACCATCCCGACATCGCCGCCGATCTTATCCATCCGCATACGCCGCGCGGCGTTGTCGGCTATCTTGTCGAAGGGCTGGCCCGTCGGCGTAAAAAGGGTACTGCGCCCTTCACGCCGCTAAGTTGCGACAACCTGCCGAGCAACGGCGCAGTCCTCAAGCGCCTGGTTCTCGAATTCGCGAGCCGCATCGATCCTTCGTTGCACGACTGGATCGAACAGACCGTACCCTTTCCCTCCACGATGGTGGATCGCATCACCCCGGCCAGTACCGACGTTACCTATGCCGATGCCGAGCGCCTGACGGGACGGCAGGATCTTGCGGCGATTGAGACCGAGCCCTTCACGCAATGGGTGATCGAAGACCATTTCGCCAATGGCCGCCCGGCCTGGGAGAAAGCTGGCGTGCTGATGGTCGAGGAGGTCTCGGCCTACGAGAAGATGAAGCTTCGCATGCTGAACGGGGCGCATTCCCTGCTCGCCTATCTCGGATATATAGGTGGCTATGAATACATTCGCGATGCCATGGAAGATGCCGGGTTGGCAGCGCTTGCGCGGCGGCACATGAGCGCGGCAGCTGCGACCCTCGATCCCGTTCCAGGGATCAATCTCGAGCACTATGCGGAAGAACTCATAGCGCGCTTTGCAAATAAGGCGATCGCGCACCGCACCTATCAGATCGCCATGGACGGGACGCAGAAACTGCCGCAACGTCTCCTGGAGCCGGCAACGGAAGCGCTTGCTCATGGCAGCAAGGCGGAGACTTATGCAATCGCAGTCGCCGCCTGGATGCGCTATGCGCTGGGCGTCGACCGGAACGGCAAAAGTTACGAATTGCGTGATCCGAGAGCTGGTGAAATCGCAGATCTCCTTACAGATGTCCCGCGAAACGGCGCTGCGGTAGCGGCGACGATTTTCGGCCTGCCTGGGCTCTTCCCGGCGGCACTGGCGAAAAACGCTGCTTGGACCGAGGACGTGGCGAACAAGCTGGAGATTCTGATCCAGGATAACAGGCTGCCGTTGATTTGAGTGGGGGCGCGCCGCGTTACTCCGCCGCCGCTGCGCGCCCAGGTCATTAGACGCTGAGGCTCGTTAAACGGGTGATTCACGGCGCAGACGCGACGTCTCTGGGCGCCTGTCACAAGGACAGGAATGAGGAGAGAGCTGAGCGCTTGCCACAATCTGGCAGTACAGCCGCATTGCAAACGCCTATTAAGCCTTGATGCGCTTCATCTCCGGATCATAGAGCGGCTTCAGCGACACCGTGCAGGGAATACGCTCCCTCGCAACGTCCAGTTCATAGGTTCCCGACAACATGAAATCCTCGGTCACGCCGTCGGGATTGCGGATGTAGCCGTAACCGATCGGTTTGCCGATCGTGTAGCCGAAACCGCCGCTGGAAAGCCAGCCGACACGTTTGCCATTCCGATAAATGGTTTCGCGGCCGAGAAGGACGGTCTCCGGATCGTCCGGCACGACGCAAGCGAGCATCTTTTTCACACCGCCTGAAAGTTGGCGCTCGATCGCCTTGCGACCACGGAAGTCGATGTTCCTCTTCGTTTTGACTGCCCAGGCGAGCCCCGCCTCGATCGGTGTATGATCCGGACCGATGTCCGAACCCCAGGCACGATAGCCCTTTTCCAGACGGCAGCTTTCGATGGCACGGTAGCCGGCATTGACGAGACCGAAACCGCTGCCGGCAGCCATCAAGGCATCATAGACCGTCGTTGCATATTCGACAGGGACATGGAGTTCATAGCCCAATTCGCCGACATAGGTGATCCGCAACGCCCTGACGGGGCAGCCGACGATGCCGATGGTCTTTACCCGGCCGAATGGAAAGGCGGCGTTGGACACATCACTGGTAGTGACTTTCTCAAGGACAGTGCGGGAATTCGGCCCCATCAGGGAAAGAACCGAATAGGCCGATGTCACATCGACAAGTTCGGCCCGCATATCTGCCGGTATATTGCGGGCGATCCAATCGAAATCGTGAGTGGCAAAGCCGGTGCCGGTAACGATGTAGAATTCGTTCTCGGTGATGCGGGCGACGGTGACGTCGCATTCGATGCCGCCCTTGTCGTTCAGCATCTGCGTGTAGGTGAGCGATCCGGCGGGCTTGGCGACATCATTCGAGGCGATCCACGAAAGAGCAGCCTCTGCATCCCTCCCCTTCAGAACAAACTTTGCAAAAGATGTTTGATCGAAGATGACAGCCGCTTCGCGCACGGCCTTGTGCTCGCGGCCGACGGCATCGAACCAGTTTTGACGGCCGTAGGTATAGACATCCTTCGGCTCCTCGTCGGCAAAGAGATCGGCGAACCAGTTCGGCCGCTCCCAACCGAGTTTTTCGCCGAAGCAGGCGCCCTGAGCCTTGAGGCGATCGTAAAGCGGCGACTTGCGGCAGGGGCGGCCGCTCGAATGTTCTTCGAAGGGCCAAGCCATCGTATAATGCTTGCCATAGGCCTCGAGCGTGCGGGTACGCACCCAGTCGGTATCGAAGTGGGGGCGGCCGAAGCGGCGGATGTCGACCGGCCAGAGATCATAAGGCGGCTCACCTTTGGCGACCCACTCGGCGAGCGCCATCCCGGCACCACCGCCGGAGGCGATGCCGAAAGCGTTGAACCCGGCGCCGACGAAGAAATTCCTCAGCTCCGGGGCTTCGCCGAGAATGAAATTGCCATCCGGCGTGAAACTCTCAGGTCCGTTCAGGAGCTGTTTGACCCCCGCCTTCTGCAAGCCTGGAACCCGCTCCAGCGCCTGCTCCATGATCTGCTCGAAGTGATCGAAATTGCTGTCGAGCAGCGTGTAATGGAAACCTTCCGGAATGCCGTTCACCGCCCAGGGGATTGGATTCGGCTCATAGCCGCCCATGACGAGCCCGCCAACTTCTTCCTTGTAGTAGGTGAGGCGATCCGGATCGCGCAGCGTCGGCAGATTGGAAGGCACGCCGAAGGATTCGGTGATGATGTACTGATGCTCGACGGAGACGAGCGGCACGTTCACGCCGAAACGGGCAGCGAAAGCCCGGGTCCACTGGCCGGCGCAGACGATGACGCGTTCGCATTCGATGCGGCCCTTTTCGGTGATGACGGCGCGGATCTTTCCTTTGTCGATTTCGAGGTCGAGGACTTCCGTATCCTCGAAGATCGAGACGCCGGACATCCGGGCGCCTTTCGCCAGCGCCTGCGTGATGTCGGAAGGATTGGCCTGGCCGTCGGTCGGCAGATAGGCCGCGCCCACAAGGTCGTCGATCGTCATCAGCGGCCAGAGTTCGAAGGCTTCCTGGGGAGTGAGCAATCGCATGTCGAGACCGAAAGATTGCGCTGTCGTTGCCTGGCGCTTCACTTCCGTCCAGCGCTCTTCATTGCAGGCAAGCCGCAATCCACCGTTCATCTTCCAGCCGGTGCCGAGACCGGTTTCGGCTTCAAGTTTTTTGTAAAGATCGACGGAATAGCCAAGCAGCTGGGTGATGTTGGCGCTGGTGCGCAGCTGACCGACGAGGCCCGCGGCATGGAAGGTGGTGCCGGAGGTGAGCTTCTTGCGCTCGAGCAGCACCGTATCCGTCCAGCCGAGCTTGCCCAAATGATAGGCCGTCGAGCAACCGATGATGCCGCCGCCGATGACCACGGCTTTCGCCGTCTTCGGTAATTCCTTCGCCATATTACTGGTCCTGTTCAAATGCCTTGTAGGCACGCTCGAAGCGCGCGAGGTTTTCGGCTGTGTAGGCTGCATAATTGAAATCGATGGTCGAATGGATCTCGGAGACCATGCTCCAAAGCGTTTCGCGAAGCAGAGAAGAGCATTTCATGGCGCTATAGCGCTGCCAAAGATCCCGCGTCAGCGGCCGGCCGAAATAGGTTTCCAGCATTTGCCGCTCGGCACCTTCCGAAAACTCGTTGTTCGAGGCGAGGCCGCCGAGATCAAAGAGAGGCGTGTTGAAACCCGCGTAGTCCCAATCGATCAGCCAGAGACGCTTGCCGTCATCAAGGAAGTTCGCGGCGAGAAGGTCGTTGTGGCCGAAGGCGATATCGAAAGGGCCGGCGGCCTGTTCGAGGAGTTCGGCCCGTTCGAGCAGCGCGGGAAGCATCGGCGCATAGCCGCTTTCCGCGGCAACCAGAGTGGCCGCGTAGTCGCGGATGACATGGAAGACCCAGAAGATCATCGCCTGGCCCCGGAAATGAAGGGGGATGTCATGATGGCAGGCGCGAACCAGTGGCACGATGCGTGCGAGCATTTGCGCATCCTGGATGTCTTCCGCCGTCAGAGCCCGCGCCTCGATGAAATCGAGGACGAGCACGCCGGGCTCATGATGGATGACCGCAGGCGAAAGTCCGGCAGCGTGGGCTGCCTGGCTGGCCGCAAGCTCGTTCTGGCGGCTGATATGATGAACCGGGATGTCGACGCCGAGGCGCACGACGCGGCGCGATATGCGATCGGTTACGAGATAGTTCCGGTTGGTAATGCCGCCGGCAATCGGTGCGATTTCGATCGGGCCTTGCCAGATGCCGAGTGCATGAATCCTATCTTCAGGCGTCACGCTTTCCCCCTCGCAACCCACCTGCAAAGGATGGGCCAGAGCAGGCTTGGCTGTCAAGCAGAGCAGGCTTTATATCGTGGCGCCCGAAGCATCGAAAACATGACAGCGGGCGGGGTCGAAGGACGCCGTCACATTCGTGCCGCGCTCAACCTTCTGCTGACCGTCCAGAGCCACCGTCAGGTTCTGGCCGTCCGGCGTCTTCGTATAGAGCATAGTGGCGCCGCCAAGGTTTTCGACCAGGTCGATGTCGACGGTCGCAAGTGCGATGCCACCATCAGCCACGGACAAGTGTTCCGGACGGATGCCGAAGGTAACCTCCTGACCGGCCGAACCTTTCAAGCGGCGCGGCAGGCGGATTGAACTGCCGCAGACATTGATCGTCGTGTCGCCGTCATTGACCCGCTCGATCTTCGCCTTCAGGAAGTTCATCTTCGGGCTGCCGATGAAGCCTGCGACGAAGCGATTTGCCGGATTGTTGTAAAGGTCGAGAGGAGCGCCGACCTGCTCGATGCGGCCCGAATTCAGCACCACGATCTTGTCCGCCATGGTCATGGCTTCGACCTGATCGTGGGTGACATAGATCATCGTATTGCCGAGATTACGGTGCAGGCGGGAAATTTCGACGCGCATCTGAACACGCAGTTCCGCATCAAGGTTCGACAACGGCTCGTCGAAGAGAAAGATGCGTGGCTCGCGCACGATGGCGCGGCCGATCGCGACGCGCTGGCGTTGACCGCCGGACAAGGCCTTCGGTTTGCGCTCCAGAAGCTTCTCGATCTGCAGGATTTCAGCGGCGCGGCGCACCTTCGGTTCTATCTGGGCCTTCTTGTATCCGGCCGTCTCAAGACCAAAGGCGAGGTTCTTGTAGACCGACATATGCGGATAGAGCGCATAGGACTGGAAGACCATGGCGATGCCGCGCTTGGCAGGCGCCACTTCGTTCATGCGCTCGTTGTCGAGCAGCAGGCCGCCGCCTGAAATCTCCTCAAGGCCGGCGATCATGCGCAACAGCGTGGACTTGCCGCAGCCGGACGGGCCGACGAAGACCACGAACTCGCCGGGATCGATCGTGAGGTCGATGCCATGGATGACATCCAGCGACCCGTAGCGCTTCTCGACCTTCTGAAGAACGACACTTGTTGCCATCTTCTAAACCCTCTCCTGGTCCGTTATCTCGTTCTTGCACGCCAGTCGGCGTATTTAGGGCTGTCGCGACCGATGGGCAGCGCTACGTCTGCGCCGCTATCGGACGATTGATAGATCGCTGTTACCAGTTCCAGCGCACGCCGCGCATCGGCGCTGGTGACCGGCAGCGGACCATTACCGCTGAGATAATCATGAAAGCGGGCCATTTGCGTGTTGAACCGCGGCGCAACCGGTCGCCAGTCGCCAACCGCAGCGTCAATCCTTGCCTGCACTTCGTCGTTTGCGGCGATGATCTGCCACGGCCCCTTGCCCGGCGCGTAGGGATCGTGGTTGCTTTCGAAAGTAACGTTCTCGAAATGTAGCCGCAGCCGGCTGATCTGCTGCTGCGAACCCAGCGTGCAGGAAAGCGAAACGAAGGCGCCGTTCTGCATCTGAAGGCTAACGGAGGCGCAATCTTCCACCTCGATGTTATTGACGCGAGTGGCAACCCTGCCAAAGACGCGGGCGGCCGGACCTGCGAGGTGGAAGAGCATATCGTGCAGGTGCAGCGCATGCGTTACGAGTACGCCGCCGAGTTCAGTCGCCCATTTGCCGCGCCAGGGAACCGCGTAATATTCGGGCTTGCGCAGCCAAAAGGTCTCGACAGCGCCCATGTAGAACTTGCCGGCTATGCCTGCGTCGATGATGTATTTCGCCTTCTGGATGCCATCGCCATAGCGATACTGGAAGATCGGCATCAAAGCGCCCTTGGCGCGTTTTTCAGCCTCCACGATCTCATCAACAGCGGCCAGGGAGCCGGTGAGCGGTTTTTCGCAGACGACATGCTTGCCCGCCGCAAGAGCTGCCACGACCTGTTCACGATGAATGCCGGGTGGCGTGCAGATATCGATGATGTCGATGCCGTCGTCGCCCAGAAGCTCCGTAAAGGAGGTCGTACGCTTCTCAATTCCAAACTCGGCGCCGACGGCCTTCAGGCGCTCCTCATTGAGATCGCAGATGGCTGCGACCCTGAACTTATCCGGATGCGGCAGGTAGCCCTCGACGATGTGAGAACGCCCGATACCGCAGCCGACGATGGCAACAGTCTTGATGCTCATGTCACTTTCCCATCCGCATCAGCGCTTCATGCCGGTCGTGGCGATGCCTTCGATCAGCAGGCGCTGGAAGAAGAGGAAGAAGAAGAAGACTGGCACGAGCGAGAGCGTCGACATGGCGAATAGGCCGCCCCAATCCGATGCACTGGTCGAGTCGACGAAGGTTCGCAGACCGAGCTGGATCGTGTACGTGTTCATGTCATTCAGGTAGATCAGCGGACCAAAGAAATCGTCCCAGGTCCAGATGAAGGAGAAGATTGCGGCCGTCGCCAACACTGGCAGCGATAGCGGCAGCATGATCTTCCAATAGATGCGCCAAGCGCTGCAGCCGTCCATCATCGCGGCCTCATCCAGTTCGCGCGGAATGCCGCGGAAAAACTGCACCATGAGGAAGATGAAGAAGGCGTCGCTTGCCAGGAACTTCGGCACCACCAGCGGCAGGATGGTATTGACCCAGCCGAGGTTCAGGAAGAGCACATATTGCGGGATCAGCGTCACGTGATAGGGGATCATCAGCGTGCCGAGCATGATCGCGAACCAGAAGTTCCGGCCAGCAAAGCGCAAGCGCGCAAAGGCGAAGGCAGCGAGGGAACAGGCAATGACATTGCCGATCACCGTCAGCACCGAGATCACCAGCGAGTTCCAGAAGAACCGACCGAAGCTGACATCGAGGCCGACCCACCCACGAAGATAGGACGAGAAATCAATGGACGATGGAAAAATCGACGTTGACGTGAAGATTTCGCTTTCCGGCCTCACCGAAGCCGAAACCATCCAAAGCAACGGATAGAGCATCAGGAGCGAGCCGCCGATCAGCAGGGCATGGACCAGGATCGAGCCCGCCAGGCTGCGCTTGTTGACGTCCGAAGGCGGCTGCGGAGCGGTGACAATGGCAGTCATCTCAGTCATCGTAGTGCACCCAGTAACGCGAGGACAGGAATGAGAAGGCGGTGAAGATCGCGATAATGATCACTAGGATCCAGGCAAGCGCCGAGGCATAGCCCATGCGGAAGTTCCCGAAGGCTTCCTGGTAGAGATAAAGCGTATAGAACAGCGTCGAATTGATCGGGCCGCCGGTGCCGCCGGAGATGATGAAGGCGGGCGTGAAGGCCTTGAAGGCGTCGATCGTCTGCACGACGGCGTTGAAGAAGATGACCGGCGTCAGAAGCGGCAGCGTGATCTTGTAGAACTGCCGGAACTTCGAGGCGCCGTCGAGACTGGCGGCTTCGTACATGTCCTGCGGGATCTGACGCAGACCGGCAAGGAAGATGATCATCGGCGAGCCGAACTGCCAGACGCTCAGCGCAACCAGCGTATAGATTGAATAGTTCGGATGCGAAATCCAGCTCGGTCCCTGAATGCCAAATTGTGCAAGTGCCGCATTGACCAAGCCGTCACCGGCAAAAAGCTGGCGCCAGAGGACGGCGATCGCCACGCTCGCGCCGAGCAGCGAGGGCAGATAGAAGATAGCGCGATAGATTGGCAGGCCTTTGATGCCCCGGTTCAGCGCCAACGCAACCATCAGCGCGAAAGCAAGCTTGAAGGGCACGGCCAACATCACGTAGGTTAGTGTGACCGACATCGCCGAGGCGAATTTCGGATCGGCAGTGGCGATGCGCACGTAGTTTGCCGCGCCCACCCAGCCCGGCGACCTCAACATGTCGAAGTCGGTGAAGGATAGGTAGAGCGACATCAGGGCAGGTCCGAACGTCAGCCCGAAGAAGCCCAGAAGCCAGGGCAGCAGGAAGAGATAGCCTGGAGCATTGGCATTCCACAGCCGCTTGAACCGGCTGTCGGCCACCGCCCCCCGATACCGTTCTACCGTCGCCGCCTCTGCAGGCATCGTGCGCATCGCATTATTCATATGGATCAGCCCCGCGCGAGAATGCGCGTAAGTTCGTCCACGAGCTGCTTGGCGCCGTCTGCCGCTGTCAACTGCCCGAAGCCGACCTGCTCAGATATGTTTCGAAGCGTGAGCTCGCCCTCACCGGCACCCGCAGGCGGCGGTGGCGGCAACTTGCCGGCGAGATCGCCAAGGCCGGAGACGTATTCCAGCGGCACTTTCCCGACAGCGTCGAGCTTGGCTGCCACGACCTCACGCATCGCTGCCGATTCCGGAATGCCGCGTTCAACACCCAGCGCCAGCGCGGCATCCGGGTTCGTGACGAAGAAATTCACGTAATCGACTGCCTGATCGACCACTTTCGACTGAGCTGAAACCGAGAAGAACATCGAAGGCTTGCGGTAGTGGCCGCCCTTCGAGTCCTTTGTCACTCGCATGTGGTTTGCCAGAGTGAGCTTGTCCTTGTTCATCTGCTGATATGCCACGAATTGGTTCGAGTGCGCGAAACCAGCGGCAGACTTGCCAAGGGTCAGCGTATTGGTCTCGATGTCGTTCTTGTCCAAAGCCTGAATGTCAGGCGGAACGCATGCACCGCTTTCACGGAACTTGTTCCACATATCAAACCATTCGGATGCCTCTTCGACGCCAAAGCCAATCTTCGCATCGGCAGTGTAAAGCGCCTTTCCGCGTTGGCGAAGGTAGTTTTCGAAAAGCGGCTCCCCACCACTGCCATCGGCCATTCCGAACATGCCTTTGCGCTTGCCAGCCTTGGTCAGTTCGGCTGCCATCTTGCCAAACTCTTCCCAGGTCGTTGCCTTAGTCGGAAGATCGATGCCCGCTTCCTCGAACGCGGTCTTGCTCAGCATGGTTGCCGCCGAATTCGCACCCAGGCTCACGCCATAAAGATGTCCATCGACGCTGCCGCCCTCGATCTGCGCCTTGTCAAAGTCACCTAGATTGAGCTTCGACGGCATGTAGGAATCGAGAGGCGCAAGTGCGCCGCGGTGTGCATACTCGACGATGTAGCGGTAATCCATCTGGATAACATCGGGGGCATTCTTGCCAGCGACCTGCGTCGCGAGGCGAGGCCAGTAATCACCCCAACCGAGAAACTCGCCGGTTATCGACGTACCCGGATTCTTTGCCTTGTAGAGTTCCGATACCTTGTTGGTGCGATCTGCACGTGGCTGGGATCCCCACCACAGCAGCCGCAGGCGTGCGTCCTGCGCAAAGGCACTGGAACCCAGTGCCGAAAGCGAGAGAAGCGTTGCCCCGCCCGCCATGAAGTTACGTCTGCTTACGCGTAGTGTCATCTGTTTTTCCTCCTCCCTTGGGGAGCGCCTCCACACGCTCCTTGCTGGTTTCTCTTGCAACAAATAACTAATTGGTTACAAGCTATGGACAAGCATCGGGCCTGTCAAGCGGTGATAATTTCGCGAGGTTCTCCTCCCGGATTGTCGCTTTTACAATCTTGCACCGAAGCCTTATGAGCGCAACAGAGCGTCTGGGGAGATAAGCGGATGGATAATAGCGGCGAGACCGGGGAAAAGAAAAAAGCCAAGCGGGTGGCCAGCGAACGCGTATTGCAACGCGACCCCGAAAGAACCAAGGCCGCGATCCTGGAAGCAGCTACGCGCGAATTTGCCGAAAACGGCATGGGCGGGGCGCGCGTCGACGCAATTGCCGAGCGGGCCGGCACCAATAAGCGCATGCTCTATCACTATTTTGGCGACAAGGAGCAGCTGTACCTGCGTGTGCTGGAGGAGGCTTATGTCGGCATCCGTACAGCTGAGCGTGCCCTGCATATCGGCGACCGCAGCCCGGAAGAAGGAATCAGCGAACTTGCGCTCTTCACCTGGCGCTATTTCCTCAAGCATCCGGAGTTTTTAAGCCTTCTCGGTACGGAAAACCTGCACCGCGCCCGGTGGCTTCGGCAGTCTGTCCGGCTCAAGGAATTGCATTCTCACCTGATCGGCGAGCTTGCGCGGGTTCTCGAGCGCGGCAAGAAGGAAGGCGTCTTCATCGAGAACGCCGATCCCCTTCACGTCTATCTGACGATCGCCTCGCTCGGATACTTCTACCTTTCGAACCAACATACGCTCTCGACGATCTTCGGGCGCGAACTGATTGAGCCCTCAAATCTCGACAGTTGGGAACAGCATATCGTCCACGTGACACTCGCCTCCATCAAGCGCTGAAAATTCAAAATTGGATTTGACTATTGACAGCCCTACTTCCGATCTGCCATCAAGTAACCGTTTAGTTACTGGCTTGGGAGGGCCGGGCAACGCCCGCTCCCGACGTTCGATAATTTGGCAGGGAGAAATAAGATGGCTCGTCTGGGGATCATTTTGCACGGCGTTACAGGCCGCATGGGCTACAATCAGCACCTAGTGCGATCGATCCTGGCCATCCGCGACCAGGGCGGTTTGTTCCTGAAATCCGGCGAGCGGCTGGAGATCGACCCCATCATCGTCGGCCGCAACCGAGACAAGATGGAAGAGCTGGCGAAGAAGCACAACATCAAACGCTGGTCGACAGATCTGGACGGAGCACTCGCCAACCCGGACGATCAGATTTTCTTCGATGCCGGAACGACCTTGATGCGTGCCGAGCTGCTTTCTAAGGCACTCGATGCCGGCAAGCACGTCTATTGCGAAAAGCCGATCTCCGACGACCTGCAAGTGGCCGTTGACCTTGCAAGGAAAGCGCGAGCCTCCGGCCTCAAGCACGGCGTCGTGCAGGACAAACTCTTCCTGCCGGGTCTCCGCAAGCTGGCGCTGCTGCGCGATTCCGGTTTCTTCGGCAAAATTCTCTCGGTGCGCGGCGAATTCGGCTATTGGGTTTTCGAGGGCGATTGGGGCGTCCCGGCGCAGCGGCCGTCCTGGAATTACCGTAAGGGCGATGGCGGCGGCATTATCCTCGACATGCTCTGCCACTGGCGCTACGTGCTCGACAATCTTTTCGGCGAGGTGAAAGCGGTTTCCTGCCTCGGCGCAACGCATATTGGCAGCCGCGTCGACGAGCAGGGCAAGACCTACGACTGCGATACGGATGATGCGGCTTATGCTACCTTCGAGCTTGAAGGCGGCGTGATCGCGCAGATCAATTCGTCCTGGGCCGTGCGCGTACGCCGCGACGATCTCGTGACCTTCCAGGTCGACGGCACGCACGGTTCTGCCGTCGCCGGTCTTACGAAATGCTGGACGCAACATCGCGTCAATACGCCGAAGCCGGTGTGGAATCCGGACCAGCCGCAAACGATCGACTTCTACCAAACCTGGGACGAGGTGCCGGATACGCAGGCATTCGACAACGGTTTCAAGGTGCAGTGGGAAATGTTCCTGCGCCATGTCGCCGAAGACGCCCCATGGCCCTACGGCCTAGAGGCGGGCGCCAAGGGCGTCCAGCTTGCGGAGTTGGGCCTGAAATCTTGGGCCGAGCGCCGCTGGCTCGACGTTCCGGCATTGGAGTTCTGATATGCAGACGATCAATCTTCCCCTCGACGGCAGGATCGGCCCCTATACGCTGACCGGAACGCCGATCGAGCTCAAGAAGCGTGACGCGAAAGACTTTCCGCGCGTGGTCTATGCCGCTGCCCATGTCGTCGCCGACCCGCTGGCGGACAACGATCCATGGCTGACGCCTGCCATCGATTGGGAACGGACACTCGCCTTCCGCCACCGCCTTTGGGACCTCGGCCTCGGCGTTGCCGAAGCGATGGACACGGCGCAGCGCGGTATGGGACTTGGCTGGCCGGAAGCGCGCGATCTCATTCGCCGGGCGCTTGCTGAAGCACGCACGCGCAAGGATGCGCTGATCGCCTGCGGCGCCGGCACCGATCATCTGGCTCCCGGTCCCGACGTGACGATCGACACGATCATCAGGGCCTACGAAGAACAGATCGAAGCCGTTGAGGCGGAGGGCGGGCGCATCATCCTGATGGCAAGCCGCGCGCTTGCGGCCGCTGCGAGAGGGCCGGACGATTACATCCGCGTCTATGACCGCATCCTGCGGCAGGTGAAAGAACCGGTCGTCATCCACTGGCTGGGGGAGATGTTCGACCCGGCGCTGGAAGGCTATTGGGGTAATCCGGATCACATCAAGGCCATGTCCACCTGCCTGCAAGTGATCGAAGCCAATGCCGCAAAGATCGACGGCATTAAGGTTTCCTTGCTTTCCAAGGAGAAGGAAATCGCAATGCGCCGGCAACTGCCGAAGGGCGTGCGCATGTATACCGGCGACGACTTCAACTATGCGGAACTGATAGCCGGCGACGAACAGGGACACTCCGACGCCCTGCTCGGCATATTCGATGCGATTGCTCCGGCCGCCTCCGCCGCTATGGAAGCACTGGGCCGCAAGAGCAACCGCGAATTCTTCGACTTGCTCGATCCGACCGTTCCGCTTTCACGTCACATCTTCAAGGCGCCGACGCGCTTTTACAAGACCGGCGTCGTCTTCCTTGCCTATCTCAACGGCCTGCAGGACCACTTCACGATGATCGGCGGGCAGCAGAGCACGCGTTCACTGACGCATCTCGCGGAGCTTTTCCGGCTGGCCGACAAGGCACGCGTTCTTGCCGATCCCGATATGGCGGTCAACCACATGAAGCGGGTGCTCGCCGTTCATGGCGTTTACTGACGCCGATCGGGAGCGGGAGGAATTCATATGCAGATCGAAGGACTTTCGATCAATCTTGCGACGATCCGTGAACAATGCGGATTTGGCGAAGCCGTCGATATCTGCCTGAAGCAGGGCATCACCAGGATCGCACCCTGGCGGGAGCAGGTCGCCAAAGTTGGGCTCGCCGAGGCCGTTCGCATCGTCAAATCGAACGGACTGAAGCTGACCGGCCTTTGTCGCGGCGGTTTCTTTCCGGCGGCAAACGAGGCGGGATGGCAGACGAACCTCGACGACAACAGGCGCGCAATCGATGAGGCTGCCGCACTCGGCGCCGATTGCCTCGTGCTCGTCGTCGGCGGGCTGCCGGGCAGTTCCAAGGACATCGGCGCAGCGCGCCAGATGGTGTTCGACGGTATCGCTGCGGTATCGCCGCATGCAGAAGCCGCCGGCATGCCGTTGGCAATCGAACCCCTGCATCCGATGTATGCGGCGGACCGAGCCTGCGTGAACACGCTCGCCCACGCGCTCGATATGTGTGAGCAGCTGGGCGAAAACGTCGGCGTTGCAATCGACGTCTACCATGTCTGGTGGGATCCGGATCTCGCCAACCAGATCGCGCGCGCCGGCCAGATGAAGCGCATCTTCGCGCATCATATCTGCGACTGGCTGGTACCGACAAAGGACATGCTAACCGACCGCGGCATGATGGGCGATGGCGTGATCGATCTCAAAGGGATCCGGCGCATGATCGAGAAGGCAGGCTTCTTCGGCGCGCAGGAGGTCGAAATCTTTTCGGCAGAGAATTGGTGGAAACGGCCAGCGGACGAGGTCATCGCGACCTGCGTCGAGCGGTACCGTCGCTGCTGCCAGGCATAGTTCGATACATTTGAGCACGCATGAGGAGGATCATTCGATGGAGAAACGCCGTTTTGCACTGATCGGGACAGGAAATCGCGGAACCACCATGTGGGGCAAAGAACTGCTCGCCGGTTGGCGCGAACATGTCGATCTCGTCGCGATCGTCGAAAAGAACTCTCTTCGCGGCGAGCGCGCCCGCACGATGATCGGCAGCAATGCGCCGATCTACGAGGATATCGATGCGATGCTGGCCGAGGTCAAACCGGACCTTGTCATCGTCTGCACGCCGGATCACACGCACGATGCGATCGTCGTGCGGGCGCTGGAGGCCGGGATCGACGTCATCACCGAGAAACCGATGACGACCGCAGTCGACAAGATTCGCCGGATCATCGACGCCGAAAAGCGCACCGGCAGGCGCGTCGACGTGTCCTTCAACTACCGCTATGCGCCGACCGCAGCCAAAATCAAGGAATTGCTTAATTCCGGCGAGATCGGCCGCGTCAGTTCGGTCGATTTCCACTGGTACCTGAACACGAAACACGGCGCCGACTATTTCCGCCGCTGGCACGCCTATACCGAAAATTCCGGCAGCCTCTTCGTTCACAAGGCAACGCACCATTTCGATCTGCTGAACTGGTATCTCGACAGCGATCCCGAAGCCGTGACGTCCTTCGCCGATCTACAGAATTACGGCCGCAAGGGCCCCTTCCGCGGCCCACGCTGCAAGCTCTGTCCCCACACGCATGAATGCGACTACTATCTCGATCTGGAGGCAGATCCCTTCCTGGACACACTCTACGAGGAACCGTCTAAGATCGACGGATATTTTCGCGACGGCTGCGTCTTCCGCGAGGATATCGACATTCCGGACACGATGGTCGTCAGCATCCGCTATCGAAACAACGTGCATGTCTCCTATTCGCTGAACACCTTCCAGCCGATCGAAGGCCACCATCTGGCATTCAACGGCACCAAAGGCCGGATCGAAATCCGCCAGTATGAAGCCCAACCCTGGGAGGTGAAGAAAGAGGATGAGATCCTGCTGATCCGGAATTTCCCCAATGGGAAGGAGGCGGTCGAGCGTATCATCGTGCCGCATTCCTCCGGCGGCCACTACGGCGGGGACGACCGGATGCGCAATATGATCTTCAAGCCGGACATGCAGGACAGGCTTCATCAGCGTGCGGGAACGCGTGCCGGGGCCATGTCGGTGCTTTGCGGCATTGCAGCGCTTCAGAGTTCCCGCACCGGCAAGGTCGTCAATCTCGCCGATCTGATGCCTGAGCTTGCCAATGACGACTCGCCGAATTCCCGCAGGGTTGAATAGGCTCAGGCCATCTTTTCGAGATCCGCGAGTGTGACGCCATAACGAAGCGGCTCGCCCTTTAGGAAACGTTCGATCTCGTCCACCGCCATTTCGCCGAGGCGCATGCGCTCCAGTCCGACGGCGCCTGCAATATGGGGCGTCAGGAACAGATTCGGCAGATCGTAAAAGGCCGATGAAGGTTCGGGGATTTCCGGGTCCGTGACATCGATGATGGCATCGATGCGGCCGGTTGCAAGCCTCGCCAGCAGCGCAGCTTCATCGATGATTGCGCCTCTAGCTGTGTTGATGAGCGTTGCGCCGTCCTTCATCAAAGCCAGCCTGTCCGCATCGATCATATGTTGCGTGGAAGGCAGGGACGGCGCGTGAAGCGAAATGATGTCGGAAACCCTCATGAGCGTATCCAGATCGACCTTCTCTGCTCCAAGCCCCTGAGCTTCAGCCATGCTAATCGTCGGATCGAAAAGGACAAGCTGGTAGTCAAACGGCTTCAGCAACTCGATGACGCGACGGCCGATCCGCGATGCGCCAATGATGCCGACCGTGCGCCGGTAGTTGCCGATCGCCAAACGCTGCATCGGGTGGGTGCGATCACGGTTGCGGTCTGCCACGTAATGGTCGCGGAAGCGGAAAACTTGTTTGCCGGCAAAGAGAATGGCTGCGAGCGTAAACTCAGCAACCGGTGTGGCATTGGCTTCCGCGGCATGGCTGACCGCAATCCCGGCCCTGAAAATCTCTTCACCGATAATGCCTTTGACGGTGCCGGCCGCATGAGCGACAATCTTCAGACGCCTCGCTGCGGCGAGCACCTCACCGCCCACCTGCGGCGCGCCCCAGCCTGTAATGAGGATTTCCGTCTCCGCGAGCACGCGTCGGGCGCGCTCATCAGAGAAATTCTGCAGCGGTTCGCGGTCGAGCAAGCGGCCGATGACTTCCAGGCGTTGAAGCAACTCATCCGAGACGACATGTTCCGTGCGCCCCGGATGCATGGCAAGCGCGATGCCGGGACGGCTCATGGCATCTGTCCCGGCGCGACAATGGCGCTGACAGACATGCCGTACTCCTTCACCTGCTGTTCCAAAGCTCCAATGTCCGGGACAACAGGGCGCTTCATCCAAACCCCGGAAACAGCTTGCGGATCATTGACTGCGAGCACTGCCGTGATCAGCACGCTCTCACCTGCGGGGATTTCGCCGCGCAACTGCGGCACCAATGTCTTTGCAACAATAAGGTTCGTATTCGGCAAGGCTTTCTGCGCAAGGCCGGTGCGCGTCACGGTCGAGCCAAGATCGGCGATGCCGGAAAAATCACTCTCGCCGATGACATGCGCGGCACCTGCTTCTGCCGAAAGCGTATCAAGATCGAAATCCCGTTTGGCGATCGCGAAGCCGCCTTCGGACGTCTGCAGCGCACGTGGCGTATTGATCCTGTGAACGCGAATATGCCAGGGCGCTGCCGGTACGAGCCATGTTTCGACCGAGACATCCTTGAACGGCGACCACTTCGAATAAAGCACGTTGCCGGCAATCTTGGCTTCCGCATTCGTCTCGCGAACTCGGTAATGCAATCCATCGTCGCTGAAAGCCAGCGCCGAATCAAAAGCGCCGCCGGCGAAATTTCGCTCGTCGGCCTCAACACTGAATCCGTAGCGCGCTGAATATGCGAATTTTGCGTATTTTTCCGTCCCAAAACGCATCTGCAAATTTTCCTGGCCGGAGGAAAGCGCCACGACATCGCCGCCCGCTCGTATCATGACCATGCCCGGGTGGCGCTGCGGGGAGACGGCGACCGCTTCCGGCGCCGTTTCCTTTGACGTCCAGAACGGATGATCTGCTGGAATTGCGAGCGGCAAGAAGGCCTTGAAAGCCCAATAGGGCGAGCCTGCAGAATTATAACTCTCCGACATTAGCAGATTGGGATAGCCGAAACCGATTGAAAGGATGCCGTCTCGGTTCGTCATCGGCTTGTCCCTCCACCAGCGCAGATGCTGGAGGCAAAGATGCTTGACTTCACCCCAAGGCAAAGCTTCGAGGTCGGCGAAGGCAAGCGCTGACCAGAAACCTGCGCAGGCGAAGCGGTATGTCAGGCTGCGGCCGAAGGGGATCGTCGCCCCATCGGCTGCAAACCAGTTCTTGAAATCCTTCGCAAAGAGCACGGCCCGTTCGCGGTATCGCTTGGCATAGTCATCATCGACAAGCTTCGAATAAATCAGGCCGTAAAAGTGCATCGCGAAGGGAATGTAGTGATCGATACGGCGGACATTGCCGTCGCGATACCAGCCATCGTCGATATAGAAGCCCTCCAGCTCTTCCAGATATTGCCTAGTGAGGCTGCGATCGAAATCCGCGCCCAATCGGTCAAGCGCGATATCGACGAAGATGCGGAAGAACTTCCAGTTGTTGTCGGCGTAGTCAAATTGGCGCGCGTGCTTGAGATAAGCGATGACGTTGTTGCGGGCACGCCCATCTAGTGGCTCCCAGATCTTTTCCGGGACAAGCGCCAGCGCAAAACCGAGCGCGGCAAGCTCCACCATGCGCTGGTCGCGGCCGTTGACCGTGCCCCAATATTCCGGATGCTGCGGATCGGCGCCATTAGCGAGGCCTTCGGCGAAACGGTTCCAATGCTCGAACCGGCCGTTTCCCGCACCCAAAGGAGCAAGACCCCACAGAGGCCGGGCGAAGCCTTCCAGATCGGCCGCGGCACGATCGAAATGCGCGCCGGCGCCATCCAGCCGCACGCGGGCATTGCCCTTCGAAAAATAGGGCAGCAGTGGATCGAAGAGATCGAGAAGCGCGCGGCCCATGTCCTCGCGGGTTTCGAGCGGGTTGCCTGCAAGCGGATTGGCGCTGGCCGGATCATAGGTCATCGGAATCACTCATGAGGTTGCAACATCAGATACGGTGCCCCCGGCAACGGGGATGACCCCGTGGCATACATGACGAGCGGGGGCCGCCCGGTCGCGGAAACGGGACATCATCAGACCGATCGCCTCCCGGCCAAGCGCCGCACGATCGACGCGCATGGTGGAAAGCGGCGGATTGGTCATCAATGCGCAGGGCAGATCGTCGAAACCGACGATCGCGAAGTCTTCCGGCACCCGAAGGCCAGCTTCCGTGACGGCTTCCAAGACACCGACTGCGATAAAATCGTTCATGCAGAAGGCGGCAGTGAAACCGGCATTCTCCGCAAGAATCGCCGCCGTCAGCTCATGCGCCTCGCGGCTGGCACTGCCATGAAACGTCATCGGCACAAGCCGGCCTTCTGCATCCGGGACCGAGGTTATCGCCGCCTCGAAACCGCGAACACGCTCGCGGATCGTATTGCGGTGGGAACCGGTCAGATGGAGGATGCGGCGGTGGCCGGCCTTCAGCAGCCGCTGGGCAGCCTCGAAGGCACCGAAAAAATTGGAAGGCGAAACACCGTCGAGGCGGAGCTGAGGATCCGTCCCGTTCACGAGGACAACCGGAACCTTCTCGTCGTCGATCCAGCCACGCAAAGCCCCACTCGGATCAATGCCGACGAGAAAGAGACCCTCGGCGCGCGCCGACTTCATATAGTCTCGAATGACTTCGGGCGTCGCGCGGTCTTCCCGGATGAGGCGAACCTCAAACGACATGCCGTGCTCGGCCGCCGCCGTACGCAGACCCTCGACGATGGACTCGTAGAAAACGCTCAGTCCGCCCGTGACGCCATCGCTGGCAATCAGCGCAAGTCCGCCCGGAACCGCTTCCGGAGCAGACCTCACCTGGTATCCATGCTCGGCCGCCACCCGCAGAATATGTTCGCGCACGCTCTCGCTTATGCCTGGCTCATTGGCAAGCACGCGTGAAACCGTCGAAACGGAGACGCCTGCCAAGGCTGCGATGTCGGCCTGACGCGGCCGTCTCGGTTTGATTTCGTTCATAACTCAAACATATGCAAATCATGCAAATTTGCAACGAGAATATAATTTGTTGCAAACCGAAATTATTTGCGTACTCTACCGGTGACATGCTCGAGAACCGTTGGAGGACGGCACGGGCAGACGACAAAGGAGGATCATCATGCAGATCAATCGACGTTCATTTCTGATGGGCTCGGCCGGTGTGGCTACGGGCCTCGCATTCGGCGCGGGTAGTGCCATGCCGGCATTTGCCGACGACGCGCAACTGCGTGCTATGTGGTGGGGTTCTAACGACCGCGCCAAGCGCACGCTGGAGGTTGCAAAGCTCTATCAGACCAAGACACCGGGCGTCACGATCGTCGGCGAGTCGCTCAGCGGCGACGGCTATTGGACGAAGCTCGCGACGCAGATGGCTGGCCGCGCGATCGCCGATGTGTTCCAGCTCGAGCCCAGCACGATCTCCGATTACTCAAAGCGCGGCGCCTGCATGCCCCTCGACGAGTTCGTTCCCTCGGCTCTCAAGGTCGACACCTTCGGCAAGGATATGCTGAACCTGACCACCGTCGATAGCAAGCTCTATGGCATCGGCCTCGGCCTTAACTCCTTTGCGCTCTTTTTCGATCAGACCATCTTTGAAAAGGCTGGACTTCCCTTGCCGACGCCGGACCTCACTTGGGACGAATATGCCAAACTGGCCGTCGAGCTTACAAAAGCTGCCGGCAAGGACAATTACTGGGGCGGCCCTTACGGCGCCCGCTATGCCTATGTCTTTGATGCCTGGCTGCGCCAGCGCGGCAAGAGCCTTTACGCCAATGGCAGCCTGGGCTTCGACGTCGAGGATGCCAAGGAGTGGTACAGCTTCTGGGAGGACCTGCGCAAGAAGGGTGGCACGGTCGCGGCGGATGTACAGACGCTCGACCAGAACACCATCGATACCAACTGCCTGGCGCTTGGCAAATCGGCGATCGGCATGGCCTATTCAAACCAGCTCGTCGGCTATCAGCTGATCTCGAAGAATAAACTGGCGATCACCATGCTGCCGCGCGAAAGGAAGGGTGGTCCCTCCGGCCATTACTACCGTCCCGCGCTTATCTGGAGTATCGGAGCGACGACGAAGAACGGCGAAGCGGCCGCCAAGTTCATCGACTTCTTCGTCAACGACATCGACGCCGGCAAGATCCTCGGAGTGGAACGGGGCGTACCGATGTCGGCGACCGTCCGCGAGGCGATCCTGCCGAACCTTAACCCGACGGAGCAGGATACCGTCAAGTACGTCAACCTTCTTAAGGATCAGGTCGGCGATTACCCGGCACCGGCCCCGCTTGGCGCGACAGAGTTCGACCAGCGCGTCCTTCGGCCCCTCGCTGACGAGCTCGCGTTCGAACGCACGACCCCCGCCGATGCCGCCGCTCGCCTGGTGGAACAAGGCAAGGCAACGATCAGAAGCTGAATCCAGGCTTCTCCTCCCGGGAGGGCCCGCCCTCGTGACTGACAACTTTCAGGGGTCAGTTCAGCGTGGCGGGCCTCTTTATTGAGCGTTGGTTGCGGGCTCCGGCCCCGCAGATAGGCGGGCGCGCCGAGGCGGCGGGCGACGGTAAACGGTTCCCCGAGTGCTGAGCCCGAATGCTAGGAATGTGCGGGTTTCCGCTCCACCAGGTTCTCTCTCCTTATCCGGAACCACGCCACATAGAGCGCCGGAGGGAAAAGAAGCGTCAGTGCGGTACCGACGACAATGCCCCCCATCATGGCGTAGGCCATGGGATCCCAGAAGACTTCCCGGGAGATTGGAATGAGCGCCATTGTCGCGCCGCCGCCGTCAACATGATCGGACGCATCCGGTGCTCCGTCGCCTCGACGACGGCGCGCCATGGCGGCACGCCTTCGCTCCGAAGCTGTTCAATCTGCACGACCAGGATGACAGAGTTTCGGATCAGGATCCCTATAAGCGCAAGCACGCCAAGAATTGCGAATCCCATGGGCGCGTTGCTGAAGAGCAGTGCTATAACCACACCGATGAGTGCCGTCGGAGCCACTGCGAACACCAGGAACAACCTGCTGAAGCTTTGCAACTGGATCATCAGGATCGTCGCCATGGCAAACAACATCAGCGGCGCGACCGCAGCGATCGGTCCTTGCGCCTTGGCGCTTTCCTCGACGGAACCACTGTTGGCGATGCTGTAGCCGGCTGGAAGACCCTTGCGGAACGCATCGACTTTGGGCTGTAGTTCGGTGACGATAGTCGCCGGCTGTGTCGGCCCGACGACGGCAGCCTTGATGGTAATTGTCGGCGTGCGCGTGCGACGCCAGATCATCGGCTGCTCCAGCTCGTAGCGGAAATTGGCAACTGCCGAGAGCGGTACCGATTTGCCGTTTGAGCCAGGCAGCTGAAGGTTCTGCAGCGTCTCGATGGAGCCGCGCTCACGCGCGGTGGATGTCGTGATCGGCAGCCGCGATTTTGACGATGACGAATCGTTCCGTACCGGTCTTTTCGAACGCAAGCTCGGTCCGTCGACGCCTTATGTGATCTGTGCAGCTCCGGCCTATTTCGCAGCCGTCCGATGGCAACGGCGAAGACCGAGATCACGATGGTTGTCGCGTTGGCCTAACGCAGAGGAGCTTCTCGAGCTCCGCCCCCTCACGCTTTATTACCAATACTACAATCTCAACTTCCCTCTTTCCAACTCTGTTCCCTTGGCGCCGAACGCTCGAGTCCCATTGCGATCTCGGCGCAGAAGTCTATGAAGGCCCTCACCTTTGCCGGCGGATGTTTGCGCGATGGATGGAAGGCAAACAGCGGGAAACGCTCCCCATGCCAGTCCGGGAAAAGGTCGACCAACGATCCTCTCGCCAGCGCCTGCCCAATGCCCCAACCGATAACCTGAGCGATGCCCGTTCCCGCGAGGCATTCGTCGAGCATCGCCTTTGGGTCAGTGAAGGTCAGCGGTCCCGTTGTCGGAAAATCGATGGCCTCGTCGCCCCGGATGAACTCCCATTCGAAGGGCCGCCCGGTATAGGGGTCGAGAAATTGCAGACATCGATGAGCGGTGAGGTCGCGGGGATGCGCCGGGCGACCATGGCGCTCCAGATAGCGAGGCGACGCCACGGTCAGGATCGGCGCTTCTATCAGCTTTCGCGCAACCAGGCTGGCAAGACGTGGCTCACCGAAACGGATCGCAAGATCGATCCCGTCCGCGACAAGATCGCCGACATGCTCCTTGGTCACGAACTCGATTGAGAGATCGGGATGTCTTTCACAGAAGGTACCGAGCCGGCCTGCGAGCACGAGTGGCAGAAAGAACGGATCGATATCCACTTTCAGGCGGCCGCGTACCGCTGACGCCGCACCGGAGGCGACCACGGCGGCATCTTCGATCGCGTTCAGGTGCGGTTTCACCTCTTGGTAGAAACGTCGTCCTTCGTCGGTCAGGGTCACCGAGCGCGTTGTCCGATCGAGCAGTCGCACTCCAAGGCGCGTCTCCAGACGGCCGATCGCTCGGCTGACGCCGGAGTCGGTGATGCCGATCAATTCGGCGGCTTTGACGAAGCTGCCGCCTTCAACGACGGCGGCAAGTACGCTTACCCCGGAGAGAATCCGTCCATCGAAAGACATGCGACAACTCCTGACTTTTCGTCAGGAAACATCTGACATAAGCGCAATTAAATCAAGCACTCTGCGGAGCGATAACGGTCCTGCCCGATAAGAACGCTGAAAGGACCAAGTCATGAGCAACCTCAACAATCACCGCACGCTCTTTAAGGGCGGCACGATCTTAACGATGGACAGGACCGTCCCCAATCTTGCAACCGGCGACTTGCTTGTCGAAGGCGACAAGATAGCAGCCATCGCCCCAAATGTCCCCCTCGGCAATGCAACCGTCATCGACGCCTCCGGCAGCATAATAATGCCGGGCCTGATCGACGCCCATCACCATATGTGGCTAGGCGTCATGCGCCGCATGATGCCCGATGTTGATGATCTCTTTGCCTATATCGATGTCGTCGCGGAAAAGCTGGGCGCCCATTACCGCCCGCTCGACATGTATCTCAGCACAAAGATCACAGCGCTTGCGTGTATCGATGCCGGCATCACGACCGTCATCGATGCGTGCCATTCCTCCCGCAGCCCCGAACACACCGACGCGGCCCTCGATGCCCTTGACGACAGTGGCATCCGCGCCTTGCACATGGTGGGCGCGGCCATGGACAGGAAGGCGTCTACTACGCATCTGCCCGGCGACCTGAAGCGGCTGGCCAGCAACTGGAGCAGCGGTACTGGTCTTGTGGGCGTCGGCCTGTTCGGACAGCTCAACCTCGACTGGTGGAAGGTCGCCCGTAGCCTCGATATGCGTATCCTGACCGAGTTCATCGGCGATCTTGCCAAGTTAGGGCCGGAGTTCGCGGAAAAGGGCGTGCTGGGTCCGCAAAACATCTTCAATCATTGCACCCGGGTTCCGCAGGAAACGTGGCGACTGCTTGCCGATGCCGGCGTGAACATCACGGTCAACCCGCGCTCGGACGCACTGTTCGGCTTCGATGACGAGAGTTTCGCCTATCAGCAAGCTATCGACCACGGCCTGACCCCGGCCATCGGCATCGACCTCGACACTGCCTTCGGCAGCGACATGTTTGGCGAGATGCACGCCCTGTTTTCGCAGCAGCGCTCGGCCATGCGCTACCGCAAATTCCGGGGCGAAGAGAACGTGCCTTCGCCGATCACCGTCGAGCGCGTCCTCAACGCGGCAACCATCAACGGTGCACGCGCCGCGGGACTTGAGGGTGCGGTCGGCTCGCTGGCGCCCGGCAAGCAAGCCGACATCATCATGGTGCGCACCGACGGCGTCGCCGTCCTCCCCGTCAACAACGCCGTCGGCACAATCGTCCAGGCGGTCGCGCGCTCGGATGTCGATACGGTCATGGTCGCTGGCGAGATCCGCAAGCGTGGAGGAAAGCTGGTGGGCGCCGATCTCATCAAGCTGACGGCGGACGTCACCGCCTCGCGCGCCTACCTGATGGAAAAGAGCGGCTATCGCCCGGACCTGTTCGACACATCCGCCCCCACAAAGACGGCCTGAACCGGAAGCGCTGCCGGCTCCTGGCGGCGCTGTCACCCACAAGCTATTCAGCATGGAGGCTGTCATGTCAGCATCTGTTATCAACGCCACGGCCGAACCGAAGGCTGCTCCTACAAATCTTTCCCGCCCTGCCAGCGGCATCATCGCAGCGCTCTTCTGTGGCTATCTCGCAGTTGGGCTGCCGCTTCCCGTCATGCCGCTCTTCATCCACGACAACCTCGGCTTCGGCAATCTCGTCGTCGGCCTGGTGATCGGCATCCAGTTCCTCGCCACTGTGCTCAGCCGCGGCTATGCGGGGCGCCTGACCGACATCCACGGCGGCAAGCGTTCCGCCTTGCAGGGTGTCGCAGTCAGCACGACCGCAGGGCTGCTTTATCTCGCCGTGGCCATGCCCGGGCTGTCGCCGAACGTCAGTCTTGCAATTGTCATTCTCGGCCGCCTAGCCGCCGGTCTCGGCGAGAGCCTGTTCGTCACTGGCTGTGTCTCCTGGTCGATTGCTTCGGTCGGACCGCAACGCGCCGGCATTTCGATGGCGTGGACCGGCACTGCCATGTTCGCGGCTCTGGCGATCGGTGCGCCGATTGGCATGGCGCTCTATCAGGGCTATGGCCTGGAAGCCGCAATAGTTGCTTGCGTTGTGGCGCCAGTGACTGCGGCTGCAATCGCCTTGCGTGAGATTCCCTACGCGACAGCCGCCGGCCCTCGCCTGCCCTTCTACAAGGTAATCGGGCAAATTTGGCGCGAAGGCGCCGGCCTGATGCTGCAAGGCGTCGGACTGTCGGGCCTCACCGCGTTCGCCTCGCTTTATTTCGCAGCACATCACTGGGACAATGCCGGCTTGGTCATGACCGCCTTCGGTGCCGGTTTCATCTTCGTACGGATTGTCTTCGGCTCTCTGCCCGACAGAATGGGCGGCTATCGCATCGCACTCTGGTCATTCGTGATCGAGGCAATCGGCCAGGCCATAATTTGGACAGCGCCAAGCGAGGCTGTAGCGCTCGGCGGAGCACTGGTGACTGGCTTTGGTTGCGCGCTGGTCTTTCCCGCTCTTGGCGTGGAAGCCTTGAAGCGGGTGCCTCCCGCCAACCGCGGCAGTGCCTTGGGCGCCTTCGTAGCCTTCCTCGACATTGCCTATGGCGTTTCAGGTCCAGTCGCGGGCGTCATCGCCGGACAATTCGGCTATGCTTCTGTTTATCTGTTCGGTGCCGCCTGCGCCCTCGCCGGTGCCACGCTCGCCCTGATGGCCCGCGTTTCGCAATCCTGACCATTGTTCCACGTTGCCGGCGAGAAGAAGTCGCCGCCGTCCACACAAAGGAGATTTCCCAATGTCCCGCATCTTCATTACCGGATCGTCCACCGGCCTTGGCCTCATGGCGGCTGAGCTTCTAGCCGAGCAAGGTCATCAGGTCGTTCTTCATGCCCGAAGCGCCGCCCGTGCCAGCGATGCCCGCCGCGCTCTGCCACAGGCCGAGGCCGCCGTGACGGGCGACCTTGAAACCATCGCGGGCGCCAAGCTTGTTGCCGCCGAGGTCAAAAAACTCGGCCACTTCGATGCCGTGATCCACAATGCCGCCGTCGGATACCGCGAAGCCCATCGCCTCACCTCCGATGGCCTGCCACATGTCTTCGCCATCAACACTCTCTCTGCCTACATCCTGACCGCCCTTATCGACCGGCCCAAACGGCTCGTCTTTCTCTCTTCCGGCATGCATCATCATGCAGACGCCAATCTCGACGATATGCTCTGGAAAAACCGCCGGTGGAACGGATCGGAAGCCTACGCAGAAAGCAAGCTGCACGATGCCATGCTCGCCTTCGCGGTCGCGCGCCGCTGGAAGGATGTATTCTCGAATTCGCTGGAACCGGGCTGGGTGCCCACCAAGATGGGCGGTCCCGGCGCGCCTGACGACATGGCGCAGGCGCATCTCACGCAAGCGTGGCTCGCGGCCGGCGACGACCCGAAAGCGGATGTGACCGGAGAATATTTCTATCACATGAAGCGTCGGTCCGCGAACCCGCAAGCTCATGATCCGGAGCTTCAAGGCCGGCTTATCGCCATCTGCGAGGAGATTTCCGGCATGCCCCTGCCGGGATGATTCACCTGCTGACAGTTGTAGCGGATCCCCGTTCGCGATCTGCTGGAGAAGTGAGGGCGCGGCGCACTTCGCGCGGAGATCGCCGCGACCTTGCCTCTCGAGGAGGCTGTGGATGCGCAGCGCTGCTGGCGGACCGCTTCCGCCGTGAAAAAGTTGTCGTCCCGTGATCGACCGCGCCGCCGCGTTGCTGTCCCACCTCACGCAACGCGATTTACCAATTGCTCGCCGGCATGAAGACGCAGAATATTCTCTGCGACACCCTTGGCGATGTCGCTCATCGAACTTCTGGTGATCCCGCCAAATGCGGCGTCGCGATGACGTTCGGCAAATCGAGCAAGGGATCCGTGGCGTCGAACGGCTCCTTCGAAAAAAACATCCAGACCGGCGCCGCCCAAATGCTCGTCGCGCAGCGCGTCAAACAAAGCCTCATAGTCCACGAGGCCGCCCCGAGCGACATTGACCAGCCGGTGCCTCTCGGCATAGATCGCAGTTCCTTCTCGCCGATAACACCGGCATTGTCCTGTGACGGCCGCAGGCATAGGATCAAGCCGTCTGTCTCGGCAAGGTAGGCATATCTCTTTTCCGATGAATAGACCCCGGTTGACCTGCTTTCTCACGAGTGCATAAGGGCGCGGCTTCCAAGCGGCGTGATCATGGATTGGGAAATGGGCCGCCGCCCCCGCGAATATGCGGAATCGAAGGTGTCGCGCAGGTTGATCGTCGGACCTACGGAACTTGCTGCAAAGGCTGCGGCGAGCGGGCTTGGCATTGCCTATACGGATGCGCGGGAGGCCGCGCCCTTCCTTGAGAGCTGCGAGATCTTGCAGATCATGGCAGACTGGACGCCGTCGCTCGGCAGCGAAGCTGCTCTATTGTCCGGAGACCCGCTTGCCGTCTGCCGCCTCCAGGTCGTCCGTCACCTTTATCCGCGCCAGAAGGGTTAAGGCGTAAGGATCGCGCGGGGCTCCAGCAATTCGTCCAGACCGTAGGATCCAATTTCGCGTCCCAACCCGGACTGCTTGAAGCCGCCAAAAGGCGCGCGGGGATCGTGTGGCGCGCCGTTGATCACGACCCTGCCAGCCATCAGCCGATCCGCGAAGCACCGTGCACGGTCGACGTCCGCCGAAAGTACATAGGCTTGCAGACCATAAACGCTGTCGTTTGCAATGGCGGCTGCCTCGTTCTCATCGTCATAGCCGATCAGGCAGATCACTGGTCCGAATATTTCCTCACGCGCAATCCGCATTTGGTTGGTCACATCAGCGAAGATTGTCGGCCGAGCGAACCAGCCTTTCTCGACACCACCGGGACGCCCCTCCCCGCCCGTCAGCAACGTGGCGCCCTCTCGCAGCCCAAGTCGGATATAGGACTGTACCCGCTCCCACTGAGCCGCATTGGCAAGTGGTCCGATACGAATTTGGGGATCGCGAGCATCGCCAACCTTTAGCCCCTCCGTTTCATTCGTTAGGCGCCGCGCCACCTCGGCGAGCCGTGCACGTGGGGCAAGAATGCGGGTGCCGGCCACACAGGCCTGTCCGCTGTTGGTGAAGCCAGCCATCAGGGCAATCGGGATTGCCGTGTCGAGTTCTGCGTCAGGCAGTAGAACCGTAGGTCCCTTGCCACCGAGTTCGAGGATGACCCGCTTCATGCCGTCTATTGCTGCGCGCTGGATGATCCTTGCCGCCGCCGTGGAGCCCGTGAAGCTGATAGTCGCCACATCTGGGTCGCCGGTAAGGGCCGCACCCACCACCGGGCCGGTTCCGTTGACGATGTTGAAGATGCCGCCCGGAAGACCTGCCGCATGCAGCCTCTCTGCAAATACCTGGGTCTGCATTGCACTCTGTTCGGCCGGCTTGATGACGATGGTCGAGCCGGACCCAATGGCATGAGCGATCTTGGTAGCCATAAAGCCGAAATTGCTGTTCCACGGGGTGATCGCAGCGATCACGCCTCGCGGCAGCATCTTCACAGCGCTTCGTCCTGCAACGCGATCGAAGTCGTACGCACCGACAGTCTCAGCCATAATATCGAAAATGGAAGTCGCATTCCGTACTGAGAACGCCGCGAAATAAGCCGGCGCGCCATACTCCTCGGTCATGGTTTCGATTAGTTCGCTAGGCCGTGCAGCGACAGCGTCACGCAGGCTGTTGAGCATGTCAATGCGCTCTGCCTTTGTTGTGGCGGCCATGGCGGGAAATGCCTGCTTTGCCGCAAGAACGGCGCTGCGTGTGTCCTTCTCATTGGCAATCCGCACCTCGCCGATTCTTTCCTCGGTAGCTGGATTATAGAGGTCAAGCCTCTGATCCCCGTCTGGAATTACGAATTGGCCATCGATGTAAACGTGTTCGACTTTATGCATCCCTCAGTCCTCATATTGTCCTGGCATGAGAAATATGAAGGCATTACAGTTGAGTAAATCCACGCGAGCGTTGACGGACTGATGAGGGAAATAGATCAATGATCCAAGCGAGCCTCCCGGAACTGCAGGCGGTTACGGCCGTCGCCCGCAGGGGTGGGTTTCGAGCCGCAGCACGTGAACTGGGGATCTCGTCCTCTGCCGTGAGTCACGCCGTATCTGGTCTTGAAGCGCGGATCGGCGTGAGATTGTTCAACCGCACGTCCCGCAGTGTGGCGCTGACCGCGGCAGGCGAACGTCTGGCGGCAGAAATCGCTCCTGCACTGGCGATAATCGGCGTGGCACTTGAAAACGCCGGGAGCGAAGGACCGGATCCTACAGGCGTGTTGCGTCTTAACATGGCGCTGGGTGCTGCACGAATGCTGCTTGCGCCCTTGATTCTGGAATTTCTGCGCCTCTACCCGCGCATGGCGGTGGAAATCATCACCGAGGATGCACTGATCGACGTGATCGGCGAGGGCTTCGACGCAGGCGTGCGGCTGAAGGAATTCGTCTCGCCGGATATGATCGCCGTTCCATTGATCCCCAGAATGCGTTCAGTGGTGGTAGGGGCACCCAGCTATTTCGAGAAACGGGATAAACCTGTTCTGCCCCACGACCTTCTAACACACGAATGCATCCGCCCGCGTATGGCGAGTGGACGCTACTATCACTGGGAATTCGAACAGCAGGGGCAAGAGATCCGTATCGATGTGCCAGGCCGGCTGGTTCTCGACGAAAGCGGGCTGATGCTGGAGGCGGCACTTGACGGAGCCGGGCTTGGCTATTTGGCGGAGCATTCGGTAGCGCCCTATGTCGCCAACGGCAGGCTCGTCCAGGTTCTGGACGACTGGACGCCCTCGTACGAGGGCCTGTGCCTCTACTACAGTGGCCGCCGGCACTTACCGGCAAAGCTAAGAGCTTTCATCGATCTGGCGAAACGCTTCGCCGCAAGAGTTTGAGCTCACGGGCAGGTCTCATGACGCCCGCGAGCCCGACAGCTTCAAGCCTTTGCGGGCTTGAGTAGATCGCCGAGGCCAACCCGGTGCAGCATCTCGGCGCGCAGCCGGTCAAGAACCGCGAATCCGACATTTGCCCCGTCTTCCGCCGGGTCGTAATGGATGCGGAATGGGCGCTGTCCGAAAGGCGCATTGACGACATCGACGATCATGCCGGCGACCGGTGCCGGATCGGCGTCATCGGGAACAATGGCAGCAAAGACCTCCTGAACTTTTGCGCCGAAACCGGCATAGGGACCGTTAGCTTCGTACTCGGTGAGCCGGATTTCGTCGGCCGGACTACCGGAATGGGCGAAGTGGTTGGTGCCCTTTGTGAACGCGCCGGGTACGACGATCGTCGTCTCGATACCCCAGCGGCTCAACTCGCGGGCATATTGCACGGCAAGCGAATCCATCGCGGCCTTGGCGGCAAAGTATGGCGAGAGGTAGGGCGGGGTGCCGCCAGCCGAACTGGAGCTCGATACCCAGACCAGCAGCCCCTCCCGGCGCTTGCGCATATGCGGCAGGACGGCTCGGTTCACCCGCTGCGTGCCGAGCACGTTGACATCGTATTGCTGGGCGAACTGTTCGGGCGTGAATGCCTCCGCTGGTCCAAACATCATGTGGCCCGCATTGTGGACGACGACATCAATCCGGCCGCTTTCGGCGATGATCTTTTCGGTGGCCTCGTTAACCGAAGCCTCGAACTGCACGTCCAATTCGAGTGGTCGCAGATCGATGTCTTCCTTGCCGGAAAGTTCGGCCATCTGAGCGGCATTTCTGGCATTTCGGCCTGCGATATCGCGCATGGAGGCGTAAACGGTATGACCGGCGCGGGCCAGGGCTTCGGCGGTCAGGCGGCCGAAACCGCTGGACGAGCCAGTGACGAGGGCGATTTTCTTGCTCATGTAAGGATCCTTTTTACTTTCTCGTCGATCGAAATCGTATGGGAAGGGGGCGGCATCAGATGATCCCGCCGTTGGCGCGCAGCACCTGCCCGTTAATCCAGGCGCCGTCGGGGCCCGCAAGGAAGGCTACTGTGTTGTCAAGGTCTTCGGGTTGCCCGAGGCGCTCCAGTGGGGCCAGCCTGGTAAGATTGTCGATAACCGCCTGCGGCTTGCCGTCAAGGAAGAGGGCGGTCGCGGTGGGGCCCGGTGCTACGGCATTGACCGTTATGTTGCGGCCTCGCAGTTCCTTGGAAAGCACATGCGTCATCGCCTCGATCCCGGCCTTAGTAGCCGCATAGACGCCATAGGCAGGTTGATAGAGACCCACCACACTGGACGACAAGTTAATGATCCGACCGCCGGTGCGCAGCCTCGCGCAGTTGATGCTGCCCTTGAGATTGATGGCGATCTGGCCGTCAACGAAGGCCTCGTCGCCATCCGCGATCGTGGCGAGTGTCATAACGCCAGCGTTGTTGACCAGCACATCCACGCCGCCGAAAGCGGCTTCCGTCGTGTCGAACAGGCGGCCGACTGCCGCTGCATCGCTGACATCGGCCTGTGCCGCAAGCGCCTTTCCGCCGGCGCTCTCAATTCGGTCGACCAGTTCCTCGGCTGCCTTCGCATTGCTGGCATAATTGACGACGACGGCATAGCCCTCTCTGGCGAGCCGCCCGGCGATCGCCGCTCCGATGCCACGCGAAGCGCCGGTGACGATCGCGATCCTGTTTTCGATGTTTGCCATTTTCGTTCTCCTTCAAGCGACGCGCAGCAGCGCATTTCGACGAGAACAAGATGGCTCATTGATTTCTTCAGATAATCAGGCATTATCCGCCATCATCATCCGGAGATGGCGAACAATGGACCGGTTCGACGCCATGCGTCTTCACGCGTGTCGCCGAGCGGCATAGCTTCTCACTCGCGGCAGAAGACCTGGGCCTGCCGCGCTCCACGGTGACGGATGCGGTGAAGTTGCTGGAAGGGCGGCTTGGGGTGCGGTGGAGCGCACGACGCGCGTAGTACGTCCAACGCTGGACGGCGAGGCCTATTATCAGCGTTGCATCCGCCTGCTCGCCGACCTCGACGACGCCGAAGTAGGTTTCAGCGGAGCAAAACCGTCCGGTCTCCTGCGCGATCGACCTGCATGGCACCCAAGCGCGCAACTTCCTGCTGCCCACGTTACCGGGCCTCCTGGAGTGCTATCCCATTCATCTTCACATAAGCGAGACACATCAGCCGATGGATATCGTACGCGAGGGTTACGGCTGCATCGTGCGGGTGGGAGCGCTCTCTGACTCCAGTCTCATCCAACGCAAGCTCACTGAACTTGAGCGCGGCGCATTCGCAAGCCCAAGCTACTTGACGAAGTTCGGAACACCAGCGACGCCGGAGGATCTGGAAAACGGCCATCGGATGGTCGATCTGCTGGCCCCCAATATGCCCTCGGTTGCTCCCTTGGCCTTCCAGATAGACGGTCGTGTCCGCGAGATGCTGCTGCTGACCGTCATCACCGTCACTGGCGCGGAAACCAACGTCGCCTCGGCCTGCGCTGGTCTCGGCATCATCCAGGTGCCGCGATACCGAGTTGTACGAACTCGCAAAGGGACGTCACGAGGCCGGAATTCTTGGTAAACCTGGACCATTTGCCCAAGGATTTGGTGGCTGGCCTCGCTCTGCCACCTGTTTTCGTCTTTGATTTGGGCCGAGGGGATGACGCTTTGCGGCAAACGCAAAAAGGGCTCCGATTTCTCGGAGCCCATTGAGTTTGTGGTAATTTTTGGTTGCGGGGGCCTGATGGTACCGAGACTTTCGAAGTTCTCATTCCATCGTTTGATCAGACGCAGGGCGCGACAAGGACACTTGCACAGCATCCCCGCCTTCGAACGCGAACTGGCGTGGCATGCGATCGCTTCACGCAAAATCAACCCATAGGGGAAGGCTCATTCTTATCATCAGGCCCCCTTGCCGCCGGCGCTGTGCCACGACTTCGCCGCCATGGCGTTCGAATGCGTATTTGGTGATTGACAGCCCAAGGCCGAAACCGCCTTCCGAGGTTGATCCGCTTCCCCTGGTGAACGGCTGAAAGATTGCGTCCAGCAGATCTTGCGGCACACCCGGCCCGCAATCCTCGACCGTCAGGAGGAAGCGGTTGGAGTCTTTCCCTGCCGTTATGATGACCTCCGTGCCATCAGGCGCATGCTTGACCGCATTGCGGACGACATTCTCGACTGCCCTATAGAAGAGTTCGCCGTTGACGGTTGCGACCAGCCTTTCGATCCCGCGATACTGAACGGTGAGATTCTTCTGAGCACTCTCGAAGATACTGTCGTCGACGATCGATCGCACAAGTTCGATCAGATCGACCGTCTGCCGCTCGAGCGGCTGCTGCCGGCCCGCGGTCAATCTCGCCAGTGTGAGTATCTCCCCAACGAGATTGTCCATCCGCGCAATCTCGCGCTCGACGCGCTCCATCATTGCCTCTAGACGCGCAGGATTGAGGCGGAGTACGCCAACGGCAGCCTGTAGCCTTGAAAGCGGCGAGCGAAGCTCGTGCGAGACGTCATGGAACAAGCGACGCTGCACCTCCTGAAACTCCTCAAGACGGGCGGCGGTCAGATCAAAGTCATGCGCAAGGGCGGCGACTTCATCACGCTTGCGGTTGATCTTGTCGCCGATCCTGACGTCAAACCGCCCTTGCGCAAGAGAGCGAAGCCCTTCTTTTAGCAACTCAACCGGACGGGTCAGATATCGCGCTATCCACAGAGCCGCGCCCGCGGCGGCGAGAAAGGCCGACATCCAGGGCGCCAGCCGCGGAACGAGGCGGGACAGCAAGCCGATCTCGTTCCTCTCGACCACCACCCGGTAGCACGACGAACCACTCGAAACCATCCGTTGGCTATCGGTGTTTGCCGCCGTCTCGGCACAGTCGATCGCCGGACCGATTGCCTGAACGAGAAGCTTGACGGCAACGCGATTGGCCGAGGCTGCCTCGGCAAACTGCTGCGCTGCGGTTGGACCATTCTTCTCGAGCAAATAGACCGCCGAATCGAGAGCGAAATACAGGCGTCCACGCTCGACCTCCTCCTGAAACGGGAAAATTCGTACGAGGTAGACGGTTGTGAACATCAGGATGATGGAGGCCGTTACCGTCAACCAGACGATCAGAAACGCTTTTCTATAGAGCCTTTGCATCACGTTTCCTGCACCAGCTGATAGCCTTGGCCGCGGACGGATTTTATCCAGGAGGAACCGTCTGATCGCAGCCCCAGCTTTTGGCGTACGCTGCTGATGTGAACATCGATCCGCCGGTCGAAAGGGGTGAGGCCCCGGCCAAATGCGCGGCGCGATATTTCCTCCTTCGCCACAAGATGTCCCGCCTGACGGACAAGAACTTCCAGGATACTGAACTCGGTCCCCGTCAGATCCAGCGCCTGGCGTTTCCATTCTGCGGTGCGGCTGGACGGGCGCAAGACCAGGTCGCCCGATTTCAGGAGTTCAGCATCATCAACCGTCTTTCCGGCCGTCCGTCTCAGGATGGCGCGGATACGGGCGGCCAGTTCGCCCGGGGAGCATGGCTTTGCAACGTAGTCGTCGGCTCCGAGATTGAGGCCCGATATGCGATCGACATCGTCGCCCTTGGCCGTCAGCATAATAACGGGGACATTGCTGAGCCTGCGGATGCGCTGAAGAGCGTCTATCCCGTTCATCCTCGGCATCATCACGTCAAGAATGATGATATCCGCGCTGTTGCCGGCCGCGTCTGCGATGCCGAGACGCGCATCATCGGTGGTTTCGACGATGAACCCTTCTTCCGTGAGGTATTCACTGAGAAGCGAAGTCAGCTCGGTATCGTCATCAATGAGAAGAACTCTTGTCATTCCGCGGTCCATTAGATTCTGATGCTGCCATAGCGGCCGCCGCCGGGAGAGAAAGAAGATTTACGCAACTTTACCTTCTCTTAACAGCGCTTAACGCTGAGATCACTATTGACTGCCTCATCGCACGCAGATCCGGAGTCAATTTTGATCAATCTTCTGGCGCAGCCAAATCGATATTCTCACGCCAATCCAACGCTTCCATCATTAACCTCATTTCGACACGTGGGAACGACAGCGCTGGTCGCTGCGCTGTCTGTTCTCTCTGGCTGCGTTGTAGGGCCTGACTATCAGGCGCCCAAGATGGCGCTCGCCGACAAATGGCATGCCACTGGAGCTGCGAAGACCTCATCGCCTGCCCTTGCACAATGGTGGCAGCGTCTGAACGATCCCATCCTCAATGATCTCGTTGAAAAGGCTGTCGCATCGAATCTCGATGTCGCAAAGGCGAAAGCCAGTATCCGCGAAGCACGCGCGACGACGCGGCAGGAATATGGTTCGCTCCTACCTTCCGTCTCGGGATCCAGTTCGGCCACGCGCGATCGCGGGCAAGTTTCCGGTTCGGAACCGACTGTCTACTCACAGTATCAGGCCGGGTTCGACGCCTCCTGGGAAATCGATTTGTTCGGCAGCACACGAAGAGGTGTCGAAGCTGCAAAATATGGTGAACAAGTAACGGAGGAGCAACTTCGCGACACGCTGGTTACCCTCGTCGGAGACGTTGCGTCCTACTATGTCCAAGCGCGTGAATATCAGCTGCTGACCGCGCTTGCGCAGCGCTCAGCCAAATCCCAACGGGAAACTGCAAGGCTGACCAGAGAGCAGATCGATGCGGGCATCGTTTCGCGTGTGGATGTCGCCAAGGCGGAGGCTCAGGCGGCCTCGACGGAAGCGGATATTCCCTCCTATCAGATCACCTATGCGACATCGGTCAACCGCCTCGCTGTTCTGCTCGGGCAGTCCCCGATGACGCTCGACGCAGTCATGCGCAAGAGCAAACCAATCCCTTTTCCGCCGTCAAAGACGGCTGCCGGCGTACCGGCCGATGTGTTGACAAATCGTCCCGATGTGCGCGCTGCCGAACGCCAACTAGCTCAGGCGACTGCAAAGATCGGGCAGGCCGAGGCAAATCGCTATCCTTCCCTCAGCCTCACGGGTTCGATCGATACTTCGGCTACCAACCTTGCCGATCTCGGGAAGAAGTCGACCATCAGTTGGTCCTTCGGCCCCCAAGTCAGCGTTCCGATCTTCCAAGGCGGACAATTGAAGGCCGCGGTCGACGTGGCCAAGGCGCAGCGAGATGAATATTTCTTCGCCTATCAGTCTTCCGTGCTCGGGGCGATGGAAGATGTCGAGAACGCAATCACCTCGTTGAACCGCGCGAGATCGCGGCTGGCGTCACTCACGAAATCGGCTCGCGGCTATCGCGAGGCCTCGTTGCTGTCTAAGGAGCTTTACGAGGCTGGTAGCATCGATCTCTTCGACGTCCTGGATGCCGAACGCTCGCTTTATTCGGCAGAATCAAATGCCATCCAGGCGCAAGCCGACATCGCCACCTACTACATCGCGCTGAACAAGGCGCTCGGCGGCGGATGGGCGGGACCAGTTGATATCGGGCAAAGCCCGGTCGCCGACACCAACGAAGGACCGCATCTAGCGTCCAATCCGGCCGGCGGTCTGAAAGCTGCTGCGAGGAGCCCGCAATGAGACGTATATCTCTCCTGTTCCTCGGCAGCTTCGCAGCGCTCGCTATCGACGCCTATCCAACAGTGGCGCAGACCCAGCCGGGACACGCTGCTGCACTAACGGTAAAGACGGCCCAACCACAATATGAGCAGTGGCCGCAGAATATCCCTGCAAGCGGCTGGCTGCAGCCATGGCATGAAGCCGTCATCGCGTCGGAAACAAGCGGGCTGCGCATCGACGAGGTTCTGGTCGACGTAGGATCGGTCGTCATAAAAGGCGACCCGCTCGTTCGTCTGAATTCCGAGACCGTGAGCGCTGATCTGCGCAAGCAGGTGGCAGCGGTTGCAACGGCACAGGCGGACCTTGCCAAGGCAAAGGCTGATGCAGATCGCGCACGCCAGATCGGGCAATCCGGCGCGCTCTCGGATCAAAAGCGCACCGAATATCTGATCGCCGAACAGACAGCGACCGCCAGTCTTCAGTCCGAACAGGCGGGCCTTGAGAGCGAGCGCATCAAACTGGCGCAAACGACGATTTCCGCTGCAGACGACGGGATCATCAGCTCGCGATCTGCCTCGCTTGGAGCGGTCGTGTCGTCGGGGACGGAGCTGTTCCGGCTGATCCGGCAGCAGCGCGTCGAATGGCAGGCAGAGGTCTCCGCGCGCTTTCTCCCGCAAATAGACGTCGGCCAGACCGTCGAAATCTCCGCGCCTGGAGGCGAGCCTCTCCAGGGACGGGTCCGGCTGGTCTCTCCGACGGTCAGTAGCGAGACCGGCCGCTCGATCGTCTATGTGGAAGTCCCGGCACAGCCGAAGCCGCGCGTCGGCCTCTACGTCTCCGGCGAGATCAAGATCGGCACCGAGCGTGCGCTCACAGTTCCCGAGACCAGCTTGGTCTTCCGGGACGGCATCAACTACGTGTTTGGGGTCGACGAGCAGAAGCGCGTGCATCGCATGCGTGTCGAGATCGGGCGCCGGCGTGACCAGCGCGTAGAAATACTGTCCGGCCTGACGGGATCGGAGCAGATCGTGGAGTCGGGCGGAGCATTCCTCTCCGACGAAAGTCTCGTCCGCATCGCGGAGGAGCAGAAATGAACTTTTCGGCCTGGTCGATCAAAAACCCCGTCCCATCAATCCTGCTTTTCGTCCTGCTGACAGTCTGCGGCCTGCTCTCCTTCGAGAAGCTTCAGGTCCAAAACTTTCCGGATATGGACCTTCCCACGGTGAAGATTTCCGCGTCGCTCGAAGGAGCCGCTCCCACGCAGCTGGAGACCGAGGTTGCCCGCAAGATCGAAGACAAGCTGGCTTCGTTGAGCCTCCTCGATCACATAACGACAACCATCACAGATGGATCGGTCGCTATCAGTGTTTCCTTTGAACTGGAAAAGGACAGCGAGGAGGCCCTGAACGAGGTTCGCAACGCCGTCGACAGTGCGCAGGGAGAGCTTCCCTCCGAAATGGAATCGCCGACTGTCTCGAAGGTTTCGGTGCAGTCATCGCCGCTTGTCACCTATGCGATCCGGTCGGACAAACTCGGCGAGACCGAGCTTTCCTGGTTTGCAGACAATGATCTCACCAAGGCACTTCTATCAGTCAGCGGCGTCGGCGAAGTCAGCCGGCTTGGTGGTGTCGACCGTGAGGTCCATGTCGATCTTGATGCGAACGTTGTGACATCGCTCGGGGTGACGGCATCGGACATCTCGTCACGACTTGCTTCTGTCCAGGCCGACCGGTCTGGCGGCAGGGCTGAGGTCGGCTCAACGCGCCAATCGATAAGGACCTTCGGAGCCGTTCAATCAATCGAAGAGCTATCCGCACTATCGATACCTCTCTCGAATGGAAAGAGCGTCCGGCTCGAAGAATTGGGGACCGTCACTGACAGCTACGCCGATCGTTCGTCAATTGCCTATCTGGATGGCAAGCCGATCATCGCCGTCGAAGTGAAACGTTCCAATGGATTTTCCGACACCGCGGTCGCGGACGCAATCGAGACCAAGATCAAAGCATTTTCTGCCGAGCATCCCGAAGTCGAGATCACCAAGGCCTACACGACAGTCGAGCCGATCGTCGAGAACTACGACGCTTCCATGCACATGCTGTACGAAGGCGCGCTTCTTGCGGTGATCGTCGTGTGGCTGTTCCTGCGCGATTGGCGCGCAACGTTCCTGTCCGCAGCCGCGCTTCCGCTTTCCATCATTCCGACCTTCCTCGTGATGCATCTGGCGGATTACAGCCTCAATACGGTGACGCTGCTGGCCCTCTCGCTCGTCGTCGGGATCCTCGTCGACGATGCCATCGTCGAAATCGAAAACATTGACCGCCATCTTCAGATGGGCAAGTCTCCGATGGCTGCGGCTTTGGAGGCGGCCGACGAGATCGGCCTAGCCGTCATTGCGACGACTTTCACGCTGGTCGCAGTCTTCCTTCCAACGGCATTCATGAGCGGTATCCCCGGCCTGATTTTCCGCCAGTTCGGCATTACCGCCGCCGTTGCGGTCCTGGCATCCTTGCTGGTTGCGCGGCTCCTCACGCCGATGATGGCGGCCTATGTGATGAAAAATCACGACAGCCAGCATCGGGACGGACGGATCATGGGCGCCTATCTGGCGGTCGTGCGAACGTGCCTCAGGCACCGCGTGCTGACGATGCTGGCGACCTTCACATTGCTTGGCCTGTCGGTCTCAGCCATCCCGCTGCTGCAAACCGGCTTCCTTCCGGCGTCCGATGACGCACAGACGCAGGTCACGCTTTCCCTGCAGCCCGGAGCCACGCTCGAGGCGACCGATGCGATCGCCCAGCGCGCCGCTCACATAATCTCCGGCGTCAGAGACGTCCGCTCCGTTTTCACCGCTGTCGGATCGGCTTCCTCGGGCGGCATGGATAGCTCGACGACCACCGACGTCACACAGGCGACCTTGGTCGTCGACTTGACGAAGATAGACGAACGCGACCGCAAGCAGTCAGAGGTGGAGGCCGATATACGGCAGGCACTTTCGGCCCTTCCCGGAGTCAGGGTGGAAGTTGGCACTGGCGGCAACGGCACGAAGCTCGAGATCACCTTGGCCGGTGATGATGCAGATAGCCTGGATCCGGCGGCAGACGCACTTGAAGGGCAGTTGCGGTCGATAGAGGGCATCGGAGCGGTCACATCGAGCGCCTCGCGACAGGCCCCTGAGATCCAGATCACACCCGACTTTGCAAGAGCGGCCGCCTTGGGCGTGACATCGGAGGCGATCGCGGATGCCGTTCGGGTATCAACGAACGGCGACTACTCCAATTCGATGGCAAAGCTCAATCTCCCGCAGCGCCAGATTTCCATCAGGGTGCGCTTTGATCCGCATACGCGGACCGACCTCGATGCTCTATCGCGCATCCAGGTCGCCGGCACAAACGGCAAGGTCGCTCTCGGCAGCGTTGCTAAGATCAGTATTGGAGGAAGCCCGTCTGAAATCGACAGACTCGATCGTGCCCGCAACATGACCTTGTCGGTCGAACTGAACGGCCGGATCCTCGGTGATGTGAACAAGGAAGCCCAGGCACTGCCGGCGTTGCGCCAGTTGCCGCAGGGCGTCTACCAAGTCCAGCAAGGAGAACTGCAGCGCAGCTCGGAATTGTTCGAGAGCTTCGGCACGGCCATGGCAATCGGCGTGTTCTGCATCTATGCGGTCCTGGTCCTTCTGTTCCATGACTTCCTTCAGCCCGTCACCATCTTGATGGCGCTGCCTATGGCTTTGGGCGGAGCGCTTCTTCCACTGGTGCTCACGGGCACGAGTTTCTCGATGCCGGCTGTGATCGGCCTCCTGATGCTGATGGGCATCGTTTCGAAGAACTCAATTCTGCTCGTCGAATACGCCATCATGTCACGGCGTCAAGGCGCAACGCGATACGACGCACTGGTGGACGCCTGCCACAAGCGTGCGCGACCGATCATTATGACGACCATCGCAATGGGTGCCGGCATGCTTCCGGTTGGCCTGAGCCTTAGCGGCGGCGATTCAAGCTTCCGTCAGCCCATGGCAATCGTCGTGATCGGTGGCCTTTTGACGTCAACCTTCCTGAGCCTCTTGGTCATCCCCACCGTCTTCACCTACATCGATGATTTTCTTCAACTTCTTAAACGCCCCTTCTCGCGTGGACGTCAAATACCGCCGCAGGCGGCGCCGGCTGTGGTCTGTCACGACAATCACTCAAGCGAGGATAATGTGAGGAGATTGAAATGATCACAGAACGCTTGCTGTTCTTGATCCCGGCCACCGCGCAGTCGCCGGCAAGCTTCTTCAAGCCATGGCGCTTCAACACGGCCCGCAGGCATATCGTCCAATGTGCGCTGGAACGGTGTCAGCCATCAGGATCTCACCCCACAGCATGGTGGCAACCGGAAAGAGGGGCAATACGCCTGCCCCTCTTTCCGCTCTCTATCTTGGCGCCGTCGCCAACCCTGGATCGGTCCTCATGAAAGGCCAGGGATATCGCGATCCCGCTGTTTGCCAGTCCGTCTAGGCGAGCGCTCCCAGTGTGTTTGTAAGGCACGGGTACGAAAGCACGTCGCTTGGCAAGATCGCCGACGCCGCCGGCCTCTCCCGCGTGCTTGTGCGTAGCCAATTTTCTGGAAAGGACGATTCCTCGCCTCAGTGATACGGTCCAGCTATATAGGCGAAGAGTATGAAGGAGATGACGATCAGCAGCCGGTCACGGAATGGCCGGAGCGCTTCTTCAGGATCGCTGATGGCAACGGCGCAATGACGGACAGCTGGTTTGAGCTTTTGTCCATATGACGGCCGGAACGCCGAAGACTTGCCGGCTTGCCAATATTTTCCTGGAGAACGGAGTGCTGGCTGCACCCAGGCGCCTGGGCGCATCTGTCCAAACAGACGACCCAGGTCGTATCGAGCTTGATGATCCGGAAAGCAACGCCCGTTCTTTGGTCGACGCCGTATGGGGACGGGCTCCTGGGCATCACGCCTCGACCCGGATTTTGCCGATCGCGGCTCCCGGCTCCAGCATATGAGGTTCTGCATATCGGTCTTTTGCCGCGGCATTGCTTCAAGCCGGACGTCGATCATTTGTAGATAAAGCCGACGGAACCCTGATAGCGCCCGGGTGAAGCGTCGTTGCCGTTGTTTCCATAGATCTTGTTGACGCGATTCAGAAAAAAGGCTTCGGCGTCATCCGCAGGCGAGAAATTGTCTGCCGGTTGACTGAGGTTTGCCTGTCCGACCGGCCGAACAAGGTAGGCGGTTGCTATGATGACAATTTCGCTCTCGACGATCTCGTTCGTCTTCTGCCGGAAAAGCGCGCCAATAACGGGGAACTTCGAAAGACCGGGCGTGCCGTTGGTCGTCTGCGAGACGTTGTTCTGCAACAACCCGCCAAGCACGAGCGAGCCGCCTGACGGGATCTCGATCGACGTTTTTGCAGAGCGCTTCTGATAGGTAGGCACAGACCCGGAAACCGATGTCGTGGGCTCCGAGACCTTTGCCGAAATCTCCAAGCTTATTCGCCCCGCCGACAGGACGACAGGCTTGAAAGCCAGGTCGATGCCATAGTCATAGGCCGTGTAGGTCGTGTTTCCATCATCATCGGTCGTCGAGTAGAGCGCTTGGCCCCCCGAGCTGAAGCTCGCCGCCTGCCCTGATATGGCGGTCAAGGTTGGTTCTGCGAGCGACTTGACGACTTTCGCCTGTTCCAAGGCGTTCAGATACACTGAAAGGTCGTATCCCCCCAGAGAGCCCTTGAAGAGCGCCGCCAGGCCCCCCCCGGTTGTTGCGGTCGAGGCATCGCTGGATGAAGAGCCTAGCTGCGCAACCGCGACACCATTTGAACCGCTCACCACATGATCGAAGCCGATCTGCTTGAGGATATCACGCCGGATCTCAGCAACGGTGACCTTGAGCGTGACTTGATCCTCTCCCTGGATCTGGAGCAAATTGACGATCTGCGAGGTCTGCCTTGCCTCGGCAAACAAGGCGACCGATCCCTGCCCGCCTCCACTGCTCGTCGCGGTTTCGCTCCGGGTTGTCGCCTCCCCGCCCTTCAGAAAAGCAGTCGCAAGATCAACAGCCCGTGTGGCATCGAGCGCTGACCTGACCGTCCCGGTCAAAACAATATTGTCGGAGACAATTTCCACTGTGATTGCAGCGTCCTGGATGAACCTGTTCAGATTTGCTTCCAGACGGGCGACATCGCGTTCCACCGTAATGTCGAGCGTAAGGGCCGGCACGCTGTCCGGCCCAAAGACGATGATGTTGGTTTGCCCGACGGACTTGCCGAACAGGTAGATGCGGTTTGCTGAGCGAATGACAGCATCCGCCACCGTAGGGTCAGCCACCAGAATGTCGTGGGCGCTTTCCGGCAGATCGACCACAAGCGCTTTGTTCAAGCCAAGCTTGAGGTGGCGATGGTCGTCGCTGTTTCCATTGCGGATCGTCACCACCGCGTCGGATCCTGCCGCAACCGGCTGCGGCACCGCAGCGAGCACGACGAGCATCACTGCCGCGCCGGCCAGGGACGCTTTTCTTTTCTCGGATTCCAGGCCCATGTCAATTCCCAAACCTTCTTTAGCGACCATCGAACCATTGAGTAAGATTGCCGGGTGACCCGGGCGCCCCCTCCTCCGATGTCAAAATGCTGAGTTGACGCCGATCTTGAACCGCTCGAGCTCGTCGGACTCTTCGTAGGCAAGTGGAAGGGCGTAATCGACGCGAAGGGCGCCAAAGGGAGAATCCCAGACGAGACCGACGCCGACGGAGGCCCGCAGTGATCCATTGTCTCCCTCGACAACGTCAGATCCCAACACCTGAACCCGGTTGGCGAAGAGCGTCCCTGCATCGGCGAAGAACGTGCCGCGGAAGCCAGCATCTCTCGGCACCGCAGGCAGTGGGAAACTGACCTCTGCAGAGCCATAGAAATACGAGCTGCCGCCGAGCGTCTGATCGTCGGCATCCGCAATTCTGGCGCCGATGCCGCGCTTGGCAAAACCGCGTATCTCGTTGCCGCCCAAGCTGAACTGGTCGAACGTATTGAGGCTACTTCCGAAAGCGAAAATCTGTCCGCCACCAAGCGTCAGAGATCCAATGACATCGGCGTCTTCGGCGAGGAGCTCGTAGTAGCGAAGCTTTCCCGTCACCTTGAAATATTGCGAGTCGCCACCGAGCCCCGCGAATTCTTCGGTCAGCGTCGCGTAGATGCCACTACGGGGTTGCTTTACGGAATCGAGGGAGTTGAAGGTCAGCGTGTTCGAAACCGAAGAGCGGACCCATGGGCCGTCATCGATCAGGTGTTGGTAGGTTGCAGACAGGTCGCTGGAATCGCCGCCATAGTCGAGATAGGTGAGATTATATCGGAACGTGCTCGCCAACTGCTCGTTGATCGGCGCCGTCACGCGCAACGAAAGTCCGGCCTGGTCCAGATCATAGTCATCGTAGGACGTTTCCGAGTAGTTGAGATCAAACCCCGCTGCCAGGTGATAGCCCAGGAAATAAGGCTCGGTGAACGCAAGGCTGTAGTTACGGCTATCGTCGTCATCCCATCCGCCGCTGGCTGCGAGCTTGATGTATTGGCCGCGACCAAGGAAGTTGTTTTCTTCCACCGATGCCTCGAGAACGGGTCCATCCGACGACGCTCCGGCACCGATGCCAAAGCTGCCTGTGGAACTGTCCTCGACATCGACGGTGAGAACTACTCTGTCGGCAGCACTTCCCTGTGTTGCTGTGATGTCGACGGATTTGAAGAAGCCCAGCGCCTCCAGGCGCCGCTTGCTCGCCTCGATCATCTGCCGGTTGTATGGGTCGCCTTCGCTGACATCGAACTCGCGCCGGATGACATAGTCTCGGGTCCGTGTATTGCCGCGGATGACAATTCGCTCGATATAGGATTTCTCGCCCTGATCGATCTGGTATTCGAGCGAGATCGTGTTGTCTGCCAGATTGTGGGTGGCTCTTGGGGTGACCTTTGCGAAGGGAAATCCCTGTGAGGCGGCTACGTTCGTCAGGCTCTCGACGGATGTCTCGACGCGGTCTGCATTGTAGCGCTCGCCCTGTTTCGTCCTTAGGGCCTTCTCAAGCTCGCCATCTGGCAAACCGTTGATATTGGAGAGAACGGCAACCTTTCCAAAGCTGTATAGCGGCCCTTCGTTTAGCGTGAACGTCAGCGCGTAGCTTTTATCGGACGGATCGAAATGCGCTTCGGCCGACAAGACTTCAAAATCGGCAAATCCGTGCGTGGTGTAGAAATTCGCGAGCGCCTTCTTGTCCGCCTCCAGCTTCTCCTCGAGAAACACGTCCTTACGTGTGAGGAACGACAAGAGGTTGCTTTTCTTCAGCCCAATGACGGAGGACAGCCGCTCGGCGCTGAACGCACTATTGCCGATGAAGTTGATTGAATCGATCTTGGTCTTCTCACCCTCATTGATCGTGAAGGCGACATTCACGTAGTCGGGGGACAGGACCATTGTTTTTATGCCGACATCAACATCGGTCCGCCCGGTTGCCGCATAGGCTTGCTTGATCGCTTCGATGTCTGATTTGATCTGCGCTTCATCGTACGGCCCGGTCGGCTTGGTCTTGACGATCAACGCCAGATTGTCGTCCTTGATCTTCTGGTTGCCGTTGAACACAACCTGATTGATCAGCTTGTTCTCCTCGACGACAACGACGAGCTCCTTTCTCGCGACAGTGATCCGAACATTCTTGAACTGGCCGAGAGCGTAGAGCTGCCGAATGGAATCATCGATATCGCTACCGGCAAACTCGACGTTTGGCCAGATTGTGATATGCGAGCGGACAAACTCAGCCGAGGTCCGCGCCGCGCCCTCGACGACGATGGATGTGACGGTTTCGGCCCTTGCCACCGCTGCCGTCAGGGATGCGACCGACAAGCTGCCGGCAATCAGGATTGAGCTTTTTTTCACTGAGCTGTTCCATTCATTTCGAGGCGTTGCGCCGCAGCAGCCAAAGATCGTGACGGCTTGAAGGGCCTGTCCGATTGATGATCATCCCGGACCGGGCTACCGGGAGCCCTGCAAAGCCATGAGCGCGATGCTTCTATCCAGCGCCTCTGGAAAGCCGCTGAGCGAGATCGAAAAATTCACCGGAACGCCTTGGCCGACAGCGGAGAACCCGGACACTTTCAACGCCCTGCCCGTTCGCAGGCTCGTCATGAAGGTCTCGTCGAAGGCAAGCCGGGCGACGCACCCCTCGGGAAGGCATGTGTGGATCCTGATGACCCGCCGCTGCAGAGAGCCATCGACGGCAATTGACGTTTCCTGATCGATAGCAATTCCAAGCGGCAGGACAAGCATCCCGCCCAGGCCACCGCCGTCTGGAACGCCGATCTCGACATAGAGAACATCCTGCCGCCGCCGGGTATCGATGAGGCGCTGCTGGAGCGTGCAGCGCGTCTTGCCGATCGTTTCGGCGCATGCCACCCGCCAGTCGTTGTAGTCTTCCTGGAACTGCACGACCCTGTCGGTAGGACTGACCATGGCTTGCGTCAGAACAGTTCCGGCAGGCGCGAAGGCAGACATCGAAAGTGTTCCGAAGGCAAGAAGCGCGGAATAAGCAATATCCATGACGGCCCGGTTTCCTCGATGGTACGTGGGGGACGGAGGCTAGGGCGGTTCAGGGTGCCGTGGGGAGACAAGACCCTAGCCTCCTAGATCGCGTGCGATCTGTCAGGAGCTTTCCATTTCCGGCACGTCGAGAGTTCGGCGCGAATGTTATGAAATATTGCTGGCAGATTACATTTCTTTGCTGGCAAGGATTGCTGGCTTGCAACTCCGCCCGGCGCACGCGAACCGTGGCGCCGGCGTGCGTATGCGTTCAGCGCCTAGCAGGCGGGAAAGGTAACGACCTGGCGCAGGCCGCTGCCGTCCTTGTTGGCAAGCTCAATCGTTCCACCAGCGCGAGCGATGATTTCGCGGGCAATCGCAAGTCCCATGCCCGCGCCTGCGAATTGCTTGCGCCTTGCCGCATCGACCCTGAAAAAGGGCTCAAACACCTGAGCAATCAGCGCTTCGGGGATACCAGGCCCCTCGTCTTCTATGATGACAAAAGCGGAAGGCCCGTAAGACGTCACAGAGACTGTAGCCCCGCCGCCGTGAGTGGCGCTGTTTACGATAAGGTTGGAGAGTGCTCGCTTCAATGCAAGTGGAGCCGCGTTGACCACCGCATGGTCGAGATGATGGACGTCGGCTCTGTGTCCCGCCAGCGTGATAGATTCGACCGTATCGGCAACGAAGCCATCGAGCTCTATCGGCTCAATGGAATTCGGACTGACTTCTTCACGCACGAGACTGATGGCGCTGTCAGCTATTTGCTCCAGCTCGTCAATATCCGACAGCCACTGAGCCCGGTCGTCAGCATTGTCGATGAACTCGGCCCGCAGCCGCATACGGGTCATAGGCGTCCGCAGGTCGTGTCCAGCTGCCGCGACAAGCCGCATGCGGCTTTCGATCGCAGTCTTGAGATGCTGGGACAGCCCGTTCAAGGCCTTGGCCGTCATTCGCGCCTCGGCAGGTCCAACTTCAGGTATCGGGGCCATGATCCCGCTGGGGCCGATCGAGGACATCGCACTGTCGATCAGACGGAAAGGCATCGCGATCTTGGATGCCGCAAATACCGAGATGATTGAACTGCCGGCGGCAATCAGCACAATCCAGCCTGCGAAGACATAGCCCCCCGAGCGTGGAGGCGCCGTGTCTGAAAGAGGAACCCTTAGCCAGCGTCCGTCCTTCAGACGAATTGACGCCATCATCTCGGAGGGCTGCGCCGTCTTCACCACACGCACTTCGGTCAGAAGGCCGGCGTCGTGGATGGCGTCCGCAAGGATATGAGATTCCATCTCGTCTGCCGGCCCCGTGAACGGTCCGTCCGATATCGTCCCGCCCATTGCATCGACGAGTTCTTCCTTCTCCATGGCAACGTAGGTCAGGGCCTTTACGAACCGCACTGAGACTTTGAAGAAGCCCGCCCGCGACGGAGGCTCAAAAACTGACATCGCGGCCAAGGTTGCCAAAGCGACGACCGCGACAATCGAGATGACGAGGAGGATAGCTATGCGCGCCCGCAAAGTGCTCATTGCTCATCTCTTTCAGCGCTGACCCGAGCGGTGAACTGATAACCGCCATTTCGTATCGTGCGAAACAGCACTGCCCGGGAGAATTCCGACAGCTTTCGCCGCAGCCGGCTCAGAAGCACGTCGATCGAGCGATTAAAAGGATCGCACTTGCGGCCGGCTGTCAGGTCCAGGATTTTCTCGCGCGTCAGCAGTATTCCCGGACGGTCGAGAAAGATCTTGAGCAGATCAAATTCCGCACCGGTCAATTCCACAGGCGAGCCATAAGCGGTAGACAGGCGCCGGACTGTCGGCTCAAGTGTGAAAACGTCAAACCGGTATCTACTGACCGGGCGGTCTTCGACGGTCGCCCGCAGGTATCGCCTCAATACCGCATTGATGCGCGCGATGAGCTCACGGGGCACGAAAGGCTTAACCATATAATCGTCCGCTCCGATCTCGAGCCCGATGATCCGGTCGACATCCTCCTTCAAGGCTGTCAGCAAGATAATCGGGATCTGGTTGCCGCGTTCACGCAGCGACTGGCAGAGCGTCAACCCGGAGCGGTCCGGGAGCATGACATCCAGCAGGATCAGGTCCGGTTTGGTGGATAGCAGAAGCCGCTCACACTCGTCGCAACTTGCGGCAACCGATGTGCGAAATCCCTGCTCTTCGAGATAGCGGCTCGTCAGTTTGCGAATCTCGGAATCATCGTCGACGATTAGAATATGCCTGACCATAGGAGATACCAATAGGATCGGCCGGAGCGCGATACACCGCCTCTCCGGCTCATGCAGATGAAATGAAATTGGGCCGGTTGGTTCATCTTGATGGCTGCCGGAAAGCGCGCACCGTGCCAGCACTCACCATCTCGTGAGCGGAGAATTCATGGGCGCCTCAACGATCCGCCGGGTTGTCCGCATCGCGTTGCTGGCGATTGCGCGAAGGATCTCAAGTTCGCCCGAGCGCTCGAAGGCGACAGCGACCGCAACCTCATGCCACTCGCGCGAAGGTTCGTCTGCTTCCAAGCCGTGATCCGCGACCGGCCGAATATTCGCTTCAGCAAGCCGGTCCCGCGTCTCGCAGGCCGGCAAGCAGGATTGAAAATCAACGAGGCCCTCGGCCCTGTGCGTCGGCTCATTCCTTGATCTGTTGACGCCTGCGTCCGGGGGAATAGGGACAGGAATTCGTGAGGGTAGGTCTGCAAGCACGGTTTTGGACTGCCTGGCAACTGCTGCCAGGACGTCATCCTTGTCGAAGCGGCTTAGCAATGGCGGCGCTCGGGAGACAACCACTTCAATGGCCGGGACCGACCGAACGCTCTCAAGCGTACTCGCATTGATTAGCCAGCTTGCCGCCAGACCGGCACTGGTCACGCTGAAGAGCAGGAAGCTGCTGCGCAAAATAAATGGCATGGTCTTCAAACCTTTGCTGAGATGGCGAGCGCGATCACACGAGGAAATCTTGTCGCAAACTTCTCGGAAACGTGGTCGGAAATGGGCAACATGTTTTCGAGTTTTTCGGAAACGGCCTGACGGCCAACGAGGCCCTGGAACAGGCGTCCAGCAGCCGTGTCGGTTGGACCAAGGGTATCTCTGCTTGGCCCAACCGATGCTGCCCGCCATTTGGCGGTGGCGGAACGATCCCCTTGTGCCAGGCTCGCATGGCGACATTCCGGTAGTTTTATTGCGGATGATTTCAAAATATTGCCTTGTGTGACGTCATCATGTGTCCAGGACGCCGGAACTAAGAGAAGTCAATCGTCCAATTTCCCTGATCATTGGCAAAGGCCCCCGGTCCGACCTTGCGGCGACCATAGACCGGGCATGGATTGAAGAGGTAGGAGTTTTGCAAAACTTGCCTTTTCTTGACATCACTTTACGAAATGATGCTCTGGTACGACGTGGCGTGGTATTTAATGAGGTAATCTCTATCCCCGGTTCATCGATGAACTCCGCTTCTGCCTCAGCACTGCTGCGATCTCAGCCGCATTTGACCGCCGCGAGGAGGCGGGCCACGTCCTGATCGAGCCGCATTTAGAGTTGCGGGGGGAGCGTTTGACTGGTGTATGAACGCTGACCGAGGATTTATACTAGCCGCGTGCTGGGAGATTGCGAACGCAAAAAGGGCTCCGATTTATCTCGGAGCCCATTGAATTGGTATGGAATTTGGTTGCGGGGGCAGGATTTGAACCTGCGGCCTTCAGGTTATGAGCCTGACGAGCTACCGGGCTGCTCCACCCCGCGTTATTGTTTTTTTGAGCGGAAGGGACCGCTTATGTTTGCGGCGTGTTTTTATCGGCTTAAGGCCGATGTTTTGTGTTGAGAAGATTGTTTTTGTTGCGTTTTGCAGACCTGGCGGCGACCGACTCTCCCGCGTCTTGAGACGAAGTACCATAGGCGCTGGGGCGTTTCACGGCCGTGTTCGGAAAGGGAACGGGTGCAGCCACCCCGCCATAACCACCAGGTCAGCGAAGCGCAACGATTTGAGAAGCTGGTGAAGTTTTCACTTC
>NZ_ATTQ01000001.1 GCF_000419765.1 Rhizobium mongolense USDA 1844 | reverse complement strand
ACAGATTTGGGCGGAGCCAGCGACGCCGTCAGCCGCTTCAACACGAACTCCGGCTCAAGGCTCTGATAGAATTGCCATTGCGAATGAACGCGGGCGGGATCGACATGCGTTCCAGACAACAGCGACTGCGGGTCGGCGCCAAGCGGGTCTCTCAGGCCGGAAATGTAGAATTGGCCATCGCGCACCTTTTGTTCCGCAACGATGATGCCCGGTTGGGCCTCAAGTCGCGACACATAGGCCTGCCAGCGCTGCCCGGATTGCCAGGAAAGAAAGAACCAACCGCCTGCCGGAATCAAAACCAGCAGGACTGCAGCCAGCACCAGCCACGGAAATCCCTGGTTTGAGTCCTCCTGCTTCAGTTCAACGCAGGTCTGCAACTGCGTCTCTATGCCGGCTAACTGAGAACCGTCGCCGTCAAACTGCTCTAAAGACTGTGAGTATTCATCATGGATGCGAAGCAACACATCGCGAACTATTTCATGTAATTCCTCTGGCGGATTTCCCCGGATCACCGCAACCAAGGTCGCAAACGGTCCAACTTCTGACCAGAGACGAAGCTCCCCAAAGCGGATAGTGTCCAGGCCGCTCTGTTCTTTCTCGTTAAATGAGTCTTTAACGAAGTCTTGAATTGCACTGAGCATCGAAGAAATGAGTTGAGGATCCTCGCTCGTTGCATTATCGGCAGTTACATGCGCGATCAAAAGCCCGGAATTTCGGTCAATGAGAAAGACATGTTCTACACGATAGACAAGAGAATGCTTCAGAACAACTTCCGAGAAGCTGGCACCAGTTCTCCAAGATTCAAATCTCCACTTGAGCCCATGCCAGGTAAATATATGTCTTAAAGTTTCATTCAGCGACTGAAAGGTCTGGTCGATCTTTTCCCCGATCGACTTGCGAATTGCCGGCAGAAACACCGGGTATAATATATCCGTCAGCGTGCGCGGGCTCTTCTGGATCGACCGTTGCACAGCCCTCTCGACGGCTGGCGCAAGGGCCTCGCCGAGCTGCGCATGAGGCGCCCGTGCGGCTGCACTGGGAAGAACGCCGCCCACTGCTTCCGCAAGCTGCTCCGGTTCGCCCAGCAGATGCGTAACTCGTGAAAGCTCCGAAATTTCGCGGCCGACCAGCAACTGGCGCAGCGTTTCCATGCGACGATCGGCGGTTGGAACTCCGTCGAAACGCGCATGATGGTCCGGATCAATGTTCCGAGCAATTTCGACCAAAAGAATAGCAAGAGCCGCGCGATCGATCTCGGTATCGTTCGAGGCGGCTTTGTGAGGAAGCCTGATTGGGTCGACGGTCGACGTCAAGTTCCGATCAACTCACTTTCCAGCCACGTTCCGAGTTGCTCTTGCTACCGCCGGAATCCTGATTTATGCATTTTGCAACCTCGACAAACAGGCCAGCCAAAAGATTTCTGTCGGTCTTGACGTTGCTGAGATCGGAAAACATTTTCTCCATTAGCATCTGAATGCTTTCATTCTTTTGCTTGATTTCCTCACGCAGCAAATGATCGCTTCGATTTATCCGGTCCGCAACGTCGCGCTCAAGCTCGCTCAATTGATCCGACAACGCGCGCACCTGCTTTTCAAGTGCCTGATTTTGCTCGCGAAGATTCCGGTCAATCTCCTTGTCGGCCTCGGCTCGTGCATCTTTTTCGCTCCGCAATTGCGCCGCGAGCGATTCGACCTGCTTCTTTGCATTTGACTCGTACGTTTCAAGATTGCGCTTGGCCTCGGATTCGACATCCTTAAAGCGCTGCAAGAACCGGTCTTCAAGCTTGGAAAAACGGCGGTCATAGTCCTGCATCTGGTTGCCGAACAGCAGATCGCGTATCTTGTCGACACCTACAGCGTCACCGGAGATCCCGCCCTCGCGGGCCTGGGCCGCCATGAAGTTCAGCCCGTTTCCCTCTGCATTACCTATCAGATTTTCGTCCGCCTTATTCGCAGAAGAAGCGGTACTCGAAGGTTCCTTTGCCATCCTTATGCCCCCCATTTGAACACCTGCCACAGTGCAACCCCGTTAACAGGGGAATAATGTCAGCAAAATAGCCGGCCCACAAGCCGGAATCTTCTTGACTCAAGCCGATTCGTGACGCAGCCGAGCGCTAGCCGATTCGTGACGCAGCCGAGCGCTACGTCACTGACGTTTGGGGCGATGCCATCTTAAAAGCGGGCGGCCGCGACTGGTCGGGGATCAAAGGCGGCAAGCGCGCCCGGTCGTCGAGCAGTGACGGTCCGCAATCTCTGCGCTCACGGCATCACGGTGCTCAACCGCAAGGCGATGACTCGAGTAACGACGGCGGCAGGGCGCAATATCGCGCTCAAGGAGGGCGATCCCATCAAGCTCGATAAGAAGCGCTTCACCAATTACACGGCAACACTGCGGGCGTTTGCGCGCGCACTCGCGGATGGCGCGACGAACCTTCCAGACGTCAAGAAGGGGTCGTAGCGCCCCTGGAGAGGCCTCAGGATTCCAAGTCGGTAGACGGGCTGTTGCGTTGCCATTTGGGCCATACTTACCTTGAAGTTGAGGCGATTGAACTCGCCGAACTGGCCCGGCAGCGGCTAGGCGACGAAAGTCATGTCAACGAGCATGGCGGAGCCGAAAGGTGCGGGCGCAACTCGTGCGGCTACAATGTCCGAACGCCTGCTTACGGGATCGAATAAGTCTGTGTCCAACGGCTGCCATGACGGCGTATAGCCGACCGCTTAACTTGGAAACACGGAAAATCGTTCTGGGAGGTGCGGCCCCGCGAACATCGCTGTTGTCAGCGGTTCGGAAAACAGCATCCAACCCCACAACATCGTCACAGGTGGGCTGAGATAGATCGCAGCGCTGACCTTGGCCACTTTGACCTCCCCGAACGAAGTCGCGTTGGCAACAGAGCGGGTCGAACCAATTCCCTCGGGAGTTTTCGGTGATCGGGAGTTCGACACACACACACACACACACACACACACTGCTTTTCTGACGCATGGTCCCGTGGGCCAATCGCTCAACTCGCCTTAAACGGCCCCTCCCACCCGAAACACCGGCAGTTCCTGCCGCACGCCTCGAAGATGTGCAGTTCTCGGGTCGACCGCAAAAGCCGCCAGTCCGTCGCGAACCCCGGTCGCGTCGTAAACGTCCTGGCTGACAAAAATCTCGTCGGCGTCGGCAAGGCCTTGGACGCGCGCAGCAATGTTCACGGTCTGGCCGAAATAGTCGAGGCGCTCGTTCAGCGTGACCGCAATTGCCGCGCCTCTGTGAACGCCGATCTTGAGGATCAGAGCCTTGTCTGGCTGCCGCTTGTTGAACGAGGCGATTTCGCTGCGCATGTCGAGCGCCGCGCGCACGGCATCGGCAGGCCTCAGGAACGCTGCCATCACCGCATCGCCGATCGTCTTGATGATCGCGCCGTTGTGGCGGACCGTCACGTCCTGCAGCCGCTCAAAATGCTGCTGCACAAGTGCAAAGGCATTCAGGTCTCCGATCCGGTCATAAAGTGCAGTCGAGCCCTTCAGGTCGGTGAAAAGGAGAGCGATGTCCGTGACGCCGAGCCCTTCGTGGCTGCGGATCACCTCGGAGCGAAAGAGGTCGCGGAACGTCTGGGTCGTGAGCAGCCGCTTCCCTGAGAGGAACGGCGCGAAGTGGAGCGGCGGCGGCCTGTCGACGCCGGGCGGCAGTTGAAGGATCCCGAACTCGATGCGTTTGTCCGCGACATTGGACATCTCGAAAATCACCTTGCCGGCCGCGATGGTGCCCGCGTCCGGCGTTCTGGACTCGAGGTCAAGACGGATTGCAATGCGCTGTTCGCCAGTCGGAAGCGCGGGATCGACAATGAATGTGATACCTGCGTCGCTGTCGGAGCTGCTGCCATGTAATATGCCAGCCTCTGCGATTATCTCAAAAGCGGTCGTCTCGCCCGGCTCGATATAGGCTAATCCGCGGCTCAGCATCTCCCTCAGGTGGACGAAAGGCGTTCCGTCCGGGATCAAGCCCTCATTCGTCGAGCTGTAGCGGAAAAGATAATCCTCCACCGTCAGCGTCTGCGGATCGTGATAGGAGATGCGGCGAATGGCCGGGTTCACGGTGAAGGTTATCGCGATCATGTCGTCGAGAGCCGCCACGAAATCCAGATGGCAGTGGGTGCAGCGGCAGTGACTGCGGACATTCTTGAGAGCCCGGAAGCTATCGATGACACAGGAGCAGACCGGACAGATCAGAATCCAGGTCATATCGAAGAGACCTAGGGCGGTGGCGTGCAGGAAGAGAACAATCGTCTCCTCCTCGTTGAGGCTCTTGTCGGCGGCGAATTTGATCGGATTGATGCGGAAGAGCTCGGCGTCGCTTGCCGAACGGATGTTGCTCTCGAGCTTGGATACGAGCCGCGCACTCCAGGTCCGGGCCGACTCTAGCGCCGTCAGCTTCTCTTCCAGGTTCTTCTCGTCGATCGATGCCATGGCGACCTCCTCCCCGGACTGCGCTATTGTCAACCGAACGAGTTCGGTTGATCGTCCACCATCAGCGGTTCTACATGTTCGCAGCATTCTAGGTCTACCATAGCGAAAGGCTTCATTGTAGTGGGAAGCCCCCAGGATCCCGGGACGTGCAGGAGTTGGCGCCGACGAGCCTTCCGCCGACCCACCCACTTGTCGACATCGGGATGGGTCAAGCGGACCGGCAGCTTTCAGAAAATCGCCGAGGTTGCTCGAATGGCTGAAAATTCGGCCCGGCGCGATGGTGAATAAGGTCGCAGTGCGGCATGGCCTGAAGCCGAACCACCTCTCCACTTGGCGGACGATGGCTCGGCAGGGCAAGCTGGTTCTGCTCGCACCAGAGGACACGATGGAGTTTGCAGCGGTGATCATCGATCCGCTCGTTTCGGAGCCACCTATAAAAAAGTCAGTCGCCCCGAGATCATCGGATCATCGTCGGTTCTGTCACTTTCCGTCTAGAAGAAGGCGCGTCTGTCGCCCCCGGATCGTCGCTGTCGCGCGTGCTGAGCGGTTCCGGCATGATCGTTCCGTCGAACCGTGTGCGGATCATGGTGGCCGACCAAGCCAGTCGTCTTTTGCAACTATGCGACGGCGACAATTGTGCGGAGCTGTCATTGCCGATCTATGGATTATGTCGTCGGGGGGGTGTCATCCTCCGCGACTGCGGTACGCAAACTTCTCCAAACCATGTTCAAAATCGACCGCCCTTTCAAAGGAGGTGGCTCGGTTGTCCGGAAAGTTCGAAGCGTTTCTTTGAATAAGTGGATTTCGGCCCCGTTTACCGCACAATCAAATTCGCAAAGTCCAGCACAAACGATTTCTGCTCAAGAATCGAATCCATAATGGCGAAAGTGAGCGGAAAATAGTCGTCACTTTCCATCTTAATAGCCGCATTGCCCAAAATCATCGGTGCTAAGGCGCGGGCCGTGTCCACGCCTTCCACCGTTTCGCCCGCCAGTTCGTTGGACATGAGGTCCATGATGGTTTGGTTGCGGCCCAGACCGTGGCCAAGCCGGCTGTTGCGCCCGCCGCCGACGGTGACATGCAGATCGCCCAGTCCGGCAAGGCCGAACGCGGTGGCGGGATGTCCCCCCAGCCTTTCGCACAGTCTCGCCATCTCAAGTGTTGCCTGGGTAAAAGCGGCCGCCGTTGGATTCTTCGATTGTCCACCCCCGCGTTTTTTGTCGGGGTATCGTGTCTGCATGGCGCTGACGCCAATCGCAAAGAAGTTTTTGAGGGCGGCGCAGGCTTCGACACCGGTATCATCGGTGGTAATCGACAGCCGATAATAGTCGGTCCGCATCAAGGCAGCGAAACGTTCGGCAACCTGCAGGTCCTTGCAGCCATAGATGCTGGCCGTCGGCTGGCGGTTGGCGAGTTCGCGCGCAATGCAAGGACCACCGATCCCGATGAAGGCATACATTTGGCGCAATTGTGGAGGAAGCGTTTCGGCATAGGTCGCCAACCCCTTGCCCCGGACAGCGAGCCCCTTGGTCACGAACGCCACCGGCAGACGATTGACCATCAGATTGTTCAGGAGATCGACCGCCCACCCTATGCCCGGGCTGCTGACACCGACAATGACAATGTCCGCACCCTCCAGATGCTCCGATCCCAAATCGTCAACCGGTATCGCTGTGACAAGCCGTGAACAGGGCTCGTCAAGCTTCGGATGGCTACCACCGCGACGGTGCATTTCGGCGATAACTTTGCGGTCCAGCGGCGTGCCGACAAGCAGAACGTTATGGCCGTTGTCCGTTGCCGGCACTGTCAGCGCTGTCCCCATCACACCGGCACCGAGAATTACTATTTTCGCCACGATCCTGATCCTTTGGCTCTCTTCGACACTGAGCGGAAGCCCAATTTACCGCATCATGGCAGCGACATTGCCGCCATCGACGGTGATCACCGCGCCAGTGCTGGTGCGTGCCTTGGCAAGATGAATGAAGGCCGCTGCAACGTCCGCACCGGTCACTTCGCGGCCGATAAGGTTGCCGCGCATATAGGCCTCCGGCGTCAGGCCACGCGCCCGGCTTCTCTCGACCACCATCTGATCCGTCATCAGGCCGGTGCGTATCCGGTCGGCATTGACCGCGTTCGCCGTGATGCCCGATGGGCCATGCTCAACGGCATATTGCCGCATCAGCGCCATGAGCGCAGCCTTCGATGTGCCGTAAGGTCCGAAATCGGCGCCGGGATTGACGGCCTGTTTGGACACGTTGAAAACGATGGCGCCGCCGCTTCTCTGCTTTTCCATCACTCGGACAACCGCCCGCGCGACATAGTGGTGGCTCCAGAAGTTGAGATCGAACGCCTTCCTGAAAACGTCCTCCGATACCTCGAGCAGTCGTCCTTGGAAGGCAGCGCCTGCATTGGAGATCAGAATGTCCACACCCCCGAAATGCTGCACCACCCTGGCGATGGCCGCGTCCACCTGGGCGGGATCGGTGACGTCGCAAGCGACACCCAGCCCGCCCAGCCTTTTTGCCTCGCGAGTCACACTGTCTTCGGCAATGTCGATCAACGCCACCTCCGCACCTTCGGCACGCAGGGCTTCGGCAATCGCCAGGCCGAGTCCGCCGGCAGCACCCGTGACGATCGCCACCTGGCGCGTCAGCGGCTTTTCCACCTGCTTGGTAAGTTTGACCTGTTCCAGAGACCAGTATTCGATATCGAAGAGGTCCGCTTCCGGCAGCGCCTCGAACGACGAAATCCCTTCTGCGTTGGTGATGACCGCGATCGTCGCTTCGGCCACATCAGCGCCGACAAGCGCATTCTTCCGTGTGGCCCCTGCTGCAAACAGTCCGACGCCCGCCACATAGAAGACGCGCGGCATCGGATCCAGCATGGTCTTGCCGCCGCCAGCGCGATCGTTGTTGCGCTGGAAATACGCCCTGTAGTCCTCCTGATAAGCCTTAACGGCAGCCCGCACCGTGTCACCCCATTCGGCAAGACGTCCGGCCTCCGGCGCCGGCAGAGCGATGCCCAAGCGCTTGATGTGAATGACATGCTCCGGGGTGGCATTGCCGCGCTGCACGAGGCTTTCGACCGTTTCTGCATTGCAGAAATCGAGGATTTTTTCACTGCTGCGGTGTTCGAGAATGAGGCGTTTTGGCGCGCCCTCTATCCCCGTATCGATGGCAATGGCACCCCTCAGGATTGGCGCGATGTCCTTCGCTGCCGCGATCTCCTGCGGAATGGCGACCGGCACGAAAGGCTTCGCGCGGCCGCGTGCCAGACGCCGTTCAGCCTGATCGATCTTGGCGATCATATCTTCATAGGCTTCGCGCGGATCATTCGACCAGGTGAAAATCCCATGTTTCAGAAGGATCATGCCGTCGCCCGTGGGATTGGCGCGTAACGCCGCGTCGCAGGCCTTCGCCAGGACGAACCCGGGCATCACATAAGGGACGATAATCGAATTGGGAAACAACTCCCGCACAAGGTCCTCACCATGCGGCTGGTTGGTCAGAGAGACGATCGCATTGGCATGCGTGTGATCGATGTGCCTGAAGGGCAGGATCGCATGCAGTATCGCTTCCACCGATGGATTCGGCGCATTTGGGTCCATGAGCAGCCGTCGCTGCAGCATCACCATCTCGTCGTCGGTCAGTGCGTCGTAGCCTACCATCGCCTTCAGCGGGTCGAGCCGTACGGCCGGCAGCCCCTGTGGCTCGATTGTGCCCATGTCCCAGCCGCTGCCCTTGACACAGAGAACATCCACCGTCGACCCATCGCGATCGATAAACGCGGTCTTGACCGACGTATTGCCACCGCCGTGCAGGACCAATTCTGGATCCTGACCGAGAAGACGTGTCGTATATGTCCTGATCGCCAGATCGCGGTTGATGCCCTTGGCCACGTAGGCATTGAGCAAGGAGGCAAGTTCGCCGTCGTTCCATCTTGATTTCATCGGTATCACCTTTCATTCCCGCATCCTTCTGGAGCGGGTCAAAGTATGTTGAATGAGCCGCAGTGGCGGGTCAGATGCGATCTTCCGTTGCCGCGTCGAAAACGTGGACTTTCTCTGAAGCGACCGAGAAACGGACTTCGGCCCCCTCGTCAAATCGTGCCGACTTGTCGACAATGGCCAGAAACTGGCCTTCCGGTCCTTGGCAGCAAAGCTGGGCTTCGTGTCCCATGCGCTCAATCAGCAGGGAACGCGCCGCAACAGAGCCATTCGGGTCGACCAGGACATCGGTCGGGCGGATGCCGCAAATCACCTTTTGCCCCACAGATACTTTGAGCGCCGGGTCGAGACGAATGAGGCCGGCACTGGTTTGAGCCGCCGGTACGCCCTGATCGGCGACAACCACGCCGCCGAGGAAATTGATCGCCGACGAGCCGATGAAGTCGGCGACATATTTGCTGGCCGGCCGGTCGTAGACATCGTCAGGCGTGCCGATCTGCTCGATCTTGCCCGCACGCATGACGACTATCTTGTCGGCCATGGTCATCGCTTCGATCTGGTCATGGGTAACGTAGATCGTCGTCGTCTTCAGGCGATTGTGCAACTGGCGGATTTCGGTGCGCATATGGGCGCGCAACTTGGCATCTAGATTGGAAAGCGGTTCGTCGAAAAGAAACACCGCCGCTTCACGCACCATGGCGCGCCCCATCGCAACACGCTGGCGCTGGCCGCCGGAAAGCTCCTTCGGGTAGCGCTGCAGATAAGGCGTGAGATTGAGAATCTCTGCAGCGTGTTCCACCCGCCTCTTGATTTCGGCGGGCGGCAGCTTGGCCACCTCTAGGCTGAAGGCGATATTTTCATAGACCTTCATCGTCGGGTAAAGTGCATAATTCTGGAACACCATGGCGATATCGCGGTCGCGCGGATGTACGTCGTTGACGCGGCGTCCCGAGATCATAAGGTCGCCGGCAGTCACGCTCTCGAGCCCGGCCGTCATGCGCAAAAGGGTTGTCTTGCCACAGCCTGACGGCCCCAGCAGAACGACAAACTCATGGTCCTCGATCAGGAAGGAAATGTCGCGCATGATGGTGAAGGCGCCGAAGGCCTTGCCGATATGCTTGTATTCAACGGTTGCCATTGCAGATTCCACTCTCTGTTTTATATCGGCCGCGCATCTGGGCTATGCACATCCGCGCTCAGTATTTCTGCCGGGTCGGCGTGATGACGATTTCCTGCACGATCGCCGCTTGCGGAAGCTGATAGGCGTTCAAGATCAGGTCGGCGACGATGTCAGCGGTAATCCCGCCGCCGATCGCGGCCTTGTTGGCCTTGTAGTTGGCGAGCGTCGCCGGATCCTTCACGTGATCCAACACCTCGGTTTCGACGATACCGGGCGACAAGACGATGACCCGCACATCATGCGGAGCAAGATATTCGCGCAGGCTCTCGGAAATCGCGTGGACGAAAAACTTGGTGCCGCAATAAACGGTGTGGTCCGGATAGGTTTTGCGACCGGCAATCGAGCTCATCATCATCAGGGTCCCCGATCGGCGCGCAATCATGCCGTTCAACACCGCATGGACGCTGTTCATCACGCCCTTGGTGTTGATGTCGATCATCTCGTCCCATTCCTCAGGCGGCTGCGTGGCAATATCCCCCAGCCGGGCAATACCGGCATTGGCAAACATCATCCCGACCGGCCCGAACCGGGCTTCGGCTTCGGCGACGGCCTCGGCAATCGGCGCGCGATCGCGGACATCGACGTTTTTCAGAACCGCGTCGGGGAGATCGAGCGCCTCCAGCCGGTCCATACGGCGCGCCATCAGAAGAAGCGGATGGCCGGCTGCGGAAAAGGCCCGCGCCGTGGCTTCGCCGATACCGGAACTGGCACCGGTGATCGCAATCAGGGACTTGCTGCTCATTCCTAAAACTCCAAATCCAGAGGTACGGCAATCCTTGCGGCGACGATCGTGGCAGACGCCACGATCGTCGCCACGCGGTCAGTCAGCCTTGAGAACCTCGCCCACCTGCGTGGCGATGTCATCGAGTGCTTCCTTGGGAGAACCGTAGCTGCCTGCAAAATACTTGCCCAACGACACCGGGATCGTGTCGCTCGACAATTGCGCCCATTCCGGAAGATCCGGCTCGGAGCCCATATGTTTCGCGATGGTTTCGCGGACAACCGGCAGGTGCCGTGTGGTGCCGGCGCCGACACGGGCCTGCGCCAGCACGCGCGGATCATCGTAGACGCTGGCCCGCGTCGGGCCCGTGCCGCCGCCGAGCGTTGTGATCAGGGCCTGGGTATCGGCGCAGGTCGCCCATTGCATGAAGATCCAGGCAGCATCCGGGCTCTTCGAATAGCGGGAAACCGCAAGCGATGAACCGCCTTGGTGACCGACGCCGGGGATTTCGCCATAACCGGTTTCCTTGACGGTGCGAAGCGATATGGCCCGCGGCGGGACGGCGACTTCGCAAAGGCCGGAGACCTTCGTCTGAGTCGGATCGTCGAAATACGGGAAGAACTCGCCCCAGGACAGCATGGACGCAGCGACACCCTGCGCCACCGACTGACCCTGGCCGTCCCAGGTCCAGCCGTCGACACCCGGAGGCATCGTTGCCTTGAGCTTCGTCCAGTATTCCAGCGCTGCAACGCCCTTCTCATCATTGCCGGTAAACTTGCCATCCGGTCCGAAGATGGAACCGCCATGCCCCCACAGCCATGCCGTCCAGTCGCATTCCAGGCTGTAATGGCCGGACTTCATCTGGCCCGTCGTGCCGTAGACCTTCGGCCCCATCTCATCAGTGATGATCTTGGAGTTGGTGTAGAGCTCCTCAATCGTTTCTGGTGCCTTGAGGCTGAACTTGTCGTAGATGTCCTTGCGGTAGATCATGATGAAGATCGGGATATCGTAGGGCACGCCGACCCATCGATCCGCGTATTTGGCGATGCCGTCGACCAGGGCGGGGAGGAAGTCGTTGAGATTGTAGTTCGGCATGGCAAGGTCAGCCTTGGCTGAATATTGTTCGCGCGGATCGAAGACATCCTGGCTGAAGCTCGCCGCCCAGCTTTGGTCGATGTAGTAGAGATCGTAGGTTCCCAGATTGGACGCCACGTCGAGCGTCAGCTTCTGCAGCACCTGCTCAAGCGGAAGCACCTCGATCTCGACCTTGATGCCGGTGGCTTCCTCGAAATACTTCTTCAGCTGGCCGTTGATGGCATTCGATGGCGGGGTTGATTCCGTCGCAAGCTTCAATGTCGTCCCGGCAAAAGGCTTGCCGACATCCGCGAGCCATTTGAGGATCTCAGGGTTGGGGGTTAGTTCCTCGGCTGCCCTGGCACTGGAAAACGCACCAAACGGACGATGGCCGAAGCCCATCCCGAGGGCACCTGCCCCAAGGCCAAGCTTTCCAGCGGCTCGCAGGAACTCCCGCCGCCCCAATTGACCCCGGACGAACTGATCGACGCGAGGTAATGTTTTTTCACACTGTCTTTCATCAACTTCTCCTCCTCTAAATCGGCCGACGGGATCGCCGTCCGGATGCTCCAGATGCGCCGCTGGCGCACCCTCCTATTGCTTCAGCGAACCCATCGTCAGGCCACGAACCAGATGGCGCTGCACGAGCAAGACGACGATGAAGGCGGGAACGATGGCTGCCGCTCCCAGGGCAGCCATATTGCCCCAGGCCGTGCCGATGGACGTGACGAATGTCGAGGACACGACCGGGACAGTCTTGATGCCGGTCTGCGTCAATGTCAGCGCGAATAGAAACTCCGTCCAACTGAAGATGAAGCAGAGCACGGCGGATGCGGCGATGCCCCCCTTGGCCATGGGTAGGACGATGCGCCGGAAAATCGTCCAGCGGGACGCGCCGTCGAGCAACGCGCTTTCATCGATCTCAGCGGGAATGTCGTCGAAGAAGCTCTTCAGCAGCAATACGGCCAACGGCAGGTTCATCAGTCCATGCACGAGGATCAGGCCCAGATAGGTATCGAGCAGGTTCAGCTGCTTGAAAATGAAGAACATCGGAATGGCGACGGCAACCGGCGGCATCATGCGGGTCGACAGAACCCAATTGACGAACTCGTGCCGCCCACGGAATTGCATGCGCGACAGGCAATAGGCTGCCAGCGTCGCCACCATGATCGCAAGCACCGTCGACATCGAGGCGACGACGATCGAGTCCCAGAGGCGAGGCGCCATGTAGAAATTGCCGCCACCCGGATTGACCGTCTCCTGTGTGCCGAAGCCGAACCCAAGCGAGATGCCGAAAACCTGCTCGAAATTTCTGACCGTCGGCTCGAACTCGAAGAACTTCGGCGGCCACGAGAAAATATCCTTGGCGTCGCGGAAGGCGACCGAAGTCCAAAAGAAAATCGGGAAGAAGAAGAAGGCAACGACGAGCCAGCCGGCGAGCGTTCTGAAAATCCGCATGGATTTGCTTTGCGGCATGTTACCACCTTACCTTGAAGGCCCGGATGAAGAGATTGGCGAGGATCATCACGATCGCCAGGCTGACCAGGCTCAGCGTTGCGCCATACCCCCATTTCAAGAAGCTGAAGGTCTGCTGCCAAGCGTATAGACTGAGGCTGTAGGTCGATGTGCCCGGCCCGCCCGAGGTCATGACGAAGACGTAGTCGAAGACGCGGAACAGATCGATGCCGCGCAACAGGACCGCGACTGCGATGACGCGCGACATCATCGGAAGCGTCAGGCGCCGGAACATTTGCAGCGAGGAGGCACCGTCGATCATCGCCGCTTCGTAGGGCTCGGGCGGCAGCGACCGCAGCCCGGCCATGAAGATCAGCACCATGAAGGGCGTCCATTGCCAGATCTCGGCCACCAGCACGCCCGCGAGCGCCAGTGAGGATGTGGCAAGGATTGGCGTTGCCTTGTCCAGCAGGCCCAGCATGTTAAGAAGATAGGTGAGCACGCCGAATTGCGGATCTTCCATCAACAGGAACATCATGCCAGCGATGGCCGGCGGTATAACTAGCGTCATCGACAAGACGGCACGCAATGCGCCAAATCCGGGCAGTTCCGCATCCAGCAGCAGGGCGACCGCCATGCCCAGCACGATCTCGCAGGCAAGTGCGATGGTGAAATAGACGAAGGTCACGCCGAGCGCGCCCCAGAAGCGCGTATCGTGCCAAAGCTGCACCCAGTTGGCGAAACCTACGAAGACAAGTGCACGCTTGCGCGGCATGAACTCGTGAAAACTCAGCCAGATATTGTAGATTAGCGGATAGATCGTAAAGACGACCAGCAGACTGACCAGCGGCAGAAGCCACGGCCACGGCGAATCCGAGATCGCTATACGCTTCACCTGTGTGACGGACATTCGTATTCCTCCCTGGAGCGGGCGACGGCGTTGACGCCTCGCTCCGGCGTTTTGACCTTCTCCCGATCCGGCCCGGCACTCCTCTGCCTGTCCGGATCATTCTCCACTCTGTTTCTCTTCGTCGCCGGCGAACCCGGCTCATCCATGCGTCTGGGCGCCGATGCAGCTATCCCACTCTGGCGATCCCCTTCTCTTCATTTTCTTGAGCGGCGCGCTCCCGTGCCATCCATGTGTCCAGTTCGGATATCTCTTCCTTGCGCATGCGAATTCCGGCCTTTGTCCGCCGAAACACCACGTCTTCGGCGGCCCGTGCATATTCGTGCCGCATGAGGAAGCGAACTTCAGCTTCGCTGAGATCGGGGCCGAAGCTGCGCCCAAGCTCGGACATGCTGCGCGCACCGGCCAGGATTTTGCGTGCATCGACGCCATAATGCCGGACAAGCCGCCGGGCGGCGCGTGCACTGAGAAACGGGTATTCCTTGCCCAGATCATGCGCGAGCCGATCGGCGGCGCCCGCTTCAAAATTGCCGCCCGGCAGGGGTGTTCGTCCGGTCCATCCCGCACTGATCATCCACTGCGGAAAATGAGCCGACAGTTTACGCAGCGCGTCCTCCGCAAGGCAGCGATATGTGGTGATTTTCCCGCCGAAGACGCAAAGAAGAGGGGCCTCGCCGGTCGCTGCATCGATTGTCAACACATAGTCGCGTGTGGTTTCCTGCGCGTTGGCGGCGCCATCATCGTAGAGAGGCCGAACGCCGGAATAGGTCCAGACAATATCGGTCGGTGCCACGGGCCGCTTGAAATATGACGATGCTGCCTCGCAAAGATACGCAGACTCGCTTGCCGAGATCGATGCTTTTTCCGGCTGGTCCTTGTAGTCGACGTCAGTCGTGCCGATCAGCGTGAAATCGTCCTCATAGGGTATGGCAAAGACAATGCGCCCATCGGAGTTCTGGAAAATATAGCATCGGTCGTGCTCGTAGAGGCGCGGCACAATGATATGCGATCCCTTGACCAGCCGGATTTGTCCCGCGGCTTTGCGACCGCTCACTGTTGCCAGCACCTGATCGACCCACGGACCGGCAGCATTGACCAATGCACGCGCACGGATGGCCTGACGTCTTCCTGTTTCCACCTCTTCGATGGTGACGTGCCAGAGACCGTTTTCACGCACGGCGCCGGTGCATCGCACATGGGTGTGGATGTGTGCACCATGGGCTTCGGCATCCCGGGCGTTCAACACCACGAGGCGATTGTCCTGCACCCAGCAGTCGGAATATTCGAACCCGACCGTTGACACGTCGCGAAGCGGTTCGCCGGCAGGATCGCGTAACAATCTCAGCGTCTTCGTGCCCGGCAGTGTCTGCCGCCCCCCAAGGTGGTCGTAGATGAAGAGACCGAGCCGAAGCACCCACGCCGGACGCAGTCCCTTGCGATGCGGCAAAACGAACCGCAACGGCCAGATGATATGCGGCGCGATCCGCCAGAGAATTTCCCTTTCGCGCAGTGCATGGCGTACGAGCTTGAATTCGTAATGCTCCAGATAACGCAAACCACCATGGATCAGTTTGGTCGACGCCGACGACGTGCCGGAACCGAGATCCGATTTTTCGCAGAGAAACACGCTCAACCCGCGCCCTGCCGCATCGCGGGCAATACCCGCCCCGTTGATGCCGCCGCCGATAATGGCTAGATCGTATACCCGGTCGGTCATGCGACAGCTCTTTTTCTGCGCGCAACGAGAATGCGATTGGCGACCTCGACGAAGCCATGTCCACCTTCAGCGCGTGTCACATAGGTCGGCTCAGCCTCGATGCGTCCCTGGAACTGCACGACGTTTGCCACACCGCAGGCATTCGGAAAGAAACGGAACATCGGCGCGTCGTTGGGGCTGTCGCCAACGAAGACGATCTTCTCTTTCTCCACATCGATATCCAACCCGAGTACATCGGACGCAAACCGCCGCGTCATCGTCAGTTTGTCGTAGGTGCCATACCAGCCGTTGACGTGAATGGAGGACACCTTGGCGACCGCGCCCTCCTCTTCGAAAATCTGCTTGATGCGCTCCACCTCGCCGGTCGGCAATGGCGGCACATCCTCGCAGAAGTCGATAGCGAGATCTGCCTCGCGATAGTGCTGGTCGGCTGAAATGGCGGCGCCAGGGACCTCAGTGAGAATGCGCGCTCGCACAATTTCCAGCTTTTTTCGGTCATCGGCGCGCTGGCCATCATTGATCGCAAACACACGGCGCATCCGCCGGCCGTCCTGATGATAGGAGAAATAGAATGCGCCGTTTTCGCCGACGACACCCGAGACCGGCCACATTCGCGCGATCATGTCGCACCAGCCCGCCGGACGGCCGGTGATCGGCGCCACCGCGATGCCCGCGACAAGCAGCCTCTCGAGTGCTTCGTAGGCGCACGCGGGCAGACGACCGTCATTGGTCAGCGTATCGTCTATATCGGCAAACAACGTGGTGATCCTGCTTGCAGCGTCTGCCGGCATGTCGGAAATCGCGCGCATGGCCTCAGATCTCCTCGCTCGCGAAATCCTCGAGGATGCCGGCGTCTGCGGCAATATCGAGGAAGGAGTACCGATTGCGCATCTCGCGCGAGTGAACAACTGCCTCCCGGTAAAAGTCGACGGGTAGGCCCAGCTCCCGTGCTGTCGTCGGACCACCTGCCGCTTTCAGCAACCGCGTCATTTCGTCGACCGGAACGACGAAGCTTTTCAATTCTTCCCGCAGCACCGGCCAGAGATCGGCGATTTTTTCGTTTAGCGCGCCGATTGCCTTGTCATTGAAAATTTTCGGCTGGATCTCGTCAAAACACTGCCTGGCAATGCTTGGTCCCATTCGCCGGACCATGCCATCGAAGCTGATCTTCGTCGCGTTCAATTTTGGGGCTGCCGCGCTGTTCAGATAGTGGCGCTGCAACCGGCCCATTGTCAGCACGCCGACGCCCACCTGCTGACCATGCAGCGTCCCGGGGTGCCTGTCCCCCGCAAAGCAGTCGATGTAATGCGAAATCTGGTGCTCGCCCATCGAGCCATGGTTGGACATGCCGGTGAAGGAGACGCCAAGGCCGCATTCGGTCAGCACGCGGTATAGATAGCCATGCGCGCCAATATCACCGCTGCCGATCCCGGCGGCATTCCGGTTGAGCGCGATCTCGTCCTCGGCCTGGATGATATAGGGCGCATCGGAGTAGAGGGTTCCAAACAGCCGGTGCGACAGCCACCAGTCTATTTGGGCGACGGAGCGCACCAGGCAGTCGGCGAATCCGGCAGCCGAGAGGTAGGTCGGCGCGGCCGCCGACACCGAGAGATCGACGAAAAACCCCGCCGGCGCGTGGGATGGCAGCGAGACTTTCAACCCGCTGTCGAGGGTGATCGAGGCTGTGGTGGATGTATACCCATTCATCGATGCCGCGGTGGCGAAGACACAATACCGGCGTCCATCAAGTCCCGTCACATATTTGACGAGGTCGTTGATTGTACCGGAACCCACCGCCACCACGCCTTCAGCACCCTTCAATTTTTCGGTCACGAGCGCGATGGTTGCCATGTCGGCATGCGGATGATCGAGAATGATCGTCTTAACCGGGCCGAGCTTTTCCAGCGCGCGGGCAACCCGCGCGCCCATCGCGTCCCAGGTCGCTTTATCGGCAACGACGGTAAAGGTGTCGCCCAGACCAAGGCTTGAAACCAGCTCCGCCTCGCGCCCTTCGAGGCTCTCGGCGATAACGATGGATTCATATGGCACGACAGCGGGCTTTCCAGTCTCCGGGTTCGTCCAGCGGCCTGCCACGATGTCATCAATAAGCGCGGTCCAGCCGCCCGTGGGAGCGCTTGTCGCGCCACCCCGGTTCTTTGCCGTTTCCATTCTACAATCCGTATTTCACTCGATTTGTACAAGTGACAACATGTGGTGACACTTGTCAACACATAAGACAACGCACGTTGACATTTGTCATAAGATGCCGTCAGATGCGCCAGAACAACGAAATCGAGGAATCACATGCTTGATGCGGGCGTCCCCCTGCCCATGGAATTCGACGACGCCGTCACATGGGCTGCATGGCTCTACTACGCCGATGAGATGACCCAGAGCGAAATTGCCAAAACGCTACGTGTATCGCGTGCGACCATCGTCAATTATCTTCAAGAGGCGCGCGATCGGGGTATCGTCTCGATCCGCATCAACACGAATGCGAGTGGGCGTACACGGGTCGCAAGGGGCCTGGTAGAGAAATTCGGCTTGCGCGGCGCGCTGGTGATCCCGCACGCCGAGGATCGCGACCTGGTCTCTCGCCTGGGCGATGCCGGTGCGCGCGTCCTTGCCGAGCAGATCGTGGCGGGTGACGTGATCGGTGTCGCATGGGGACGCACCGTCTTGTCGGTCGCGGACCAGATTTCGCTGCCCGAAGCTGTGCAGAATCTCACGGTGGTCCAGGTCTCAGGAAGTTCTACCGGCGAACCGGATTTTTCACCCGAACTCTGCACGTCGCTGCTGTCGAGCAGGATCGGCGCGCGCTGCGTCAACCTTCTTGCGCCGGCGGTTCTTTCGACCAAGGAATTGCGAACGATGCTGCTCGACGAACCGATCCTGAAGAAGCAGTTCGATCTGATCCACTCCACCAACCGCATCCTTTTTGGTGTCGGCGACGTCGGTACGAAAAGCACTGTTCGGGCGTCGGGCATCGCAAGCCAGGCGGAAATCGACAAATATGTCGAGGATGGCGCGGTAGCGGTCATTATCGGCCGCTTCATCGATGCGCACGGCCGGGCTGTCGGCGGAGACCACGACGAGCGCATGGTGGGCATTGCGCTCGAGGAATTGAAGCAGACTCCCAACAGGATCTGCGTGGCCGGCGGATCCGGAAAGATCGAAGCGATCACCGCAACGCTCCAGGGCGGCTATGCCACACATTTCGTCACCGATTTGGCTACGGGAGAGGCCTTGCTGGCGGCTTAACATGCAAAACCGGTGGCCGATGCGGGCGTCGGTTGCGGAGAATAGAACAGACCGGATTCGGCGTGCCGCTCGATAGTCGGTCAGCGGAAGGAGGAGCCGCTTTGATGCACCGGAACGAACGCTATGTCATCGGCATCGATTCGTCGACGCAATCGGTCAAGGCGATTGCCTGGACGCGCGAAGGCGAGCCTCGATTCGAGGGGCGTGCACCCCATACACTCTCAAGCCCGGATGCCTATAGGTCCGAACAGGACCCCGACGAATGGTGGAGTGCGGCGACGATAGCGCTCAAGGCTGTAACGGATGCGATCGATCCCGCCCGCATTGATGGCGTTGCGATCTCAAACCAGCGCGAAACCATGGCCTTGCTGGGGGCCGATCGACGTCCGCTTGCGCCCGCAACGATCTGGCTCGACCGTCGCGCCCGTGACATGACCACCGTTCTCTCTGACGAAATAGGCGCGGAAACGCTGCATTCGATTTCTGGCAAGCCGGTGGATGTTATCCCCTGCATCTATCGCCTGCGCTGGTTGCGCGGCCACCAACCGGACCTGCTCGACAGAGCCGCCTATATCCTCTCCGTCCACGACTACCTGCTCATGCGGCTGAGCGGGCAACCCCAGGCAACGTGGACCAGCGCCGATCCGTTCGGCATTTTCGACATCGTCACCAAGACCTGGTCGCGCAAGCTCCTCGATCACCTGAAAATCAGCGAGGACAAGCTTCCACCGCTGAACCCACCTGCGTCCCGGATAGGCGTGATTTCGCAGGAAGCCGCCATTGCGACGGGCCTCGGAGCGGGAACACCGATTTACGCCGCCGGTGGAGACGGCCATTGTGCGGGCCTGGGGGTTGGCGCAATTGAACCGGGAACGGTCTATCTCAATCTCGGCACAGCCGTGGTTGGGGGGGTCTGGTCTGCCACTCCCGAACTCAGTTCCTATTGGCGAACGCTGGTGTCCCCGACCGGTGAAGGCTACGTGCTGGAAAGCGTGCAGCGCAGCGGCGCCTTTTTCATCAACTGGCTGCTCGATACTTTTGCCGGCGGACGGGCCGATCCCACCGTGTTCCAACGGCTGGAATCCGAGGCCATGCGGCTGCCGGTCGGCTCCGACGGGCTGACAGTCTGCCCTTATCTGGTGGGCTGCATGGATCCGCATTGGGATGGAAACGCCCACGCGACCTTTACAGGTTTCGGATCTGACCACGGCATGGGACATCTCTATCGCGCATCCCTGGAGGCCATCACCCTGGAATTCACCCGCGCCCTCGAACAGATGCAGGCAAAGGGCCTGGCCACTCATCGCATCTTCGTGATCGGAGGTGGTGCCTCAAGTGCGCTTTGGCGCAAGATGGTCGCGGACGCGACCGGCCTTCCCGTTCACCGAAGCCTGTCCAACGAAGCCTCCGCGCTTGGCGCCGGCATGTCGGCAGCCGTCGGAAGCGGTTGGTTCAGGACCTTCCAGGATGCGGCTCGCGCCATGTCCAAAACGACAGAGGCGACAGCCCCCGACCTTGCCGCCCATGGCGATTGGTCCGGCCTATCCAAACGGCAGGCCCGCGTCTATCTCAACAACTGTGGAGAATTCTAAAAACCTTATCGGCATTGCCATGCGCGATCGGCTGGCAGCACTTGGATGGTCACACATTGAGGGGCACAACCATATCAGCCGGGCCTGAACTCGACATCCTAGCGCCCTGCGCCCCAACGATTTAAAAGGACACGACAAGGAAACTCGCTGTAGCCGGCGATAGCGCAGGCGAAGGCCTGGCAAAGATCCTCGCCGATTACCTCAAGGACCGCCACGAGGTACATGAAGTATTCCGCACTGATGCCGGTCCTGACGCCTTTTACGCCCATCTCGCCGACCGCGTCGGCTCGGCCGTGCTCAGGGCCGATTATGACCGCGCGATCCACGTATGCGGCACCGGCATCGGCGTCTGCATCGCCGCCAACAAGGTGTCCGGCATTCGCGCCGCATTGACCCATGACACTTATTCCGCTGAACGCGCGGCGCTCAACAATGCGCAGATCATCACCATGGGCTCGCGCGTCATCGGGCCGGAACTTGCAAAGTCGATAGCAGACGCCTTCCTCGGCCGGGCCTTCGACGAGAACGGCCGTTCTGGTGAAAACGTCAAGGCGATCAACGAGGTCGATGTAAAATATAGTGCGTCGTTTCGCTAATCCACATCGGGGTCCGAATGGAGAAAGCTGCATCCGTCCTAGCCGCCTTTATAGGTTGCGGGACTCGTGTTCCTGATCCGAACTCAAGCGTATTGCCCGAGTTCCGAGCCTTGCACCCGTGATGGCGTCTACTCCGATCGGCTCAATCTCTGCGCCTGACTCGACATCGATATAGCGGGCGAGATCGCCGCCGCAATGACGGTGCGCCCACGCTCCGATCATCATGAGTACCGGCAGGAAATCCCGACCTGCATCCGTGAGGACATACTCCTCGCGGGGAGGCCGTTTGGAATAGAGGCGCTTTTCCAGCAACCCGTCTTCCGCCAGCGCCTTTAGACGCTTTGTGAGCATGGTTGGCACGATACCTAGGCTCTTCCTGAACTGGTCGAACCGGGTGAGGCCAGCATGTGCATCCCGCAAAACCAGAATACTCCACGCATCGCCTACAGAGTTAAGGCCACGGGCGACCGGGCGCCGTGGAACTGAATAATTTTCATTTACTATCTTTTCGATAGTGACACGATATCGAAAAGATAGTAACACAGGGTCACACGATGATCCACCGGAGTAAAAGCCGACAACATGATCGACAGAAACAAAAAGATTGCCCTGGTCACGGGTGCTTCCTCCGGTATTGGCCTTGTCACAGCCCAATCCCTGGCAAAAGCCGGCTACTACGTATTTGGGACGAGCCGCAAAAAGGTTGCCGGCAAGCCTGGCATCGCCATGCTGATCTGCGACGTGACGGATGAAGGCTCGGTGCAGGCGCTCATCGCCGAGATTCTCCAGCAGGCAGGCCGGATCGACCTCGTGGTCAATAATGCCGGCATCGGCCTTCTCGGGGGCGCGGAAGAATCTTCCATCGCCCAGGCCAAGCGCCTGTTCGACGTCAACGTTTTCGGGGTGGCGCGGGTCGTCAATGCCGTGCTTCCGGTCATGCGCAAGCAGCAGAGCGGCCGGATCGTCAACATGAGCTCAATCCTCGGGCTCATCCCATCTCCGTACAATGCGTTCTATGCTTCGACCAAGCACGCCATCGAAGGCTACTCGGAATCGCTCGATCATGAAGTGCGCAACTTCGGCATCCGTGTCGTGCTGGTGCAGCCCGGTGTAACTCGAACATCCTTCGAAGAGAACCTGGCACGGGCCGATCAACCTCTTCCGGTCTACGACGCGGAGCGCGCCCGAAGCGAAGCTCTCATGCGCAAATGGGTAGAAGCCGGCGATGCGCCGCAAGTCGTCGCAGACGTGGTTGTGAAGGCCGCAACCGCGAAGAAGCCTAAGCTGCGCTATTCCGCAGGCAAGCAGTCGCGCCAGGTTCGCTCCCTTCGTCGTTTCATGCCGGAGCGACTGGTCGACAGAATTCTGCACAAGGTCAACGAGATACCTGCCTAAACTAAGCACCACCAAGCGCATCGCTGTCCTCAAAAACACGTCAAGCAATTCGGTGTCAGTGCGGCTGTGCACGCCATCGGGCTGCTGCTTCTTGGCCTTGTCGACGCTCCGATCTACAAGCGGCGCATGGCAATCTCGGTGTCACTCGGCTCAACGCTTGCGACAGACTCTGGGGACCTGTTCGGCGCGAAGGAGTTGGCGAGAGTTCGATAGGCAATCGAAGCCGGGACCGTGATTGCACGCGGCGCGTCGTCAATCATGATGGGTCTGCTGATCGACGCCGGGATCCACTCTCATGGCAAGCTAAGCTGTTGTGCCTACGCGATTTTCGCATCGATCATTGTAATGGGTGTAAAGCGCAAGTCGGACATGCTGTCGGTCACCACGGAGCCGCAAGAATTAAACCCTTGAAGCTCACAAACGTTGGCCAGAAAGGTGATGGCACTTCACGCAGCTGCCATTCATAGGCACGGTACACGAGGCGTTTAGCCTATATCGCCTCGGCATTGGGATTGATCGAGGGGGGCCACCGCGTACAACTGGCTGCCCCGACTCAGTTCGGAAGTGTGGTTCAGGATCACGGCGTCGCATTCGCCCCTCTACCAGGATAGTGCCTCGCTCCTCTCGAAACCCCGGAAGGAAAGGCCGCGATCGCTGGCGGCCAAAGGTTCGGCCCCACCGCGAGGCGCGGATATCCCCGCGTCATCATCGGGTGCGGTCGATCCGTCCGCGATGGACAGCGCGGACCGGGCGTAGCGCCTGGCGGATATGCATGCCATAGGTTTCATGCCATTGCGTTTTGCCGAACTCGGGCCTCTGCCGGTCTTGGGCGTCGACAATGATCGAAGCGCCGCCGCGCTTATTCGCGCGGCAAGCATCGGTGGTCGGACGGAGTGGGAAAGGCGGCTTACACCGCCTCCCCTTCGTCTATCTGATCTGGTTGCAAATGGTGCAGGTAGCTGACAGCGCGCTGCGCATGACCGGCCGCGACAAAAATTGCACGCTTGTCGCTGGCGAGAACCTTGAGCCAGGAGTCAAGATAGCTCGCATGATCAGGTCGCGGCTCGAGTTCGGGAGCGATGCCGAGATCAGCGCAAAGGAAGCAACTGCCGAGCTCGGCGATCAGTTCCTCGCGGGCGCGTTCGCTTTGATCCCTGGCATAGCGGCTGAGATCGCGATCGAGTCGATGCGGTGCCGCCGTCCAGTGGGTCAGTTCGTGACTGAGGATCGCAACATAGGACGCAGCGTCCCTGAAGGCTTCGAAGGCTGGCATCTGGATGTAATCACGGGCTGGGGCATAGTATGCCGCCGATCCGCCGTGCCGGATCAGTGCGCCGGTGTTTGCAAAGAAGCGATCGGCATGTCCGATACGGACAATTGGATCCTCAACCGGTGTGACCTGATGGAAGCGAGCATCCAGTCCGGCAATCTGATCGACATTGAAGACCGTGTACGGCTTGAGAAACGGGATATTGCGCTCAACGTCTTCGCCCATGTCGTTGGTTTCGGTAAGGATGAAGGAACTGGCGAAGACGATCAACGTGCCGGTCTCGCCCTTGCGGACCGCAGCTCCCAGTTCGCGGGCCTGGCGAAACGTCATCCAGGTCGGCGAGGTGAAGCCGCGGGCGATCGCCTCTGACCACAGAAGCAGGACGTTGATGCCCGAATAGGGTTGGCCGTTGTGGCGCAAGGGCCGGGTGATCCGGTCGTCCGCATGTGCTGAGCTCCAGGGCTTAATCCAGGGCCGCACTCCCTGTTCGAGCTCGGCGATGATCTTGTCGGTGATGCGGCTGTAGATGTCGGATCGTTGGTGAGTTTGTTGCCTGCTCATGTCGGAACCTCCGTTTTGAGGCCGCGACCATCGCGACCTGCTACGGCGGTCCGAATGCCGGGCTTCAAGCGCAGGCCAGCACCCGATCGGGCCGGAACGGACGTGAAGGACGGCAAAGCCGTTGCGGGGCGGCGCGGGCCCGGCAGGACCTAAAGCCGGGGCAGGACGCGATGGTCGCAGCACCGCAGGGATTGTTCGACGGCTGGGCGGGGGCAACACGCTGCCAGATCCGAAGGCTCGAAGAACGACCTCGCAAGATCGTGATGATGAGAACGCCGCGGTGACCTCGTCAGAGCCCCGGTCGTGCGCATGACCGTGCGGATGTCGATGATGTCGTCGTGCGATGCGGTGGATCTTTCCAGGCAACCCATGCCCGATCTTGAAGTCGATTCCCCGCACCACCTTCAGCTCAAAGGCGCGGTTGGGCAGATCAAGCTGTCCATTTTGGTGCAGAACCGTCGCAAAGCTGCCGCGCCGGCCGAAGGATCAATGGATGTTTTCATCGTACGACAGCCCGGCAATCGGGGTTCAGTACGGAGAGCGATTTGTCTTAGGAAGGCCGCAGACGTCTGACATGCCGTTGTCCTTCGGGGATGCGAGGACGCCGATGATGGGGCGCTGGGCATCGTCCAGGTTAGCGATCCTGTATGCCTTGGCGATCGGTGCGGTGACGTGACCCGTTAAATGAGGCCATTTGGAACTGGAATTTTTCACCGACTGCGCCCGGCAAGCTGTCCGCGAGAGGCACCGAGGGTGCCCCCTCACTTTTACGCGGAAGTCGACGTGTCATGCGGGCCGGACCGCGCTTGTGAGAGCCTGCCTCTCCCCTGCCCGGAGGGCCGAACCGAGCTTGCGGCGGCACGCCCGACCGTCGGCACAATCATGCGAATCGGGTCAGCGTTCTCGCGCGCGCTTTTTCGGCTTCTTCCTCGCGGTTGCGGGGCTGTTGCGACGTTTCGAGCGAATCGAGCAGTTCGCGGGCACATGCCGCGATCGAACCGACCGCGCGGTCGAACGCCGCTTCATTGCGTTTCGCCGGTTTGGTCGTTCCGCTCAGCTTTCGCACGAACTGCAGCGCAGCGTCATGGATTTCCTCGTCCGTCGCCGGCGGATCGAAATTGAACAGTGTTCTTATGTTTCGGCACATGACTTGCTCCCAGTCATCTTCATCTTCATCTTCATCTTCATCTCCTTCCGCCTTTAAGGGCGGGGCGGCCGCTTAAGGGGCGCCGGGGGCTATTGCGAAGTGCTCGTGTACGTCTAGATAAAGCGCCGCCAGCGGAAATCTAGAAATAGACTTGCTGTCAACGTCTCTTCACAATCGGTCCGTAGTGAAAAGAAGCGCAAGGTAGGAGCTCATGGACAAACCCTGGACCGCCAGCCACGGACCGATCGCAGCAACAGAGTTCGATGTTCAAAAGGCAGAGGCGATCAGCGCACTGCTGATCCGTCCGATCGGCATACTCCCCAATAAGCCAGGCGATCCGATCCGTCCCTTCGCGCTCGGCCTCTTCAACGATATCCGCGCGCTGGCAAAGCCTGATGTCAAAGCGACGGCGTTGCGTCGAGCCGTTGGCTCCTTTGTCCACTCAAAACGGTACTATTTCGCGAGCGCCCAACCTGGCTCGATGCGCCATGACATCGATGGCAAGCCCGCGGAACCACTTTCGACCGAAGACCGACTTGTTGCACAGCGCCGCTTTCTCAGCCTGAAACGAAGCAACGACGAGAATAGCGCCTCTCGTATCGAGCCGGCCGCTTCCCCAGCTCCCCCGAGCAAGACTGAGCAAATCCGCGCCGCCCTTCTCAGACGGGATCGGCAGACCTAACGGCGCCATCGATCTCGGCTTGGTGGGCAGATCTCCCACGATCGGTCTGTGCGTGAAGAATCTTTCGATGAAGAGCGAGTGCGCACAGAGCGAGCCGACAAGAACTCCGTCCCCGGCCCCGCGTCAGGCGCTTAACAAGGTCGAATTGCGCCTGCGTTTGAGGTTGCCGCCCAAACGCGCGGTAACAGAGCTGCTTCGATATCCGAAACTTCTGCAAGCGAAAAGGCCGGGCGAACCCGGCCTTCGTACTGTCGGATCAATCGGCCTCAGGCCTGCAGGTTGTCCGCCGACATCTTGCCGGACTTGCGATCCTTGACCAGCTCATAGGTAATCTTCTGGCCGTCGTTGAGACCACGCAGGCCGGCCCGCTCCACCGCGGAAATGTGTACGAAGACATCGCCGCTGCCGTCATCGGGCTGGATGAAGCCAAACCCTTTTGTTGCATTGAACCACTTCACGGTACCCGTCGCCATAGCGTCTTCCTTTGATCTTTAAACCTGCCGCACCCTGGTGCGGCAATCAGAACTTGCGGCGACATAAATAGACGCTTCTGAATGCAAGGCAAAGGCAAAAATCCGGTTTGCGGCATCACACTGCCCATTCAGAGCGTTAAAGTCTTACGGCTTCCCTGGGTTGTCTGCCGCAGCGCTGCTTTCCTCGAAGACAATGCTCAGGCAATTCCCGGCTGCTTTGCAAAGATTTCGCCATACCAATCGAGCGAGCCAGTCTCATGCGCAAGCAATTCAGAAGCATCATGATGTCTCGACGCAATTCAAATGGGCAATCCCAATGCCGCCCGCCAAGCAATGGCAAATTTAATTGGCGTCTGGCGAGGGCGGAAATTCCCAACGCGCTAAACATATCCGCAGCACCCCCAGCACCTCCGCCGACCATGCGTCTGTGATATCGAAGATCCGACTGTCCGGCCGCGATAAGAAACGAACCGTCGATCCCTCAGAATGGCCTGTTTTGCGAAAACCGCGATCTGAGCGGCGATAATAAATGAGGAAGGTGACCGCCTGAAGTTGATTGCCCTTCTTTCCCGAAACCGATCGCGCTGCGCGCAGGATCGATCATGGATGGGTATCGCGAACGGACTTCGGATTTTCAGAGGGACGAAATGTCGTGAAGCGGGCAAACTGTCCAAAATTTCGATGTAAACATCGCTCAGTAAGGCGGCGAGCGAGATCACTGAGGGATGGACGGATTGTCCCTGCGTCGCATTGTTGCCGATTTCGATGGCCCATCGTGGTCCCGCGCAGGCTTGCGCCAACGCGATGAAAAAAATGTGTAACCCGTTTGCGACTATCCGTGAAACAAGGACATCGGGTGCTTTTCACCGCGGCATCGCTCCATTATGACAGATTTGTGACAAGCAAATGGGATGTCGATGATCAGCTGGTTTCGTAGACTCATGCCGCGTGAAGATCGCTTCTTCGATCTCTTCGCTCAACATTCGCGCACCGTTGTCGGAGCTGCCGAAGCCTTGAACCAGTTGTTAGCTGGCAGCGAGATCGAGCGCCATTGCGAGACGATCGTTCGTCTTGAGAATGAAGCTGACGAAATAACGCGCGAGGTGCTGCTTGCCATCAGAAGAAGCTTCATCACCCCCTTCGATCGCGGCGACATCAAGGATCTTATCCAATCGATGGATGACGCGATCGATATGATGCAAAAGACGGTCAAGACCATCCGTCTGTTTCAGCAGAATTCGTTCGATCCGGGCATGCAGGAGATGGGGGCGGCAATCGTCCAGGCGGCGCATCTGATAGCCGAAGCGATCCCCCTGCTCGACCGGATAGGATCCAATGCGCCTCGGCTTTCCGCCATCGCCGAAGAGGTCACTCGGGTCGAAGGTCATTCGGACGATCTGCATGACCAGGGTCTCAAGGATCTCTTCAGCCGCTACGGCACCTCGAATCCAATGGCCTATATCATCGGCAGCGAGATCTATGGTGAGCTGGAGAAGGTCGTCGATCGCTTCGAGGACGTCGCCAACGAGATCAGCGGTATCGTGATCGAGAACGTCTGATGGAGGTTACACTTGCCTTCCCCCTGCTTGTGGGCCTTATCGGGATCGCGCTGTTCTTTGATTTTCTGAACGGCCTGCACGACGCGGCCAATTCGATCGCAACCATCGTTTCGACCCGCGTGCTGCGACCGCACTATGCTGTCTTTTGGGCAGCTTTCTTCAATTTCATAGCATTCCTGTTTTTCGGGCTGCATGTCGCAGAGACCCTTGGAACCGGCATCATCAATCCGGGCATTGTCACGCCGCAGGTGATCTTTGCGGCGCTGATGGGAGCGATCATCTGGAACATTGTCACATGGATGTTCGGCATTCCCTCCAGCTCCTCTCACGCCCTTGTCGGCGGGCTGGTTGGCGCCGGACTTGCCAAGACAGGCTTGAGCTCGATCGTCTGGAGCGGTCTGCTCAAGACCGCGGGCGCCATCGTCATGTCGCCTATGATTGGCTTTTTCCTCGCGCTCGTTCTGGTCCTCGTCGTCTCGTGGCTTTTTGTACGTCAGACGCCCTTTGCCGTCGATCGCACTTTTCGTGTCATGCAATTTGTCTCGGCCTCGCTCTATTCGCTTGGCCACGGTGGCAATGATGCGCAGAAGACGATGGGCATCATTGCAGTCCTGCTTTATTCGCAAGGCTATCTCGGCCAAAGTTTTCATGTGCCGTTTTGGGTGGTGCTCTCCTGCCAGGCGGCAATGGCGCTCGGAACGCTTTTCGGCGGCTGGCGCATCGTCCATACGATGGGCTCCAAGATTACTCGCCTCAATCCGATGCAGGGATTTTGCGCCGAAACGGGCGGCGCGTTGACGCTTTTCGGCGCCACATGGCTCGGTATTCCCGTCTCGACCACGCATACGATCACCGGGGCGATCATCGGTGTCGGTGCGGCAAGACGGGTTTCGGCGGTGCGCTGGGGGCTGGCCGGAAACATCGTCATTGCCTGGGTTATCACGCTTCCGGCCGCGGCCCTCATCTCGGCTCTCTTCTACTGGAGTTCCGGTTTGTTTGAATAGAGACCGCAGCAGAACCGAGGGCTGTGCCCGACGAACGGCTGGACGCGCGCACTCGTCCAATGCGCCACGGACATCATCGAAGCAGGCTCATCAATACGAGAGGGCTCTGGTGTGCCCAAACAAGCGGTAAGGTGTCGCGACAGCAGTATGCTGGGATCGTCGCCATCATTCCGTTACGACCGCGATGCGCTCCTTGCGTTCTACGAGCCGCCAATCCGCACGTTCGTCCGTGAAATTCATGATTTCGAGAAGCAGCGACGTGTCGATTGGTTTCAACCAAACCTTGTAGATCGCCGTCGGGACCTTGATTTTTATTCTATCCCTCACCCGCAGTTCGCGGAGATGCGCCAGGGCAGCTTTGCGCGCATCCTCTTCGGTCGCTTCATATCCGAGGAGCTCGTCGCTTCCGGCATCCAGCTCGAACGCATAAACTGGATCGATTTTCATAATGTGCTCGCCTCCCGTGACGATTTGAGTGATGAAGATGGCAGGACTACAAAAGTTGGCAGACTAAAAAAGATGCAGTTTCGTTAGGTCCATATCGGCAGGAAGAGCGGTAATTGCAGTGCCGTCGTCTTTGTAGACTTCGAGCTCATGCAATTTGCCTTCGACAACGTGAATGAGCAGATGAACAGCTGGTCCGCCGTTTCTGTCGGGTCCATCAAAATAATGTGCTTCGGTTGGAACGCGGGTCTCGACCGGTGCAGCGGGACCAACGACCCGAAATTGCAAGCTTCCCTGACGATCAATCGGACTGACACGGGCCGACAGCAATTGCATCCGCAGCTCATGGCGTCCGGGAAAATCCCGAGACAGAAGCTTTCCAATGATCGATATTTCCGCTTCGGAGAGTGCACGCCAGCTTTCGGTACTGGTCGACATACCACTGGTTCCCGTTCTTCGACGACCGCTCCAAACACCAACCTTGCCATAAAGAAGTCGGAGGCAAATCCCTAAATTCTCGGGGAAAGTGGCACAAAGTTCACGGCGGTGAGAGACGAGAACGACCGAACACCGGCGTCGACGGCGACTACATCTGTGAGCTTGCAGGCGAGCCTCGACCAACTTAAGCCATTGAGTTCCTAGACTTTCTTAGGGTTGACAACGACATTATCGCCTCGCCGCGGCGCTTAGCTCCTCGCCCTTTCTCGTTGAAACAAGCGCATATCCTTCGCCATAGACCGTCTTGATCCGAACGTCATGACAGGCCGACAGAGCCTTTCGAAGGCGAGCGATATGGACATCCACGGTGCGGGCGCCAACGTCGTGCGGCTCTCGCCAGACGGCAGCCAGCAGATCGCCCCGGGAGCAGGTCCTGTTGCCGTGGCGAATGAGTGTCTCAAGGATGCGACCTTCGATGGAGGTTAATGCCAGATGCCTTCCCCTGATCGTGATGTGCTGTGAATTGGACGAAACCGATATATCGGTGGGCAAAGCTGACGGCGAGACTTCACCAAAGGCAGACGGATTACCGGCCGCACGACGTGCGTGCCGGAGAAAGGCAAGCAGGCGTTCGGGGGCAAGCGGTCGCATGATGCCGTCATCAAGCCCGGCCTTGATCATCTGCAGATGCGTGGTTCGCATGTCGCCGGCGATCAACGCGCCAACGGCAAGACCGGCCTGTTTTGACAGGCTGCAAAGGGCGACGATATCGCCGCGCCACGCAACACCATCGAAGATGACGGCAAGCAGCCCGCCTTTCTGCAGACAACATTCGACATCGACGTCACTGTCGGCGAGCTGGCTCGGAAAGCCCTCTACGGACAGGATGTGGTTTAAGAGAAGATAGAGCTCCGGATCCTCTGTGCAGATCAGCACCCGATTTTCCATCGCAGCCCCTCCTCTCAGCTTGGCGTAAACTCGCCGCCATTGACGTCGAGTATCGCGCCATTGACGAAGCCTGCCTCGTCGGACGCGAGAAACACGATGGCGGCCGAGACCTCGTCGGTTGTCCCCAAGCGGCCGGCCGGAATTCGCGTAATTGCCTCACGATTGACATCGCTTGAAGCCGGACCCGTCATCCCGGTCAGAATTCGGCCGGGCGCAACAACATTGGCGGTGATACCGAAGCGTCCGTATTGGGTTACAAGCGAACGTGACAATCCGGCAAGAGCCGCCTTCGAGACCGCATAGGCCGGCCCGGCAATCAATGGTCGCGTCCGGCCAGCGAGCGATCCTACGAAGATGATGCGCCCGAACCGGTGGTTCTGCATATCGGGCAAAACGCACTGGCAGCACAGCATGGCACCTGTCAGATTGATGGAAAGCACGTCATCCCATTCCCCGCGCACAATGGTGCCGACCAGTGACGGGCCATTGTTGCCTTTCGGTGAGACCCCGGCGCAGCAGACCAGGACGGACGGCGCACCAAAGCGAGCACGGATGTCATTGAAGAAGCTCTGAACGGCTTCGGGCTCGCGAAGATCGACCTGCGAGGCGACCGCGCGACCCGCTTCGACGCTCTCGGCAAGACTGGCGCCGGCTTGCTTGACGCTCTCGGCGCTATGCCCGAAGACGCCGACGCGATAGCCGTCCCTCAGGAACCGACGGGCAGTTGCAAGGCCGATGCCAGTGGTCCCGCCGCTGATGACGGCAACCCGCCCCGTCCCGCCGGTGCTCATGCCGCCTCGTCCATTGCGGCAAAAAGTGACAGCGGCGGATGGGCCTCGGGATCGGTCAAGACCTCGATCATCAAGGGTTTGTTGCCGGATAGCCCCGTGCGGATATGTTCGGCAAGCCCGTCGGCGACGCTGACGCGGACGGCCTGGCATCCGCACGCTGCAGCGATTTGGCTGTGATCGACATCGACAAAATGGCAGGCGCTGGTGAAGCGTCCGAACTTTACGGTCTCTGCATCGCGCTGAAACCCCAGGATACCGTTGTTGAGAACGATGATCAGCACGGGGATGTTGCTTCGGACCATTGTCTCGAGCTCCGCCCAGCTGTGGGCAAAACCGCCGTCGCCGACGAGCACGACAACGGGCTTGTCCGGATCGGCAAGCTTTGCGCCCAGCGCAAGCGGCAGTCCCCAACCGAGACCCGCAAGACCGCGCGGCGTCAAAAAACGCATCCCGGCTGAAAGCGACCGGAGCTGTCCTGCAACCCACATTGAGGAGTAGCTCGCGTCTGCGACGACCGTCGTATCCGCTGTCAATTGCGATTGCAGCTCGCGCATGATCCGTTCCGGCCGGATCGGAGTTGCACCTGAATGACTGACCCCTTGCCGTTCGGCGTCAAACATGCCCCAGCAGTTGGCGATGCGTTCGACCAGTTCCGCACGCGCGGCGTGACGTTTCGACAGATCGCGCGTCGCAAGGGCTGCCCGTAACGCGTCAATGGTCTCGGTCGCATCCCCTGCTAGCCTGACGGCTTCATAGGTGCGTCCGATTTCCGAAGGGTCGACGTCGATATGGATGACGGTCGAGGCCGGGTCAATCTGTCGCCAGCTGTCGGTGCCGTTCTGATTGGTTCTCGTTCCGACGAGGAGAACGACATCCGCCTCCTGGACAAGGGCAAGCGTGTGACGACCGAGCGATCTTGGACCGACCAGCGCGCCCAGGACACCAGCCGATAATGGATGATGTTCGTCGACGGCACCCTTGCCCATATTGGTCGTCAATACGGGGAGGCATGCTTCCTCCTGAAGCTTTGCGAGCGACTGAGCGGCGCGGCTCGCATGCACGCCGCCGCCGGCGATGACGACGGGCGCCCGTGCCGCAGCGATCATTGCCGCAGCCCGCGCGATGTCTGTGTCCGCCGGACGGTTGCGGTCAAGCGGCCATCGTCCCAGGCTCACCGACCGGCGCAGCACCGGCGCCTCGATCTCGGCGCGCAGGAGGTCGGCGGGAAGCAGCAGGGCGACGGGCCCTGGCCGCCCCGATACCGCGGCGGTGAACGCGGCGTCGACATAGTCGTCGATGCGTTCGGGAACGATCACCTTCCGCACCCATTTTGTGCAGGACTGGAAGAGCGCCAGATGGTCGAGTTCCTGGAACGCGTTGCGATCCGCCTGATCGCGTTCGACGTCCTGAACGAGGGCAACGATCGGCACGGAGGCCTTCAGGGCTTCGGCGAGCGGCGGAACGAGAAGAGTTGCCGCCGGACCGTTCTGGGCGGCGACGACCCCGACCTTTCCCGAACGCCGCGCATAGCCATCGGCCATCGTGCCGCCCATGTTTTCCTGCCGGTAGGCAACCTGCCGGATGCCGATCGCTTCGGCTGCGAGAATGACGGCGGACGGAAGGCTTTGGGCAAAGATCATTGAAACGTCGTGCCGCTTCAAGCTGAGCGCAATACGCTCTGCGACCGTCAACATGTCAGGGGAATGTGTCATCGGGAGGCCTCGAATTCTTGAGCGGCAGGGGTCGAGAGGAAGTCTGAGAAGGTCGTGACGACCGCATCGGCGTCGTAGGCCGTCATTGCGGTCGACAGGCAGGCGGCGGCGCCGTTCGGCAGCAGGATGCCGCGGTGAAGGAAATAATCGGAAAGCGCGGTGTTGATGTCGTTTTCGGCCTGTGTCGGATAGCCGCTTCGATAGTCGCTGGGCGGCTGCTTCTTCGGATGGATGCGAAACAAGGAGGCGGCGCCGCTGACACTGAAGGGCGCGCCGGTGCGATCGATTGCGTCCTGCAATCCGGACCGGACGTGATCTCCAAGGCGCTCCAGGCCATGGAACGCCTCCTCGGTCATCGCCTCCATCGCAACACGGCCGGCCACCATCGACACGGGGTTTGCCGAAAATGTTCCGCCCTGCGGCAGGAGCGGCTTTCCCTTGTCGTTGGCGAAGACGCTCATGACGTTTGCCCGTCCACCGACAGCGCCTACGGGAAAGCCGCCGCCGATGATCTTGCCGCAGGCAATCAGATCCGGTTCAAGGCCATAGCGGGCCGAGGCGCCGCGGTAGGACTGCCGCAGATTGAGCACTTCATCGGCGACGAGGAGAACGCCATGCTTGCGCGCGGCAGCCTGCAACGCCTCCAGAAAGTCCGCCTTCGGCTCGATCAGCCCCGCACGGCTGGGCATGGGATCGATCAGGACGCAGGCCGTTCTTGCGCCAAGGTCTGCCATCCGGTGTTCGACGCCCTCGACATCATTGAAGCGAATGACGGCAACATCGTCGGCGACCGACGGGGGCGTCCCGCGATAGGCGGGAATCGCATTGGGTTTCGACCCGTCCCCCCAACGCGTCGGTGAACTCGACTGACCGGCCTCGGCCCAGTCATAGGCGCCATGATAGGCGCCCTCGACGCGGACGATGCCGGTCCGGGCCGTATAGGCACGCGCCGCCTTGATCGCAAACATCACGGCTTCCGTCCCGCTGTTGACGAAGCGAACGTGTTCGATCGCCGGAATGCGCTCGGCGAGGAGTTCGGCAAGGGCGATTTCGTGTTCCGTCGGATTGGAAAAGCAGGTTCCGCGGTGAAGGAGGTCGGCAACGGCGTCGGCGACCGGCAGGAAACCGTGGCCGTGGATCAAGGTCGTAAAATTATTGTTGAGATCCAAGAACCGGTTGCCGTCGACGTCGAGCACGTAAGCCCCTTCGCCGCGGGCAATGTAGAGCGGCACCGGTTGACGCTCGACGGTCACCCGCGTCACGCCCGAGGGAAAGATCTTCCGCCCTCTGTTGAAAAAATGATGGGACCGGGCGCGCGACAGTGGCCGGTCCCCGGAAATGTCACGTGTATGAAGCATCTTCTTCCTCCGGGACGCACCCTGCGTCCGAACATTGCAATTATGTTACAACAAAAATCACAATGCCGAAGAAGTTGCAACAAAAAAGATCAACCGGACGGTGCGGCGCGATGTCCGACGCGCGACATGGCCGCTTTCTTGAGGCGCCTGTAGCCGTCGCGAATGTCATTTTCCATGGCCGCTCGCACGAAAGACGCTTCACCCTCGGCCAGCGCCTCGATGGCGACCATGTGGTTGTGGACGCCGTATCGCTGCTCGGCAAATTCCGGATAGAGATCGTGGAAGGATGATCCGACACGCAGCCATAAAGCTTCGATCGTCGACAGAAGATGCGGCATGCCACAAAGACGATAGATGGTAAAATGGAACTCTTTATTGACGTGAAGCGCATCGCGGTAGCGCTTCTCGTCGAGGGAAAGGCTAATTTTCTCCTGTAGTTTCAATAGAGTTTCGACGGTTTCGCCGGTTGCGTTGGCGGCACCTTTTTCGGCCGCAAGCCCTTCGAGGGCGAGCCGCATCTGTGTCACCTCATAAAGCCCCGCAAGATCGAGATAGGGCACGATGACGGTCTTCGGACCCGACATCACCAAGGCGCCTTCGAAGACCAGTCGATTGATCGCCTCGCGCGCCGGCGTAGATCCGACGCCCAAAGTCTCGGCGACAGTGCGGATCGGCAGCTTTTTGCCGGGGCTGTAAGCGCCTCGGGTGAGCTGATCCTTGAGCGATTCATAGACATAATCGCTGAGCCGCCCCTGGTGTCCTTCCGAACCAGAAGCACCCGCAGTTGTACTTTCGTCCATTTTTTCTCCCCCTGGCATTGACATGGCGCTTTTTTGTTGCAACAAAACACATATTACAGGAATATTACGATTTAATGTAACAGCATAACGAGATTGTGAACATCCGCAACGTCAGGGCGGAGATTGCGGCTTGGGAGGGAAGAACCCGCCGCCGGAGCGGCAAAGCCATCTCTTCAGACCGTACGGACGGCTCAAATTCTGTAGGAGGAGTAAACTTGATCGGTGCCCCCATATTCATCGACGGCGCATGTAAGCAGTATGGCGCCCATACCGCGGTTGGAAGCGTGACGCTTGAGGTCGAAGCTGGAGAATTCGTTTCGATCCTTGGGCCCTCTGGCTCGGGAAAGACGACGCTTCTGACCATGGTAGCCGGCTTTGAGACGCCAAGCGCCGGGCGCATCGTCATCGGCGGGCGGGACGTCACGCAGCTCGCGCCTAACCGGCGCGACATCGGCATGGTGTTCCAGCGCTACGCGCTCTTTCCGCACATGACTGTAGCCGAAAACATCGCTTTTCCGCTGAAGATGCGCCACCTGCCGCGAAACGAACGGGAACACAAGGTGGCCGAGACGCTCGAACTCGTGCAGCTCGGTGACCTTGCTGGCCGCTATCCCCATCAACTGTCAGGCGGCCAGCAGCAGCGCGTCGCGGTTGCCCGTGCCATTGTCTTCGAGCCACCGGTGCTCCTCATGGACGAGCCGCTCGGCGCGCTCGACAAGAAGCTGCGAGAGGCCATGCAATTGGAGATCAAGCAGCTTCAGCAACGCCTTGGCGCGACGGTGATCTATGTCACGCACGATCAGGAGGAGGCGCTCACCATGTCGGATCGGGTCGCGGTCATGGCTGCCGGCGAGATTGTCCAAGTGGGAAGCCCTGCAACGCTTTACCGGCAGCCGCAAACCGCATTCGTTGCCGATTTCATCGGCCGAATGAGCTTTGCCGAGGGGATCTATCTTGGCCTTCATGAGGGTTCCCATGCGGTAAGGCTTGGCGAGACCGTTGTGCTGCAGGCAAGCAGCGTCAACGGCACGATCCGTCCAGGCGCGCGGCTGAAGCTTGCCATGCGCCCGGAAAAGCTGTGCCTGACGGAACGCGGCAAAGGCGGAAGGAACGTCATTCCCGGAACGCTTGAAGCGAGTGTGTTTACCGGAGCCTGCGACCTGCATCTGGTGCGCGCCGAGACCGATGGCCGTCCGCTTATCCAGATCCAGACGTCCGACGATAGAAGACCGGTCGTCTCAATGCCGGTGCGCGGGTCGACATCGTGGCAGACCGCGACAGTCTGCATGTGTTCGAAAGGCAAGGGTCGTGAGCATGGACATGTCGGCCGCACCAACAGCTGGACGCCTCTTCAGACCGGCGCTGCGCCTTCGAGCAGCGACACCGGCTGGGCGCTACGGGCCAACATTGACACTCGTTCTCCTGATGCCGTTGATGGTCCTGTTTTCGATCGGCTTCCTCTATCCGATTGCGTGTCTCGTGATCATGAGCTTCGGCGACGCCGCTCCGGATCTCGAGCAATACCGGCGCATCTTTGCGACACCGCTTTACCTCGGCGTCTTGTCGCGCACGATCTCGACTGCCGCTATCGTCACGCTGCTTGCCCTGATGTTCGGCTATCCAGTCGCTCTGGCGATGTCCAAAGCGCGGGGCCGCCTGGCGCTCGTCATTGCCGCGGCGGTTCTCGTTCCATTGTGGACGTCGGTGCTCGTGCGCTCCTATGCCTGGATCGTACTCTTGCAGCGCAGCGGCCTGGTCAACGCCTTTCTGGTCGAGAGCGGTTTCATCGCCGCACCGCTGAAATTGCTTTATACCGACGGCGCGGTCATCCTGGCCATGACGCATGTATTGATGCCGTTCATGATCCTGCCCATCGCCAATGCGTTGCGCTCGATCTCCCCTGACTATGCGCTCGCGGCCCGCAGTCTTGGCGCCGGTGCGCTTGCGACTTTCCTGCGCGTCGTCCTGCCGCTCTCGCTGCCGGGCGTGTTTGCCGGCTGCGTCATGTGTTTCATCCTGGCGATCGGCTTCTACATCACTCCAGCACTCGTCGGCGGACCGGAAGCCATGACCATGGCGACCCTCATTGCCCAGCAGACGACGGTCGTTCTCGACTGGCCGTTTGCAGCAGCTCTTTCGAGCGTCCTGCTCCTGGTAACGCTGCTCTTTGTCCTCGTCTTCCGCCGCGCACTTTCGATCAGCAAAGGAATAAACAGTGTCGCCTGATCAATCTGTCGCAGCAAGAACCATTGGCCATCCGCTCCGCACGACAATCGTTCGGCTCGCGGGCGGTGTCGGAATCGGCGCCATCCTGTTCTTCCTGCTGATGCCGACGCTTCTCATCGTTCCAATGTCGCTCAACGGAACGGCCTATATCGAGTTGCCGCCCCGCGGGCTGACGCTGCAATGGTACTTCGATTATCTCGCCGATCCGGACTGGCGGGCAGCCACCATCTTCAGTCTGAAGATTGCGCTTTCGACCGCTGTCGCAGCCACTGCGACAGGCACGCTGGCGTCGCTTGCGATCGTGCGCGGGAGCCTGCCCGGCCGGGACGCTCTGAAGGCGTTGGCGATGGCCCCGATGATCGTTCCCCATGTTGTCTTCGGCGTCGCGCTTTATCTCGTCTTCTCGCCGGTCGGGCTGACCGGCAACTTCAGCGGCTTTCTGATTGCCCATTGCGTCCTGTCGATCCCCTATGTGGTGATTACCGTCAGCGCAGCACTCGAACGTTTCGATCCGGCGCTCGAGCGTGCGGCGCTCAGCTGCGGCGCTTCGCGAACTCGGGCATTTTTCAGCGTGGTCCTGCCGAACATCGCGCCTGCCGTGGCAGTGGCCGCCGTCTTCGCCTTCCTCGCCTCCTTCGACGAGGCGACGGTCGCCTTCTTCATCTCGGATACGGGAGGCAAGACGATCAGCCGGAAGATGTTCGAAGACATCGATTTCAACCTGACGCCCGTCATAGCCGCGGTCTCGACCGTCATGGTCGCAATCTCGCTTTTGTTGATGGGCTCGGTCGAACTCCTGAAGGGCCGCCGGGAGGAGTAGGCGGTCGAACTTTCATCACGTGAGGAAAGACATGAAGAGGTCAATGACATTTATCGCCGCCTGCATGGCTGCCCTGCAGTTCGCCGTTGTTTCGCCGGCAGTTGCCGAGGAGCGCGTTGTCGTGGCAACGACGGGTGGCTCTTATGACGCTGCGTTGAGGAAGTTCTGGTTCGATCCGTTCACCGCGAGCACCGGGATCAAGGTCGTTTCGGTGGCTGCGACCAATGCCGAGATGCGCGCCAAGGCAACGGCCATGGTCAAAACCGGCAATGTGACCTGGGATCTTTATCCCGATGGAGAAATCCAGGCGGATTCCGACAATCACAAGGCGACATCGGAAGACCTCGCTGTGTTCTGCGAGGCGTTCAAGGATCGGCCGGACCTCGTTGAGGACGCCTGCACAGGTGCCGGTGCCAGGCTTTTTTCGACGGCAACGTTGATGGCCTATAAATCCGACGCGTTCCCCGATGGAACGCCGACGACATGGGCGGACATGTGGGACACGAAACGCTTTGCGGGCGGGCGGGCCTTTCCGAATTTCGACGATCCCTGGCGCGTTATGGCGGCTGCCCTGCTTGCCGACGGTGTAACGCGGGAGAGGCTCTTCCCGCTCGATATCGATCGAGCGCTCGCCAAGCTCGAGACCATTCGCGGCGACATCTCCGTCTGGTGGAAGACGGGCGACCAGAGTGTCCAGGGCTTCCGCAACGGCGACTACAGCATCGGCCAGATCTGGCTGACGCGAGCCAATGCGTTGAAGGCCGAGGGTCGCGCCATCGGCTGGTCCAATCAAGCGTCCTTCCTGGTCGGCGATCGTCTGACCGTCATCAAGGGAGCGCCGAATAAGGAAAATGCCCTGAAGCTGATCGCCTTCTGGCTGAACAGCCCGGACGCGCAGGCGCACGTCTGCGAGGAGCTACTGTGCACGCCGCCAAGCAGCAAGGCGATCACGGCGATGTCGCCGGCGGCCCGTGCAGCGCTTCCGAGCGAGGAAGACATCCGGGACCATATCGTCATCCCGGACGCCGCATGGATCAACGCCAATGCCGCCTTGCTGCTGGAGCGCTGGAACGCCTGGATACGGTGAAGATGTGTCGGGTCGAAAGATCCGGCTTGCTTCCCTACAGCTCCAGTGCCATGTCGATTGCCAGGGCAAGCGCCCTGATCTCATCGACAGTATGATCGGCGGTCGGGCAGACGCGCAGGCCGGCCCGCCCGGAAGCAACTGTCGGAAAGAAGATGGCCGACACATAGCTGCCCGCGACCAGAACACGTCTTGCGGCGTTGATCGCAGCCAATTCATCGCCGATGAGAACGGTGCGGATCGGGAGTGTCGATCCGGACTGGGCGGTCGGCACCAGTTCGTCGAAGAGTGCGATGTTTGCTGCAAGCCTCTGCTGCCGCTGCCCGAGCTCATCCGTGCGATGGAGCCTCTGAGAGGCCATGGCAGCCCCGATTGCGGCAACATTGATCGAAGCCGAAAAGGCATGGGCAATGGCGAAACGGCGAAAGATCTCCTCCTGTGGCGCCGTACCGAGCATCAGGACGCCGCCAGAAGCTCCGAAGCCCTTGCCGAGAGAGGCTGCAATGATTGTCCGGTCGCCAAGGCCACCTGGCATCTGCGAACGGGCAAAACCCGCGCCCTTCTCGCCGAAGATCGAAACGCCATGGGCATCGTCGATATAAAGGAACAATCCATAGCGCCGCTGGAGTTCCAGAAGCTCGGCGATGGGCGCATTGCCACCCATCGAATAGACGCCGTCGCAGACATAGGCGACGCATGGGTGTGCCTCGCAGATCTCTTCGAGCGCGGCAAGGTCGTTATGAGCGATCGTGCGGACATCTGTCTCTTCGGCGACGACCGGTTTGTTAAAGGCGAGCGTTGCATGGGCAAGACGATCGAAAACCATGACGGGCTTCACACCCTCTGTCAGCGCGCCCGAGGCGATCAGTGGCAATGCACTCATGTTGGCGGCAAGCACCGTCGTGTATGTAATGATACGCGCACCGAACAGATCCGATAGGGCTTCCTCGAGGGTGCCGAGCGCGGCAAAATTCAGTCGCGTTCGCGCGCAGGACCAGTGAAGGGTCCCGTAGTCCAGGACTGCTGCCATCGCACCGGCCGCGATCACCGGATGGTTGTCGAGCCCGAGATAGGAACACCGCACGAAATCGGTGACAATTCTCGTCTTGCCTTTTGCCGATCGTATCTCGGCCTTTCGCCCTGCGAGCGGCCTCGCATAGAGCGCCATAAGGCCCTTCGAATGTGCCGCGGTAAAATGCGGCGCCGAGGTATGGATGAGACTCGCGGTGTTGCGATGCCGCGTGGGCATCAGCGCATTGTGCTGTTGTTCGTTCTGCATGGGACCCTCCCAGCGCGCTTCTGATCCCTTAAGCGTAAGGAGGAGCCCCACCTTCATACAACGAAGCCAGCCCGAATTTTTCCTTAAGATTCTGTGACGATCCGAAAGGCTTGGATACGTTCATTCCTTCGTTTCGACAGCATATCCCTCGCCGCGAACGGTCCGGATGACCTCGCGGCCGAGAGCCTCGTGCAAGGAGCGGCGCAATCTCGCCACATGCACGTCGACGGTTCGCGGGTCCACGAAATTCGCCTTTGGCCAGACTGCCTCGATCAATTCGGGCCGACCAAACACCCGCCCGGGTGTGCTCATCAAAGTGCTGAGTATCCGGAATTCGATCGGGCTGAGGCCTACCGGCTTGCCGTTTGCAAGCGCGCGTCTTGCTCCGGCATCGAGCCGAAGATCGTCTGGACCGGAAATGGCGGCGCGACCGGCAGCGTCATTGGGGCCTGCTTTAAGACGGCCATGAAGGTAAGATAGCAGCCATTCTGGCTTCATCGGGCGGATGAAACTCTCATCGACCTCAGCCTTGAGGATATCGATATAGGGAACTCCTTCGGCAACGAGCGCGACGAGAAGCACGTCTGTTGAATGACCTGACGTCTTCAGCCGGTCGGTAATATCTGAAAGGATGGAGGACGCCGGCTGGCAGTCGATCAGCAGCACTTCGATCTTTTTCTCGGTGATCAATGCCAGTGCTGCCTCGGATCCATCGGCCAGAACTGTCGAATAGCCTGCGGCCAAGAGAACGTGGGACAGCATGAGGTAGTAGTCCGCATCCGTCGATAGGATTGCGATACGGGGTGTCATTTGGTCCCTCGCGGACGTCCTGCGATGAAAAGCCATTTTTGATGTTACATCATATAGGGACGACAGGGGCAAAACCACCTCCAATAGGCGTATAAACGAGATTCTGGTCCAGTAAACACGTTTTACGTGATTCATAAAGGCTTGATCTTCTGTTTATGTTACAACATAATGTGAGCCGCGTTACTTGAACGCAAGCACTCGTAGCTGATTGCCAAGGACGGCACGTGATCGTGGCCCGCAGGGATTGACGTCCGGCAATCGTCTTTCGATCAACCCGCGCCGGACGGTGACGGGACGAGTGGATGCGTGACAAGATTCTGAAGCAACAACGTTGTTTTGAAGCGGCGCTGGGCGCCGGTATTACAATCGAAGCCGCGGCGGCGGCCGCCGCCTCACTCTACGGCGCCTGCGCGAAAACGGCTGTCGCCTGGTGCGCCATCCACGCGCGCAGTGATGGGCGCAGAGGCGATTTCGCCTTCTGGGTCCGGGTGTTTCGCCACCTTGGCGACGACGGCTAACGCCAAGTTCTCCTGGAGGATCGTAGAGAGTGAAAGCCAATTTCCGCAGCGGCATGCGCACCATGACGGGCTGCTTTGACGGAGTGTTCGGGGGAAGGAGCGCAATCGATTGCACGACCGGCGCCGGTCGTCTGGTATCTCGCCGGCTTAAGAAGGGTGGGGCGCTTTGAATGGCCTCGCCTGAGAACCACGATCCCCGCTATCGGAGACCCGCAGCATAACGGCACCGTTGTCCATCGCTCAATATGACGCGTAGCCTCCCCATTCGCATTTTACTCATTGGCGGTAGGGACTGGTATCAACTTATGCCACTGCCTGCGCGCCCGTGATCTCAACCAGAGATCCGCACATGAATGCAGCTTCGTCCGACGCCAGAAACGCGACCAAGGCTGCAACTTCGTCCGGCTTGCCGATGCGGCCGAACGGAACAAGCTCATCGAGATCTGCGATCGTACGTCCGGAACGCTTGACGCTCGCCTCGAGCATCGGTGTATGGATCTCGCCTGGGCAAACGGCGTTCACGCGGACCCTGTCCGGCGCATAGTCGCGTGCGAGGTTCTGCGTGAAGGCGGCAACCGCAGCTTTGGTCGTGTTGTAGGCAATGTGGTTGGGGGCCGGATAAAGGCCCATTGCGAGGCGGTATTGACGATCGCACCGCCCCCGGCCGCGATCATAAGGGGAAGCACGGCGCGGCACAGATGGAACATTGAGTCCAAGTTGACAGCGAAGCTTACGTCCCAGTCTTCGTCCGACAGGGATAGCAGATTGCCTCGTCTGTTGATGCCAGCGTTATTGACCAGGACATCCAGGCGGCCGCGCAGTGCGAACGCCTGCTCGATAAGTCCGAAGCATGCCGCCTTGTTCGAGATGTCCGCGGTCATGGCGGCCGCCCTGCCACCCTCCGCTTCGATGCCGCTCACGACTTCCGCGGCTGCCTCTGTGTTCACATCGGTGACGACGACAAGAGCGCCTTCCGCCGAAAGGCGTCGCGCGATCGCCGAACCAATACCGCCGCCCGCGCCGGTGACGACCGCAACTTTTCCTTCAAACCGCTTCATGACAACGTTCCTGTGTTTATCGAGTGTAGCTTCCGCCATTGACGTCGAGCGTCGCGCCGTTGAGAGAAACCTGTGTTGGCCGCAGAACGAACGCGACCAGTTCGGCCACCTCGGTCGGCAGCGCCATCTCGCCGATCGGAATGTCCGCGACAGCCGAGGCCTTGCCGTGGGCTGCGATAAATTCTTCCGCCATCTCTGTTCTCACCCATCCAGGAGCGATCGCGATCGCCGTTACCCCGTCCGCTCCAAAGCTACGGGCTATGGACTTGGTGAGATTGACGAGAGCGGCCTTCGTGGCGCCGTATGGCATCGCATCCGCCGCGTATCCGCGCTGTCCGGCACGGCTCGCCATATTGACGATGCGACCGCCGCCATTCGCCTTGAAGTGTCGGATGGCCTCCTTGCTTAGATCGGCCGCCGCGAAGAAGTTGATCTGGAACTCCTTCTGCCAGGCCGCTTTCCAGTCCACTTCGGAAGCCTCGATAGAGATCTCGCTGCGAATACCCGCATTGTTTACAAGACCATGCACATGTCCTGCCGCCTCTAGGGAACGCCGCCAAAGCTCGAACGGTCCCTCTGACGTGGACAAATCGGCCTGCGCGATCCACCCTCGCCCGCCGATACCGGCAAGCAGATCCTCGGCGCGCTTCCGGTCGTGGCCGAAGTGGATGATCGGCTTAGCGCCTTCGGCAGCAAGTCTTTCGACGATCGCCGCCCCGATGCCGCCGGACGCCCCCGTGACCAGAATAGTCTGTCCTTCAAGCGATTTGCTCATGCTGTTTCCTCACGTCAACAAGCCGACCTGCGGCCCCCAGGTATCGGAGAGCACAAAGCCCGTCATGAAAGGATCGTTCTCGGACAGACGCAGCTGCGAGCGTCCATAGACATATCCGCGTCCGGTAATGCGAGGAAGGACCGCTTTGCGTCCGCCGATCTCCGTCTCACCGATCGCCTCGGCATGGAACTCACCGCCAATGATCGATCGTGACGTACGGACGTCGCCAACTGCGACCAGGCCGCGGGCGAAAAGCGTCGCCAGATTGGCGGAGCTGCCGGTACCGCAAGGCGAACGGTCCACCCTTCCGGGCTGGAGCGTGGTGCAGGTCCGAACAGCGCCGTCCGGCTCCTTGTCGCGGAACATGACATAGGCGATCTCGTCGACGCCCGGCAGCGTGGGATGCTTGACCCTGACCTGCTCCGCAAGGAGCCGCTTGAGTTCTATACCCGCTTCGGGGAGTTCGCGGGCGTTACCCGGTTCGATCGTCAATCCAATCTGACTGACGTCCACCAGCGCGTAGTAGACGCCGCCGAAGGCGACATCGACCTTGATCGCTCCCCACGGTGCAGTGTCGATCTCGTGGTCGAGCAATTCGGCGAAGCTTGGGACGTTATCGAGGCTGACCGCGACGCAACGACCGTTCTCGCATTGCGCGCGGGCAACGATAAGCCCGGCCGGCGTATCCAGCCGGACCGTGGTTTCCGGCTCCTGTATTGGAACGCGCCCGCTTTCCAGAAGTCCTGTAACAACGCAGATGCAGTTGCTGCCTGACATCGGGTGAGCCCGGTCTGCCTGCAGTACGATAAACCCGGCATCGGCGTCTTTTCGTGTCGGCGCGATCAGCAGGTTGACCGACATCGCTACGTTCGCCCGTGGCTCGAAGGTGATGAAGCGGCGCAGGCTGTCGTCGACCGTGTTAATGTAGTTCATCTTTTCGAGCATCGTCGCGCCGGGAATTTCCGGCGCACCGCTGACGAGCACATGCCCAAGTTCGCCCTGGCAGTGGACGAGAAGCAAGTCGAGGGATCTTTCGAAGCGCACATCGCCACCCCTCATTTGATGTACCAGCCCCACGGCTTGTCGGTGATGTACCTGGTGATCTGCTTGGTCTCGAGGTAGTTTTCCAGCCCCCAGCGGCCGAGCTCGCGGCCGATGCCGGATTCCTTGTATCCGCCCCAGGGCGCTTCCGTGAAGGTCGGTTGCGAGCAGTTGATCCAGACGATCCCGGCCCTGAAGGCCGCGGCCACCCGCTCGACGCGAACATCGTCCTTCGACATGACCGCTGCGGCAAGCCCGAAGCGACTGTCGTTTGCAAGCTTAATCGCCTCTTCCTCAGTCTTGAAGGGCCGGACGCAGACGACCGGTCCGAATATTTCCTCGACCCAGGCGTCGCTGTCGAGCGGCACATCGGTCAGCACCGCCGGGCGCAGATAATAGCCTTTGTCGAAGCCGTCCGGCCGTCTACCACCGCAGGCGACCGTTGCTCCGGCTTTCCGCGCGCCCTCGATCGCTGCGATGACCTGTTCGTACTGACGCTTCGACACCAATGGTCCGAGAAGAACGCCCTCCTCCAGGCCATTGCCGATCTTGATCTTGTTCGTCTCCTCGATCAGGCGCGCCAGTAGCCGATCGTAAATGGCCTCGTGCACGAGGACGCGGGATGTCGCCGAGCAGACCTGGCCCTGATTCCAGAAGATACCGAACATGACCCATTCGACCGCCTCGTCGATATCGGCGTCTTCAAACACCACGAACGGCGACTTGCCCCCGAGCTCGAGGCTGACCCGCTTGATGTCGCGGGCCGCCGCGGCCATGATCTTGGAGCCGACCGGACCGGACCCCGTGAAAGCCAGCTTGTCGACTTGTTGGTGATCGATGATCGCCTGACCCGCCACTGATCCCGCACCGGTGACGATGTTCAGGACACCGGCAGGCAATCCCGCCTCGTCGGCGACAGCGGCAAGCTCAAGCGCAGTGAGCGACGTCAATTCCGCTGGCTTTAGGACGACCGTGCACCCTGCCGCAAGGGCCGGTGCGACCTTCCAGGCCGCCATGAGCAACGGATAGTTCCAAGGAATGATCGCACCGGCAACGCCGATGGGCTCTTTTACCGCTTTGGAGATGAAGCGATCGTCGGAAAGAACGATCGTCTCCTGCGGATTGTTGTCGAGCTGCTCGGCAAGTCCTGCATAGAAGTCGAAGCAACCGGCAGCGTCGGCGATGTCCCAATCAGCCTCCGGAAACGGCTTGCCGTTGTCCAGCACCTCCAGCCGGGCGATCTCAGACTGGCGCGCGCGAATGCCATTTGCGATAGCGCGTAGGTACTTCGCGCGCTGAGCGCCCGAGAGCTTCGGCCAGCCATCCTTGTCAAAGGCGCGACGAGCGGCTTTGACGGCGACATCGACGTCTTCCGCCGTTGCGGCGCCTATCGTCTGGATAGTCTCCTCGGTTGCAGGATTGATCACCTCGCAGGTTCCGCCCTTGATCGGCTTAACCCATTGTCCGTCGATGTATAGTTCGCTGCGCATATTCACTCCCTTTCGGCTTGCGCCGACACCGCACTTAGAAGCGGTCGACGCGATAGGGTTTCATGTCCACGGGCGGTTCGATGCCCGTTATGAGATCAGCCATCAGGCGGCCTGTCGTAGCCGCATATGTGAGGCCGAGATGTCCGTGGCCGGTCGCGTACCACACGTTGCGGCGCTTGGCGGATTGGCCCATGACCGGGACGGTGTCAGGCAGCGCCGGGCGATGCCCCATCCACTGCGTCGCCTGCCGGGCCTTTAGATCCGGCAACGCCTCCTGAGCCCTCTTCACCAGGACCTTCGCGCGCCGGTAGTCCGGCGGCGCGTCGAGACCGGCCATCTCGATCGTGCCGCCGACCCGGATGCCGCCCGCCGTCGGTGTGACCATGAAGGCGCGCGCCGGCCAGATGATCGAATGACGCATCGAGATGCCGGGCTCCATGATCTGGGTGTGGTAGCCGCGTTCGGTTTCGAGGGGGATATGTTCCCGCAGCAGCGCGGAAAGCCGGGCGGTGAAGGCGCCGGCCGCAAGCACCACCCTGTCTGCCGCAAGGCTGCGCCCGTCCGCCAGCCGAAGCGCGGCAACCCCTTCCTCACGGTGCTCGAAACCGGAGACGTCGCCCTCCTCGATACGCCCGCCCAATCCCTGGAACTTCTCCGATAGCGCGACGACGAGCTTATATGGATCGGCGAGCGAACGGTTGTCCGGGAAAAGGACGGCCCTGCCGATCTTGGTCGTTAACGCAGGCTCCAGGTCTCGGATAGCGTTCGTGCCGAGCACCTCGTGGCGCAAATCGAAACGTTCCAGGACCTCGAGGTGCTCCCGGTCGGCTCGGAACTCGGCCTCGTCTGTATACAGGCTAAGGCAGCCCTCGGCGCTCAGCATATGCGCAAGGCCGGTCTCCTTCAGGAGCGCATTGAGGTCTTCGAGAGCACGGCCGCAAAGGACGGCGCCTGCAGCTTCCAGTTCCCTGAGTTTCGAGGGCCGGCTTGCAGCAATGAACCGCAGAAACCATGGCGCCAGCTTCGGCAGGTATCCGGGACGGATGCGCACCGGGCCCTCCGGGTCGAGCAGCCATTTCGGCATTTGCGCCCAGATGCCGGGACGCGAGGCCGGCATGAACTCCGTCACCGCTATGCTTGCCATATTTCCATAGGATGCGCCCATGCCGGGTGCATCCTTGTCTAGCAGTATGACGGCATCGCCACGACGCTGAAGTTCATAGGCGATTGCGATGCCGATAATTCCGGCACCAACGACCACAGTGGATGTCACGAAGACCTCGTAAATTCGAAATTTGCCGGGGCGGCCCGGCCGCCCGTAGCCATTCACCAGTTGAGGATCGGCTGCATGGCCGCCCTGAAATCGGCCTTTTCCTCAAACGCGAGCTCGCCGAGCGGAGCGCGGCAGACACCAACCGGCGTGCCCTGGAGCTCGCAGCCATATTTGATCTTCTGGACGAACTTGCCGCTTTCCAGAATGTTCATGGCGCGGTAGAGGACCGTCATCTTTTCACGCGCCTTTGCGAGCTCGCCGGAACGGAATGTGCGGTCGAGATCGACGCAGGCCTTTGCCATGCAGTTGGCCGGTCCGCAGATCCAGGAGTCGGCGCCCCAGAACATGAAATCGAGGGCGATATCGTCCGAACCCGAGACGAGGTCGATACGGCCTTTGTAACGGGCGTGGATATCCACGGCACGTTGCAGGACGCCCGAACTTTCCTTGATGCCGATGACCCGCGGATCGTCGGCGAGCGCATCCATGAGCTCGAAGGAAATCTCGATGCCGTCCTTCGGCGGGTAGTTGTACATGATGAGGTTGACATCGGTGGCATCGAGAACGGCCCGGTAATGCGCCAGCAGTTCCTCCTGGGTTGGCCGCGTGTAGAATGGGGTCGCCAGCAGGACCGTATTGTATCCGATCTCCTTGGCGCGCAGGGTGTTCTCGATGACCTCGCGGGTCGCCGGCGCGTTGGTACCGGCGATCAGGATTTCATCCTTATTGGCGAAGTCCTTCACGAACCTCAGGACCTCATCGCGCTCCGCGTTCGAAAGGGAGAAGTATTCGCCTGTCGATCCCATCGGCACCCAGCCGGTGACGCCCGCGGCCCTGAGCGCGGTCAGGTGCTTTTCGAACGCCTTGAAATCGATCTTGTTGTTCGCGTCGAACGGAGTAATGAGCGCGGGCATGACGCCAGAGAGTTTCATGGAATGTCTCCTGTCTTGGGATTTGATTTCTTTAGATCGCGAGTTTCTTGAGGATCCGCCCCTCGATGACGGAGACCGCCCGCGTCAGCGGAAAGGCGATCACGAAGTAGATCAGGGCGACGACCGTCAGCACCTCGACGGGCCTTGCCGTGTTGTTCGAGATGTTTTGACCAACGAACATGAGATCGGCCATGCCGACGGCAGACACCAATGCGCTTTCCTTGAACAGGCTGATGCAGTTCGAAAGCAGCGTCGGGATCGCGCGCAGTACGGCTTGAGGCAGCACGACGTTGGTCACCTGGATATTCCACGGCAGACCGAGCGCGATACAGGCATCCAACTGCTCGGGACCGATCGACTTGAGACTGGCCCGGAAGGTCTCGCTGGTGATCGCGCCCATATAAAGGGTTAGCGCGATCACGCCCGATGTCAGATTCGAGAGTTCGACACCGAGGATGAGTGGCAGGCAGAAGAATATCCAGAATAGCTGGATCAGGACCGGCGTGCCGCGAAAGAATTCGACATAAATGCTTGAGACCGCACGCAGAGTTACACTGCGGGACGTCCGGGCAAGTCCGACGAGAAAGCCCAGTGCGCAGCCGAGCACGACGCAGATCACCGTCAGCTTGATCGTCATCCAGAGGCCGAGCAGCAGAGCGTTCTGGAAACGAAGTAGGATCGAAAAATCGAGCTCCATGATCTGCCTCCTAACTGACGAGCAATTGGCGTCGACGTTCAAGAAAGCCGACGATCTGGGTTATCGGGAACGAGACTGCGAAATAGATCAGCGCGACCACGGTGAAGGTCTCGATGGGCCGGTAGGTTTCAGTCGCTAGCGACTTGCCCTGGTACATGAGATCCTGCAGGGCGACGATCGCCACCAAGGCGCTCTGCTGAAAGATGCCGATACCATTGGTCAGGAGGACCGGGATCGACGCACGGAACGCGGTGGGAAGGACGATATAGAGAACGCGTTGGAGCGGGTTGAGGCCGAGCGCGATCCCGGCGTCGAGCTGTTCGCGCGGAACCGCCTGGATGGATGCCCGATAGGCCTCGGCGTTAAACGCCGTGAGATTCAACCCCAATGCCAATATCCCCATCGTCATCGGGTCGAGAAAGACGTCAAACAGCATCGGCACGCAGTAGAAAATCCAGACGATCTGGACGATGGCCGGCGTGCAGCGGAAGAACTCCACGAACAGCATGAACGGCAGCCGCACGATCTTGATGGGGCTCATGATGAGGAGTGCCAGCACGAAGCCGAAGACGATGCCTATGGCATTCGCCGCGACCGTCAACTCCAGCGATACCCACAGCCCCTGTAGCAGCGGCGCGAAGGAAATTGCGTTGAAATCGAAGGTATAGTTCACGATCCCCTCCCTACTGCTTGATATGGAAGACGCGATCGATGAACTCCTTCGTACGCTCCTCTCGAGGCGCGCCGAGCACCTGTTCGGGAGGGCCGTCCTCGACCACCACACCGCCGGCGCAGAAGATGACGCGAGACGCGATGTTCTTTGCGAACCACATGTCATGCGTGACGATCATCATCGGCATGTTCTGAGCGGCAAGCTGCAGGATGACGTGCTCGACTTCGCTGACAAGTTCAGGATCCAGCGCAGATGTCACCTCGTCGAACAGCATCAGCTTTGGATCCAGCATGAGCGCTCGGGCGATGGCAACGCGCTGCTTTTGTCCGCCGGAGAGCTGGGCCGGATAGGCTTTCGCTTTCGCGCCGAGGCCGAATCGATCGAGAAGAGCCTCAGCGCGTGCTTCGGCCTTCGCCTTCGGCTCTCCTCGAACCTTGCAAGGGGCGAGAACGAGGTTCTGCAGGACGTTCAGGTGCGGGAACAGTGTATAATGCTGAAAGACCATCCCGATCGACCGGCGGACCTCGGTGTCGATCAGGGTCTTCCGGTCGGCGGCCTCCGACGAGATGTAGGAGTTGCCCTCGAAGCTGATCGACCCGCTGTCGATCTTCTCGAGACCCATCATCACCCGAAGAAGCGTGCTCTTGCCGCCGCCGCTGGGGCCGATGACGACGACGCGTTCGCCGGGCTTCATTTCGATGTCGATGCCTTTGAGCACCTGGATAGGACCGTAGCTCTTATGGAGCTTCTGCATTTTCACGAGGGGAAGGCTGAGAGACATGGTCATGGCCGAGCTCGGTTCGTAGCAGCGAAAGGAGGCGTCGACGACAAAGCGCCGACGCCAGCGGCTTTACTTCGCGCCCTTGAGGACTTCGTCGACGGCCTTGCGGATCAACTCGTCCACATGACCGGTGGCGACCTTCTCTTCCAGGAAGATATTGACGACTTCGACGTCTGCGGCCGAAAGATTGTGCGGCAGGCCGAATGCCACGCCCTGCTTGGCAAGAGCGGGCGTCGGGTTCAATGCTACCGCCCAGTCTGGATTGGATTGCGTAAAGAGCTGGTTGGTGTCGGAGGCGTCGACCAGGATGTCCGCGCGCTTGGAGGTCACCGCCAGGCGGGTCTCGTCGTTGCCGGGAAGGCGCAAGACCGTGGCATTCTTCACCGCCGCCGAGATCGCCTTGTCCTGGGCTGTGCCGGACATCACCGCGATCGTCACGCCGCCCTTGTCAATATCTGCAACGGCAGCGGCACTCGCCGGAATTTTGGGGTTATTCTTGTTGTAGGCGAGCGAGATCTGATACTCCATCGCCGGGATCGAGAACTGTACGGCCATGGCTCGCGCCGGCGTGCGGTTTAGGGCGAGGGACACGTCCCATTTGCCGGCCTGCAGGCCAGCGACGATGTTGTCCCAGGTCGTATCGACGAACTCAGGCTTCACCTTCAATGCGTCGGCGAACTCCTTGCAGAGATCCGCGAAGAAACCGGAGTACTCGCCGGTCGCCGGATCGCGCATGACATAGGGCGGCGCGACTGCTGCGCCGCAACGCAGGACGCCCGCTTTCTGGACTCCTTTCCAGTATCCTTCGGCCGTCTGGGCGTGAGCGGCGGTTACGGAAAGACCTCCCATGAGGGCGAGCGCGGGCAGCGCCCGCAAGGCGGACGTTAACATCTTCGAAAGCATCGGCATTCCTCTTTGCTGTGCGCGAAGCGCGCGGTTCCACTCGTCGGCTTTAGCCGTTTCTGTGATTTTTCTGTCGGCTACATGTCGACTGGCTAATAACTGTCAACAGCGTGTCGACAAAGTCAAGCGGAAAAATTACGTTGCCGACACGCTGTTTTTCTGGCCCAATGCTGCCGCGTCGAGAGAAAGGGACCTAAGTGTCTGAAGAATCGGAAGTGAAACGAACCCGGGGTACCGGCTGGAAAAACGTCTACGAGACGCTCCGCAATGAGATCCTGGCCCTCACTCTGGCGCCCGGCCAGCTTCTCGATGAGATGACGCTGGCAGAACGTTTCGACATGTCCCGCTCCCCGGTGCGTGAGGCGCTGATCCGACTTGGCGCGGACGAACTGGTCGTGACGCTTTCCAACCGCAGCACGATCGTTGCTCCGATCGAGATCGCGACGTTCCCCAAATACGTGGAGGCGCTCGACATCGCGCAGCGCATGAATACGCGCCTGGCCGCCGCTCTGCGGACGGACACCGACCTGAAGATCATCGCCAAGCGCCAAAAACAGTTCGAGGCGGCAGTCAAGACCGGCAATCATCTGGCCATGTCGGAAGCCAACAAGGAATTCCATATGGCAATCGCCCATGCAGGCAAGAACCAGTACCTGGCCTCGTTCTACGAAAAGCTGCTGTCGCAGGGCCAGCGCATGCTCCATCTGCATTTCGAATATCTGGAGCGGACCCACGAGGGCTATCTTTTGACCGACGAGCATACGCTCATGCTCGACGCCATCCGGGACAAGAACGTGGACCTGGCCGATGAGCTCGCCCACGCCCATACGCGCCAGTTCCAGGACAATTTCATCAACTTCATGCGCGAGAACTACACGACGGACGTGGCGCTGGGCCGGCTGCGAGCTGCGGAGTGATCAGGTGAAAGTCAAAAGCATCGGATTCGTCGGAACTGGCGTTATCACCGAGGCGATGGTTCGCGGGCTTCTCACTGAGCCGACCTATGCCTCCGAGATTCACGTTTCCCCTCGAAGCGCTCACATCGCCGCGACACTGGCAGCCGAATTCGCCGCCGTCCGAATTGCCCGGGATAACCAGGATGTCGTCGAGCGCAGCGACATCGTCTTCCTGGCGATACGGCCGCAGGTCGCCGAGGAGGTTGTGCGGAAGCTTTCGTTCAGGGACGGGCAGACGGTCGTCAGCGTCGTCGCGGCGACGGAGCGCCAGGCCCTGCTCGACTGGATCGGCGCCGACGTGCATCTCCTCCAGGCGATCCCTCTGCCCTTCGTCGCGAGGCGGCAAGGCGTAACCGCCATCTATCCCTCCGACGACACGGTCTCAGCGCTGTTCGACACCCTCGGAACGGCTGTCCAATGCCAGTCGAGGAAGGAATACGATCTTCTTGCGACGGCGAGCGCGATGATGTCGACCTATTTCGGAATCATGGAAACGGTCGCGGCCTGGCTGGAAAGAAGCGGCCTAGAAAGGGCGACGGGACATGCCTACATCGCCCCTCTCTTTGCAAGCCTTGCTCAGAAGGCGAGCGGGCCCGGCGCCGAGCCGTTCAGCACGCTCAGCCGCGAATTCGCGACCAAGGGCGGACTGAACGAGCAGGTTCTTTCCGACTTCGAAAAGAAGGGCGGCCTTGCCGCGCTGACCATCGCACTCGACGGCGTGCTTGCCCGCATCGAGGGCCGTACGACCTAGAAGGTCGGCGGCGTGCAGGCACTGATGACCTCGCAGGGCACCGGCCCGACGCAGCGGAAGCGGTGCGGTCGCCTGCTTTCGAAATAATAGGCATCGCCCGGCCCGAGGATTTTCCGCTCATCATCGACCGTGACCTCGAGCCTTCCAGTCAGGACGATCCCGCCCTCCTCTCCTTCGTGCACGAGAGGAACCTTTCCGGTGTCCGCGCCTGGCTGGTAGCACTCTTTAAGGATTTGCAGGCTGCGTCCGAACAGGTTTTCTCCAACCTGCCTGTACGAGATAGCGCCCTTGCCGATCTCCACCAGTTCTTCCGCGGCATAGAACGCCTTCCTGGGACTTACGGGCTCGAAGGCGAAAAATTCGGCCAGACCGATCGGGATGCCATCCAGTATCCGTTTCAAGGCGCCCACCGATGGGTTCGAGGAATTCGACTCGATGAGAGAGATCGTGGAATTCGGCACGCCCGTGCGCTTGGCGAGTTCGCGCTGGGAAAGGTTGTGCGCAATGCGCAGGTGACGGAGGCGGCTGCCAATGTCGACGGACATGTGCGGATCGTTCCTGTGTCCAAAATAGCGAAAACGTTATCTTTGACGCTCATAATATTCAATGCGTTATCGTCAGAAAGAAAAGGACTTGTTTGAAATGAAGAAATCGCTGATCTGATTGTCATCCCAAAGGAGGTGGCCATCATGGATCAGGTCAGTAAAACGAACGCGCCCGTTCTCGACAATTTCTGGATGCCGTTTACGGCGAACCGGCAGTTCAAAGCCGCACCCCGCCTGCTGACCGCCGCCGACGGCATGTACTACACCGATATCGACGGCAATCAGGTTCTGGACGGTACGGCAGGCCTCTGGTGCTGCAACGCCGGTCACGGCCGTAAAAAGATCGCCCAAGCTGTCGAACGCCAGCTCGCGGCTCTGGATTACGCCCCGACTTTCCAGATTGGGTCATCCGATCGCCTTCGACTTTGCCGCCAAGCTTGCCGCGAATGCGCCGGGCGGCGCTGACGCCAAGCTCGACAGGGTGTTTTTCACCGGTTCCGGTTCCGAATCCGTCGATACGGCGCTCAAGATCGCCATCGCCTATCAGCGCGCCATCGGCCAGGGCACGCGAACCCGGATCATCGGACGCGAGAAGGGCTACCACGGCGTCGGCTTCGGCGGCATTTCGGTCGGCGGCCTTGTTAACAACCGCCGGGTCTTCCCGCAGATTCCAGCCGATCACATGCGCCACACGCTCGATATCGAACGAAATGCGTTTTCCAAAGGGCTCCCCCAGCACGGCATTGAACTTGCGGATGATTTGGAACGCCTGGTCGCTCTCCATGGCGCGGAAACCATTGCCGCCGTCATCGTCGAACCCATGTCTGGATCGGCGGGCGTCATCCTGCCGCCGAAGGGCTATCTGGAAAAACTGCGTGCGACGGCAGACAAGTATGGCATCCTTTTGATCTTCGATGAGGTCATCACGGGTTTTGGACGCTTGGGCACACCCTTCGCGACGGACTATTTCGGCGTCGTGCCCGACCTCGTCACCACGGCAAAGGGCATCACCAACGGTACGGTCCCGATGGGCGCCGTCTTTGCCAGCCGCAAGGTCTATGACGGCCTGATGGTCGGACCGGAAAATGCGATCGAACTCTTCCACGGCTATACTTATTCCGGCCATCCGGTCGCCTGCGCCGCCGGTCTTGCGACGATGGAAATCTACGAGGAAGAAGGCCTGCTGACCCGCGCAGCGGATTTGGCCGACTACTGGCAGGAGGCCCTGCATTCGCTGAAAGGCCTGCCCAATGTCGTCGACATCCGCAATCTCGGGCTGGTCGGCGCCGTAGAGCTTACATCGCGCAACGGAGCACCAGGCACGCGAGCCTATGACGTCTTCGTCGATTGCTTCCAGAAGGGACTGCTCATCCGCGTGACGGGCGACATCATCGCGCTTTCTCCGCCGCTCGTCGTCGAGCGCGAGCACATCGACACGATCGTCTCGAAGCTGACAGGCGCCCTCAAGCGCGCCGCTTAGAGCGGAAAAAAGCGGGCGCCGGTGCAAAGGCAAGAGTGGGGCAATTGTTGAATACGCACTTCGAGGTTCAACGAAGCCCATGGGCGTTGCGCAACAGTTGCTCTCAGCCGCTCTCCGTTAACCGACGCGAGCGGGCCTACCGACTGAACGTGCGTTTGCGCGCGAGTTCCCACTGATTCGTGAAGCTGCGCATCGAGCGAGAGACCCGCTTGCTCAGGAACGGCCAAACTGAAGCCAACGGTCCGCTGGCTTTTGGATCGATTCTGGCGGAATTACTGCGGCTCGGCATTGCTCCCGAAACCCCTGAACGGGTTTTGAAATGCCCTTCATGTTATGAGCCTAGCAGCGCATGGATATGACGTCGCTCCGGAGGCTACAGTCGAGGCGAGCAAGGCCGCAACTTCACCCCTTGCAGCGCTTCAAGCGATCCGCGACGGACAGCCATCGTGACGTTTGACTCAAGCACCTGAACTTAATCCAAAATTGTCCGTCAAAGTGAGTTAAGTGCGTTCGCCTTGAACGGAGCAGAACCAACGACCCTGTTGTTACAGTTTCAAAAATTGCATCAGATTCTTTAGCCCAGACATTAGCTGCCATTCGGCTTCAGATTAGGCGACGGCTGCACTCGACCCCGTTTCAGCCCTTAGGCGATACTGCCAGCGAACCTCAAACCAGACACTTAGACGGTGAGCGATAACATTTAATACCGGACGGCAGGCCTCGACTAAATGTCCGACTGCTACACCGTCTTTTCGGCGACATACAGCATGTGAATTGAGCTCGGATCGGTCGGCAGAAGGTCAGGGTGAGCGAACTCGCCACCCTCTATTTTCTTCATCCCCAACCGCTGCATGACAGTTTCGGACCGTTTGTTCGCCAATGCGGTGAATGCGTAAACGCGCGGCGCCTTTAAGCTACCAAATGCATAATCGAGGGCGGCGCGAGCGGCTTCGATCGCATAACCCTTGCCCCAATGGTCGCGACCAAGCCGCCAACCCACCTCCAGGGCGGGGCCGAAAGGGAAATCGGTCCCGAGGCGATGCAGGCCGACCGCGCCAAGCAACGCCCCGTCGTCGACACGCTCGGCGGCCCAGAAAATCGGCTGTCTGGCTTCGGAAAGGCGCATCATATGTTCGACGAAGTCGCTGGTTTCGGAGGTGGTCTTCGTGCCGCCGAGGAACTGCATCACTTCCGGATCGGCGTGAATAACGCCCAACAGAGGCTTATCCGCCTCTCGCCAGGCCCTGAGTTTTAACCTGTCTGTCGCGATCATACACTCCCTCCAAGTGAATGGGCTCACCCTCGCTACCGTACTAGCGTTCTGGCCCAGCGCAGTCCAGTCATGCCATCTCCCCGCTTTTTACGGTCGCCTTTAGACAACCACTGCCAAAACTTGCCCGTCAACTTTCCACCCCTTTGCAGACCCCGATGGTCATCTCCGATTTTAGGAGCTAGCAAAAAGCGATTGAATGCCGCCATCAGGGCGCAAAGTCGCTCAATCGATTGCCTCGGGGAGGCCCCACGTGCCAAAGTGCACGGCCCCATCCTGCGCAGGGCCGTACCTCTTTAGATTTCAGTATGCTCTGCCGGTTCCAGCGCATCCTCTATGTCAACGCCAAGATACCTGACCGTGTTCTCGATCTTGGTGTGGCCGAGCAAGATCTGGATCGCGCGAAGGTTGCCGGTGGCCTTGTACATCATCGCAGCCTTCGTGCGCCGAAGGGAGTGCGTGCCGTAATTTTCACGACGCAGCCCAGTCGCAGTGACCCACTCATCGACCAGCCTGGCGTATTGGCGAGTGCTGAGATGATCGGCATGATCAACCCGGCTGGGAAAGGCATAGTCATCGACTGTTCCTCCCCTTCGCTGAAGCCAGGCAAGCAGGCTCGCCCTGACCTCGGTCGTAATCTCGAATTGTACGGGGCGTCCAGTCTTCTGCTGGACGACCATGGCACGAGTTCGAATTTCTTGACCAGTGACGAGGGTCCCGATTTTGATTTTGACCAGATCGCAGCCGCGGAGCTTGCTGTCGATGGCAAGATCGAACAGCGCACGATCTCTCATCCGCCCTTCTCGGTCTAGGAAGAAGCGGATTGCCCAAATCTGGCGCTGCTTCAGGGGCTTCCTGACGCCAACTTGTCGTCCGGCGTTCCTAGCCGGTCGGCCCAGTGCGGCAGGATCATATTGTGCGATACCCATTTCAGTTCTCCTTTGGCCACCATTGGCCGTAGGAAGCGCGCAGTTTTAGGTTTAGGGGACCGGGAGCGGAATGGCAGCTTTGGGCAATAGGTGATGGGTATGCTGACACGATGCCAACAGCAGCGGCGTGCGCTGGCCCCTGTCGATCAACAGCTCGTCCATACTGCAATAAGGTTTACTAACATATTGACCGTCCGAGCCTTCAACGAACGGGCGATCTACGGACGGGTTAGCGATGAAATCAGCCAGTCGAGTTCCGTGCGAGCGGACGAGAGCACGCTTGCGTAGGAACTGACGGTCGTCATGTCCGTCCCATATCTCTTGTCCATAGAGGCTGCCGAGCCCTTACCGATCATCAAGATCCTCAACGGGCTGCTTGAGGTGATGGTCCCTGACAAGTCATCACGATATTGCTCGGCTTGAGCAATGTCTTCCCGAGAAATCGGATGGTTGGGGCGTTTGAACTCAATCAGCAGATAGCTGTCAGCTAGATCCTGCGACAACAGAAGATCAGGCCGTTTCGAGGCCCGCTCGCCCGTAAATTTCTTATCACTATAGTTCGCGATGACCCGTTTCAGTGTGATGTTCGATGACATCAGAGCGTATTGGCGGCCAAGAAGCCACAAATTCGTCTCGAAGGCCTTATGGACGTCCTTTTCGAGGGTCGCTTCGTTGTCGATAAGCTCCTCAAGGTAGTCCAGAAATCTCATTCGTCTGGTCGCTTGAGCAGCGATCCCAGAGAGCTCAACCATACCAAAATCTTCAAGCGCCGCTGCAAAGGAACTGACATCTGTGCGGTCGGTGGCATTTATCCGCTCGAGTACGGCCCAGTAGGCGTCATGCTCCATGGCGTCGAGCGCGACCTCTGCGATCGTCGCAATGCGGTCTTCGCTTTCCCGATAGAATCGCTGCAGGATCCGGTGGAGGGCTTCCTCAGCGTAGCGTCGGCGGTGTTCTGGGAGGTCTTTCAGCCTAGCGTCCAACTGCTTCTTCAATCGAGCTAGCTGAAGGCTCATATCGCGAGAGTGGCTCTCCCTAAGCCCTTCTTTGACGATCGATTTCACATAGGATTGGATTTCTTGGAACGCCTTGCTGTTCTCGACCACCCCGCCCCAATCGGCAGTTACGAAATGGTCGTTACCCTCGAGCTCCACCTCTCCGTAGACTCGTTTCGACAGCTTGAAGGGAATTTCCTCGTCATCATCTAGGCCGAACATCATCGGCTTCCCGACGACCTTCCCGTCCACCTTCAACACTATACCCGGTGATTTTGGTGCTTTCTTGCCGTCTGCAATCGTAAACTTCAAGCGAACTGAGCCGCTCTCTGTAAGGGTCTTCTCGACTTCCCTTAATACGCCCGGAACATCGTCGACCGACAACTGCGCCTCATTTACGAATACCTTGAAGGCATCCTCCCGGCCGTATTCGTGCACGAGGACTTCTCGAAAACGATCGGGCGTAGGGAAATTCAATCGGCTATCAAGACCGGACAGGATGATTTTCGTGCCTGCATGAGCTTCGCCTGCATCTTCCTCGATGAATGGTAGAGGCACAGCTTCCAGGTCATTCTCATTCTCGGCCAGGACGAGCTTGTCGATCGTCAGGCTGCATTTCCGACCTCGGGCGACCGCTGAAACATCCATCCGGCTTGCCAATGACAGGCCAGCGAACTTACCGATGCCCTTGCGACCCTTGACCTTCCGCTTGAGTAGAGGGGTCCGTTCGCCTGTACGTGCTCGCTTATCGCTAGCGATGTTCAGGTATTCGTTCCTCATTTCCAGAGATGTCATTCCCGAACCGTCGTCGCGGACGATAATCGGATCAGACGACATAGGCGTCGGCAATGTGATCCAGACATTTTTGGCGTCAGCGTCCCATGCGTTGTCGACCAGTTCCTTTAGGGCTGCTTCGCTCGATCGATAGGTTTCACCCAGAAGTCTTGTCAGTCGTGTATTAACCGAAAAATGCACGTCATCCATAAAACGCGTTCCCCAACCCGTATGTAAATCAGAGGTAGCAGAAGAAATAAGTCTCTGTAACCTTTCGTCGATAAGCCCCCACAGGAAACAGCGCGGCGCGGCTAAGCCACGCAAGTAAATTGACCCTGACGTCGACCGTTATCTCGAACTGGACTGGGCGTCCTGTTTTCTGCTGGACGACCATGGCGCGTGTCCGCACCTCCTGACCTGTTACGACAGTGCTGATCTTTATCTTTGTCCAGATCGCAGGCTTATAGCTTGCTGTCGATCCAGAGATCGAAAACGCCCGATCTCATCCGTTCCTGTCCATCGAGAGAGAAAGGAATTGCCCATATCAGCAGTTCAAGCCAAGCCAGTCGATGCTCAGTGCCGCCGTTTCGCTCACCTGCGGCCGATGGAAATTCGAAGCCGAAGCTTTCCATCCCGCTATGCGCCGCCGGTTCACTTGCAGAGCAAGGATATCCTTTGTAGATCGGGAAGTACAAAGATCTAGCTGTACCTCACTGCTCTGAATTTGTAATTCCGCTTCGCGATTTCCTGGGCGGCGGAACCTTTCGAGCGCCGCTCTCTAAAATTGATGCACGGTGACCGTTTTTGGACTACCGGACTACCCGCTGCCCACCCCAAATCGGACATCCTATCTGATTTTGGCGAGCGGCAGCTTCTGGGAAACTCCATAGCAACCCTGAATATCCGACATGATGGCGCAAAGCCGCCATCTCCTTCGACAACAAAAAAGTCCGCTTCGGGCCGAACTCCGCCTTCGCTCAGAGGCACCAAAAGGCAAATTCCCCGGCGAAGTCGGCTGCCATAGGCTTGCGGGCGGCGGAGTTGCGGCAGCCGGTAGAGGCAACCAGTCGCCCGCCCCGGTCAAAGTGGGAGGCGCGTGCCGGCTCCCGCGATGCAGCAGCACCGTTTCACGATCCGGGTGATGGGTATCGAGAGGCTGGTTCTCATTTTCGCCGGCTACCGACCAGAGCGCGTGGCCGGTAAATTTTCCTCATCCGATCCAGCATTTCGCTTGATTGCCAAACGGCACACTCGGTGTCGCGGAGACCAGGGCTCGGTGACGCAACTTCAAAGGGGTGAACATTATGGACAGACTTTTCTATGTTGGCGTGTCGGCCGCTCTCTGCGCGGCCTTTGCCTTTTCGCTCAACTTCGTCGTGCCCTTCATCATCGGTGACTATTCCACCTTTGATTTTGCCCTCATCCGTCACGTCGTCTCGGCACTCGTCGGGCTTTACATTCTGTTTTCCGAGAAGGGTGTCATGCGCCACCTCACGCTTCGAAACTGCCTGCAAGCCATCTGGCTCGCCTTCGTCGGCTATGTCGGCTACTTCCTGACAGTGACGGGAGCGGCCCTCTTTGCAGGCCCAGTCATCGCTCCGGCCTTTCTCGGGCTGGTACCAATCGTATTGATGGTCATTGGCAATCAGCGTCAGGCATCATTGCCATGGCGCTCCCTCGTGGTGCCTCTAGCACTGGTGCTGGTCGGCCTTGTTCTCGTCAATGGCACGGCATTCACGGCCGAAGGACTAGACAATGTGCAATCATTGTGGATTGGCGTGCCGCTGGCGCTTGCTGCCGTGGGCCTTTGGGTCTGGTTCGCGCTTTCCAATCAGGCAGCACTCGCTGCACGGCCGGACATGCCCTCCGGCGTGTGGTCGGCGCTGATACTGGTTGGCGGCGGCGTCTTGATGCTGGCCTTCTATCCCATCGGTGCCGCGATGGACCTCTTCCGTCTTCCTACATTGGGATTCGGTTGGAGCGCTGCCGGCAACCTCTATGTCTGGGGCACAACTCTCGCGCTACTGGCCACCGTGGGCGGCGTCTGGACCTGGAATATTGCCTCACGCAGCCTGCCGGTTGCCTTGGCCGCGCAATTGATCGTCTCAGAGACTGCCTTCGGCGTGATCGGCGGACTTGTCGTGCATGCGCGCTGGCCAACGCCGATCGAAGTCGCCGGGGTGGTTGTCCTGATCGCCGGCGTCGTTCTGTCGGTTCGGATTTTCTATGATCGCCAATTTGCATCTGGAAAGACAGTGCTTGCGACCGAGTGACCCGCTGGACACAGGGCCAAAAACAGGCGCAGGCATCGGAGATGCAATCACGTTCAACGTAAAATCCGCTTTTGACGCAAACATCGCCTCGCCAGAATGCGTTGTCCGCTTTCAAGCCGCCGCTTGGCTGGGTTCTACGACTGAAATGAAGGCGCAAAGCGGTCAAGACCGCAGTCGGCCCCTTTGCTGCCGTTCGAGGTCGATCCGAGGAACGTGCGGTATGTGCTAGAATGCGGCCCGAAGGCGGAATGCGACAGACGCACTGCGAGGGGCGGTGTGATCGTACCGGACTTCGCGCGACCGAGAGCCGACGTTGTGCTCTTGAAAGGGGAGACGAGGACGATGCCGATACCACAGCAACCCAGTCTAATAGTTCGACAGAAATCCCCACAGAACATCGAGTTTCCGTTTGCGTCGCTCTCCGATTGGCTGATCCCAACCGAGCTGTTCTTCGTGCGAAACCATTTCCCGTCGCCGGACCTCGATGCGCGAGACTGGCGATTGCGCGTTGGCGGGGCGGTGGAGCGGCCGATCGAACTTGACCTCGACAGCATCAAGGCGATGCGGAGCACGACTTTCAGCGCCGTCGTCGAGTGTGCAGGGAACGGGCGCGTCTACTATGTGCCGCCGAAGGAGGGGTTGCAGTGGCAGAACGGAGCCGTCGGCAATGCCGCGTGGACAGGTGTTCTTCTGCGCGAGATTTTGGAAATGGCGGGCGTTAACCGAACCGCACGTGAGGTTCTGCTCGCAGGCGCCGACAGCGGCGTCGTCGACACGAACAAGAAAACGGCTTCTCCCGGCCCCATCGCTTTTGCGCGCAGTTTACCGCTTGAGAAGGCCATCGCTGACAGCACGATCCTTGCCTATTCGATGAACGAGGAGCCGTTGACGCGCGATCACGGCTACCCGCTACGCGCGGTCGTGGGTGGCTGGTTCGGCATGGCTTGGGTCAAGTGGATCACGCATATCACGGTTGTGGAGCAACCGTTCCTTGGCTACTGGCAGGCGCGCGACTATTTCCGTTGGGAGCGCAGCCTCGGGGAACCCAGGCTGGTCCCCCTTGCGGAGATGGAGGTCAAAGCGCAGATCGCGCGTCCCGTACAGGGGGCGCATCTCATCGCCGGCCAACCGTACCGGATTTTCGGAGCCGCCTGGAGCGGAGAGGCTGCTATCCGGCAGGTGCAGGTCTGCACCGGAGATGGCAGGGGCTGGCGTGAGGGAAGGCTCCTCGAAACAGAACGTCCCTTTGCATGGCGCTTGTGGGAGTACATGTGGACCCCTGAAGAATTGGGGCGATATATACTGCGATGTCGCGCGATCGATGGGGCGGGGTGCGTGCAGCCCGACCTCCAGCGTTCCGACTGCGAGAGCTACGCGGCCAATTGGATCGTTCCGGTGGAGGTTACGGTCGTTCCCGAGCCACAGACGTACGAGGAGGAATTCGTGATCTAATCACCGCATGGGGCGGAATGGCGGCTTTTGGCGCAACTGCGACCCGCGTTGTCACTGCGTCATGTCCGCTTTGCAGCAACAGCGACGGGTGGCTCGATGACCATTATGGCGGCGCTTTTCAGCCCTCTCGCAATCATCTGCTACGGGTTAGGTGGTCGATTTCAAAGGTTTCTTGGCCGGAGGCTTGAGACGAATACGAACGGGACGTCCTTCAGCATGATCCACCTCGAACGAATTCGTCTTTTTCACCAGATCGCTCAATTTCTTGAAACCGAAGGTCCTTGGATCGAAGTCAGATGCCAGGTTCGCAAGTTGAGTCCCAACTGCGCCTAGCGGCACCCATCCATCCTCGGTCTCCATCTGCGCAATCACCCTCTTTATTATCGGTGTGGCAGCGCTCGGCGGCTCTAGTGAGCGCGCTGCCTGTACTGCATCTGCTTCGTTTGTCGCGACAGGCGGAGCTAAGTTTTCGGTGTAGATGAATCGGCGACAGGCTTGTCGGAAGCTCTCCGGTGTCTTCTGTTCGCCGAATCCGAAAACGTCGATGCCTTGCTCCCGGATGCGTGATGCTAAGCGAGTGAAGTCGCTATCGGAAGAGACCAAGCAGAAGCCGTCAAATCTTTCACTGTGCAGGAGGTCCATCGCGTCGATGACGAGCGTTATATCGGAGGCGTTCTTACCCGTCGTGTAGGCAAATTGTTGTTGCGGAATTATCGCGTGCCGAGCGAGAACGTCGATCCAAGCCTTTGAGCGAGTACTGGCGAAGTCGCCATAGATGCGTCGCACGCTCGCTTCGCCAATTTTGGCAATTTCCTCGAACAGACCGTCGACAATTTTCGCGGACGCGTTATCAGCATCTATGAGCACCGCGAGACGTGGCGAACGCGTTTCAGACATTTAGAAGCTCCGCAGCAAGGTTTTGATCCATTCACGATGGCTGACGTCCCAGTCTCTTGCAATTGGCCGAGCGCTATTGTCGAATAATGATGCAATCCAGAGACGATGACTCACGCTCCCTTGCACTTTGACTGCGCCATCACTTGTGTTGGCGCATTGATGCCGTCAAAAACGTAGCTTGATCGACGTCTGCATTCCGGAAGACGCTGCGGCGGGCTTTACGGCCGATGTGAGGGCGCATAGCCGCTCGGTCGAATAGCCCCCGCTGGATGCGGGGCCGCACTATGTCAAATCTCGGTATGCTCCGCTAGTTCCAGAGCATCCTCAATGTCCACCCCCAGGTACCTGACCGTGTTCTCGATCTTGGTATGACCCAAGAGGATCTGGATCACGCGAAGATTGCCTGTCGCTTTGTAGATCATCGCGGCCTTGGTGCGCCGAAGCGAATGCGTGCCGTAGTCTTCGCGACGTAGTCCGATTGCTGTTACCCACTCATCCACCAATCGGGCATACTGGCGAGTGCTCAGATGATCGGCACAGTCGACTCGACTAGGAAAGGCGTAGTCGTCAACTGTTCCACCTCTGCGTTCAAGCCATGAGAGCAGACTTGCCCTGACGTCAGTCGTGATCTCGAACTGCACCGGACGACCGGTCTTTTGCTGGACGACCATGGCACGGGTTCGAATTTCTATACCTGTGACGAGAGTGCCGATTTTGATTTTAACGAGATCACAGCCGCGAAGTTTGCTGTCGATTGCGAGATCAAACAGCGCGATCTCTCATGCGCCCCTCCCGTAAGAAGCGTATTGCCCAAATCTGGCGCTGGTTCAGCGGCTTTTTGACGCCGACCTTCCGGCCGGCGTTCCATGCGGGACGGCCAGTGCAGTTGGATCGTATTGTGCAATACCCATTTGAGTTCTCCTTCGGCCAAAGGTTGGCCGCTTGGAAACCGTATGTGAGCAGTGAGAGGGGCCGTCATTTCGTTGGCGAAGCGTTCCCAGGTAGAGTGTCTTCTCACCAGATCGAAGGCCATGATAAGCGGCGCCTATGGGAATCAAGAACTATCTGATCGAAGGCGGTTCCGGCACTGGGAAAACGTCTGTCGCTACCGAACTGGAGCGGCGGGGCTACCATGTCGTCCATGGTGACCGGGTCTTGGCCTATGTCGGCGACCCCGAGACAGGCCAGGCACTCGCAGGACCACCCGAAGGCGCGGACCGCATTGTTTGGGGATACGCCCACTGGATCTGGCGTGTCGACAAGGTCCGCGCTATTGCTGCCGACACCACCCATCCTGCCACCTTCTTCTGTGGCGGCTCGCGCAATTTCCACAAATTCCTGGACCTTTTCGACAAGGTTTTCGTGTTCGATATAGACGTTGAGACCTTGAACCGACGATTGGATGGGCGGCCAAATGAGCCGGGCTTCGAGCCGGCCGAGCGGACGCTGGTGCTCCGCTACCATCATACCCGGGAATATCTTCCCATCGGCATCAATATCGACACGACGGGTACCGTCCCAAGTGTCGTCGACGATATCCTCGCTCAACTCACCTGACGCCCTGAAAGTATTGAGAATGGGATGGAAAGTACTCGATTATTGCGGGAACGCTAGCCGCCTGAACGGCTCACAGACGGCATTATCGCTTTCGTAGTCGACCGGCAGAGAAACCGGGTGTCTTAACGCCTGACACGAGGCGTGAAGCCGTCTTTCAGTGATCCAACCTTCTATTTCCGCAATGGGCCTCATTTGCGGAAGTCAGCGTGTGACGATCAGTAGCCGATAGGCGCCTAATCCAATGGCGCGGCGGCCTCCTCGTGAAGCTCGGTCCGGGAGGACTTTTGCGCACAGCGGCGAAGACGTCCTCACTTTCGATATCTTCCGGGCACTGTCGAGTAAAGACGACGCTCCGACACTTTCATCGTGCGATGCGGGTCGAGAGAATAATGGAGGAGAGCGTTCGTTCAACGCCGTCAATCGTTCCGATCTGGTCGATCAACTGGTCGAGTTCGGCGATCGATGGCGCTGTAATGATTGCGATCAGGTCAAACGAACCACTTACTGAATGAAGCGTCGTCACCTCCTGGATCTTATCAAGGGACGAGGTGACCTGCGAAAGCGCTTTAGGAGCGATGGTGATCAGAACATGCGCCCGGACCAGACCGGCCGTGTAGCGCTCCGACAACCTCAAGCCATAGCCTGCGATCACACCTTCCCGCTCCAGTCGCTCAAGCCGTGCTTGGACCGTCGTCCGAGACAGCGACAGCCGCTTGGCAAGCGTCGCCACCGGCAGGCGGGCATTCTCCGCCAGCAACGCCAGCAGGTCGCGATCCTTCGCTGTGATTTGCATCGTTCAACCTACATTTCGCTCAACCAAGTCGTCATTTTGCATAATATTATACAGCGAAACGCTCGTTTCATAGCTTTGATTCGACCTTGCGTTGACATCATCTACGTCCATCGAAGGCACACGACCAGGGGACGTCTATGAAGGAAATCGTGATCATTGGGGCAGGCAAGATAGGTGGTGCGGTCGCCGCAATGCTTGCAGCGACAGGCGATTACCGCGTTTCGGTGGCTGACCGTAGCGAGACGCAGTTTTCAAATATCGATCGTCACCTCGGGATTTGCACAGTCGTCCTCGACGTTTCAGACCGCGAAAGTCTTGTCACTGTTCTTACGGGAAAATTCGCCGTTCTTTCCGCTGCACCCTTTGATCTTACGGGATTGGTGGCTGAGGCTGCCCTCGAAGCCGGCGTGCATTATCTCGATCTGACGGAGGACGTGGCAACGACTAAAAAGGTGGAGGCGTTGGCCAAAGGCGCACGGACGGCTTTCATCCCACAATGCGGTTTGGCGCCAGGCTTCATCTCCATCGTTGCCAACGATCTGGCAAAGCGCTTCGACAGTCTGGACAGTGTTCGCATGCGGGTGGGTGCCCTTCCGCAATATCCTTCCAATGCGCTGAACTACAATCTGACTTGGAGCACGGATGGCCTGATCAATGAATATATCGAGCCTTGCGAGGCGATCGTCGAAGGAAAGCTGGTGACCGTGCCGGCCCTGGAGGAGCGGGAGGAGTTTTCGCTCGACGGTGTAACCTATGAAGCCTTCAACACCTCCGGAGGTTTGGGAACCCTCGCCAAGACGCTGGAAGGGAAGGTACGCACGATGAATTACCGCACGATTCGATATCCCGGGCATCAGGCGATCATCAAGGCGTTGCTCAACGACCTCAATCTAAAGAACCGGCGCGACGTGCTGAAGGATCTGTTCGAAAACGCCCTGCCGGCCACCATGCAAGACGTCGTGGTTATATTCGTCACTGTCTGCGGCTGGCGCGAAGGCCGCTACATGCAGGAGACTTATGCCAACAAGGTCTATGCTGGGACTGTTGGAGGGAAGAAGATGAGTGCCATCCAGATCACCACCGCAGCCGGCATTGCCACCGTTCTCGACCTTTTGTCGCATGGTAAGTTGCCCGGCAAGGGCTTCGTCCGCCAAGAGGAAGTCGATCTTACAACTCTCCTGAACAACCGTTTCGGGCAGGTCTACAATCCGGACGCAATAAAAGTGAAGGAAGCTGTCTGAAATCCTGGCGAAGTGCGAGCGAAGGGTCCGGTTGTGCGGTTCGTCAAATGCTCACGCGCAATGATCGCCTTGTTGCTGCTTGCTCGAGCCGTTGGAAAGGCGCCCAGCTAGGGTTGCAGGCGTGTTGCAAAAGCGAGAAGCACCTGTTGCTGACCTTTCAATATCTTGTGTTCGGCTTCGTCAAGACGGAACCATCCGGCTCGATCGACCTCTGGAAATGCCCTCATTTTCCCTGATCTCGGAGGCCATTCGATCTGGAATGTGTTGCTGACAATTGCTTCGGCGTCGATATCGGCCTCTATTGACCATACCAGCACGACTTTACCTCCGGGCTGCCGGTATTCGCCGAGCCAGATGAAGTTGCCTTCGATTTTCGACCCAACCTCCTCAAACACCTCCCGTTTTGCCGCCTCCAGCGCATCCTCACCTTGCTCCATAAGGCCCTTCGGGATCGACCAGGCGCCTTCGTCCTTCTGCGCCCAGAACGGCCCACCGGGATGGACCAGAAACACTTCCAGATATCCGGCGGTCTGCCGGAATATCAAAAGGCCTGCGCTACGTTTCGGCATGACAAGAGCTTCCTTGGGAGGCAGGAGCGAATATGTCCTACTCTACAAGATCCGACTGTGCGGAGTTTGAAACTCCGCCGTTGCAGTTTGACGAATATCATAGTTTCACTCCGCCATTGTCCTAAGCTCCTGTCACCGGGCAATCATTGCAGCTGCCTGCAAAGGAGAAAGGAATGTCGCTCGAAACACTACATGCCGACAACAGCGTCCTGACGATCAAGATTCCGAAAGGTGCAGAGGGATGTAAAAGCGAGCGCAAGACCGACATCAAGCCGGATGACCTTCCCTGCAGGTATGCTCGCTACCAATCTGGGCGCAGAACGCTATTTCAGATCACAGGGAGGTGTTTGCGTGTTTGAAATCCATGAAATGAGCAACAAGGAATGCGTTGAGCTGCTGCAGCGAGCACATTTCGGCCGGCTTGGATGCTGCAGGGAGGCCAGTCCCTACATTGTCCCGATCTATTTCGCCTACGAAGCGAACACCATTTACAGCTTCTCGTTGGCGGGCAGGAAGATCGAATGGATGCGGGACAATCCAAACGTCTGCCTTGAAGCCGAGGAACAGGGCGGAGACAAGGGTTGGAACTGCGTCATCGCCACGGGCAAGTTCCAGGAACTGCCCGACATCGAGCCATGGCACGCCCAGCGGATGCATGCTTGGTCACTTCTGCAAAAGCATAATGACTGGTGGGAAATTGGTGCCCTGAAGCCGGAGGCGATGCGCTCGGAAGCTGAAACCAGCCCGATCTACTATGCGATCAACATTCAAACGCTCACCGGCCGGTCCGCCCGGCCGCTCGAGCAGCAGTGATATCTCAACTTTCGGCGGGTCAGGACGAGGCGATCCAGCCGGGAGGACCGGGGAAGATGCCTCGCGGGATGATGGGTCGAGACATGATGCCGTCCGGCATGATGGGTGGGAATGCCGTTGGGGCCCATGCGTGGTCATATGATGAAGATCATGCTCGCCATCGCTGACGCAGATGGAGATGGCGCGCTTTCCTTGAGGAGGTAACCGCGATCCACGAGCGGATCTTCGACAAGGTCGATGCAAACAAGGACGGAAAGGTCACACCCGAGGAGATGCAGGCGTTCATGCGGCAATAACGGCCGACTGCGACAGCAAAGGCGTGCACGAGGTCCGCGTCTGTACTGGTGCACGCCTGCGCGCAGATTTGCACGGAGGCAATTTGCCCCTGTTTAGCGCTCGGGCGTGGCTGGACTTCAGCCGCGCCCGAGCGCGTTTCATCTCAAGCGAGGAGATCGAAGCGATCGGCGTCCATCACCTTCGTCCAGGCCGCGACGAAATCGTGCACGAACTTCCCTTGCGTGTCGCTCTGACCGTAAACCTCGGCAAGCGCCCTAAGCTGAGAATTCGAGCCGAAGACGAGGTCGATACGGGTACCGGTCCACCTCAGCTCATCCGTATTGCGGTCGCGTCCCTCAAACACATACTTTGATCCTGGAGCCGCCTTCCAAACCGTGCCCATGTCGAGCAGGTTGATGAAGAAGTCGTTGGTGAGCGCTTCAGGGCGCTTGGTGAACACGCCATTCTGGGACTGTCCCGCATTGGCGTTCAACACACGCAGGCCGCCGACAAGAACCGTCATTTCCGGCGCGGTCAGCGTCAGCAATTGCGCCTTGTCGATCAGCAACTCCTCGGGCGAAATGGAATATTCGCCCTTCTGATAGTTGCGGAACCCATCGGCGATCGGTTCGAGAACGGCAAAGGAGGCCACATCGGTCTGCTCCTGCGTCGCGTCGGTGCGGCCGGGTGTGAACGGAACCTCGATGTGATGACCGCCGTTCGCCGCAGCCTTCTCGACGGCCGCTGCGCCGCCGAGCACGATGAGATCTGCAAGCGACACCTTCTTGCCGCCAGGCTGGGCATCGTTGAACGCCTTCTGGATGCCTTCAAGGGTGTCGAGCACGGTTGCCAGCTGGGCCGGCTGATTGACCTCCCAGTCCTTTTGAGGCGCAAGACGGATGCGCGCGCCATTCGCGCCGCCGCGCTTGTCGGAGCCGCGGAAGGTCGACGCCGAGGCCCAGGCGGTCGAGACAAGCTGGGAGATGGGCAGTCCCGATGCGAGGATCTTGTCCTTGAGATCGGCGATATCCTGCGTATCGATCAGGACGTGATCAACGCCGGGAACCGGATCTTGCCAGATCAATTCTTCTGCCGGAACCTCCGGGCCGAGATAGCGTGGCCGCGGGCCCATGTCGCGGTGGGTCAGCTTGAACCACGCACGGGCAAATGCATCGGCGAACTGATCCGGATTTTCGAAGAAGCGCCTCGAAATCTTTTCGTAGGCAGGGTCGAAGCGCAAGGCAAGGTCCGTGGTCAGCATGGACGGCGCGTGACGCTTGGACTTGTCGTGCGCGTCCGGTACGGTAGCAGCACCGGCACCGTGCTTCGGCGTCCACTGATGCGCACCGGCCGGGCTCTTCGTCAGTTCCCATTCGTAACCGAACAGGTTCCAGAAGAAGTTGTTGCTCCACTTCGTCGGTGTCGTGGTCCAGATGACTTCGAGACCGCTGCCGATGGTGTCACCGCCCTTGCCCGTTCCGAAGCTGCTTGTCCAGCCGAGGCCCTGCTCCTCGATGCCAGCCCCCTCGGGCTCTACGCCGACATGTGAGGCGTCGCCTGCGCCGTGCGTCTTGCCGAAGGTATGTCCGCCTGCAATGAGCGCAACGGTCTCCTCATCATTCATGGCCATGCGCGCGAAGGTCTCACGAATGTCCCTGGCGGCGGCAAGCGGATCGGGATTGCCGTTCGGTCCTTCCGGATTGACGTAGATGAGGCCCATTTGTACGGCGGCGAGAGGGTTCTCGAGGTCTCGTTCGCCAGAGTAGCGCTTGTCGGCAAGCCAGGTGTCCTCGGCGCCCCAGTAGACGTCCTCCTCGGGCTCCCATACATCCGCGCGACCGCCGGCAAAGCCGAACGTTTTGAAGCCCATCGACTCCAGCGCAACGTTGCCCGTGAGGATCATGAGGTCGGCCCAGGAGATCTTGTTGCCGTATTTCTGCTTGATCGGCCATAGCAGCCGGCGCGCCTTGTCGAGGTTGACATTGTCCGGCCAGCTGTTGAGCGGTGCAAATCGCTGCTGACCGGCTCCCGCGCCGCCGCGCCCGTCGCCGGTACGGTAGGTGCCCGCGCTATGCCATGCCATGCGTATGAAAAGCGGGCCATAGTGACCGAAGTCCGCCGGCCACCAGTCCTGCGAATCAGTCATCAGCGCGAAGAGATCCTTCTTCAGAGCTTCCAGATCGAGCTTCTTGAACTCCTCGGCATAGTTGAATCCTTTGCCCATAGGGTCGGACAGCGAGGAATTCTGATGAAGAATTTTGAGATTCAACTGGTTCGGCCACCAGTCCCGGTTCGACCGCCCGCCATGGGCCGTATGTGTATGGGCAACCGGACACTTGCCCGCGGTCTCGACTTTTGAATCCATGTTTTTATCCCTTGCGATTACTTGTACTGGGTGACCCAGCGGAAGACGGCCTGCAGGAAAAGAGCTTACGGCGTTAGGCGTTGCGGATATTTGGACATCAACACGCTGCAGACCGCCGTCGATCACAAACCGGGTCGGACAGCGGCCGCATCTCCTCTGCTTTTCGCACTATATCCAAGCTGCTTCATTAATTTAAGTTGGATTTTCTGATCGCAGCGATAAGGTGAGGTTATGACAAATGTGACACTCAAGCAGCTTCGCTATTTCGAGGCGCTGGCCCGACAGGGCCATTTTGGACGCGCGGCAGATGTCTGTGCGATTTCCCAGCCGGCCTTGTCCATGCAGATCAAGGAACTGGAAGAAACGCTGGGGACGGAGCTCTTCGAAAGAGGCGCGCGTCAAGTCCGCCTGACCAGCTTCGGCGAAGCCTTTGCGCTTCGCGTGCGCGACATCCTGCGTTCTGTTGATGAACTGGCAGACCTAGCACGCGCTTCGCAGGACCGGCTGGTGGGGCGGCTGCGGATTGGCGTGATCCCGACGGTCGCGCCCTACCTGCTGCCTACGATCATCGGCAACCTCACCCGCATAAATGACGGGCTTGAGATCCATGTGCGCGAGACGTTGACCTCCAAGCTGGTTCATGAACTGGCGGAAGGCAGGCTCGACACTGCAATTGTCGCGTTGCCGGTATCCGAACCTTCGTTGACCGAGGTTGCGTTGTTTTCGGAGAATTTCGTTCTGGTCCGTCCAAGCGAGGATGAAGGTAAGCCTGTACCCAACCGCGAGGCCCTGCGTGAAATGAGACTGCTTCTACTGGAAGAAGGGCACTGTTTTCGCGATCAGGCTTTGTCATTCTGCAACATTCATTCAGCGCTGCCGCGAGAGCTGCTGGACGGCAGCTCTTTGTCGACGCTGGTCCAAATGGTCAGCGCCGGTATTGGCGTCACTTTGATCCCCGAAATGGCCGTGGGAGTCGAGACGCGCTCGGCGTCAGTCTCTGTCGCTCACTTTCAAAGCGTTCAACCCTCACGAACGATTGGCATGATCTGGCGCAAGACGAGCCCCTTAGCCCAACAGTTCTTGAAGGTTTCTGAAATCGTTCGCCAGTCAGCCGATGCGATGCGCAAGCAATACAAATCGAGCATCGTGGACGTGGGTGGCGCGCAATAACCGGCTCCCGGCGCCACTATTTGGGTACGCCATGTGCCCGACCTTCATCCTTGACTTCCCGCGGCGTGGGCGTGGGGATAACGCCATGATCCGGGGCCCTCACATCTTGCCCGATCGAACCATCCGAACCTACTGGACGCTCACCTTCACGGCTGGCACGTCTAGTGTCTCGCAGGGTTGTTGCCTCGTTTATGAGGGAGGCCAGTTCCTCGTCGGACAAGTTGGACAGGTCAAAGGTCTTGGTCATCATTCTCTCCTGGCAGGCTCTGTTTCTACGATGGTAAACGCACAACTTCGCGAAACGACCCAACGGCGGGAAGAAATCTGACCGCGCCAGCACGACCGACGAGGTGAAAAAGCCAAGTCTACCCCCTAAGCTCCCACCGTCGAAGAAGGTGCGGTAGCATGGCAATGCATTATACGGAAATGATGCGCCACTCTGCGAAAGAACGACGAAACCCTCTGACGAGAAGCCGTGGCATCGACGTCAGCCTTTGCGTGTTCCTGTGCATGGACGGCCTGGGCGCGAGGAGTGTCGACTAGATGCACTGCAGAAATCGATCGGTTTCCGTCAGCTCAAGCTGTACTGAAAATCGCTCGCCCAGGAGTTCCAACGACGCCTCATGCGATTCATCTGCACCGCTACAGACAGCGTCCGTCAATAAAATGACCCGGTAGCCGAGATCGATTGCACCCAGAACCGCAGCCAATACGCAGACGTCCGTCTCGCCACCGCTGATGACAAGGGTCGACACGCCCTCTTCGGCAAGCGTCGCATGGAGCCGACCACTGATCCAAGGTGAGTAAGTGGCCTTGTCGAAGACCCGAGCAGGCGGCACAAGGCGGGCAAGCGAAGGGACAAGTTCTATCAGACCCGACGGCAGCTGCTTGCGCGTCATCATCCACCATTTCTCATAATAGTGTTGCCATGTGCCCGGCATGTCGGCTGCGTTTTCCGGTGGAATAAAACGGGTGAAGACCGTCCGCTCGGCGTGATGGCCTGCGACCTCCTCAACCAGCGGCAAGGTGCGTTTCATCCATTCGACGTGCCATGGCGTCGCCTCGAAGAACAGGCTCTGCATGTCCACGCACAAGTGACGCCATTCGCCAAGACTGTGCATATGCTCGCTCAGCGGCGTCACTCCTTGCTAATTTCCTCTAGGATCAATCGCAGCTCAGTGATTGGCAGGCGGTTTTCGTCGAACAGCTCGACGGACAACATGTGGACGGGGGTTTCGGGCAATCCGCCGGCGGCAGTCTCGGTAAGAGCGTGGCGGGCTTCGGCCTTTGCAGCCTGCACCCCGTCAAACTCGCGGCTCGTCTCTGCCAATTCCCCTTTCGCGCCGACGACCCTGTAAAAGTATTTCATCTGAGCTCTCCATGGGTTGTCAGTGAAACACTTTCCGGGAGCGCTGGTTCCGCGTGAAACGTGATGCCTTTGGACAATCGTTCCGAAGACGACGGGCAGTCGGGTCGTCTCGCAGAGGTTTTACGTTTCGCATGTCGGTGCGCCATGGGCTTGTTATCAGTTGCTCGGAACATCCCGCGCTGCGTCGCGTTCAGGTTGGTCACTTACCCCTGCCATAGGAGAGCAGAATGGCTGCAAAGACGCTAAACGACCTGTTCGTCGACACACTGAAGGACATTTACTTCGCCGAGAAGCAAATCCTCAAAGCCTTGCCGAAGATGGCGCGCGCGGCGCAATCGGAGGAAGGCAAAGCGGGTTTCCTGAAACACCGTGACGAAACCGAAAGTCAGATCGAGCGGCTCGTGCAGGTGTTCGAGATCATCGGCAAGCCCGCTCGTGGCAAGACCTGCGAGGCGATTCAGGGCATCATCGCCGAAAGCGAAGAGATCATCGAAGAGTTCAAAGGCTCTGCCGCACTCGACGCGGGCCTGATCTCTGCGGCCCAGGCCGTCGAACATTATGAAATCGCCCGCTACGGCACGCTGATCGCCTGGGCCAAGCAGCTGGGTCTGAAGGACGCGATCCCTCTCCTTCAGGCAAGCCTCGCGGAAGAGGAAGCCACCGACAAGAAGCTCACCCAGCTTGCGCAAACTTCGGCAAATGTGAAGGCAACGAAGGCTGCATGAGTCATTATTTCTGATTGCCTGGAGGGCCGCCATTCCCGCGGCCTTCCAGCATGCCCCGCGTCGGCGCTGGAGGTTGCTCTTTCGTTCGACCAGGGCCGGGCAGGACATTTATTCGCTACGACCATTTGTTCTGTCCAAACGCAATCCGTGTCACGCGGTCGCAACAGGGATGGGGAACGCAGCGCCTTCGGCATTATCAGTCGCCATCGACGCCATGATCGAGACCGCAACTTGTCACGGCAAAGACAGCAGCTGCGCAAGTGTGACCGGACGGAGAGCCCGCGCATCGACGCCGACATCATATTGCCGGGGCATCGGCTTCAGCCGGCCATGCGAATGCCCATGAAGGTTGATCGAGTTTTTGCCCATCTTGTGCCAAGTCCGGAACGGAAAATGACATAGCACGAGAAGGTGCTCGTCTGTAACGAGCTCGGCATAATGCTGAACGCTGGTCCAGTTCTCAGCCTTCGTGGTCGTCTCGGGATCACAGTTGCCAATAATCAAGTGCTTGCGGCCGTTCAGAATCGAAAGAAGCTGATCGCAGTCGCCCCCTTTCGCCGACATGAAGTCGCCGAGATGCCAGATGTCGTCGTCTTTTCCGACGATGGCATTCCAGTTCCTGATCAGCGCAACGTCGTGCTCTGCCATATCGGGGAACGGCCTGCGATCGATCCGCAGCACACGTGGGTCGGCGAAATGGGTGTCACTCGTAAAGTAGATCATGAAAGGAACAATGGAGCGGCAGCGGCCAGAGTCAAAGTGCCCAGCAGCTCTTACAGACCGGGCCGTCAGCGCGAGCACGCTTATGGGGTCTGGACTTTCTTCGGCTCCTGCTGGTGCCGATTTCGACAGCCATAGCCCGGCGGCCTGGACATATTTCTGGAACTCCGCTAGAGCTTGTAATGTTATTACATATCAAAAAGGGATTTCCGATGTTACCCAGATTGACAATCGCCGGGGCCTTTGCAGCAAGCCTCTTGGTGAACCCGGCCTCCGCTGAAGAGGAAAAGCAGACATGGCGCCTGTTCATCGCCGACCACACGGCACCCATCGTTCGTTCATTCGACGTCAAGACCGGTGATGAGATCGGCGAGTTTGGGCTAAAGGGTTATGCGGCGCTGGCCGCCAGTCATTCCGGCCAGACTGTTTTTGCCGTCCAATCAGAAGCCAATACCGTCCAGGTGATCAAAACCGGCGTGACGCTTTCCGACCATGGCGAGCATCGCGATCTGGAAACATCCGCACCTTCGCTGCTACAGGCCACACTCGACGGGAAGCGGCCGGTCCACGCCGTCATGCATGGCGACGACGTGGTATTGTTCTACGATCGGGAAGGCAAAGCCAAGCTCGTTTCCGAAGAAGGTCTTCTGGACGGCGCAGCATCCGAAACGCTCATAGACGCGACGGCACCTCACCATGGTGTCGCCGTGCCCATGGGGCGGAATATGCTGGTCTCGGTTCCCGATACCAACGCGGAAACCAAACCGGATGAGCTGCCGCCGCGTCTGGGCCTACGTGTTCTAAGCGCAAACGGAAGACAGGTCGGCGACGTCACACCCTGCACGGCGCTGCACGGGGAAGCCTTCTCGGCAAAGCTCGTTGCCTTCGGCTGCGAGGAAGGTGTCCTGATTGCGCGTCCTGGCAAGGAGCAGACCGTGCAACTTAAAATGCTGGAATATGGCCACAAGCTGCCGAAGGGAAAAGTGACGACCTTGCTCGGCAGTAAGGCGATGCAATTTTTCCTGGGCAACTACGGCGAGGACAAAATTGCCCTGATCGACCCAGACGGCACCGAACCGTATCGCTTGGTCGACCTGCCGACCCGCCGTGTCGATTTCGCGCTCGATCCCACGCGGGTCAAGAATGCCTATGTACTGACCGAAGACGGGCAACTGCATCTTGTCGACATTCTAAGCGGTCAGATCACGATGTCGGCAAGCGTCACCGAGCCTTACAGCAAGGATGGTCACTGGCGCGATCCGCGCCCGCGGCTCGCCGTTGCAGGCGATCAGATTGCCATCACCGATCCTCGCCATAGCGTTGTGCGGATGATCGATATTGAGACCATGAAAGAGGTTCGGACCATCCCAGTTGAGGGACTGCCTTTCAGCATCGTCGCCGTTGGGGGATCAGGCGCCGTCCATTGATTACCCTTGTATCTACGGCTTGACGTGACGGTTGCGCTCGGCATAACTGAGCGCGACGGTTCCCCGAAGTAAACTCCGAGGGGATTAATAGGGAACACGGTGCGGACGACCCAAAAGGGACCAAGACCGTGGCTGCCCCCGCAACTGTAAGCGGATTGCCGACCATCCTCGTGGCGCCATGCGCCATGCCACTGTGAGCTCGGTCTCACGGGAAGGCAGATGGTCCGGCGCATATCCGCGAGCCAGGAGACCTGCCGTCAAAGAGAGATCCAATTGAACGGGCGGGGTTGCCCGGAACAGGAGACGAGATGATTTCTTTTGACGCCCCTAATCGGCGCAGACCCCTTCCGCGTGAGACGGAACGGATCGCTCTTTTCAATAAACCATAGCCGCTGCAGGTAACAAGCCAGTCGTGCCGGACGGCTCGCCCGCCCGTATGGCCGGTGACCACCTTAAGCGTTTCCCATCAACATCGGAGCGATCAGGCCGCCGTGCCGACGCATCCTCAATTCCCTATGAGTGTTTCCATGTCATCCGATCCAAAACTTCGGCGGTTCATTCTGCGCCTTGCCTTCGCGGCATTGGCAACCTGCGCGATTTCTGCACCTGCTTTTGCCGCTTCGACCACCTACCCCCTGACAATTGCCAATTGCGGCCGATCCATCACCTTCGATAAGGCGCCGGACAAGGTGGTATCGATCGGCCAGGCGATGACTGAAATCCTGCTGTCGCTCGGCCTTTCGGATCGCATCACGGCCACGGCTGTCTGGTTCAGCCCGGTGCTCAAACAATTCGATGCGGAAAACAGCAAGATCAAGCGGCTCGCCGACAATGATCCAAGCTTCGAGGCGGTGGTCGGAACCGGCCCCGACCTGGTTGCTGCCGAGTTCGAGTGGCATGTTGGCCCGAACGGCTCGGTTGGAACCTACGATCAGTTTTCGAAGCTTGGCATCAACACCTATGTCGCGCCGGCCGATTGCGCCGCCAAGGACAATACGACGGGTGGTGATGGTGTCCGCAAGGAAATGCTGAAAACCGAGGTCATCTATCAGGAGATCGCCGAACTTGCCGCGATCTTTGACGTTCAGGACCGCGGCGAGGCATTGATCGCAAGGCTGAAGGAGCGTGAGGACAAGGCGATTGCATCCGTTGCCGAGGCAAGGGTACGGCGTATCCCGGTCGTATTCTGGTTCTCCAGCAAGGAAGTCGACGGGGAAGCCTTCATGGCCGGCCGCAGCGGCGCGCCCGCCTATATCATGCAGGCCCTTGGGGCAAAGAACGTGATTGCCACGAACGAGGAATGGCCGTTGGTCGGCTGGGAAACGGTCGCCGGTCTTAATCCTGCAATCATCGTCATCGCCGGGATGGACCGGCGCCGCTACGTTGCCGACGATCCGGCCATCAAGCTTAGGTTTCTGAACACCGATCCTGTGGCAAGCAGGATCAGCGCTGTGGAAAAGAAGCACGTGGTCGTCATGGATTCGCAGGCAATGAGCCCATCGATCCGCCTTGTCGACGGCATCGAAACGCTTGCAGCAGCCATACGGCAGTTTGGACTGGCGAAGTGAGCAACGACGCCGGGCAACACGACGGATGGGGCGGCTTTGCCGCCTTGTCCCTGCTTTCAATGGCTGCACTGACATTGTCGATGGGCCTTGCCGTGTCGATCGGCGAAATCGCCATACCGCTGCGCACGATTGCGGAAGCTATTGCCAACCGAATGTTCGGCACCTCCTTCGCAATCAAGCCGATCCATGAGGGTATCATCTGGGACTATCGACTGAGCCGCGCCCTGGTCGCTGCAAGTTCCGGCGCGGCTCTTGCTATGACGGGCGCCATGCTGCAGGCGCTGCTTCGCAATCCGCTTGCCGAACCTTATGTGCTTGGCATTTCGGCGGGCGCTTCGACCGGCGCGGTCGCCATCATGATCCTCGGCATCGGGTCCGGCGTGCTTTCGCTATCCACCGGTGCTTTTTTCGGTGCGGTGGCAGCCTTCGGTCTCGTCTCGCTTTTGGCCGCAGGCGCAGGCGGCGGCGCCGATCGGATCATCCTGGCAGGCGTTGCCGGTTCGCAGCTCTTCAATGCGCTGACGTCCTACATCGTCACGACCTCGGCCAATGCCGAGCAGGCAAGGGGTATCATGTTCTGGTTGCTCGGGAGCCTCAGCGGCGTACGCTGGACGGATGTTTTGCTCGTCACCCCCATTGCCGGCGGCGGCTTTGTTATCTGCATGCTTCACGCACGTGTGCTGGATGCCTTTGCCTTCGGTACGGACTCTGCCGCAGCGCTCGGCGTACCGGTACGGCGGGTGCGTCTTACCCTTCTTGGACTGACGGCCGTGATGACCGCTGCCGTCGTCAGCATCGTCGGTTCGATCGGCTTCGTTGGTCTTGTCATTCCGCACGCGGCGCGCTTTCTGGTCGGTCCGGTTCACGAGCGGTTACTGCCGGCAACTGCGTTGATCGGGGCGATCTTCATGGTACTTGCCGATATCGTCTCGCGCACGATCATCCCGCAGCAAGTGCTTCCAATTGGCGTGGTCACGGCACTTTTCGGCGCTCCTGTCTTCGCCCTCATCCTCTACAAGGCAAGGAGGCCGGTATGAGCATATCGATGCGCAACGTCGCCTGGGACGCCGGCAGCACAGTGATCGTCGATGGCGTCAGCCTTGATGTTGCGCCGGGCAAGACGCTTGGTCTGCTCGGACCCAATGGCTCTGGCAAGTCGAGCCTGCTGCGTCTCATCTGCCGGCTGCGGCAGGTCAAGAGCGGCGTCATCAGACTGGGCGAGAGCGATATCAGCACAATGGCGCGTCGCGAGATCGCCCAGCGTATCGCACTGGTCGAACAGCAGGCGACAACCGATGCGGACCTTTCGGTAAGGGATGTTGTCCGCCTCGGGCGAACGCCGCATCGAGGCGCACTCTCCCCCTGGGATAGGACCGACGAAGCCGCCGTCAATGCGGCACTGGAACAGGTCGGCATGACGGCCAAGGCTTTACAGCTGTGGCGCACGCTGTCAGGCGGAGAGCGTCAGCGCACGCACATCGCTCGCGCCCTTGCGCAGACGCCGACCGAACTGCTGCTTGATGAACCAACCAATCATCTCGACATCCAGCATCAGTTGGAGCTGCTGGATCTCGTCACGACGCTTCCGGTCACCAGCGTCATCGCATTGCATGATCTCAATCTGGCGGCAATGTTCTGCGACAGCTTGGCGGTCCTGCATAGCGGCCGCGTGGTTGCTGCCGGGCCGCCCGAAGCGGTTCTAACCGAAGAGCTCGTTCGGGATGTATTCGGGGTCCGGGCTCATATCGAGAAGTCGGTGGTTCACGGCAGGCATTACATCCAGTATCTCACCCGTTAACGACGGCACCATCGAAGGAAAGGATCGGTTGATGGTGGCGGGCAGGCATCATTCGCTCCTGCCTTTGGCATCCTCGTCTGGAGCGATGTCTGCTTCCAGGCTGGCGCAGACCTGTCCATCCCGCCGGTTTTGCCGCAAGGATGGTTCGATGTCGCATCTTGCCGATCTCCGGCGCGGGACGACATGCTTTCCTTGACCATACGGCCCCGTTTAGGTACCATAGCAGCATGATTTCCGGGGGATCAGATCAAGTTTAGCCGATCTCTAACAGTTTGTTATCACAGACTATTCAACATCTAACGGAAACAATCACGACATTTCGTTCGGTCACTACGGCTCCTGTTTCAGGCCTCGTTATGCCTTGATTTCTCGCGATCGAACGAGTGATGCGCTTCCTCTGTTTCTCCACCCCTGCCGGGCCCCCGAATTTTGATGCTATCGCAACTCCATCAGCTTGCCTCAGGGTGTTTAAGGGCGCACCAGCGGCTCGGTTGATCGGCCCGGCCGCGTCCAGGAGGCGGGAACACTCTGCCTATCGCAGACCGAGGAAGCAGCATGGTTGGGTCTGAAGTATTGATTGCAGCGCCTGGCTGATCAGCACGCCGGCGGGTAATGTCCTACGAGGTTTTGATCGGTTCGGCCGGGCCGTAACCCGCAGCGTTGGGCGTGCCGGCAAACGAGGAAGAGCCGAACGAACGGGGATGCGGCGTCGGCCGATGAACGTTGCGGGGCTGTCGTTTTGGGGCCGGTCAGGTGTGAGTTTACTGCGGTAAACTCAGTGATGGGCGTCATGACGTTCCTGTGTCCTTGCGAGCGCTCTTAACATCGATCCGATCGCAAACTCTCCGCGTTGGGCACGCCGCGTGAGGTCGCGCAAATAACCGCCGGCTGAATTGATCGTCCCCGACCGTTCGAAAATGCAGGCGAGCACGGCTGAGGCAGCTTGCGGACCCATGATCCTGCAGGCGTCCCTGTATGCTGAGGGACTGATATGAAGCATTGAACTGACGATAGCGCCTGCGGCAATAAGGTCCTGCCAGGTTCGGACAGTTCCGGCAGGTCCATAGCTACGCACTTCCGGGCATGCCTGCAGGACGAGGGAGAGCGGAAATATCGTGGATACGGTGTTGGTTCTTGCCTGAGGTTGAGGGAGTTGAGTACCGCTGTCGTTTGCCGGATCGATCATTGGCGAGTTTACTGCAGTCAACTCAGGGATCGGAGTTCTAACCGGGGCTTCAGAATCAAGAAGAGATTCGGATTCTGTTATCTGTATGTGCCGCTCATTTTGTGAGTCATTGGCGCTCAGATTGTCCGTTTTAATTTGTATTTCCAGTCGCTTGACGATTTCATCGCGCAATGCCTCGAGGAGATCCAAGGTGGACGCAACCGCATGGGCACCAGCTGCGCGCGGCAATTGGTTCAGGATGTCGTGAAAGCGTTCGTTCACCGCTTGCCAATCTCCGGGAAGCTCTTCACCGATCGCTGCGTGGACAAGCTTTGAGATGTCGCGGCGGGTGAGCGTGAGACGTTCCTTGAGCGTTTGGATGTAGAGGCGGTCGGCAGAGACTTTCGCGGCCAGGTGTTCGATTTCGCCGGCGCGCGCAAGCAAAGGGGCGAGTGAGAAGCCAAAAGCTTCGTGGATCTCGCCATTGCGGCTCTTGCGAGCATAGCGCTTTCCGTTGGGGCTGTCCTTGCGGATCACGAGACCGGCAGCGACGAGGACGGCCATATGGCGCCGGATCGTTTGCTCGGCCATGCCATGGCAGCGAAGCGAGAGCTGCGTGTTGGAGGGAAAGACGACAAGACTGTCGTCTGCAGCAAGCTCACCTTTTGGGTAGAAGCTCAAAAGCGCGTTCAATACCGTGAGCGCTCTGTCGGATATATCGAGCAGAGGCTTGGCTTCGCAAAGCGCGCGATAGATTTTCCATTTATCGATTGAGGCGCCTGGCTCAATTTTTTGGCTGGTGACCTGACTTGCGAGCATGCCAAGTGTCATCGGCCGCCGCCCAAAAGGCGTCGTCACACTTCCGCTTTCCATTTTCTTTGCCTTCTTCAAGGCAAAAGATATCAGCTCACCGAAAATAGGTGCCGGAGACTCTTGACTATGTTGTGCGGAAATGTGATTCTCTGGGTGTCTAGATCAGAGAGGGCTTCCGCTACGGCAACGTTCGGGGGCCTTTTCTTTTGCTATTGATCTCCGTTCTTTCCTGTCGTCCTGCTATCTTCAAACGCCTCGTAGAGACGATCGAGATTATCCGCGATATAGGTGCCGAAGGCTGACGCCTTCCCTGCCCTCAGCGCGATGGTGAATTGCTTCCCGTCATCCTTAATCTTCGCCTTGACGTCCCTGCGCTGCCACTGGGTCACGGCCGAAGACGGCGTTGTGGTCTGGACGGCTGATGCCGGCTTCTTGCTGAGGAAAGCGGCAAGCATGTCGAACCGGGCCTCCGGCTCGGCAGCTTCGAAGGCTGGCGTTTCGATAAACAGCATCGCCCGCTCGGCGGCGTTGTCTTCTTCGAACTTCGCCGAAAGGTCATGCCAACGGTCGCGGCCGGTTGCGCGCGCTGCGCCAATTGCCGACAGAATCTCGGCCGGAATGCGCCGGGTGACGGACAGCATCTTGGAGATGGTCGTCTTGTCAGCGTTGAGCGCTGACATGATTGTCTCCCGATCGAAGCCGAGCTTGTCGAGTTTGTCGGCAAACATCGTCCGTTCGATGAAGGAGAGATCCGCGCGTGCGGAGTTTTCCTGTCCCTGGGCGATCACATGATCGCGGTCGGCAAGCTTCTTGACGACGGCGCGAACCGGCCGGCCAAGTTCCTTGGCAGCGCGCGCGCGGCGGTGGCCGAAGGCGATCTGGAACTTTCCATCCTTTTCAGGATGCGGGCGGACAAGAATGGGAGAATCCTGTCCTCGCAGGCGGATGGCTTCCACCAATTCCTGAAACTGCTCGTCGTTGTGCCCGAGGCGATCGCTGACGAAGGAATCTTCAATGAGTGCGGTGTCGAGATCAATCACGGTTTCGCCATGGGCGAGCTTTTCTTCGATCTCGCGCGCAGCGTCGGCCCTTGCGGCAAGGGCATCGATACTGCGGGTAACGGCGCCGAGGGCGCCAATTCCCTTGAAGTTGATCTGCTGCTTATCGGGGTCGTTTACGGGCTCGCTGTTTACGGCGGTAAACTTCTTGGAATCGTCCATCAGGCCCGAGAGGATATTCTTACGTGCCATTCTTTCTCCTCCTGGCGGTTGAACGGTTGGTCGCGGTCAATCGGTGCGCCGTCATCTGCGCCCCCATGCCTTATGGATGAGCTCGGCGATTTCGCCATTTACGGCGCTCATGGCCTCCATGGCGCGGTCATAGGTCGCGCGGGTAAACTGATTGCGCTCCACCTCGTAGAGGGTCTGGTTTGTCATGGCAGCATCCGAAATCGCCACGCTTCGCAACATGGGATTTGTGAGCACGTGATTGCGGAACATCGAGCGCATGAAGGCGACCATCTGCGTCTGTGGTCCATCCTGCGGGTCGTAGCGTGTCACGAGATAGCGCAACCAGTCGAGATTCATGTTGCCGCCGGCGCCTTTCAGCGTGTTCAGCACCTCGCCCAGCATCTGCAGGAACTGGCACATGGACATCACGTCGAGCATTTGCGGATGAACGGTGATGAGCACGGCGGTTGCGCTGCAGATGGCGCTCATCGTCAGGAAGCCGAGCTGGGGAGGGCAGTCGATGACGACGACATCATAGTCGTCGGCGACGGAAGACAGCGCCTCGTCAAGGCGGGCAAAGAAGATGCGGCCGTAGTCGCTCGCTTTGCCCTGGGCAAGCACGCGCGGCGTATCATGCTCGAATTCCATCAATTCGAGATTGCCTGGAACCAGGTCGAGATTGGGAAAATTGGTCTTGCGAATGATCTCCCTCAGCGGTCGCCGCTCGTCGTCGTAACGGATTGCCGCATAAAGCGTCTCGTTTTCGTCGACGTCGAATTCGGGCTGGAAGCCGTGGATCGCCGAAAGCGAGGCCTGCGGGTCAAGGTCGACGGCAAGAACGCGGTGGCCAGTCAGCGCCAGATGCTGGGCGAGATGGGCAGCACTCGTGGTTTTGCCGCTGCCGCCCTTGAAATTCACGACGGCGATGACCTGCAGGTGTTCATTGCCCGTGCGGTGGGGGACGTAACGCGTGCTGCCTCGGGCATTCTGATCCAAGAACAGGCGCATTTCATCCATCTGCCTGGCGGTATAGGATCTGCGCCCGGATGGCGTCACCTGCGGCAGAGGCCCCTTGCCCTCCAGCGAGAGATTGCGAAGATAGCCGCTCGTGACGCCAAGGAAGCGCGCCACCTCGGCAAGCTGGAATTCGCGCAGGCTTTTCATCGCACGGGGCGGAAACATTTCCAGGCGATGCTGCTTCAATTTGTCGGACAGTTCCTGTGCCTGGCCGATGATCAGCTGATCGACATCAGAAATTGCTTTACCAATTGTAGGTGCCATATTCATGGAAATCTCGAAAATGCGATTTTAACGCCGTGAGGCCAATGAAACCGCATTTAGCGCCGATTCTCATTTTCTTGCAAGGCCGCTGGCTTAACAGGCGGTTAAGCACCTTCTAAACGGGCTTTTTCGCGGAGTACTTAGCCGCGTCACAGAAGTATGGCTTGCAGAAATGAACCCCTTTTTAGCTTCCGTAATGAACTGGAAGCAAATCATATCAGCGCATTAGCTGGAAAGCGCCAAGGTCTGCACCCGCCGAATCGGGTACGCGAGCAGATAAGGTGGCTGTCTTTCGATTTCAATTAACCAGCCGAGCCCGTCCTCGGTCTGGTCGCGCGCGAGGTTGAGCCCGATGATTTCAAAGCGCGCAGGCTCCGGCAAACCGACGAGGGGCATGGCGCGGTCGCGCAAGCCCCGCAGCGATCCAGCGTCTCCAGCATGGCGACCAGGTCTTCCGGAAGAATGGCTTCCTCCTGCCGGGGCGTGGAAGAGTGGCGGTTGCGGTTTCCAGTCGGCGGCACAGGCGCGTCGCGTATTGGCAGAGTTCGCCGCCTCGACGTAGCCGCGGGCACGATCGGTGGCATCCTGCAATGCGCGGGTAGGGCGGGGGGACGATGTTAGGCAGTCGTTATCGGAAGCAGCGTCGCCAGCCATCATTATGCCGCCTCGATATCGGTGCGCGAAAGGCCCTCGCCGATGAAGAGAAGCGGTTCGTCCGCACGCTTTGCCAAAGCGTAGGAAAAACAATCGGCAAAATTCAATGCCGCCGGATGGCGGCCCTTGCCGTAAGTAAGCCAGGCCTGTGTCGCCAGATCCACCAGATCGGCGTCGACCGGAACGATGTCGGCCTCTATTCTGGTGAGCCACAGATCGATCTCGGCAAGTGCGTGTTCGCCGCGCCGGCTGACCAAAACCATACGCGCCTCAAGAACACATGTGGCGGGGACCAAGCGAATAGGGTTGGCAACGACCGTTCTCTCGAGCGCTGCGGCCTCTGGCTCACTGCGCAGGATCGCGACAATTGCAGAGGTATCGATCACCATCAGTTCGGAATTCCATGCTCATCGTAGCCGATGATTTCTTCATCGCTTCGGCTGTCGAGTTCGGGCAATCGCGACACTCGCCCACGAATCGCCTGCATCTCGGCGAGCAGGCGCTCCTGCGCCACATCGCCGTATCCCATGCGATGTAGACGCTCCGTCAAAGCCTGATGAATGGCTGCGGTCTTGCTGATACCTTGCCGCCGCGCAAGCTCGTCAACAAGAGCGACTGTGGCGGGGTTTTTGATATTGAGCGACATGACAGCTCCGACATTTCTACCTTTTTAAGCATTTCTACCCTAAATTTCGATCGCTGTCAAAACTCCGATCGATCCGGCAGGCGGTGCGGTTTGTGGCGCATCAGGGACATAAACTGCTCTCCCGGTGGAATGGATTTCAGCAGCGAGGAGCAATCTACTATATATTGCGGGGGCCGCGGCCGCGCTCTTTGCGAGCCCCGCTATGAGCCTGCCATGACCAAAATCGCGGCTTAACTTCCTGTCGATCCTACAGGCCGGTCATCAGGACTATGTCTTGAACGATGAGGCAATGAGTTGGGTGCGAGCGCAGCGTGCCGAGCGAGCCATCTTGGCAAAGCTCAAGAACAACGCCCCTCGCCTAATCGGCCGGCCCCATTTTTACCCCCCATTTAAGTCCATCCATCAACAGGCGGATCAGCCTGCGCGAGCGTTCCCGCCATTCCGGCGAGTCGGGCATCGAATAGATGCTCGAAAGCGCATGCAAGAGGTCGGTGCTCTCCACGTCGCTGCGGATCATGCCCATTGCGGCAGCGTTGTCCATCAAGTGTCGAAGAGCCCCGGAGATGATGCCGGCGCTTTCGGCAAAGAGCTCGGAGTTGCAATTCAGCAAAATGCGCAGGCTTTGTGCCATACCGCGCTTGGCGGCAATGTAGTTGACGAAACGGTGCATCCATTCTTCAAGGGCCTGGTCCGCCGGATGCGTTGCCGCCAGATCGCTCGCGGCAGTCGCCAAATTCTGCAGCTCCCGCCGATAGACAACTTCGACCAGATGTTCGCGCGTCGGAAAGTGCCGGTAGAGCGTACCGATACCGACGCCGGCACGCCGGGCGACCTCCTCCAGCGAACCTTCGACGCCATCATCGGCGAAGACGTCGGCGGCAACAGCAATGAGTTTGTCGCGGTTGCGCAACGCATCGGCACGCATGCGCCTTTCGGGTTTCGTCTCGCTTCCGGCTATTGCCTTTCCGGTCAAAAGCCTCTCCTGCGGATGGGGGCTTGACGCTGCCGCGCAAGCCGCTAGTTTAATCGGAGGCGCCTCCGTTTAACTTGAGGGCCTTGCACCTGTTATCGCAGAAAGAGGCGGAATGTCATGTCTCAATTGCGCAGGCGCCACGAGGTGAAAGCAAATCCCGCAGAGACCGAAACCAGATTTTAGCTGGCGCAGGCGCTTTGCAATTCAAGACCCGGCTATTTTCAATGACGGCGCAAAATTCCTCCGTCGAGGCAGGAGAACACCATGACCCGGACAATCAACCTCAGGCTTGATATCAACGGTGCACCGCACGCGCTTGCTGTCGATCCACGCGTGACGCTGCTCGATGCATTGCGTGAACATCTGGCGCTGACCGGCACGAAGAAAGGCTGCGACCACGGGCAGTGCGGCGCTTGCACCGTCCATATCGACGGCAGGCGCGTGCTTGCCTGTCTCACGCTTGCGGCCCAGGCCGAGGGGCGGCAAGTCACGACAATCGAAGGCCTCGCTGCGGCAGACGGCACCCTTCATCCGGTTCAGGCGGCGTTTCTTGAGCATGATGCTTTCCAGTGCGGCTATTGCACGCCGGGCCAGATCATGTCGGCAGTTGCTTGCATTCGCGAGGGTCATACGGGCTCCGATAGCGAGATCCGTGAATATATGTCCGGCAATCTCTGTCGGTGCGGGGCCCATAACAGCATCGTAGCGGCGGTGCGCGAAGCTGCGGAGACGGCGCGATGAAAGAGTTTTCCTATTTGCGCGCATCGTCGGCCGATCAAGCCAGAGAGGCAGCCGCCCGGCAAGGCGCGATGGTCATTGCAGGCGGCACCACCCTGCTCGATCTTGCCAAATGCGGCATTGCCGCGCCGGAAACGGTCGTCGATATCACATTTCTTTCCGGGCTGGACGCAATCTCGTCGACCGAGACAGGCGTTACGATCGGCGCGCTCGCCAAGATGAGCGAGGTGGCCGAGCATCGGGTCATAAGAGAAGCGTTCCCCGCGATCTCGCAATCGCTGTCGCTGGCGGCATCCGCCCAGCTTCGCAACATGGCGACAATTGGTGGCAACCTCCTGCAGCGCACCCGCTGTGCGTATTTCCGCGACCCGGCAGTCTTTAAAGCCTGCAACAAGCGCGAGCCGGGTTCGGGATGTTCGGCGATCGGCGGAATGACCCGCAACCACGCCGTGCTCGGCACCAGCGAGCACTGCATCGCGGTCAATCCGGGCGATCTCGCGGTGGCGCTCGTCGCGTTCGACGCGGTGATCCATCTGGGCGTGCGGCAGATTGCGGTCGACGACTTCTTTCTGGCTCCGGGCAACACGCCGCAACTGGAGCATGAAATTGAACGCGGTGAACTCATCACCGCCATTTTCATCCCCGCCTCGCAAGCAGCCCGAAGATCGATTTATCTCAAGGTCCGCGACCGGCAATCCTACGAATTTGCTACCGCCAGCGCTGCTGTCGGCCTCGAGCTGGAAGAGGATGGCAAAACGATCCGCGACCTTCGTGTTGCGCTGGGAGGCGTTGCGACAAAACCGTGGCGCGCCCGCGCGGTCGAACGCGCCTTGATCGGCAAGACCGTCGAAGCCGCGGCGATCGCAAAAGCAAGCGTGCTTGCCATTGAGGGCGCCATCGACCATGGCGCCAACCGGTACAAGATCGACCTGGCGCCACGTGTCGTTGCTCGCGCCATACAAAGATTGGGAGGTCTGGCATGACCGTCATGGAACCGAAAATCAAACGCGGTGATGCAGCAGATGGCGTGCTTGGAGGTCGCCTGTCGCGCTTGGATGGACCGGCAAAGATCACCGGCAAGGCAAACTACGCGCTCGAAAATCAAATCGACGGCGTCGTTCACGGCGTGATGGTCCAGAGCACGATTGCGGCAGGCACAATCAGCTCGATGGACATCTCTGCAGCTGAGGCATCGCCTGGCGTGCTGCTCGTGCTGACCCCGGACAACATCATGGAGCTGAAATCGGCAACCACCTGGGCCGGCACGCCCGGTCCTGAAGGTCCTTATCTCGCGCTGACCAACGAGATTACCTTCAGTGGGCAGCATGTTGCAGCCGTGTTCGCCGAAACGCTCGAACAGGCGACCGCTGCCGCGGCGTTGATCAAGGTGAGCTACGACGAGAAGCAGGCCATCTTCGGCTTCGATGATCCACGGGCCGGGGAGGGTATTGCGGTCGAGCAAATGACGATTGAGTGGGGTAAGGCCGAACAGGCGCTGGCTGAAGCTCCTGTTCGGATCGAAGCTGAATATAAGACACCGCGTGAATATAACGTGCCGATCGAACCCCACGGGCTGATCGCCAAATGGGACGGCGATGTGCTGACGCTTTGGGAACCGAGCCAATGGGTGGATGGCATGGCGCGAAGCTATGCCGAGTGGTTCGAATTGCCCTTCGAGAATGTGCGGATCATCTCGCCCTATATCGGCGGCGGTTTCGGTTCCAAGGCACTCTCGCTGCCGCATGCAGCACTTGCGATCATGGCCGCAAGGAAGCTCGACCGTCCCGTCAAGGTCGCGGTCACCCGTGCGCAGACATTCACTGCCTTCGGCGGCCGCCCTGCCACCCGTCAAACGCTGGCGCTCGGCGCAACGAAGGAAGGAAAGCTGCTTTCGATCGTCCAGCGCGGTGCCAATGAAACGGCGATGACGGGTGTGGCCGTCGAGCCGCTCGGTGCCGTCACCTCGATCATGTATGACGTGCCGAACTTCAGCTCGAGGCAAAACATCGTGCCTGTGCATACGGTTCTGCCCGGCGCGCTTCGTGCTCCCGGCGAAAATCCCAGTGCATGGGGCCTGGAGTCGGCAATCGATGAACTCGCCTATGCCGTCGGCATCGACCCCGTCGAGATCCGTTTGCTGAACTATGCCGAGCAAGACCCGCATGCCAAGATCCCTTGGTCGACGCGACAACTGCGCGAAGCCTTTGCCGTGGGTGGCGAGGCCTTCGGCTGGTCGAAGCGCTCGCCAAAGCCGCGTTCCATGCGGGACGACAACGCGCTGATCGGCTGGGGTGTGGCGGCCGGCACCTATCCGGTGCGCCGCACGCCCGGTGAGGCACTTGTGCGAATCCTTGCGGATGGTACGGCGGAGATTGCAAGCAGCGGCATCGACATGGGCCAGGGCACCTATACCATCATGGCCCAGACCGCCGCTGAAATCCTTGGCATCCCCGTCGAGCAGATCCGCGTCAAGCTCGGCGACTCGGCCTTGCCGAGGGCGCCCGTCGCGGGCGGCTCGCAGCTTGCAAACCTGATGACGGGTGCTGTCCATAAGGCCGCCCTTGCCGCGCGCGACGAGTTGATCGGGCTTGCTCTCAACGATGCCAATTCGCCGTTGCGGGACGCGCAGGCCAATACGCTCACGATCTCTGAAGGCCGGATCTTGCCGCCGAGGGGAGAAGGTGATGGCGTTGCGATTGCAGACTTCATGCGGCAGATCGGCCGTGAGAAGGTCGAGACGCTGCGTGACACGCTGCCGGAAGACAAGCGGGATGGAAAAGACCGCTACGACAACTTTACGACGATGATGACAATGAAGGCGCCGACTGAAGGCGGCTATTCGCTCCATAGCTGGTGTGCGCATTTCGTCGAGGTTCGCGTCGATGAAGATTTCGGCACGGTCCGCGTCTCGCGCATGGTTTCCGCGCTCGATTCGGGAAGGCTCTACAACCCGAAGCTCGCCGAAAGCCAGTGGCGCGGCGGCATTATCATGGGCATTGGCCAGGCGTTGCTGGAGGAAGGTATTGTCGACGAACGATATGCCCGCGTGATCAACAACAATCTGGCCGACTACCTCGTGCCGACCAATTCGGACGTGCCCGACCTTCAGGTGATTTCCGTCGGCATCCCCGATTACCGTGCCTCGGTGCTCGGCGGCAAGGCTGTCGGCGAATTGCCGATCGTCGGGGTGGCACCTGCGATCGCCAACGCCGTCTTTCACGCGACCGGCAAGCGCATCCGTTCGTTGCCGATCACGCTGGAAAAGCTCATCTAGGCTGCGTGCGATGAATCAAGAACGCTCCCACAGTTCCGGCAAGACCGGGCAGGGAGCGTTGCGGTTCTCCCGGCAGCGGGTTTTCCTCAAGCGTCGAGCGCAGCGCTCGTCTCAGAGTTTGCCGGTTCGACAGTCATATCCCGGCGCTCGCCGGCCTGAGCCATCGCCTTGACGAGGGAAAGGATCTTTTCACGCACGGTCGGGTCGGTGATCTTCAAGAAAGCGCGATTAAGCGCCAGCCCCTCCTTCGAACGCAGGAATTCTCCGACCGGGTCGAAAGTTTCGGAGGGCTCCAGTCCGTCGAGGCTCAGCGGCTCAGCGGTGTCCTGCTGGAAGAAGAAGCTCGGCGGTACGGCAAGGACTTCGGCAATCTTTTGCAGCCGGCTTGCGCCAATGCGGTTCATGCCCTTCTCGTATTTCTGCACCTGCTGAAAGGTAACGCCGATCTGGTCGGCCAGCCGCTCCTGGCTAAACCCCAACAGCAGTCTACGCATCCTCACGCGCGAGCCCACGTAGATGTCTATTGCATTAGGAGCTTTTGCGTTCATTTTTGGGTTCCATGGACTGTGTTGACGGGGCGCCCTTTCGAGGCGGGATTTCGGGCAGAATGATAGTGTATGAGCACATAGGAAAATTCAATTGGTACTTTCTTGTGGCGGAATCATTCGTGCAGCAATACAGGCGTTCCAGCGAAATTAAAGCATCAGCGTACCAAACTTGGGAAAACTGGGCTGTAACTGACGCGCAAGTTGCGGTAGATGCTCTGCTTGCGGCGCCGGAGCTTCCCCAAGGCTCCAGTCGCCGGATTCATCTGATGAATAAGTGATCGGCGGCACGCGCAGCGGTCCGCAGGAGACATGCCTATGGCCGTATTGAGCGAGACTTCCCCCCGTTTCGAGAAGACGACGATGTCCATCCTCGTGGCTGTCAGCTTCTGCCATATGCTGAACGACATCATGCAGTCGCTGCTTTCCTCGCTTTATCCGCTATTCAAGGCAAACTACGATCTCGATTTCGTCCAGATCGGACTTCTGACGATGACGTTCCAGGTCACGGCTTCCCTGTTGCAGCCCTTTGTGGGGATCGTCACAGACCGCTGGCCAATGCCTTATTCTCTGCCGGTCGGCATGGCCAGCACCTTTTGCGGCCTGATCCTGCTCGGCAACGCCGCAAGTTTCGAAATGCTGCTGGTGGCTGCGAGCCTCATTGGTTTTGGTTCGGCCGTCTTTCACCCGGAATCCTCGCGCGTTGCGCGTCTTGCCTCCGGCGGCCGTCACGGCTTTGCGCAATCCTTCTTCCAGGTCGGCGGCAATGCCGGCCAGGCCATTGGGCCGCTGATTGCCGCCTTCGTCGTACTGCCGCTCGGCCAGCACAGCGTCTCCTGGCTCTCCGCCATCGCGATGATCGGCATCGTCGTGCTCGGCTGGGTCGGCAACTGGTTCATGAGTCACCGCCGGCAGAATGCCGGAAAGCCTGCGGTGAGCCGTGCGCTGCCCTTGCCGCAGAACAAGGTGATCATTGCGCTCATCATTCTCGTCTTGCTGACGGCGACGAAGAACGTCTACATGGCGAGCGTGTCAAGCTACTTCACATTCTACGTCATCGACAGGTTCCAGCTCGATGTGCAGCAGGCCCAACTGATGTTGTTCCTCTTCCTCGGTTCGGTCGCCGTCGGCACCTTCCTCGGCGGGCCGATCGGCGATCGCTTCGGTTCCCGTTTCGTAATCTGGTTCTCGATCCTTGGGGTTATTCCCTTCGCATTGCTACTGCCTTATGCAAACCTCTTCTGGACCGGCATCCTCAGTGTCGTCATCGGCCTTGTCTTTGCCTCTGCGTTCTCGGCGATCGTCGTCTTCGCGCAGGAACTGGTGCCCGGTCGCGTCGGCCTGATCGCCGGCGTCTTCTTTGGCTTCGCCTTCGGGGCGGGGGGACTGGGTGCTGCCTTCCTCGGCGATTTCGCCGACAGTCACGGCATTGAGTTCGTCTATCGGATCTGCTCGTATTTGCCGCTGCTTGGCCTGCTCACGGTCTTTCTGCCGCGCATCCCGAGGCACAAGGCCATCTGACCCGGCCCCCGAACTCGACCGCAATGCTTTTCCCGCTCCGGTTGAAAGGCCTAGAGATTTAATTTCCCGGATCGAACCGTAATAGAATACTATTTCTATGGATTATAGTTATTGTTGCTAGGCTTTGCGGATCGCCATTGCCGAGGAATGCAACATGACCGACACTCGCCGAGAGCTCAAGCTTGGAGCCTTTCTCTATCCGACCGGCCACCATGTCGCCGCCTGGCGCCATCCCGATGCGCAAGCCGATGCCGGCTCCAACTTCGCCCATTATGTCGCGCTTGCGCAGGCTGCCGAAGCTGCAAAATTCGATCTCATCTTCATGGCGGATGGTGTCGGTACCCGCGGCACGGACATCGAAGCGCTGAGCCGCACCGCCATCCGCTACGTCGCGCAGTTCGAACCGATCACCCTTCTTTCGGCACTTTCCGCCGTAACCAGCAATATCGGTTTTGTGGCAACCGCCTCCACGTCCTACAACGAGCCTTATCATATCGCCCGCAAATTTGCCTCCCTCGATCACATCAGCGGCGGTCGGGCGGGCTGGAACCTCGTTACTTCGTCGAGCGAACATGAGGCCCATAATTTCGGCCGCGACGAGCACTATGCCCATGCAGAACGCTACGAACGCGCCGAGGAATTCGCCGACGTGGTTCGCGGCCTTTGGGATACCTGGGAGGAAGATGCCTTCCCTCGCGACAAGGAAAGCGGCATCTATTTCGACCCCGACAAGCAGCATATCCTCAATCACAAGGGCAAGTATTTCAAAGTCCGCGGGCCGCTGAACGTTGCCCGTGCGCCGCAGGGACATCCGGTGCTGGTTCAGGCAGGCTCTTCCGAGCCCGGCAAGGAACTTGCCGCCCGCACCGCGGACGTGGTCTTCACCGCCCACCAGACGACCGAGGATGCGCGCGCCTTCTATGCGGACCTCAAGGGCAGGCTCGCAAAATACGGCCGCGACCGCGACGATCTGAAAGTCATGCCCGGCATCTTCCCAGTCGTCGGGCGAACCGAGCAGGAGGCGCAGGACAAGTTTCAACAGATCCAGGACCTCATCCACCCGGCCGTCGGGCTGTCGATGCTCGCGGGCATGGCAGGCCCGATCGATCTGTCGCAATATCCGCTGGACGGCCCAGTGCCGGAGCTTCCCGAAACCAATAGCAGCAAGAGCCGCCAGAAATTGCTGCTCGATCTTGCGCGCCGCGAGAACCTGACCATCCGCGACCTTTATCTGCGCATCGCCGGCGCCCGCGGTCATTACCAGGTCGTCGGAACACCGGTGCAGATTGCCGACAAGATGGAGGAGTGGTTCACGACGGGTGCTGCCGACGGCTTCAACATCATGCCGCCGCATCTGCCGGTCGGCCTTTACGATTTCATCGAGCATGTCCTGCCGGAGCTTCGCCGCCGCGGCCTTTTCCGCAGCGACTACGAAGGCCGGACGCTTCGTGAAAATCTCGGGCTCGGGGTGCCGCGCCATCCGGCCCGTGCTCAGATCGCTGCCGAATAGGGGGAGGAAGCAACATGACCAGTTCGACCCTTCTCGAAATCCGCAGCGTCACCCGCGACTTCCAGGTGAACGGCAACAAGCTCACCGCACTCGACGATATCAGCCTTGATGTCGCAGAAGGTGAATTCGTGACGATCGTCGGCGCCAGCGGCTGCGGAAAATCGACGCTGCTGCGCCTTGGCGCCGGACTCGATACGGCTTACGACGGCTCGATCACCCATGCCGGAAAAAGAGTAACCGGTCCCAGTCTTAATCGCGGCATCGTCTTCCAGGAGCCACGGCTGTTTCCCTGGCTGACCGTCGGCCGCAATGTTGCGCTCGGGCTTGAGAACGCCGGCCTTGGCAAGGCGGAAAAGAAGCGTCTCGTCGAGGAGCATCTGGAGCTGGTCGGCCTGTCGGCCTTCGCCGATGCCTATCCGCACCAGCTGTCGGGCGGCATGGCCCAGCGCGCAGGCATTGCCCGCGGGCTTGTCAACCGGCCGAACGTGCTTTTCCTCGATGAGCCCTTTGGCGCGCTGGACGCCATCACCAAGACGCGGCTGCAGGACGAGCTTCAGGAAATCTGGGCCAGGGAGCGCATCACGATGATCCTCGTCACCCATGATGTCGAGGAGGCGGCCTATCTCGGCGACCGCGTCGTCGTGATGTCGCCACGCCCCGGCCGCATCCGCGAGATTGTGCCTGTCGATCTGCCGCGACCGCGCGACCGGACCTCGGCAGCACTTTCTAAAGTCCGCAACCGCGTGCTCGAAAGCCTCAGCATCACGACGAAGGCTGGCCCACAGCAAAGCCCCGGTGTTCCCCCCAGGGCCCCCAAGGTGGCTGGACTGCGTCCCGCCATTGCCGCGGCCGGCTAAATTTGTCGAAACGGAGAGAAATTATGAAACTTGCATCCCTTGCCGCAGGCATTGCGCTTGCACTTGGCCTCTTCACTGGTGCGCTAGCTGAGGAGCCGCTCGTCATTCATGTCGGCTATGCGGCAATCGGCGTCGATAACCGGCCTTACTCGGAGGGCACATCGGCGGCCACGGCGCGCGCTGGTGAATACCTGGAGAAGGAATTCGCAAACGATCCGAATATCAAGATCGAATGGACATTCTTCAAGGGCGCCGGCCCGGCGGTCAATGAAGGCTTTGCCAACGACCAGCTCGATTTCGCCTACCAGGGCGACCTGCCCTCGCTGATCGGGCGGGCAACCGGCTTGAAGACCAGGTACCTGCTGGCAAGCGGTGCCCGCAAGCCACTCTATCTTGCTGCCGCAAAGGCCTCCGGCATCACGAGGATCGAGGACCTGAAGGGACGCAAGATCGCGCTGCAGCGCGGCACGAATGGTCATCTTGCCGCCATCAAGGTGCTTGCGGCTCACGGACTGAATGAGCGCGACGTGCAGGTCGTCAATCTCGACAGTGCCGGAACGGTCGCTGCGCTGACGAGCAAGGACATCGATGCAGCCTTCGGCGACACGCAGCTCATCAACCTGGCGGCCAAGGGTGCAGCCGACATCATCTACACGACCAAGGGCGATGATCCCCGCTTCGGTCGCAATGCAGGCGTGATCGGCCGCCAAGCCTTCATCGAGGCGCATCCGGAAATCACGCAGCGCGTCGTCGATGCCTTCGTCAAGGCGGCGAAATGGTCGTCCGACGAGCAAAATCGTCCCGCGCTCTTCGAACTCTGGCACAAGTCCGGCACGCCGGTTCCGATCCTGGAGGAATATTTCAGCAACGACACGCTGGCTTACCGCAACTCGCCACTCATCGATGACCTGCTGGTGTCGCAGTACAAGGAGCAGGCGGTAAAGGGCAAGGCGTTCGGTCTCATCCGCCGCGATGTCGATCTCAACGGCTGGTTCGAGCCGAAATACTTGAACAGTGCGATCGAACGGCTCGGCCTCAAGAATTTCTGGCAATCTTACGGCGCGGATGGAAAACCTCACGCATCGTAGGCTGAGGCAAACGGAGACGGGCATGGCTGCAATGTTCGAGGCCGCCGGCGATGCCGGCATTCGCATGGCCCAACGACGGCGAAGTCGCGCCGTCGTCGGCCTCTCCGGTCTGGTCCTGCCAGCCGCGCTTCTTGGCCTCTGGTGGGTGGCCTCGGCAAAGGGCTGGCTTGCAGAACAAATCCTACCGCCGCCTTTCTTCGTCTATGAGACGGCACGCGACATGATCGCAAGCCGCGAACTTCTCTTTCACGCCGGCGTCAGCCTTCGCCGTGTGGTGATCGGTTTTGCAATAGGTTCCGCGGCCGGGCTTTGCCTCGGTATCGCGATCGGCCTGTCGCAGAAAATCGAGGACTATGTCAAGCCGCTCTTCCTTGCCTTTGCGCAAATCCCGACGCTCGGCTGGATCCCGTTGCTGATGCTTTTTGTCGGCATCGGCGAAACGCTGAAGATCATCATCATCGCCAAGGGAGCGCTTGTGCCGATGACGCTGAATACATTTTCCGGCATCCGCGGCGTATCGCCAAAATACGTCGAGGTCGGCGAAGCGCTGTGTTTCAGCCGCTGGCAGAGATTGCGGCTGATCGTGCTCCCGGGCGCCGTCCCCTCGATCTTTACGGGCGTCCGTTACGGTCTAACCCATTCCTGGACCTCGCTTGTCGGGGTCGAACTGCTCGCTTCGTCCGAAGGACTTGGCTATCTGCTCGTCTGGGGCCGGCAGATGTTCTGGCTCGATACGGTCATCGTTGCCATGATTGTCATCGGCTTCGTCGGCTTTGCCATGGACAAGGGCTTGGATCGCACCGAAATGCTGATCCAGCGCTGGAAACGTCAGGACATATGACATGACGTTGGCACTCTCCACCCGCTTCCGCCGCGGCATCACACTGCCGGTCCTTCTTCTCGTTGCATGGGAGGTATCGGCCCGCACTGGCCTTGCCGACCCGCGGTTCCTGCCTTCTCTTAAAGACGTGGCGCTGACGGCCAAGCGTGAGATTTTCGACAACGGCCTCTTTGCCGAACTCGGCTTTTCTTTGATGCGCAATATCGCCGGTTTCGGGATCGGCACCGTCCTAGGCATCGCGTTGGCAACGCTGCTTGCGCTCTCGCGCCCCGCCGACCGGCTGATCTCACCCACCTTCAACGGCCTGAAACAGATCTCGCTGCTTGCGTGGATCCCGCTCATCTCCATCTGGTTCGGCTTCGGCGAGCAGGCGAAGATCGTCTTCGTGGCACTTGCCGCCTTCATCCCGATTGTGCTCAACACCTATGAAGGAATGCGCAGCGCTCCCGCCGATCTCATTGAAGTCGGCCGCGCCCTGAAATTCACGACCCGTCAGCGTATCCTGCGCATCCATCTGCCGTCGGCCATGCCGTCGATTGCCACCGGCGTGCATCTCGGGCTGATCTACGCCTGGCTTGCGACGGTGGGTGCTGAATATTTCCTCGCCGTCGGCCCGGGCATCGGCGGGCTGGTCATCGCCGGCCGCGAGCGTTTCGACATGGCCCTTGTCATGGTCGGCGTGTTCGTTCTCGGTCTTGTCGGCTTCTCGCTCAACCGTCTCGCCTATGCGCTTGAATCCTACCTGCTGCGCTGGCGGCCGATACAGGCGCGATAGGCGCCACGCTGGACATGGAAATCGCCAGTTTCCTGCGTAAATTATCCTAAGGCCCTATCGCGCCCTATGCGGTTCGAGTGATAGCGTGCGGCCAAATGGAAATGCCGGAGGAAAACATGGCCAAGAAAACGACCGCGGATTGGGCGGCATTGGCGGAGAAGGAGCTGCGCGCTCAGCCTGAGACGCTGACCTGGCACACCCCGGAAGGCATCGACGTCAAGCCGCTTTACACGGCCGCCGATATCGAAGGGGCGGGGCATCTCGACTCCCTTCCGGGATTTGCACCATTCGTCCGGGGGCCGCGTGCGACGATGTATGCCGGCAGGCCCTGGACGATCCGCCAGTATGCCGGTTTTTCGACGGCCGAAGAATCCAACGCCTTTTACCGTCGCAATCTCGCCGCTGGCCAGAAGGGCCTCTCCGTCGCCTTCGATCTCGCCACCCATCGCGGCTATGACAGCGACCATCCGCGCGTCGAAGGTGACGTCGGCAAGGCCGGTGTCGCAATCGACTCGGTCGAAGACATGAAGATCCTCTTTGACGGCATTCCGTTAAACGAGATGTCCGTGTCGATGACCATGAACGGCGCGGTCATTCCGATCCTTGCCTCCTTCATCGTCGCAGGCGAGGAGCAGGGCTGCTTGAGGGGCGAGCTTTCCGGCACCATACAGAATGACATTCTCAAGGAGTTCATGGTCCGCAACACCTATATTTATCCGCCTGAACCTTCGATGCGGATCGTCGCGGACATCATTGCGTATACGGCGACGGAAATGCCGAAGTTCAATTCGATCTCGATCTCCGGCTACCACATGCAGGAGGCGGGTGCGACACTGGTGCAGGAGCTTGCCTTCACGCTGGCTGATGGCCGCGAATATGTGCGCGCCGCAATCGCCAAAGGCCTCAATGTCGACGACTTTGCCGGACGGCTTTCCTTCTTCTTTGGGATCGGCATGAACTTCTTCATGGAGGCGGCGAAGCTGCGCGCGGCCCGGCTGCTCTGGGCGCGGATCATGGAGGAGTTTTCGCCGAAGAAATCGTCCTCGTTGATGCTGCGCACCCATTGCCAGACCTCGGGTGTGTCGCTGCAGGAGCAGGATCCCTATAACAATATCATCCGCACTGCCTTCGAAGCGATGTCGGCGGTGCTGGGTGGCACGCAGTCGCTGCACACCAATTCCTTCGACGAGGCGATCGCGCTGCCGACGGAATTTTCCGCGCGCATCGCCCGTAACACGCAACTCATCCTGAGCCATGAGACAGGTGTCACGAGGGTCGTCGACCCGCTCGCCGGCTCCTATTATGTCGAGAGCCTGACGCAGGAACTGGCAGAAAAGGCATGGGCTCTGATCGAGGAGGTCGAGGCCATTGGCGGCATGACACGCGCAGTCAACGAGGGCCTGCCGAAGAGATTGATCGAGGAAGCCGCCGCGCGGCGGCAAGCTGCGGTGGACAAGGGCGATGAGGTTATCGTTGGCGTTAACAAGTACCGCCTCGAGAACGAAGAGCCGATCGACATCCTGGAGATCGACAACAGCGCCGTGAGAGCCGCGCAGATCAAGCGTATCGAAGAGACGAAGCGCCGGCGCGACAGCGCCAAGGTCGCCCAAACGCTCGCTGCGCTTGTCGATGTCGCCCGCAGCGGAAGAGGCAATCTCCTGGCTGCGGCCGTCGAGGCGACCCGTGCGCGCGCCACCGTGGGCGAGATCTCCGATGCCATGCGGAAAGCCTTCGGCGATCACGCCGCCACGCCAAGGGTCGTCAAGGACGTCTATGGCGAAGCCTATCGCGACGAGCCGGAGCTTGCGGTCCTGAAGAGCCGTATGTCGGACGTCAGCGCGGCGCTCGGCCGCAGGCCGAAGATCATGGTTGCCAAACTTGGCCAGGACGGCCATGACCGCGGCGCCAAGGTGATCGCATCGGCGTTCGGCGATATCGGTTTTGACGTGCTTGCCGGTCCGCTTTTCCAGACGCCGGAAGAGGCGGCGCAAATGGCGATCGGCGAAAACGTCAACGTCATCGGTGTCTCGTCGCTTGCCGCCGGCCACAAGACGTTGCTGCCGCAGCTCGTCGATATCCTGAAAGCAAAGGGCGGCGGTGATGTCATCGTCATTTGTGGCGGGGTCATCCCGCGCCAGGACTATCAGTTTCTGGCCGATCACGGTGTTTCTGCCGTTTTCGGCCCCGGCACGCATGTGCTCGACGCCGCCAACTCCGTGCTGGATCTTATGCAGGGAATCCGGCGCAACCAGTAGATTTCCCGGCCGGCATTTGCCGCTGTTGCAGGCAATCGGCAGGATCTTGCTGCGTGCCATTTTTTTTGACAGGCGCAAGCCAAGCCGGAAGCGGAAATCGCCGACCCTACGTCGCTTGCCGGATGTTGCCGGGGCAAGCTTTTTTTCTCAGCCGGCTGCCGTCGAGGTGACCGCCAGATGGGGCGCCAAGCTTAGCCTTGCTGCATCGGTTGAACTTATGGATCGGCGGCAACTGGCGACTATCGCCAAGGCAAGAGCCGTTGCTGGACTGCCGGCAGGAGGTCAGCGAAGCAGCCCGGCTACGCGCAGCGCGTCATTGATGATTTTGCCGACCCGACTGTCGCCGAGCTCCGGTTGAGGGCTTCGTCGCTCTCTTGCGCCAGCCAATTTCCGATCGCCAGACCCCTCGGCAGCGGCGAACTCTGTTGCTTCGACATCGGAATCGGAAGCGAGGCCCCAACTGCGCGCAATGCGCGCGGTTGACGAAATCCCCGCCTCAAGCATGTAGGGTCCCGGTCGGCCGAACGAGGAGCCGCCTTGGGTTGCAAGAGGAAGGCCATGCGCCATGCCTTTGATGGAATAGGTTTCGATGACCATTCGCCCATCTGCATCGAACCAGAGCTTGTGCTGGTGCCCATTGGCCACTTCCGTGCGATCCGGCTCCTTACGTGTCGCGTGAACGCCGCTCCACTGATCTACGATCTGATCTGCATTCCTCGGTCGCACTGTTTGATCATGCGTTCCATGCCACACAGATACAGTCGGCCACGGACCTGCGTGATGTCCGGCACGCCTCAACGCGGACCGGAGCTTCACGGCGCTCGACGGATTTCGCCCCTGCATTTGTGCGAACGCTTCTGCGACATTGGCCGCCGCGCCATAGGGAAGACCCGCGATGATCGCGCCGCCGGCGAACATCTCAGGATAGGTCGACATCATCGCGTTCGCCATGGCGCCACCTGCTGAAAGACCCGTCACGAAAACCCGGTTCGGATCGATGCCCTGTGACTGAACGACATGTGCGACCATTTGACTGATGGATGCGGCTTCGCCCGCACCGCGTCGTGCATCCCCGGGTTCAAACCAATTGAAACAGAGGTTCGGGTTGTTCGAGTGCTGTTGTTCTGGATAGAGAACCGCAAATCCCCGCCGCTCAGCGAGCTGCGACCATCCAGAACCCAGTGCGTATCCTTTAGCTGTCTGGGTGCAGCCATGGAGGGCTACGACGAGCGGGGTACGCGTATCCATATGTGTCGGGAGGAACAGCCAAGCCTTGAGCGCGCCGGGATTGGACCCGAATGCTGCGATCTCGACAAGGCGTTCGTCTGGTGAATCTCGAAAGGACACATGCTTCTCCTTGAGCCAACAAAGGCGCCGAGGATTACATATAGGGACGATTGCTGCAGTGCACAAATGCAGGAGGCCAATTGCCGCAGATCCACGCGGCCGAAGTGGCCCGGAGCGCTGTCAGGCGTGAAGCAGCCCCCGCGCGGCGAGGTTTGCCATCAAAGCCGAAATGCCGAACGTCCATGGGGGGCATTCGGTGGAAAGGCGAACGGTATTGACGAGCCTGCCGAGCCCAGATGCGGAGATCTCGACCACATCGCCGACCTTGTGCGTAAAGCCCTGGTTGGGGGCGTCGCGGTCCTGCGTCGGGGCAAACAGCGTGCCGAGGAACAGCATGAACCCATCCGGATACTGATGATGAGGCCCGCAGGTCTGCCTGACGAGATCGGTCGGGTCGCGGCTGATCTTCGACATTGAGCTCTTTCCGTTGAGAACGAAGCCGTCCTGGCCGGTGACTTTCAGGTCAAGCTCGGCCTTGCGGACGTCGTCGAGGCCGTACGTGGCGTCGAAAAGGCGAACGAAAGGACCGATGGAGCAGGAGGCATTGTTGTCCTTTGCCTTGCCGAGCAGCAGAGCCGAGCGGCCTTCGACATCGCGCAGGTTCACGTCGTTGCCGAGGGTCGCGCCCTTGATTTCGCCGCGGCTATTGACCGCAAGCACGATTTCCGGTTCCGGATTGTTCCAGGTCGAAATCGGATGCAGGCCAACATCGGCACCCCAGCCGACGGAGGATAGAACCGGCGACTTGGTAAAGACCTCGGCATCCGGGCCGATGCCGACTTCGAGATATTGCGACCACATGCCTTCGTCGATCAACGCCTGCTTGACCTTTGCCGCTTCCGGAGAGCCTGCTTTGATGTTGGCAAGGCTCCCGCCGATCAGTGTGCCAACGCGGTCCCGGATCGAGGCTGCGCGCTCCGGATTGCCGGCAGCTTTTTCCTCAATGACGCGCTCGATCATCGATTGGGCAAAGGTCACACCGCAGGCCTTCACGGCCTGAAGGTCTGCCGGCGCCAAGAGATAAGGGCTGGCAGCGTCCGGTCTGCCGGTGCTGTTTGTTGCCACTGTTTCGAGTGAAGCAAGGTGTTTGCCATCCGCTTCGCGCACGAAACCTGCCGGGTCGGCTTTCTCCAGAAGTGCGCTCAATGTCGGGGCTTGCCTGGATGTTATGTCGACGATTTCTCCGTCGCGGATCGTGACAATCGCCGGACCGGCTGCCTGCGGATTCCAGACGCGGCCGACGAACAGGCCGCCCGATGAGGCGTCGTCGAGAAGCTGAGGCATGATGACCTTCCGTCGCAGTCGAGCTTTTTGCTCACGTGATTGAAATTCGCCGCCCTCCAGCAGCGCCGGAAATCGATCACATCTGTCCGGGCGGGGCAAGGTCAAAAATACGGCTGCAAGCAAGTTGAGACGTCTTTGGCGAAAATCAGGCCGGCGGCGCTGAGTGACGCCGCCGGCCTTGGCAGGGTCACCTCGGTGTCACGTCGAAGCCGAACCACTTTTCCGAGAGCGTCTTGATGGTGCCATCGGCCTTGGCGGCGGCAATCGCCTTATTGAATTCCTCTTTCAGCTCGGAATCGCTCTTGCGCAGGCCAACCGAGCTGCCGCGGCCAAGAAAGCCGCCCTGGAAGCGCGGGCCTGCGGTTGCCATGTCTTCGTTGCCCGGTTTTTGCGATGCCGTGGTCAGATAGGCCATGGAGGCCATGACGAGGTCGACACGGCCGGCCTTGAGATCGAGGTCGTGCTCTTCGGTCGTTTTGTATTCGCGAACCTCGACGACACCCTTCAGATATTTGTCAACAAAGGCTGCGGCCGTCGACGCGGTCTGCACGCCGATCGTCTTGCCCTCAAGCATCGGCTTCAGCTTGTCGATTTCGGCGGCCGCACCTGCTTCGTCGCTGGCAAGCGAGAAGACCTGGCCCTTTTCGGGCATGTGGGCGAGATCGCTGGATTTGGACGTTGCAAATGCCTGGCCCGTCGAGCCGTAGGAGTCGCTGAATGCGATGACTTCCTCGCGCTTGGCGGTTGCCGACATGCCGGAGATGATCGCATCGAACTTGCCGGCATTGAGTGCCGGGATCATGCCGTCGAAATTCTGAACGACGATCTTGCATTCCACCTTCATGTGATCGCAGAAATACCTGGTGAGTTCGATTTCATAGCCGTCGAGCGTGCCGTCGGGCTTGGTAAAGTTGTAAGGCTTGAACGCGCCTTCGGTGGCGATCGTGACCGTCGTCCACTTCTTTTCTTCGGCATGTGCGGCCGTCGAAATGGCCAGCATGGTCATGGCGGAAGCCGCCGCCAGGATGCGATTGAAAGCTGTCATGTAGGCTCCCCTTTTCTTGGTTTGGGTTGAAGCTGTCATTTGCTGATGAATTGCCGGAAACGATCCGACTTGGAGTTGGCAAATACGTCCTGTGGCTTGCCGTCCTCTTCGACGAGGCCCTTGTGGAGGAAGACGACGCGGCTGGAGACGTCGCGGGCAAAGCCCATCTCGTGCGTGACCACGAGCATTGTGCGTCCTTCCTCGGCAAGCGCGCGCATGACGCGCAGGACTTCACCGACGAGTTCCGGATCGAGCGCCGAGGTCGGTTCGTCGAAGAGCATGACCTTCGGCCGCATCGCCAGGGCCCGGGCGATCGCTGCGCGCTGCTGCTGGCCGCCGGAAAGATGGGCGGGATAGAAATTCCGCTTCTCGGCAATGCCGACCTTGGCAAGCAGAGCCTCGGCCTCTTCGACGCTTTCGGCGCGGGGCCGGCCCTGGACGTGGATGGGCGCCTCGATGACATTTTCAAGCACGGTCTTGTGGGACCAAAGATTGAAGCCCTGGAAGACCATGCCGAGCTGCGAGCGGATGCGGTCGACCTGCCTGCGATCGGCCGGACAGCTGCCGCCCCTGCCGTCAGCCGCCATACGGATCGTCTCGCCGGCCACGGTGACCTCGCCGGAATTTGGCGTTTCGAGCAGGTTGATGCAGCGCAGAAAGGTCGATTTGCCGGAACCGGAGGAACCGAGAATGGAAACGACATCGCCTTCGTGGGCGTCGAGCGAGATGCCCTTCAACACTTCGACCGGGCCGAAGCTCTTGTGCATGTCCTTGACGCTGAGTGCGATCGGCGCAGGGGAGGGCATTGCCGCGGTCATCGCGCGTCTCCTTCAATAGGTGCGGTGGAAAGGCCTGCCGGAGGATGTGGCACGGGCTGGCGCAGGTGCGGGCTCAGCCAGTATTCGAGAAGATGGACCAGCCGCGTCAGCAGGAAGTTGATCGCGAGATAGATGGCACCTGCGACGACGAAGACCTCGATGGCACGGTAGGTCTCGGAGATAATTTTGGCGGCAACACCGGTTACCTCCATCAGCGTTATGATGGAGGCAAGCGAAGTTGCCTTGACCATCGATATCATTTCGTTGCTGTAGCCGGGCAGTGCTTGACGAATGGCAAGCGGCAGGAGGATGCGTCGAAACTGCATCAGGCGCGGCATGCCGCAGGCCCGGGCTGCCTCGATCTGCCCGAAAGGCACCGACAGGAGGCCGCCACGGATGATCTCGCTGCCATAGGCGGCCGTGTTCATCGTCAGCGCCAGAACGGCGCACCAGTAGGGCTCGCGCAGAAAGGGCCAGAATAGGCTGTGGCGGACTGCTGGAAACTGCCCAAGACCGTAGTAGATCAGGAATATCTGTACGAGCAGCGGCGTGCCGCGGACGATGAAGACGTAGCTTCGTGCGAACCAGTCGAGAGCTGTGATGCTAGAGAGCCGGCAAAGTGCCAGGGCAAGGGCGAGGATTGCGCCAAGTATGATCGATGTCGCGGCAAGCTCCAGGCTCAGCGGGATCGCGGACATGAGGCTCAAGAAGGTCTCGAAGAGAAATTGCCAGTCCATCAGCTTCTCCTCACACCGCGCGAAAAGTGCTGCTCGGCGCGGCGCATGAAGAGACCGGAAACCGTCGAGATCAGCAGGTAGATTGCGCCCGCGATGAGATAAAAATCGAATGGCAGGCCGGTCGATCCCGCCGCCACCTGGGTCTGGCGCAGCAACTCGGCGACGCCGGTAATCGAGACGAGCGCCGATTCCTTCAGCACCACCTGCCAGACATTGCCGAGCCCCGGCAGTGCGTGGCGCAGCGTCAGCGGCGCGACGATCCGCCGAAAGCGCAGCCATCGGCTCATGCCGCACGCGATCGCCGCTTCGATCTCGCCGGCATGCACAGCCTTGAACGCGCCACGGAAGACCTCGGTAAACTGCGCTCCGGAGGTGACCGCGACGGCGAGCGACCCGGCGAGGAAGCCGGGAAAGCCGACGAAGCCCTGGGCACCAAAGAGCTGGCCGACGGCGGTGACAACGGCACTGCCGCCGAAATAGAAGAGATAGATCACTAGGAGATCGGGAATTCCGCGCAGCACCGTCGTATAGGTGTCGGCGGCGATACGAAGCCCGCGGCTTCCCGATATCTTGGCCCAGGCTCCGAAGGAGCCCATAACTGCGCCGATCGAATAGCCGGCAAGTGCGATCAGAATTGTCATCCACGCACCGGCAAGCAGTGCCTTGCCCCAGCCGTCCGGGCCGAAACTGACCAGGTCAAGGATACCGGGCTGGTTCATGGCGCCTGCCTTTTGCATTTTTCTTGAGGAGCTTGAAACGACATGTCACCCATCACGGAAAAGTCGGTGGCGGAATAAGGCGGCGGTCTGTCGCCGCCTGGATCAAGATCAATTCGTCTCGAAGGATGGCGTGAGGTCGATCTTGCTCCAGTGTTCGGAGAGCTTCTTGATCGTGCCGTCCTTTGCAGCGGATTTGATGGCTTCGTCGAATTTCGCCTTCAGGTCTGCTTCGCCCTTGCGCATGCCAAGGGCGACTTCCGTGGCGAGCATGGCGCCCTTTATCAGCGGTCCCGACATCATCAGTTCGTCGTTGCCGGATTTTGCAAGTATGGAGGTCGCATAGACGCCGCTGTCGAAGCCGGCATCAATGCGGCCTGCCTTCAGGTCGAGGTCGCGTTCGCCGGAATTCTTGTAGGCGCGCACCGTGACATTGCTGCCGTAGTAAGCATTGATCAGTTGTTCCTGGCTGGTCGACTGGACAACACCGACGGTCTTGCCGTCCAATGCCTCGCCGATCTTGGCCATGACGGGATCGGCCTTGCTCTTGTCGTTGAGGTTGAGCTTCTGTCCGGTCATCGGCAGCGAAGCGACAGGACCGTCCTTCAGCAGAATGAAGCTTGCAACGCCACTGGCGTATGGAACGGTGAAATCGACAACCTGCCGGCGCTTTTCATTGATGCCAAGCGTCATCACCAGATCGAATTTGCCGGCATTGAGGCTCGGGATCATGGCGGTCCACTCGCCAGGAGTGAGCTCACACTCCACTTTGGCCCGGGCGCAGAGATCGTTGATCAGGTCGACATCGAAGCCGGCGAGCTTGCCGCTGGAATCCATCATGTTCCAGGGTGGAAAGGCGCCTTCTATGCCGACCTTCACATGTGTCCAGTCCTTGGCTTCGGCAGCAATTGCAGCCGTATTCAAAACGGCCGCCAGAACGAAGAAAAGCAGATTTTTCCTTTTCATGACATCATTCCCCTTTTTTATTGCGGTTCGCTGTTCAGGCATCAAATGCGGATCTCAATGCGGCATTGGCGTTACGAAGGGCGTGGGCGATGCGATTGCGCGTCTGTCGGGCGTGAACGACATAAAATGGAGTGTCGGGTGCGTGCTCGGGCAGGCCGGCCAGTTCGCGCAGGCCTTCCAAAGCCGGCCATGGCGGATGCGGCAGAGCTGAATCGTGATGGAAGCGATCGCCGCGCGTATAGTTGAGCGGCACGAGCTGGCGGGACGCGCGCATCAGCGCTGCGTTGAGACGCTCGGCCTGCTTGAGGCAGCCACCGCTCGCTGCCAGGACTGCCTGGGCATTGTGCCGCAGCTCGGCAATCGCGCCGGCAATCGGTGCGAGATCGAGGCGGCCGCCAATGGCGGTACTCAGCCGCGTCACCTCCTCTTCAAGCGAGGCGGCGTAGAGCGTGTAGTCCAGTGGCAGAACGGGGGAGATGAGCAGGCGCTCGAGAACCTCGATGATGATCTGTGTGTCGCGGCGCAGATTGTCCGGGTCGATATGGTCGATGGTGTCATGGGCAGTGTGCCACCACCAACCGAGCGCCGTCAGCATCTTTATCGGTCCGGGAGGTTGATGGCTCAGGCTGCCGAACATCGACGGAATGCCGATGCCCCAGAAGGACTGGTCGGCGGCGCGGCCGTGACGTCGGCCGGCATGGCGCTGGCCGGTGATTTTCTCGATCGCCTCGGCCGCCAGCGGTCTGAGCTCGTCGATCACGCTGGAATTGCTCAAAATCGCCGCGCCCTTCCCGCCCGTCGAGTCAACATTGACGTGGGCGGCGCAACGGCGCTCGAGATCATCGAAATACTCGTCGGCATACCAGGCTGAGCCGGAGTAGCGCCCATGCGAATGACCCGACCAGAAGCAGATGCGCAACCCGCGCTTCCAGCTCGACGCCGCTCCGCCCAGGAGTCGTGCTGCCTCCAGCATCGTCGCATTCGCACTGCCATTGTCCATGACGCCGTAGTGCCAGGTGTCGTGATGACCCGACAAAAGTATGAACGGATCGTCTGGCCCTTTACCGGGGGCGGGTATCTCGGCCACCAGCAAAGGTGTCTTGGTCCAGCGGGTGTCGACCTCGGCAAACAAGATGGCCTTGACGGTTTGGCCGTCTGCAAGGCGTTTGCGCAACGCGGCACCGTCATGCCTGTCGATCGAGCAGATCACGGTCGCAGGGAGCCGGTCGCGGGTATGCTGGGAGGGGTTTCCCCACACGGGCGACACGCACATTTCATAAAGATGCTCGGTAGGACTGATATGGAGCTGGCCGCGCGCGCCGGCCGCACTTGCCAGCGCCGCGACCTCTTCGGTTGCAATGCCGTCCACGAGAACGATCTTTCCAGCCACCTCGGCCTGCGAAAAATCGGCTTCGGTGCCTTCGCCGACATGAACGAGTTCGGCGCTGACGCCCGCAGGCGGGCTGGACGCGGACATCGAATGGGTGATGCAACGAAGATCTGCGCCGTCGATTTCCACCTTTGCCTGTCCCGGCAGGCTGATGAAGGCCTCATGAAACAAAAGCTCGGTGCGATAGCCATAGCTTTTCATCTGCCGGTCGAGGTAGCCGAAACTTTCCAGCTCTTCAGGCGTTCCGGACAGCTTGACGCGTCGGGAAAACTCACGAAGATGCGCCATCAGCCGCCCGACATCGGGCTGTGTAAGTTCGTCAGGCATGTCGTTTTTCCGGCAGCGGCGGCTGCACATCATCCGGGATAGGATTGACGAAGGGTGTCCCGTCGAGGCGGGCCTTGAGGTCGGCCTTGGCGGCATCGATGAGTGACGGGTCGCAGATCAGATCAACGGCCATGCTTGCCATCACCTTTGCTGCATGTTCGGTGCCCTTATGGGCGGCCGGAAGCTTGCCCTGTGCGACCAGCTGCCAGGAATGGCCGGGCGTACCGATCGCATAAGTCGCGCCGCGCATCTGCACGGTCGGAACGACCCAGCTCACGCTGCCGACATCGGTCGAGCCGACGATAGAGCCGTCTCCGGAATACAGCGGGAATATCTCCTCGCAAAGCGGGTGATCCTTATTCGGTTTCAAGCCGAAGCGGTCATAGGAAGACGCGATATCCTCCGCACTCATCGTCTGCTGGAACGTGCGGGCGGTTTGTTTGTCATTTTCGTCAAAAACGGGAGGGCCGAGACGCTGGAGATGGGCAAACATCCGTTCTTCCAGCGGGGTATTGCCGACCAGGTTCGCATCGCCGCTGAGGATCTCGCTGCGGACCGACGTCTCGGTCATCAGCGCCGCCCCCTCGGCGACTTTTTTGACGCGCGCAACAAGCGACAAAAGTTCGGGCAAAGTGCGGGCGCGGATGAGATAACGCACGGTCGCGCGGGCCTGGACGACGTTTGGCGCAGCGCCTCCGGTATCGGTCACGGCATAATGAATGCGGGCTGTCGATGGCATATGTTCGCGCATGTAATTGACGCCGACATTCATCAGCTCGACGGCATCGAGCGCACTGCGGCCGAGGTGCGGTGTCGCGGAGGCATGCGAGGCGCGGCCGGTGAAATGGAAGTTGAGTTCGTTGCAGGCAAGCGAGATCGGATTGTTGACCCCGGCAAAGGCGGCCGGGTGCCACGAGATGGCGACATCGACGTCGTCGAAGACGCCGGCGCGCACCATGAAGCCCTTGGAGGAGCCACCTTCTTCGGCCGGGCAACCATAATAGCGCACGCGTCCCTTCAGGCCGTTCTGTGCAAGGAAATCCTTGACTGCGGCGGCCGCAAGCATCGAACCGGCGCCCAAAAGGTTGTGACCGCAACCATGACCATTGCCGCCGGCAATTGCTTCGCGCTGCTCGGCAAGGCCTGCCACCTGGCTGAGGCCCGGCAGAGCGTCGAACTCGCCGAGAATTGCAATAACCGGTCCGCCCTCGCCGGCCTCTCCCATGACCGCTGTCGGCAGCCCGGCGAGGCCGCGTTCGACGCGAAAGCCTTCCTGTTGCAGAAGCCGCGCATGTTCGTCCGACGAGCGATATTCCTCATAGTTCGTTTCCGGCAGATCCCAGATGCGATCGCTGAGCGCAAAGAAGATTTCGCGCTTGCCTTCGACGATGTCCCATACACTGTCCGAGTTTTTCATGGCTTTCAAAACGGCTTCTTTTCGCTTAGTATCCAAAATTGGCGCCAATTTAGGATACAAAAGGTTTTTGCGCAATCCGTGGGCATGAATAAAATTTGAACAGGGTCGAAATTGTCTGGCTGCCTACAGAAACCGAAGGTGCCGTGATATCCGTTTCGAAAAAGGGAGTCTTGAATGGCAGACGTTATGATGGGGCCGACGCCGGAGATCGAAAATTCGAAAGACGTAACCGATCTTGTCCTCCAGGATATTCTGGCGGGCGTGCTTCTTCCCGGCACCTGGCTCAAGCAGATCGATCTCGAGCGACGCTACAAATGCACGCGGCCGGAAGTCCGCCGAGCGCTCGATCGCCTTGCGCAGAAGCGGCTGGTCGAGCACGTGCCCAATCGCGGCTACCACGTCTACGAGCCCGACGGCCGCCGCGCCAGGGAGGTAAGCGAAATCCGTATCATTCTCGAGACGGCGGTTGCCGGCACGATCGTTAAGAATGCGTCTGCTGACGATCTCGATACCCTGCGGAAGCTGGCGGTCCATTTCGACCGGATGGTCCTTGATGGTACGATGCTGGAGCTTTACGAAGCCAACCTCGCCTTTCACAGGCAACTTCTGGTCCTTGGCGGCAATCAGGAGCTTGTCGACCTTATTGCGGAAATTCGCCAGCGAACCTCCTCGGCACCCGTCGCTCAATGGCGCACGCGCGCCCGCATCGAACAGTCCGGCCGCGAACATCACCTGATGATCGACGCCATTCAGCGCCAGGACGCAGAAGAGCTCAAGCGACTGGTGAGGCAGCACATCATTCAGAACTGACCGTTGCGCGCGCCGGACTGCATCGGGGTCTACCGGCGCGCAGCCCAGGCAAGGCCGCGGCGAAGAATGAGACGCATGTAAGGATGGTCGAATTCGGCTGCGACATGGCCGAGTGCCGAATAAAAGACGCGGCCCGCACCAAAGTGGCGTTTGAAGACCACCGGCATTACGACATTGCGGGCGGCCTCGTCATATTCGCCGGTGAACGTGGTGGTCGCCAGAATCTCAACGGATGGATCGTAGTGCAGGTAATACTGCTCCGAGTGATAGTCGAAGTCCGGAATGCCCTGCATCAGCGGATCGTTTTGTCGGCTCACATTCACGCGGAAGTCGATGATGTTGCCCGGATGAGAAACCCAGGTGACGCCCGAAACATAGTGGAACGGCGCACTCTCCTTGAAGGATGTCGCCAGCGCGCCATGATGACCGCCGAGGCCAAGGCCGTCACGAACAGCCATGACCAGCGCATTCGCATGCACCTTTTCCAACTGCTCCCCGGTGATGATCGGAACAAGCAGATCGGCATTGGCAATCACCGGCGAGCCGAAGATGTCGAGATCGCGGGTAATTTCAACTGAGAAGCCGTCTTCCCGCAAAAGTTCGCCGACGATGCTTGCGCATGCTTCCGGTTCGTGGCCCTGCCAGCCGCCCCAAACGATGATCGCTTTGCGCATGCCCTGCCTCCCGGCTTTCGATGGTTAGGTCGTGACGTCGTGGCTTTTCCAACCAGATAGCGCCCGATTTCATCGACCGCAAGCCAGGTCGCTTCGATTGCCATCACACGATTTAGTCTTGACGGCGGCAAGGGACCGCAGTCAGCTCGAGCATTATCTGTGGGAGGAATTCTGAATGCTGAAATCCTTTGAACATATCGGCATGACGGTAAGCGATATGGACCGTGCCGTCGCCTTTTATTGCGGCCTCCTCGGCCTTCGGCTGCATCTGCGCAAGACGATGCCGGACGGCTCGCACGTTGCTTTTCTCGATGCCGGCGGTGGCATGCTGGAGGTCTTCGCGCCTGCAAGCGGGGCGGTGCGCGCAACCGACATACCCGAGGGTGCCGCCGGTCTGCGCCATCTCACGTTCCTGTTCGGCAGCGTCGCTGAAACCTTCGCAAAGCTCGAAGCGGCCGGAGTTGAAGTCAAGGAGCGCCCGCGTCTTGCTTACAACTCCGAGGTTCTGCACAAGGTTGCTTTTCTGCGCGATCCCGACGGCATCCTCATCGAGCTCGCCGAGCGGACCGATTGAGGCAGTTGCTCGGCAACACCAGTATCTGAGCGGCACTGCTGTTTCCGGCGCAATACCGCGCAAATCGCGCTTCCGGTCTGAGGCGGAGTAACAACTCCGTAAGCGAAATCTGGCAACCTCCAGACGAATATTTTCTCCATTGGAGTTGGGTGTCATGGTTTACAACAAGGAAGATTGGATCAGCCAGCGCGCATACGCCATATGGGAGGCGGAGGGACGCCCCTGCGGGCGCGAGACCGAAAACTGGCAGCAGGCGGCGGCCGAGTTCGAACAGCTGCAAACGACCAAGGCGTCCATCGATGGAACTGACCTGATCGAGATGCTGCGCGCCACCGGACGTCTTATGCGCGCCGGCGACAATCACCGGGCTCAGATCATTCAAGAGCGCGCCACGATCGCCAAACGCTAGAGATTCAGCACCTATTTCGGGAACAAATTCCTGCTCCTTGCGTTTTGTGCAGTTCGGTTTGCACTCCCGGGAGGGTCATATCGGCAATGCGAGCCATCAGACTGCTGTCGACGATCCTTACCCTCTTCATCGTTTTCGGTCTCGCATTCTTTTTTCTTGCCTGGCGCCCCGAAATCAAGCCGCAAAACCCTTCAGAGACCATGCGCTTCGATAACGCACTGGTCGCCAAGGGAGCCAGCCTCGCGGCGGTCGGAAACTGTATCGCCTGTCATACAGTCCCGGGAAAGGAAGCTTTTTCCGGGGGGCTTAAACTGCCGACGCCTTTCGGGATCATTTATTCGACGAACATTACGCCGGACGATGACACCGGTATCGGACGCTGGAGCGAGGCTGCCTTCCAGCGCGCCATGCGCGAAGGAGTGGATCGAAAGGGCGATCATCTTTATCCGGCATTTCCCTATGATCATTTTACCCGCGTCACCGACGAGGACAACAAGGCACTCTATGCGTTCTTGATGACGCGCACGCCCATCAAGGCGATGGCACCCAAAAACGAGCTGCCGTACCTGCTCCATGTCCGCCCGATCCTTGCCGCCTGGAAACTGGTCTTCTTCGACAAGGGCGATTTCGCGCCCGATCCGCAGAAAAGCGAGGAATGGAACCGCGGTGCCTATCTTACCGAAGGCCTCGGCCACTGCGGCGCTTGCCACACGCCTCGCAACGCCTTTGGTGCCGAGGCGCGCGGCAGGCATTTCGGCGGCGGCGAGGCGGAAGGCTGGCAGGCTTATGCGATTAATGCGCAAAGCCCCTCACCGATCCCATGGGACAAGGGTTCGCTCGCGTTTTATCTGCGTCATGGCTACCACGCGTTCCACGGCGTCTCGCGTGGTCCGATGGCGGAAGTCACCGGTAATCTCGGTGCGCTTCCCGACAGCGATATCAATGCAATCGCAGCCTATGTCGCCTCGATCATGGGCGAACCGTCTGGCGAACGCGTTCAAAGGGGCGAAGAGCTGAAGAAGCAGTTCGTTCCGGCGCAAGATGGCGTGGTGACGGCGGCGATTGACGAGACCAAGGCGTCGGCCGAACTTGCCTCTCATCCGGGTGCAGCCATCTATGGCGCGGCTTGTGCGACCTGTCATGAGTCCGGCCGCGCCGCGCCGTTTGGAGGACTGAATTTCAATCTCAGCACCGCCGTCAACGCGCCCAATCCGCAAAACATCGTCAATGTCGTGCTTTTCGGCCTGCCACCGGCCGACGGTGAGCCAAGCGCCGTGATGCCCGGCTTTGCCGGGGCGTTGAACGACCAGCAGATCGCCGATCTGCTCGATTTCATGCGCCGGCGCTTTACGACGGGCGATCCTTGGCCCGATCTGCTGCAACGCGTCAACCGCACACGGTCCGGTGAATATTTTGTCGCCGTCCGCCCCTCGGAAGGAATTGAACGAGCGCCGTTCAATGTCGGCGCGAAGGAGCCGAGATGACAACGCTCAACGTCAACGGACACACCCACGAGGTCGCCAGCGAGCCCGACACGCCACTGCTTTACGTGCTTCGCAACGATCTTAATCTCAACGCCGCAAAATTTGGCTGCGGCCTTGGCCAATGCGGCGCCTGCACCGTCATGGTCGACGGCCAGGCGGTGCTTTCGTGCGTGACGCCGCTCATCGTCGTCGAAGGCAAGGAAATCGTGACCGTGGAAGGGCTTGGAACAGCTGAAAAGCCCGGACCGCTGCAGGCGGCCTTCATCGAGAAACAGGCGGCGCAATGCGGCTACTGCATTCCCGGCATGATGATGAGCGCAGCAGCGCTTCTGAAGCAGAATGCCACGCCGACTGACGAGGAAATCCGATCGGCGTTGCGGACCAATCTCTGTCGCTGCGGCACACATATGCGCATCCTTGCCGCCATCAGGCGCGCGAGTGAACTGATGGAAGCTGCGGGGCTTCCGGTCGCCAAAAGGAGTGCCGGATGATGGATATTCTCACCCAACATGAAATGAGCCGGCGCGGCCTGCTTGCCGGTACCGGCGCTCTCATCGTCAGCTTTTCCACGATCCGTGCGCTGGCCCAAGAGATACCGACTGCGGCGCCCGAAAAACCGAAGTTGCCGGGTAGCCTGGATGACGACCGCTATCTCGATAGCTGGATAAGGATCGATTCTGAAGGCAAGATCACCGTGTTTACCGGCAAGGTGGAGCTTGGACAGGGGATCGGCACGGCCCTCATCCAGGTCGCCGCAGAGGAACTGGACGTCGATCCCTCAGAGATCGCGCTCGTGACGGCCGACACGGGGCGCACGCCCGACGAAGGGTTTACGGCAGGCAGCCAGTCGATGCAGAACAGCGGTACTGCCATCCGCAACGCAGCCGCGCAGGTTCGCGAGCTGCTGATCGCCGAGGCAGCGCGCCGTCTTAACCTGCCCCCAGACCAGCTGAGAGCGAAAAAGAAAAGCGTCTCCGGGCCGGACGGCAGATCGGCGACCTATGGCGAGCTGGTGTCGGGCCAGTTCCTGCACGTCGAAGCCCAGCCGCAATCGAAACTGAAACAGCCCGATGCGCTGAGCATCATCGGCCGTGATGTGCAGCGCATCGACATCCCGGGCAAGGTCACCGGTGCTGCAGCCTATGTGCAGGACCTGCGCCTCGACGGAATGGTGCACGCACGCGTAATCCGTCCGCCGAGCTATGGTGCAACATTGAAAGACATCGATGCCACGGCGGCCGCCGCCATGGCTGGCGTCATCTCGGTCATCCGCGACGGCAGTTTCCTTGCCGTCGTGGCGGAGAAAGAATGGCAGGCGATCAAGGCCATGCGCGCCGTCGAAAAAGCAGCGAAGTGGGACGAACCTGCAACGCTTCCGGAACAGACCGATCTGGCCGCCGCTCTCGCCGGTCTGGAAAAGGATGTCGGCACGGTGGCCGAATCCGGCCATCCGAGCTTCCCGAACGGCGCGATCTACGAGGCAACCTTCACGCGTCCCTACCAGATGCACGGTTCGATCGGTCCTTCCTGTGCGGTCGCGCTTCTGAAGGCCGACGGCAGCCTTGATATCTGGTCGCACACGCAGGGGGTTTTCCCCGATCGGGGTGCGATTGCCCAGATGCTGGCGATGCCGGAGGAGAAGGTGCGTGTCATCCACATGGAAGGGTCCGGCTGCTACGGGCACAACGGTGCTGACGACGCAGCTGCCGACGCAGCACTCATCGCCATGAAAATTCCCGGCCGCCCTGTGCGTGTCCAGTGGATGCGCGAACAGGAGCATATGTGGGAACCTTACGGGCCTGGCATGGTGTCTAAGGTCCGGGCATCTCTTGATGCAAGCGGCAGGATCGACAACTGGACCTATGATGTGTGGAGCAATACCCATAGCACGCGCCCCGGCAATGCCGGCTCGCTGCTTGCCGGCCGCGCCAAGGAACAGCCGACGCCCTTAGAACCGCCGAAACTCAGCATCAGTCCCAATGGCAGCGGCGATCGGAATGCCGATCCTCTCTATGCGATCCCGAACCGCCGGGTGCTGTGGCATTTCCTGCCCGACATGCCGCTACGGGTTTCGGCGCTGCGCGGCCTTGGCGCTTATGCCAATGTCTTCTCGATCGAAAGCACCATGGACGAGCTGGCTATTGCCGCCAAAGCCGATCCTGTCGAATTCCGCCTGCGTCATCTGGAAGATGATCGCGCCAGCGACGTCGTGAAGCTCGCGGCCGACAAATTCGGCTGGGGGAGGGGCGAAGTGCCTTCCGGTCACGGTCGCGGCTTTGCTTTTGCGCGTTACAAGAACCGGGCCGCCTATCTGGCGGTCGCACTGGAAGCGAAGGTCGAGCGCGAGACCGGCCGTGTGCAGGTGCTGCGCGCCGTTGCCGCCATCGATGCCGGTCAGGCCGTCAATCCCGACGGGATCGGCAACCAGACGGAGGGCGGCATCCTGCAATCGATCAGTTGGACGCTCTATGAAGCCGTCACCTTCGATCGCACCCGCATTACCAGCACTGATTGGTCGAGCTATCCGATACTGCGCTTTAGGAGCGTTCCAGAAAGCGTCGAAGTGCATATTCTCGATCGGCCCGGTCAGCCCTTCCTCGGCACAGGCGAGGCGGCGCAGGGGCCGACCTGTGCGGCACTCGCCAACGCAATCCGCGATGCGACGGGAAAGCGGCTGGTCGATCTGCCGCTATCGCGCAACAGGGTGAAGGAAGCGACCGGTCTCGGTTGATAAGAACCTTAGCCGGCGTCTCATCGCAAGGGGTGCAGACCGCAGGACTGCATGAAGCATCCTTCAGCCGCTCGCTATCGCCGGCGGGTGCCCGATGGGTTTCGGCAACGTGGCGGCCGGTGGTCTTGGTCTGAACCGGACCAGCACCTCGCGCCCGTCGGCCGAAGCCTGCGTGCGCTCCAGCTCGTCTCGCTCCCGCACAGCCTGTGCCCAGTGCTCGCCATCGCGGCCATGTTGGCGCCCGGACGCTTCCCAAAGTGCATAGGCCCTCTTGGCGATCCATTCGTTCCTGTCGTGGCGGCTCATTGCTGCGCACCTCTGCTAGTGTAACGAGGCTGCTTCGGAAGATTGCGTCTCGCCGAGCATTTCCAGAAGATGGTTGCGAGCGCGGCTCACCCGGCTCTTGATGGTGCCGACTTGGCAGTCGCAGATCGCAGCCGCTTCTTCGTAGCTTGTTCCGTTCACCACCAGCAGCAGTGCATGGCGGTGCGATGCTCCGAGCTTGTCGATCGCTGCCTGCACGTCCAGGGCTCTCAGCGACCATTCCTGCGTCGATTTGACCGGTATCTGACGGTCGGTCAGGTCGCCGACGCAACCGACCGGTTCGCGCTTGCGGCGTTTGTAGCTGCTGCAATACGTATTGCGCATGATCGTAAAGAGCCAGGATTTCAGGCTCGTGCCGTTGTGGAACTGCTCGATATGACAAAGCGCCTTGGAGACCGTCTCTTGAACGAGATCGTCGGCGTCGCTTTCAACCCGCTCGAAACGCCTCGCAAAGGCTTTGAGAGCTGGAAGAAGCGAGACAATTTCTGCCTGAGCGCTGCAAGGCTGTGCAACGGAGACTGTTGGCATGGCGTCCTCCTTCTACGGAGGAATTAATGCCCTCGCACTCGGTGGGTTCCCGATAAACTTCATAGGTCCGCAATCGTACAATGGGGCCGTCTGGGCCTGAAGTCTCAGGCAGTCTCTTTACGCACATGCCTCAAGGCTCAGCATACTGTGCGGTCGCTCAAGTCGCTCGTACATGGTTTTGTCACGCTTCAAAACGCCATGATGGAAGTTGCGGTCTTGAGAAACACAGCAGCGCCGTTGAAATCTTGAACCTTGGGGCACTTGCTCCATCATTCGAATTTATCAGGAGCATTGAAACCTATAGCGGTCAAACCGTTAGCACGGTCTAGCATGAAAGATCATCCATGAAGAAGATCCTCATTGTCGTCCTTCTTCTCATCCTTGTTGCAGGGTGGATATTCGTCTTTGAGCGCGAATCCGCCACCGTCCCGATCGAACAGGGCTACGGTCCCTCACCGACGCTGCCCGCGCCGAACCCGACGCTGATCCCGACAGTCAATGTCGCGGAGGCGGCGAGCTGGCCAGAAGGAGCCACACCAGAAGCCGCAGAGGGGCTGAAGGTGGAAGCCTTTGCAAGGGGCCTCGACCACCCGCGCTGGATCCATGTCCTGCCGAACGGTGATGTCCTTGTTGCCGAAAGCAACAAGCCGCCAAAAGGTGAAGACGCCGGGTTCAGCATCCGCGGCTGGTTCGAAGGTCTCGTCATGAGCCGGGCCGGCGCCGAGGTCAAAAGTGCAAACCGCATCACACTGCTGCGCGATGGCGACAAGAACGGTGCAGCCGAGATGCGCACCGTCTTCCTGAAAGATCTCAATTCTCCCTTCGGCATGGCATATTTTAAGGATACGCTCTACGTCGCCAATACCGATGCGGTCATGGCTTTTCCCTATAAGAAAGGTGAAACGGCGATCACCACGCCGGGCGCGAAAATTGCCGATCTACCAGCAGGCCCGATCAATCAGCACTGGACGAAGGACGTGATCGTGAGCCCTGACGGCACCAAGCTCTATGCCACCGTGGGCTCCAACAGCAATGTCGGGGAAAACGGCATGGATGCGGAAAAAAACCGTGCCTCGATCCTCGAAATCGATCTTGCCACAAAGGCTGTTCGCGTCTTCGCAAGCGGCTTGCGCAATCCAAATGGTCTTGCCTGGCAGCCGCGGTCGGGCGCCCTTTGGGTGGCAGTCAACGAACGCGACGAGCTCGGCAGCGATCTCGTTCCCGACTATATGACCTCGGTGAAAGAAGGCGGCTTTTATGGCTGGCCCTATAGCTACTTCGGCCAGCATATCGATAGCCGGGCAAAGCCGCAAAACCCTGAAATGGTAGCGAGCGCCATCGTCCCCGATTATGCCCTTGGTCCTCATACCGCCTCGCTCGGCCTGACCTTCAACACGAGCAATCTGTTTGGTCCGGATTATGTCGGCGGTGCCTTCGTCGGCCAGCACGGCTCCTGGAACCGCAAGCCGCGCAGCGGCTACAAGGTGATCTTCGTGCCTTTCGTCGATGGCAAGCCCTCCGGCCCGCCGCGCGATGTCTTGACGGGCTTTATCGGGGCGGACGACAAGGCCTTTGGCCGACCTGTGGGCGTCGCAATCGACATCAAGGGTGCGTTACTTGTTGCCGATGACGTCGGCAACACGATATGGCGGGTCTCACCGGCTTCGGCCCAGTGAGGGGGCCAGCGCACAACCCGTACAGAAGCGCCGAGCAAAAATAGCCGAAGCAAGATGCAGGCCTTGCTTTCATTGTTGGCGCTTTGCTCCTATTTTGAGGCATCGCTGTCAATATCATAGGCTTCTTTTGTTTCTGGAAATCATAATCGTTGTGCTGCTCACTATCTTGAACGGTGTGCTCGCAATGTCCGAACTTGCCGTCGTTTCATCACGTCCCGCCCGTCTGAGGGTCCTGGCCGATCATGGGAGCCGGGGAGCTGCCCAAGCCATCAAACTTGCCGAACATCCGGGCCGCTTTCTCTCAACCGTTCAGATCGGGATTACACTTGTCGGCGTTCTCTCGGGTGCCTTTTCGGGCGCCACGCTGGGCGGCCGTCTTTCGGCCTGGCTGAGCGCGCAGGGCGTTTCCCCCGCCCTTTCCGATGCGCTTGGCGTCGGCACGGTGGTCGTTGCCATTACCTATCTTTCGCTCATTATCGGCGAACTGGTGCCGAAGCAGATTGCGCTTCGCGAACCTGAAGTGGTGGCAAGCAAGGTTGCTCCGGCCATGGCCCTGCTTTCCAAGCTTGCCTTGCCGCTCGTCTGGCTTCTCGACGCGTCCGGCAAGCTTGTGCTTTCGCTTCTTGGTCAGTCCGGAAAAGGCAGCGATGGGGTGACCGACGAAGAGATCAAGACGGTGCTCGCCGAGGCGCAGAGTGCCGGCGTGATCGAGAGCGAGGAATCCGCGATGATATCCGGCGTCATGCGCCTTGCCGACCGGACGGCGAGAGCCTTGATGACGCCTCGCCGCGACGTCGAAGTCGTCGACATCGAAGACAACATCGAAGACATTCGCAAGCAGCTGCACCGAACGCACCGCTCGCGCCTGCCTGTGCGCCGCAACAGTTCTGACGAGGTGCTTGGCGTGCTCTTCGTGAAGGACTTTTACGATGCGCTCGACGCGCATGGCCATGCAGACATCCTCTCGCTTGCCCATGAAGTTCCGGTGATCTCGGACCTTTCGACGGCAACGCATGTCATCCAGGCAATCCGCAAATCACCGGTCCACATGGTGCTTGTCTACGACGAATACGGACACTTCGAGGGCATTGTTTCTTCCGGCGACATCATGGAAGCGATCATGGGCGCACTACAAGAGGGACCTGCTGACGAGCAGGCAATCGTTCGCCGCGGCGACGGTTCCTATCTTGTTTCCGGCTGGACGCCGATCGACGAGTTCGCCGAATTCATGAACTTCAAGCTGGCGGATGACATTGAATTCCAGACCGTCGCCGGCCTTGTGCTGGAAGAGTTGAAACACCTGCCGGATCTCGGCGAAAGCTTCGTGAAGGACGGCTGGCGTTTCGAGGTCATCGATCTTGACGGCCGCCGCGTCGACAAGATCCTCCTCTCGCCGGAACCTGTAGAAGGTGAAGAGCGGACGGCATGATCCGCCCGCTGCATGTGGAAATCTTTATCGGCTTTCCAACCGTCTTCCGATTTGTCGAAAACGCGGCTACGCTCCTGCAATCCTGAATGCGGGAGCTGGGCTCGATGAAGCAGATGCAAGGCCTGATCGCAACGCCTGTCGCGATCGCTATCGTGCTGTTTGCCCGCGCAATCACGGCTGTGCGGGCGATCTGGGCGAACGACGGTTTGCCGCCCCGGCGCTGCATCTATTTTGCCAACCATTCGAGCCATGGCGATTTCATTCTGATCTGGACGGTCCTGCCGCCGCGTCTGCGCGGGCGAGCAAGGCCCGTGGCCGGGGCAGACTACTGGCTGAGATCGCCGCTTACCACTTTCATTGGCCGCGAAGTCTTCAATGCCGTGCTGATCGAGCGCGACCGTGAAAGGCGCACGCAGGATCCGGTCGAGCAGATGGCGGCGGCAATCGATGCCGGCTCGTCGCTGATCCTGTTTCCGGAAGGCACGCGCAACCAGACAGAGGAGCCGCTTCTGCCTTTCAAGAGCGGCCTCTTCCATCTGGCTGCAGTGCGCCCGGGGATCGATCTCGTGCCGGTCTGGATCAACAATCTCAATCGCGTCATGCCGAAAGGCGAGATCGTTCCAATTCCTCTGATCTGCACGGTCACCTTCGGCAGCCCGATGCGGCTTGAACCCGGGGAGACCAAGGACGGCTTCCTGGCAAGGGCAAGGGCCGCCTTGATTTCCCTTTCTCCAAAACTAGGCGGCAGCGAATGAACGACGCGCGGTCCGATCTTATTACGCTCGTGCTCGGCATTTTCGCCGTGCTGATCTTTGCCTCACTGGTTGGCTATGTCCTGCATCGGCGCCTTTCCCCGGATGGCTCCAATAGCGCCGTCGAGAACCTGAATGCGCGCATCAAGGCCTGGTGGATCATGGTGATCTTCATCGGCGTCGCGTTTCTGGCGGGTCGTGCCGGTGTCATCATTCTTTTTGCCTTCTGCTCCTTTGCGGCGCTTCGAGAATTCATCACGCTGACAAACACGAAGCGGGCTGATCACTGGGCGCTCGCCTCGGCCTTCTTCGTGGTGCTTCCCATTCAGTATTATTTGCTGTGGGCTGAAGAATACGGGATCTATTCGATCTTCGTACCGGTTTACGCGTTTTTGCTGATGCCGATCATTTCCGTGCTTCGGGGTGATACCGAACGGTTCCTCATCCGCATTGCCGAAGTGCAATGGGCCTTGATGATCTGTGTCTTCTGCGCTTCGCACGTGCCGGCGCTGCTGACGTTGAACATTCCCGGCTATGAGGACCGCAACGTTCTTCTCATCGCATTTCTGGTCATCGTCGTGCAGCTCAGCGACGTCTTGCAGTATGTCTGGGGCAAGCTTTTCGGGCGAACGAAGATCGCCCCGAAACTCTCGCCGTCGAAAACCGTCGAGGGCTTTGCGGGCGGTGTCGCCAGTGCGACTTTGATCGGGGCGTCGCTCTGGTGGATCACACCGTTTACGCCTTTGCAGGCGGGCCTGCTTTCGCTGGTCATCACGCTGATGGGCTTCTTCGGCGGCCTGGTGATGTCGGCTATCAAGCGCGACCGGGGCGTCAAGGATTGGGGCAATCTCATCGAGGGACACGGCGGACTGATCGACCGGCTCGATTCCGTGGTGTTTTCGGCGCCGATCTTCTTTCATCTTGTCCGCTACTGGTGGTCGCTGACATGAGTGGTTGGGTCGCACGGCTTGGACGCAGCAGCACCGTTCATGTGACTTTCGCCTTTCTCGCCATGGGAGGCTGGGCGCTGTTTGCCAATCGCGTCCATCCGCTGCCGCGCATGCTGCTTGCCGGCGTCGTTCAGGGCGCGCTGTCTGCCTGCCTCACCCTGTTCTTGAAATCGGCGGTCGAAACATTTTCGAAGCGCTTCAAAGGCACTGCCGCATTCATTGCGCCGCCTCTCATCGCCTGCCTCGGTTCTGCAAGCATTCTCATCGCCATCCACGCACTCGCCGCAACACCCGAAATATTAAGGACCGTTGCGGTGCCGCTTGTCGTCTCCACCAGCTATGCGGCGATTTACAACTATTCTCTTTTGACCGGGGAAGGTAAGTGATGACGGACACTGAAGATCGCCGGCCGTTGAACAGCCGGAACACCTGGTGGGCAAAGGCGATCGCGCAGAAGATCGCGGCGAGATCCGTCACACCGAACCAGATATCGCAGGCAAGCATCGCCGCTGCCTTCATCGCCGGTCTCCTGTTCTTTGTCGCCGGACGCGACGCCGGCTATTCGCGCATGGTCCTTCTCGCTCTTGCGGCACTTTTTTGCCAGGTGAGGCTTCTCTGCAATCTCTTTGACGGCATGGTGGCGGTCGAAGGGGGCAAGGCAGAAGCCGACGGGCCGTTCTGGAACGAATTTCCAGATCGCGCCGCCGACATGCTGATTTTTGCCGGCATCGGTCTCGGTATCGACCATCCCGGCCTTGGCTGGGCGGCTGCAGCATTCGCAGTGCTGACTGCCTATGTGCGCGAGCTTGGCCGGGCGACGGGCCACGGCAGTGATTTTTCAGGCCCGATGGCCAAGCAGCACCGCATGGCAATCGTCACCATGGCTGCTGTCATTTCGATCGGCGAACCTTACTGGGATCTGCAGAACCATGTCCTTTGGCTCGGGCTTTGGATCGTGCTTCTCGGTGCCGCCGCAACCGCGGCCCGGCGCAGCTTGCGCTTGATCCGGTCCATGAAAACTCCGCTCTGACAACGGCCGTGCGGTGGGCGGAAGTTGCTGCGGCTTTAAATTGTCATCCGTACAATTCCACTCTTGCGGCCTGCCAGGGGCTCCTTCATCAGTTGGTGATCGAGCCGGAGACCGTTATGCCCGAACTTGCAAGTCTGCTTGCCTTTGCCCTTATCGCTGTCGGCATGGTTCTGACGCCCGGGCCGAACATGATCTATCTGGTATCACGCTCGATATGCCAGGGACCGGCGGCCGGATTGATCTCGCTTGGCGGTGTGGCACTCGGTTTCGTCGTCTACATGCTATCGGCAGCGCTCGGGATTACGGCCTTGGTCTTCGCCGTGCCACTTGCTTATGATGCGCTTCGGCTGGCAGGCGCCGCCTATCTTGCCTGGCTTGCCTGGAATGCAGTAAGGCCCGGCGGCCGCTCGGCCTTTCACGTTCGTGACCTTCCGCGCGATACCAATCGCAAGCTCTTCGCCATGGGCTTCGTCACCAGCTTACTCAATCCGAAGATCGCCATCCTTTCTCTCTCACTGCTGCCGCAATTCGTGAACCCGCAGGGCGGCAGCGTCTTTTTGCAATCGATCGCTTTCGGCTTTACGCAGATCGCGATCAGCGTCAGCGTCAACGCACTCATCGCCCTTTCTGCCGGGTCCATCGCGCTTTTTCTCGGCGAACGGCCGGCCTGGATGCGGGCACAGCGCATGCTGATGGCAACCGTCCTTGGAGGACTTGCCGTTCGCATGGCGCTTGAATCGCGCCGCTGACACGCTTTAAGCTTCACCCTGACCTTGACATCGGTGCTGTTAAAGCGGAAGCCGCACTCGGCCGCCTCGCGGTGTCGTATCAAGGAATGTCAGGATGAAGCGCAGTGCCGTTGCCGTCAGTTCGAACGTGATCTTGACGGGCGTCTTGTTGATGCTGCTCGGCGATTTCCTCTTTGCGCTCAACGATGCGATGGGCAAATGGCTGGTTGCGAGTTTCGCTGTCGGCCAGGTGCTGGTGATCCGCTCGGTCGGCGCCTTCATCGTGCTCGGTCCGATGATCGTCCGGCAAGGGACGCGGCAGCTCTTCAATGTCGAGCAAAAGGGGCAGCAGGTGATGCGCGTCGTCATGACGACCTGCGATGTCAGCCTGTTTTATGCAGCCGTCGCCTATCTGCCGCTTGCCGATGTCATGACCTTCTATATGGCGGGGCCTATCTATGTCGCCGCGCTTTCGCACTTTTTCCTCGGCGAGAAGATCGGCTGGCGCCGCTGGCTTGCGGTTTTCATCGGCTTTGCCGGTGTTGTCGTAGCGCTCCGTCCATCGTCTGCGATGCTGTCCTTGCCATCTCTTTTCGGTCTGACGGGCAGCCTCGCCTTCGCGCTCACGCTGGTGATGAACCGCTCCTTGCGCGCGACCAGCGACACCACGCTCGTCACCTGGCAGACGATCGCTGCTCTCATTGCCGGGATCATTCTCAGTATCGGCCATTGGCGTCAGGCGACACTTCTCGATTACTCAGGCATGCTGCTTCTGGGCGTCGTCGCCTCCTGCGCCCACCTGCTGATTACCCGATCGCTGAAGCTTGCGCCGGCATCGCTGCTGGCGCCACTGCAATACACGCTGCTCATATGGGCGATCGTGCTTGGCATGATCTTTTTCGATGACGTACCCGATATGCAGATCCTCATCGGCGCGGCGATCATCGTCGTTGCAGGGCTTTTCATCTTCCACCGGAAAAACCTCAGGGACACGATCACGCCGGATGCCGTTCCGCCGGACGGACATTGAAGGTTCAGTCGAAGGATTGTCCCGGCAGGTCAGTCGGTTTTGATCCGCAGGCCTGTTTCATCGAACAGATGCCAATGGCCCGAACGGGGTGCGATGTTGAGGACATCGCCGCGCGCGACCCGGCTCTGGCCCTGCTGGTGCACCAGGATCGGCTCGCCACTTGGAAGGGTGCAATGCAGGTAGCTGTTGGCGCCGTGCTGTTCGGCAACGGCGACCTCGGCTGGCCAGCCGCTTTCACCGACCAGGAAATCTTCGGGCCGCACGCCGAGTGTTGCTTTCCGTCCGGTTGCAAGCTCGGCTTCAAGAGGCAACTCCAACCGCGGCAATCCGGCGCCCTCGAAGGCGAGCCTCCCGTTGGTCGAAGTGCCGATTGTCCCTTCGATGAGGTTCATGCGCGGTGAGCCGATGAAGCCGGCAACGAAAGTGTTGTGCGGGCGATTGTAAAGATCAAGCGGCGCACCGACCTGCTCGATGACGCCCTTGCGAAGAACAACGATCTTATCTGCCATCGTCATCGCCTCGATCTGGTCATGCGTCACATAGATCATCGTATTGCCGAGCCGCTCGTGCAGCTTGGTAATCTCGACGCGCATCAGCACCCGCAGCTCCGCATCGAGGTTGGAAAGCGGCTCGTCGAAGAGGAATATCTTCGGATCGCGGGTGATGGCGCGACCGATCGCGACGCGCTGGCGCTGACCGCCGGACAGCTGGCGGGGGCGCCGGTCGAGCAGCGTGTCGATCTGCAAAAGCTTGCCGGCTGCTTCAACGCGGCGGTCGATCTCGTCTTTCGGCATCCGGATATTCTCAAGTCCGAAGCTCAGGTTCTGGCGAACGGTCATGTGGGGATAAAGAGCGTAGGACTGGAAGACCATGGCGACGCCGCGATCGGCGGCCGGCGTGTCGATGACGCTTTCGCCGTTAATGCGGATGTCGCCGCCCGTTGCCTCTTCGAGCCCGGCAATCATTCTAAGCAGTGTCGATTTTCCGCAGCCGGACGGGCCGACGAAGACGACGAATTCGCCATCCTTGATATCGAGATTGATATCGGGGATCACCTGCAGCGTACCGAAGGATTTGTTGACATTTTCAAGTACGAGGTTTGCCATGAACGAAACTCACTTGATGCCCGTGGATGCGATGCCGCTAGTGATGTAGCGCTGCAGAAAGATGAAGGCGCAGGCAAGCGGCAGCGCCGTCAGGGTCGTCATGGCGAGCATCAGATCGTAACGGACCTCGAACTCGCTCTGGAAAGAGTTGAGCGCCAGCTGCAGCGTATAGACCTCGCGGCGATTGAGGACGATCAAGGGCAGCAGGAAGTCGTTCCAGCGCGACAGGATCGAGAAGATCGCCACAACGGCAAGCGCCGGGCTGGAAAGCGGCAGGACGATCCTCCAGAAGATGCGCCACTCGCTCGCATGATCCATGCGCGCTGCTTCGATCAGTTCGTCAGGGATCGTCAGCATGTACTGGCGCAGCAGGAAGACGCCGGTCGGCGTCGCGACGGTCGGCAGGATGACACCCCAGAGATTACCGACAAGGCCGAGCTCGGCAACGATGAGGTAAGTCGGCACGAGAACCACGGTTGCCGGGATCATCAGCGTCGACAGGATCGAAATCAAGGCGACGCTGCTGCCTGCGAAACGGTACTTCGAAAGCGCAAAGGCAGCCATGGAATTCATCACCAGCGTGATAATGGTCGCAACAGTGGTGATGAAAAGGCTGTTATAGACATAGCGGCTCATCGCCTGGCCGGAACTTGCGACCAGGTTGGTGTAGTTCTCGGTCGCAAGGCGCACCTTGCGGACGGGGACGGCATCGGTCACGGCAACGGTGACACGGCCGGCGCCAGGGTTGTGCGGATTGATCATCTGCGCATTCCTGCCGACACGGCGGATCTGCGCAAGCCGCACCTTCGTGCCGTCTTTCAAGGTTACGTCGAAGAGCGGCAGCGGCTGGTCGAAACCTTCAACCACGGCGGTTTCGCTGGAATAGGGCAGAATGCTCGGGGGAAATTCCTGCAGATTGGCCTGCGTCTTGAAAGAAGACAGGACCACCCAGGCAACTGGCGTGAACATGATGAGCAGTCCAAGGACGAGGAATCCATAGGTGAGCCAATCGGTAACGTCGAGCCTGTTGCGCCCGCGCCGGGCAAAGAGCAGACCGCGCATGGGAGCTCCGGATTTGGACAGGGCAACGTCAGCCATGTTGCGAATTCCTCGACAGGCGCAGTTGCAGGCCGGTGAAGATCAAGAGCACGACGCCGAGCAGCAGCGAGGCCGCGGCCGCGAGACCGAAGTTGCGAGGCTGCACGGCGAAACCGACCTCGTAGATATACTGGACGATCAGCATCGTCGCAGATCCGGGGCCGCCGCCTGTCAGCACGTAAAGCTCATCGAAAGTCTGGACCGAGCGAATGACGCAGAGGACGAAGACGACAAGCAGGACGGGCTTTAGAAGCGGCAGCGTGATGCGCGTGAAGACCCGCCAGTTGGTGGCGGAGTCCATCTTGGCAGCTTCGTAGACATCGCGCGGGATCGACTGCAGACCGGCAAGCAGAATGATCGTGTAAAAGCCCATATGCGCCCAGACGGTGACGAAGACCGACCAGAAGAAGGCGGTATTTGGAAATACCAGCCAGTTGACGGACGAAAGTCCGAGCCAGGTTAGAATGCCGTTCAACGCGCCGTTGCGCTGCAGGATCCACTGCCAGGTCAACGCCACGACGACAGGCGAAAGCATGACGGGAAAGAAGAAGACGGCGCGAAAGAAGCCGCGGCCGCGGATCTCGCGGTTGAGGCAGACAGCGGCAAGCAGCGCGACGCCGATCATGCAGATCACCTGGATCGGCACGAAGACGAGACTGTTGCCGAGCGCCCGCCAGAAGAGATCGCTCGAGCAGGTGGATGCATCGAGGTAGTTGGTGCAGTCGAACAGCGTTTCGTAATTGACAGAACCGATGAAGGGTCGCTCGCTCGGATAAAGACGGTCGCTGCCGGTGACCGAATAGAAGACGTTGATTGCGACCGGAAGGAGCGAGAAAAACAAAACGGCGAGGAGGTTCGGCAGAAGAAAGACCCACGGCATGCGCCGGATGCCCAGGATCATTTGCAGGCCCGTCATCAAAGGCTCGGCGAGCCTTGCCGGCAGGAGGATGACGCCGCCGGCAACCGTCGCAAGTCGAGCCCTTGTGGCCATACCGCTCTCCTTCCGGTTCAGCCTGTCTATTGGCCGGCCGCCTTGATGGCGAGCTCGACATCCTGCTTGACACGGTCAAGTGCTGCATCGACCTCCAATTCGCCATTCAGGACCTGGCTGATGCGCGTCGTCAGCGCGTTCATCATGGCACGCTGATAGCGCCAGCCCTGGAAGCGGTAGGCGGCCGGCGCCATTTTCGGGATCTGGGCGATGAAGGTCGAAAGCGATTGCTGCGTACGCTGAGAGGCGCCCGGATAGGTCACGCCATTTTCGATCAGCGATTTTGCCGCCGGAATCTCCACGGCCGCCGAGACGATTTCGGCGTTGTTCTTCGACTGGGCGATATAGTCGATCAGCTTGCCGACCGCTTCGGGCTGTTTGGTATGCTTGAAGCCGACGAGCGCTCCGCCGCCCGGCATGACGGTGCACGATGAGGGCCCGCAGGGCGCAGGTGCAACCTGCCAGTCGAAGAGGTCCCCGACTTCCTTGTCCATCTGGCTGAGCGTCCAGGAACCGCCGAAGTAAAGCACGGTCTTGGCATTCAGGAAATCTGAGAAGAGCTCGCGATGCGTTGCGCCGCCGACCGCTCCCCAAAGGTCCATCGGCATTGTTCCGTCCTTGTGCCAGGCCACGAACTGTTCGACGGCGTCCTTCAGCCCCTTGTCGATAACCGGTTTGCCCTCCTCATCGACCAATTCGGCGCCGTAGCTGATGGCAAGGCTTGCAAAGCGGTGGCCAGAGCGGTCCATCTCCATGGCGTATTCGGTATTGGTGGCCTTGGCTACCTTGCGTGTCGCTTCGGCCCATTCGGCCCAGGTTGCGCCCTCCTTGGGAACCGGCACGCTCGCCTGCTCGAACAAGGTGAGATTGACATAGGCGCCATTGACGGTGAGCGTCGTCGGCATGCCGTTGATCGCCTTGCTCGTCGGATTGGAGCCACGCAGCCATTGCAGGGTCTGGCTGTATTCCTTCTCGAAATTCGCCGCGTTCACATAAGGCGTCAGGTCTAGATAGTAACGGCTGAGGCCGCCGAGGTCGGTGACGATTGCCGCATCGGGGCCTTCGCCGGATTCGAGCTGCACCGGCAGGCTTTCGACGAGCGACTGATAGGGAACGGTCTCGAGCTTGACCTTGACGCCTGGATTTTCGGATTCGTATCGTTTGACGACGGGATCCATGGTCAGGCAGCCGAAGCCGATATCGTCGCAAAAAACGGTGAGCTCCTGCGCCTGGGCAATACCCGTCAGCGCCGTGGCTGCAAGCAGCGTCGAGGCCGCCCACAAGCCGATGCGGGTGCGTTTCATATCCAGATCCTCCAGTGATCGCGACGGGCCTCCCGCCCGAGGTGGCAATCTGCCATAAACATGTCTGGACTTACCAGATTGTCAACCGGCAAGCCGAAAGAATTTTTGGCAAAACAAGCGCTAATGTGGCTGGTTTGCCGCAGTTCCCATTGCAAAAACATTCTTGACAGATTTGAGCTTTGAGTGTCTGGTTTGACCAATTATGAGGAGACGAGAAGCCGCAGCTCCCACGGCTTTTGCAGGAGGACGATATTAAAATGCTGAGATTTGCCGTTGTCGGAATCGACCATTCGCACACGTTCGATCATGTGAAGGGATTGCTAGCGGCGGGTGGAGAGTTCGTTGGCTATTGCCCGAAGACCTCTGTTCCAGCGCTCATCGAAAATTTCAAGAAGACATATCCGGATGCGCCGCAGATTGACCGCGAGACGATTTTCGCCGATCCGTCCATCGACGTCATCTGCATCTCCGCCATTCCGCGCGATCGCGCCGGTCTTGCGATCCGTGCCATGAGGGCCGGCAAGGACGTGATGACGGACAAGCCGGGTGTCACGACGATCGAGCAGTTGGAGGAGGTCAAGAAGGCCGTCGCCGACACAGGCAAGATCTTCTCGATCTGCTTTTCGGAGCGCCATTGCGTTCGCTCGGCGGTCAAAGCAGCCAAACTCGTCAAGCAAGGCGCGATCGGCCAGGTCATCCAGACGCTCGGCATGGGACCGCACCGGCTGCAGCTTCCGACGCGGCCCGACTGGTTTTTCGATCCCGAGGCCTTTGGTGGCATCATCGTAGACATCGCCTCGCATCAGATCGACCAGTTTCTCTTCTATACCGGCTCGACGAGCGGCGAAGTCGTCGCAAGCGCGATCGGCAACTTCGGCATGCCGGAGAAACCGGCATTCCAGGACTTCGGCGAGGTATTGCTTCGCTCCGACAAGGCGTCTGGCTATGTCCGCGTCGACTGGTTTACGCCCGAGGCGCTGCCAACCTGGGGTGACGGACGTCTGACCATTCTCGGCACCAAAGGCTATATCGAGCTGCGCAAATACATCGATATTTCCGGCCGCCCCGGCAAGGATCATCTGTTCCTCGTGAACGGCGAGGAAAATACCTACATCGACTGCAGCAGCGAGAAGCTCGACTATTTTGAAGCATTCACCGCCGACGTGCGCGATCGCACGGAAACGGCGATGACGCAGGCGCATGTCTACGAGGTCTGCCGCCTCTCGCTTGAGGCGCAGGCCAAGGCTTCCCGGCTCGGCGGACGATAGGAGGAGATATCATGACGAAGAAATTGCGCGTTGGCGTCATCGGTGCGGGCATCGCTTCGCGCCATCTCATCGGCTACGACTGGAACAAGGACCTTTTCGACGTGCCGGTGCTTTGCTCGCTGGACGAAGAACGCGGCCGCGAGCTTTGCGAAACGCATGGCATTGGCGAATATACCCAGAATGTCGACGACCTCTTTGTCCGCAACGATCTCGACATCATCGATATTTCCACGCCGCCGGATTCGCATTTCGAACTCTGCAAGAAGGGCATCGAATCGGGAAAACATGTGATTTGCGAAAAGCCGCTCTTCGGCTCGATTGCCGATGTCGACGAGATGAGCCGCATTGTCGCGCGTTCCGGCGGCAAGAAACTCATGCCGATCTTCCAGTATCGCTACGGCTCCGGTCTTCAGAAGCTGAAGCTGCTGATCGAACTTGGTCTGACCGGGCGTCCCTTCCTGACGACGATCGAGACCCATTGGTGGCGTGGCCCTGCCTACTACGAAGTTCCCTGGCGCGGAAAGTGGAAGAGCGAGCTCGGCGGCGGCCTGCTTGGCCACGCGATCCATGCGCACGACATGCTGAACTATGTGCATGGCGCCTGCGCCGAAGTCTTTGCCTATGGCGCGACGCTGGTAAACAAGATCGAAGTCGAAGATACGATGGCGCTTTCCGTCAAGATGCAGAACGGATCGCTGGCGGCACTTTCCATGACGCTCGGCTCACGCAAGGAGATCTCGCGCCTGCGCTTCTGCTTCCATGACCTCGTCGCCGAAAGCATTCTCGAACCTTATACGATGGGTCGTGATCCGTGGAGCTTCATCGCAGGCACCGAGGAGCACCAGAAGCGTGTCGACGAGGTGCTTGCCGGCTACGAAGTGAAGGAAGACGGCTATACCCGCCAGTTCGAGCTGTTCCACCAGGCGATCACTGAAGACAAGGAGCCGCCGGTAACGCTGCAGGACGCGCGCAATTCGCTGGAACTGGTCACGGCTGCCTATCATTCGCAGCGCACCGGCAAGCCGACGCCACTGCCGATCACCGCGGAACATCCGCTTTATCACTCGTGGCTTCCGGACGAAGAGCGGCGTATGGCCGCCAGCGCCTGAGCGCCAAACAGACATGCGTCACCCGTCTTAAGGGTGGCGCCGCAAGGAGATATCATGGGGGCAGCCGTACCAACGCTTCGGCTTCAGGGGGAGCAGCGGCTTTATCAGATCGTGGCACGCCGTATTGCGCGCATGATCGAGGCAAACGCCAAGAACCCGGACTGGCGCATGCCTTCCGAACGCGAGCTTGCCGAAGAACTCGAAGTCAGCCGCCCGGTCGTGCGCGAGGCGGTTATTGCGCTGGAGATGCGCGGCCTGGTGGAAGTCAAGGGCAGGGCCGGCATCGTCGTTTTGCCGGTCCGCGGCAATCAGGTCAATTTTGACAAGATCAGTGCGGATGCCGGCCCCGGCCCGTTCGAGCTTCTGGAAGCCCGGCTTGCAGTCGAGGCGAGTGCTGCCGCCATGGCGGCCGAACGCGCGACGAATTACGATATTGCCGTGCTCGAGGACTGTATCGCTCAGATGGAGCATGAGACCGACGTCACCTTAAACAACGAAAAGGGCGACCGCGATTTCCATGTGACGATTGCGCGCATGACCGGAAATGCCATTATCGTTTCCATCGTCGAGGCGCTTTGGGTTCAGCGCGACGAGTCGCTGATGTGGAAAAAACTGCATGAGCATATCCATGCGCCAAGCGTGCGCCCGCTGTGGATCGGCGATCACCATGCAATCCTGACAGCTCTGCGTCTGCGCAATCCCGACGCCGCCTACAAGGCGATGGCGCGCCACATCCGCAACGTCAGTAACGAGTTGATGGAAGCGGATGAAAGGGGACGGTTTGCGCCTGAAGTCATGCAGGCGGATGATGGAAAATCGCGCTAGCCGGATGGTCAAGGCTTCTGGGTTCAACGCCCACCTTCTCCAGACTTTCGGCAGGGATCCGATTGGCTCTCCTGTCCGGGCAGGACCCACATGAGCGGCTGCCAAATGTGGCAGACAGTCGGTGCGCCAACAGCCGGAGCCTGAGAGGCTTTACGCCAGGGGTGATCCTGGCTCATCGTCGCGCGGCGTTTTCGGTACAAATCCAACAGAAAAGCCGAATAGCCTGCCAATCTTCTCTAGCGTCTCTAGGGTCGGGTTCCCCGTGCCGGTTTCGATTTCGGCAACCTGTCGGCGGGTAAGCCCGAGCGTCTTGGCGAACTCCTCCTGCGTCATGCCGAAGCTCTTGCGGATTTCGAGCACCGCGCCAGGCAGGCGCAGCGCGCCATGGCGAGCGCGCTCCGCCAAGATTTGGCGCAGTTCTCGGACTTCCTCTTTGCTCGGCTTCTTCCATCGAGCCATATGATCAGTTCCTTTCCGGCATCATGAACTCGTTGCCAAAACGCCGTCGACAATCTCAGCGCATCGCGCCATCGCCCGATCGAGGATTTCCGAGGGTGCGTCTAATTTTCGTGCCATCCGAGGCACTTGTTTCAGGCGCTCTGCAAACTTTCGTAGCTCGGAAAGAAGGCGCATCTGGTCATCAGGGTCATCAAGAAGCTCCGCACAGATTGTCTTCCAATCCGGCAAATGATCGCGGCCACGGTCGCGCATGCACGCCCATCGGGTAGACCGGATGATTCCTTCCTTTGCCAGTCGCATGGGGGCGAAATCAAAGAGTGGCGAGAGCCGAATGCTTCCATCAGGATACTTGCTCAGCGCCGAGTTTCGTCCGTGATTGTCGGGATTGCCGAGCGCCAGATTTGCGACGTCACGTCTTATATACTCAGCGATGTCGGCAAAGGGATCAGACGAGAATTGTTTCAGGACGTCGATATAGGCCTCATGGGTGCCGATATGGCCGAAATCGGCAACGCCGATTGCCGACACAAGGCTTTCCTGCCCAAGGCGCACGACTTGGCCATGATTGCCACGTTGCCGATCAAATCGAGGTATGATCAGCACGCCTTCGGCGTATGTCGAGGTTTCCTTCACGCTTAGGCCGATTTCCACCGCGATCCGGGAGTAGAGTGCTTCGCCTTCGAGAATGAGGCGATCCGCCGGCTCTGTGCTGCGGACCAGTTTTACAATGACATGACGCACCGCCTCGTCATCTGCGACAAAACCGTCTGGGTAATAAAGCCCGTCACTCGCCTGGGTCATCGACACCTTCGGCCACTCTCCTTGAAGCCCGCTTGACCCCGAAGCCAACATGCCGAAACGGTCTGCAACTTCCATGAAGTGATCGGTACGCTCGAGAATGTCGTTCTCGGTCACGCCCTGGCGTTGAACCTCACGTCGTCGACGCGCTTCGGCATCAGCCGCTTCTTTGATGCGGATATTGCCAATCCCTCCGGTCGCCGCCCGGAGCAGGAGGGGAAGATCGGCTTCGCGCGAAGCTTCGTTCAGCTCAAGATGTTCGGCAAGTTTCCGGCGCGCATGTCCTTGGGGCATTAGATCCAACAGGAAGGGTGGCCATTGGCGACTGTATCGGTTTTCAAGGTCTACGGGATAGCGGACGGATAGGGCGCGATGGTCGCAAACAGCCTTTCCATTGGCAAAATCGACAGAAGCTGCCTCAACAAAGTAATCAAGATCGTAGTCAATGACCGAGGCGCCCGTATAGCCAGCTCCTTCGTCTTGCAGTTGTAGGGTTGCGGCCCCACGCCATTCGCCATTGTCATGAACTTGAAGCGTCAGGCGCATGTTTAATCCCCTTTAATGGGTCAATTAATGCGCTGAAGTTTAAAAATCAACCCCTATGATGGTACAATAGAGAGTGCAGTGGTCAATCGATGGCGGTTTTCGTTTTGGTCCGAATCCAAAATGGCGCAGCACGACACCAAGAGCGCCCACGCCGCCATAGCATTTGTGCCGGATTCGATCCGTAAGAGCTATATGGCCCGCAAAAATCGCCCACTTTCATCGAGCCGAAATTCCGGTGAGACAAAACGAGGAAAAGCAAACTGCGAAAATCGGAATGCGGGCCTGGAGAGCTCTCTCACGATCAGGATGGTTTGGCACCGAGCGCGTGGAGGATGCCGCGCAGTTCCGCCAGTCCGCGCATGCGGCCGATCGCGGGATAGCCTGGCGTGACGGTCTTGTTCAGATCATCCAGCATGCGGTGACCATGGTCGGAGCGGAACACGATTTCGTCGTTCGGGCTGCGCTTGCGGTCCTCGGCCACGAGTTCCTTGAGAACCGCGACCATATCGACATCACCTTCCAGATGCGCGCTTTCATGGAAGGAGCGGCCGTCGCCTTCACGCTTGGTGGCTCGCAGATGCGCGAAGTAGATGCGCGAGGCAAAGCGCCGGGCGATTGCCGGCAGGTCGTTGTCGGCACGCACGCCGAGGCTGCCGGTGCAGTAGCACATGCCGTTTGCCTGTGATGGTACGGCCTCAAAAAGGGCAGCGTAGTCGTCTGCCGTCGAGGCGATGCGCGGCAGGCCGAAGAGCGAACGCGGCGGATCGTCCGGATGGAGCGTCAGCTTGACGCCGCGCGCTTCGGCGGCCGGTGCGACGGCCTGAAGGAATTCGATGAGGTGCTGGCGGAGCTTTTCGGCGTCGATGCCGGCATAGGCGGCAAGCTTTTCGCGGAAGCCGGGAATGGTCAAAGGCTCAGTTGTCGAGCCGGGCAGCGCCGAGGTTATGATGCGGGTGATCTCGGCGATCTCGGCTTCCGGCATAGCCTCGTAGACTTCGCGGGCGCGTTTCAGGTCGTCCGCTGAATAATCCTTTTCGGCACCCTGACGCTGCAGCACGAAAAGGTCGAAGGCGGCAAAGCGCTCGTGGTCGAAGCGCATGGCGGTCGCGCCCGTTGGTATCTCGTAGTCGAGCTCGGTGCGCGTCCAGTCGACTACGGGCATGAAGTTGTAGCAGATGATCGGGATCCCGCAGGCGGCGACGGCTTCGAGGCTTGCAATCCAAGCCTCTATTTCGGCCTTGGCCTGGCCGCCCTTGCGCTTGACTGCATCGGGGATCGGAATGCTCTCGACGACGGACCAGGTGAGGGACGAGCGGCAAGGCGGCGTGTTTTCGATCATGGCCTTGCGTTCGCTGACTTCGCTTTCCGTCCAGGCGCGGCCGATTGGAACCTGATGCAGCGAGGAAACGATGTTCGTCGCGCCCGTCTGGCGTACATCGTCTAGGGTGACGGGAGCCTCGGGCCCAAACCATCTCCAACCTTGCCGCATCTGTTTCCTCCTTGCTGTTTCGTTGTTTATGGGTTCTGCCGGCTGCTTCAGCTGAAATAATCGGGATAACGCGTTCGAAGCTCCGCGACATCGGGGATGACGGCGCTCAGATGGTGAAGCATGGCGTTGCGGGCGGCTTCCGCATCGTGGGCTGCGATCGCATCGCGGATAGCACAGTGTTCGGGAACTACATTGTCCATGCGGCCCAGGGCTGGAAGCGTCAGCCGTCGGGCTCGGTCGATCTGCACCTTGACCGTTTTCAAGATGGTCCAGATACCGGGATAGCCGGCGATCTGTATTATCGCCTCGTGAAAGGCCTCGTCCTCTTCATGGAAGCTGGACACGTCGCCGAGGGCGGCAAGCGCTTTCTGCCGGGAGATGATGGCATCGAGCCTGGCAATGTGGTGCGGCTTGGCCATCCTGGCAGCACTCTCGATGGTGGTGCCTTCCAGTGCTTTGCGAACGACAACCGCTTCCGGGATTGCCGAAACGGGGATTCGCGAAACGACGGTGCCGGACTGCGGATAAATCTCCACGAGTCCACCTTCGGCAAGACGAAGCAGCGCTTCACGCACCGGTGTGCGGCTGACGCCGAATTCCTCGGCGATGCGCTTTTCCTGAAGCGCAATTCCCGGCGGCATGCGCAGCGAAACGATGTCGGCATGAAGCCTCTCGAAGATCGCATCCGCCGTCGTTACGCGGCGAAGCTTCGCCGGTCTTTCCAAAAGAGCCGGAAAATCGATCGCTTCGGAACTGGACGCCTGCCGCATGGACTGCCTGAACATGACTTCGTGTGCATACTAGTATATCAATCGAAGTCCGTTGCCAAGGCGCGCCGAGAGGTGCCACACGGCGCTTCCGCATCGACGAGGCCAAAGGCCTCAAGCCGAGCATTCCGCCCCAGCGGAAATCCTCAAGTTCTGCCGGCTCGAACTGGGCGGCAACCAGTACGAGGATCTGGAACGCGCCCTCGCGCGGCTGCCGGCGACGAATATCCGCATCACCAACCTCAAGGGTAGCCGTGAGGGCCGGGACCGGCGCGCGACCGAAACCTTCCCCCTGATCGGCCGCTACAAGGTGGTCAGCCGTACCAACCAGGATCGGGTCGACCAGGTCGAGACCGAGATCCCGGGCTCGGGCGCCCCGATGGAAAGCCGACCATCCTGACGCTCAATCCGGACTATTTCCTGCTGTCACGGCCGCTCGCTCGTTTCATCTACCGGCTTGCGCGCAAGGCTGCCGGGGACACGACGGCCTTTTATTCCCTGAAAGAGCTGCACAAACGCAGCGGTGCCAAGGTGCCGATGCGGAAATTTCGCCAGACCATCGAGGAAATCGTCGAGACGGCCAAGACCACGCCGCTACCTGACTATGATCTCAACCTTGAGGATCGCGGCCCACGATCTGGTCCTGCATATGCGGAAGCGCACAGAGCCTCCCTGGCGAAATGGATCTCGCGGCGATCGCCTAATTTTGTCAAAGCGCCGTACTTCGGTCCGCCTGACTTTGACAAAAATTTCAGGTCCCGACTCGCCAGCGGTATTTGTCAAAAAACCGCACTTCGTTCTGTCAACGCTGTACATCCGGCAAAACCGTACTTCGATCCGAAAACGCCCGTTGAGCTTGACGCTCTCGCCGACGCCGCGGAAATTGATCGCAGCGACGAGCGAGATGAAGACAACTGCGATGAGGGTCACGCCATAACCGCCGAAATCGAAGCCGAAGGCTGTCGAGAAGTTGGCCGAGCTTCGGACAGCCGAACGAAGGCGAGTTTTGCAGAGCCGGTGGTGGCACACCACATGCCGCGCCGCCAATAGAAGCCCCGCCCCTCGCCGGAGGGACATCGAGAACGGGTCACCATCGGCAAGCGGCATTTTAAGCTGTTGCCAAACTTCGCTTCACGAATCGGAGGCTTTCCGAAAACGCTTATCCGCAAGAGGTTGACGGCGGTCGGTTCGGCATCCGGGCTCGAGTCCGATCCAGAGCGATGGTCGGAGGGCCGGGTCCGCCCGACCTTTTCGCCTTTTGACGTTCGAGGTAGGAAACATCGATATATGGGCTTGAATTTGCTGCGTTGCAGCATTACCTTTTGATGATCCGAAGCGATTCACCCTCCTCCCGAGCCGCTTCGGTCCGACGGGCAGCACTCCTCCTCCCAAGCTGCCAGTCATTATCGAAGCCCGGCGCACCTCCTCCCGCGCCGGGCTTTTCGTTGCGCAACCGGAGGCTTGTCGCAAGGAAGGTCGTACGCCGATTTGACCGCGAGCTACCGCGGTGATGAGACGGAAATTCTTGCGCCATGAGCCGCTGGAGCTCTTGCGCCCCACATCCTCGGGGGCTGGCTGCATCCGTGCCCCGGACGCAAGTTGGAAAGGGGCCGGCATCGCCCGGCAGCTTCGGCTATTCAGGGCTTAAGTACGCCTCCGGCACCATCGGTATACAATGTGTGGCGAGTGCTTTTTCCCGGTGGATGCGGTATAGTGTTTTCTTGAGGGTCGTCCTGGGGAGGGGACCCCATGGTTATTTCTTCCTGGCTGGAGAGCTTGGGATGCGGGCAGTATGCCTCGGCCTTCGAGATCAATGCGATTGACGCGGAGATGCTGCCGAAGCTGACCTCCGACGACCTTAAAGAGATCGGGGTGACCCCCCTTGCGCACAGAAAGAAAATACTCGAGGCAATAGCTGGACTTGACGACGGCCAAAGGGCCCCGCGACTGCGTCGTCAGGCGGATTTGACCGCCGTTTCTCCTCGCCCCCAACCAGTGTCCGCACGGCCCCGAGAGGCGGAAAGACGCCAGCTGACAGTGATGTTCGTCGACCTGGTGGGTTCTACTGGCTTTTCAACCCATCTCGATCCTGAGGAAATGGGCGCGCTGTTGCGTGAGTTCCAGAATGCCGTGGCGGGCGACGTCGTCCGCTTTGACGGCTACGTGGCGAAGCTGATGGGCGATGGCGTGCTTTGTTATTTCGGCTGGCCCCAGACCCATGAGGACGAAGCCGAGCGAGCCGTCAAGGCAGGTCTTGCAGTTGTAGATACCGTCAAGGGCTTGTCGACCAAGGGCGGCCAGCAACTCTCCGTTCGTGTTGGGATAGCGACCGGTCTGGTGGTCGTCGGCGACTTAGTCGGTTCCGGCGCCGCTCAAGAGAATGCGGTTGTCGGCGAGACACCAAACCTCGCGGCCAGACTGCAAGCTCTGGCTGAACCGAACACAGTGCTGATTTCCGAACTTACATTCCGACTGACAGGTAAGCTCTTCGAGGTGAAGCGTATCCGTCCGCAGAAACTGCACGGTTTCGATACCCCCACGAATTCCTACCAAGTGATCGGGGAGGGCCGGGCGGAAAGCCGTTTCGACGCTCTCCACGCTGGAGGCACTGCTCCGCTGGCGGGGCGAGATCTTGACCTGGCTTTGTTGACCGAGCGATGGAATCTCGCGGCGTCGGGGGAAGGTCAGGTCGTCGAGCTCTTTGGCGAAGCAGGGATCGGAAAGTCACGCATCCTTCAGGAACTTCGCGAACGGTTGAAGGAGGAGAACGTCACATATTTGCGTTATTTCTGCTCACCTTATCATACGCAGAGCGCGCTTTTCCCAGTCATTGACCAGTTGCTGCGCGCTGCCAACATTTCACGGACGGATCCGCCCGAACGGCAGCTGGCGTTTCTCGAAGGAGTGCTTGCAGCGACCAACAATCCGCAGGAGGAAGTGGCGCTGATTGCCACCCTGTTGTCGATCCCCACGGGAGACCGTTATCCTAAACCCGATCTGATGCCCCAAAAGTTGAAAACGCGCACATTCGAGGTCTTGGTCGACCAACTGGTCGCCCTTGCGGGAGCAAAGCCGATCCTCATGCTGCTTGAGGATGCGCATTATCTTGATCCCGTATCGGCCGAGCTCTTCGATGTGATTGTGGATCGGATTCAAAAGCTTCCGATCATGCTGGTCGCCACATCCCGGCCGGAAGGCTTGGTTCGGTGGAATGGCCTTCCGCACGCAACTTTATTGACGCTGAACCGATTGAGTCGAGCGCAGGCGGCCTCGATTATCATGGTCATGACAGCAGGAAAGCGTCTTCCGCCCTCGGTTCTCGACCAAATTCTTTCAAAAACAGAGGGCGTGCCGCTCTTCATCGAGGAATTGACCAAGGTCGTCTTGGAATCGGGCATGCTTAGCGACACAGGCGAGGACTACAAACTGTCAGGCCCTCTGCCTTCGCTGGCGGTACCCGCAACGCTGCACGACTCTTTGATGGCAAGGCTCGATCGGCTGGCCTCGGTCAGAGAGGTTGCCCAGATCGGTGCAGTGATCGGCCGGGAATTCAGTCACGAATTGCTGGCTGCTGCCGCTGGGCTGGCAGAACCCGAGCTGGAGAGGGCGACTGACCAGCTTGTGGCTGCAGGCCTGGTATTCCGCCGTGGTGTAGGCGGCGATGTCACCTACGCCTTCAAACACGCATTGGTTCAAGATGCCGCTTACGGGAGCCTTTTATTGAGCCGACGCCAACAGCTACACGCGCGAATTGCGCACATCATGGAGGAACGCTTTCCCGAAAAGGTGGAAGCTGAGCCTGAGTTGCTTGCGCATCATTTCAACCAGGCCTCTCTTTTAGACAAGGCCGTCGAATATAACGAATTGGCCGGGAGGCGTGCGCTTTCGCGCTCCTCGATATCGGAAGCGCTTGTTCGGTTCCGGAATGCCCTGAACGGATTGGCGGCTCTCCCGCCCTCCCAGGAGCGATCGCGGCGAGAACTAGCGATTCAGGTAGCGCTCGGCAGCGCGCAAGTGGCAGCGCACGGCTTTGCCGCGCCGGAAACAGGAGCGGCGTACCTGCGGGCACACGAGCTGTGCGAAGAGCTGGATGAGGTGCGCCAGCTGTTCCCGGTTCTCTACGGCCTCTGCCTCTACCATCTCTACGCGGCCGAGCTTGCTGAAGCACGTCGCGCCGCCGACAAACTGCTGGAGCTGGCCGGTCAGAACAATGACCGCGGCCTGTCTTTCTTCGCCCATCGGGCGGCGGGTGTCAGCGCGCTTCCCGCAGGCGAATTTTTGCGTGCTCGCGCCCATTTGAAGGAAGCGCTGTCACTTTATGACCCGCAGGAGCATCGGTCTGAAGCATTCGTCTATGCCTTTGACCCCCGCGTCGTCTGTCTCGATTATCTGGCGCGCACTCTATTGCCGCTTGGTTTGCCTGATCAGGCGATCGCGGCCAATGATGAAGCGGTGCGGGAAGCAAGAAGCTTAGGACATCGCAACAGTCTCGCTCTGCCTTTGTTTTTCGGGGGCGTCGTCCATCAGATACTCGGCAATCGGGAGGCTGTGAAAAGTCGGGCCTGTGAACTCCTGGAAATATCAGAAGAGGCGGGATTTCGCTTTTGGCAGGCAGGAGCAATGATCCTGCATGCCTGGGCAATTGCCGAGGAGGGCGAAACAGATCGTGGCAGATCCGATTTGTTGAGGGGCATTGAAGAGTGGTGTCGCACCGGGGCGAAGTACATGTCGCCGTACTTCTCGGCGGTTCAAGCCCAGATCGCCATGAAAGCCGGACACCCGGGCGCGGCCCTCGCCCTGCTTGTGGAAGCACAGCAGGTTATCGAACGTACCAATGAGCGTTGGTTCGCGGCCGAGGTTTTCCGTCTTCAGGGAGAGGCCATGTTGCAAATCGATCCCGAACGGAAAACGATGGCTTCGGAGCGCTTCGGCGAGGCGCTTGCCACTGCCCGAGCACAGGGCGCACGCTTTTGGGAACTGAGAGCGGCAATGAGCCTTGCGCGGATTGACAACGAAGTTTCCGCGCGTGAACAGCTTGCCCAACTTTGTGAAAGTTTCACAGAGGGTACGGCACTGCCAGACCTTAAGAACGCGCAATTGCTAAGCGGACACGCCGCAGGAGCAGCTTAGCCCACAGCCAGGAGGTGACCATGCCGGAGTCGAATATCCGCGAAATAGTCAAGGACGCTAACGACCGCTGGAATGCAGCTTTCAACAGCGGAGATTCAGCTTCGATAGCGGCTCTATACACCGAAGACGGAACCGTGCTGCCGCACACACATGCAATTGTGAAAGGCCGCACGGCAATCGCCGATTTCTGGGCCGGAATGATCTCGGCCGGGATCAAAGGCCACGGCATAGAATTGCTTGATGCCCATAATGCGGGCGACATCGCCTATTCCAGCGGCAAGTGGTGGGCGTCTGGTGTGGGAGAAGACGGGAAGGCGATCCGCTACGAGGGCACGATCGTCACGATCTTGCGAAAACAAAGCGACGGTTCCTGGAAGACGTGCCTGCACACGTGGAACTGAAGCGACCGGAGACGGGGGAGGAAATTCCCCCCGGGTGGTTTATAACGCCTCGGGGGGACGCGATGGACCCCACTCGATCATTTGGCCCGACCTCGACAGCCTCTCGCCTTCAGGAAAACTTCAATGACCGGCACCGTGACCGACGGCCTGCGTACCGGCAACACGAAGCTGACGGCATCTTCGCCGACGGGGAACTGGCTGTTCTTCCAAAGCGTATTTCCCGATGGCTTGAGCCAGGCTACCTCGCTGCCATCATGCAGAAACTGGGCATATTCGATCTTGCCCGCCAGCGCGTCGAAATGCAGGTGCCGGAACGGCCAGTTGAAGAGGTGGATGTAGAGCCGGCTGCCATTCTGCGTCAGCCTGCAGTCGAGCGGCGCAAAGAATTCAGATTGTGTGCAGCCATAGATGCTGTGCCCATGCAGCGCGATCCACTCTTCGTAGGCGCTGAGTGCAGCCTCAGCGCGATGGTCAAGCGTGCCGCGCGCCGTCGGCCCGACGTTCATCAACAAGTTGCCGCCCATCGCCACACTGCCGATCAGGAGCTGGATCAGCTGCTCCGGGCTTTTCCAACTATCCTCGTCTCGGTGATAACCCCATGAGCCCCTGAAGGTGTGGCACGCCTCCCAGGTCATCCGTTTGCCGTCTCGTTCCGGCCAGGCACGAGGCACATATTGCTCCGGCGTTACGATGTCGGGCACGAGGTCGGCGAGATTGAGCCGGTTGTTGATGATCGTATCCGGCGCGAGTTCGCGCACCAGGCGCACCAGCGATTCGCTCTCCCAGTCCTTCTGCCCTTTGCCGACGAGGTCGCCCTGCTTCCACTGCGGGTAGGAGAAAACACATGCTCAAGGACAAGACCAACTTCATCCCCCACAAGGCAGCAGTCATGACTGCCTGAGCCGGAAGGAGACAACAACAGGTTTCGGGCGGGCACGACCATCAGCCACCCGGAGCAAGGTCCCTTCGCCGGGACGATGGATGGGTTAGGCCGCCAGTCCGGGAGCAGCACTAAGGTGACTGCGCGTCTTAGATTGGTCAGCCGGTCCTCAGCAGACCCCATAGAGCAGCGGCCCAGCGTCGACTGCGGACAGAAGCAAGCACTCGGCGAGGGATTAAGCTCAAAAGGGATTGACTCGGGAAGGCCCGTTACAGAAGCCGGACATATCCTTCTTTTCGAAGGCGCTGCAGAAACGCGAGCGGACCCATTGTCTGGACACCACCCGTCTCCTGCCCGGCAAGGCCGGACATAAAGCGGCACTGTCCGGCCGGACGGTGCCGATCGCCCCTCAGGGTGATCGCCGATATGGCGACAGTGGTCTGAGGACGGCTTGCGGCGGGCCAGGACAAATAGACTCCGGGCAACTGCTTCCCTTTCTTTACACGATAGCAATTGCCGCTACAGTCTTGGCGGGCCCCACTGATATTCAGGCGAGGCGAGGATCAAGAGGAGTTTCATGCCATTGCGATCAAAAACCGGTTTGGCTGGCAGGGCGATGGCATGCCTGCTTCTGGTATCATCGCCGATCGACATGGCCCGTGCCGAAGACACGACAAAGTCGGACCCGCGATCGCGCGCCAAGGAAATCATCGCGCGTCTTCTGGACGACAAGAGCGATTTTCGCGATCGAAGGCTGCGCTTCGATGAGGCGATGAGTGCCACGCCTGAGCCAACCCGGGTGCAGATCCGCCAGGTCGATGCCGATGGCGTTGACGGCGAGTTGATCTGGCCCGCTCGCCTCCACCACCCGCTTGGCAGGCGGGCGATCCTCTATCTCCACGGTGGAGGCTTTTATGGCGGCTCCATGCGTAGTCATCGCAACATCGCCGCGTCGTTCGCGAAGGCCTCGTCTGCCGATGTGCTGTTGATCGAATATCGGCTTTTGCCTCAATACCGCTTTCCGAGGCAGGTCGAGGATGCCGTCACCGCGTTTCGCTGGCTGCTTGAATCCGGCTACGAGGCGGCAAATATTGTGGTGATCGGAGATTCCGTCGGCGGAACCTTGGCGCTTCAAATGTCCCTTCGCCAGATCGCCACGAACGGCGAGAAGCCCGCTGCCGTGATCGCTATCAGCCCGGTTGCCGATTTTGAGGGTGCGGGGGTTCCGGCGCATGGCGAAGACGAGGTTTCCGTCAGCCGTGAATGGCTACAACAGGTGGGGAAGGAATATGCGGGGAAGGGGAGCCCCTCGCTTCAAACCGTGTCGCCGATAAACAGCGATTATTCAGGTTTTCCTCCGATCCTGCTGCAGGTCGGGGACAAGGAGGCTTTGCGGGGGGATGTTCAGCGTCTTTTCGAAAAGCTGAAGGCTGCAAATGTCGATGTGCGGCTCGACGTCGTGCCGGGCCTGTTCCACGGGGCCTCGTTGTTTCCGTTCTGGCTCGACGACGCCAGGAGATCCAACCAGAATGCGGCGGAATTTGCCATGGCTCATTTCGCCGATAGACCACCGCAATGAATCCGGGTTGGCGATGCTCCGACAGCCGGTATACGCCTTCGTCCGCCAAGCTGGCTGGATCCTAGATCGCAAAGGCCTCTTTCAATCCGAAGCTTTTGCGTTCGCGCAGATCCAGATCGGCTTCTATATGGGAAATATGGTGCACCATCAGGCGGCAGGCGGTATCGAGATCGTCGTGTTCAATAGCCGCAACGATATCGCCATGCTCTGTATGGCCGCAGCTTGATACGGTCGACTGACCGTAGAGCGCGATGACAAGCGAGGAGCGGGCGACGAGCTCTTCCATGAAGCGCTGCATGATGGCATTGCCGGAAATCTGTGCGAGCATTAAGTGAAAATCGCCGGAGGCCTTGATTTCCGCGCGTCGCGCTGTTTGGCCGCGCTCGCTCATCAGACGGCCCTCTTCCAATAGAAGCTGCCTCAGATGCTGGATCTGCGAAGGTGTAATGCGCGCGGCCGCTTCGCGCAGGATTCCGGGCTCCACGAGCCGGCGGGCAGCGAAAATCTGCCGGGCCTCGTCCGGGGACGGATAGGCGACGAAGGCGCCACGGTTCTTCTCCACGCTGACGAGGCCCTCATAGGACAGGGCCTGGAGCGCGGCGCGGGCAAGCGTGCGGCTGACGTTGAAGAGATTTCCGACATCGCCTTCGGAAAGTTTCGTGCCGGGAGAAAGGCGCCGCTCGACGATCGCATCTCGGATCGCATCGCGAATCTGCTGTGTGCTTGTCTCGGCTGAATCGTCTGCCGAAAGATCTGCGTCAGAGGTGGACTTCATGAAATCGGATACCTGATTATCGCCTCAATGATAGACAGCTTCGGAAGAAAAGTTAAACGGAATTTGCGAGCAAAGCGTGGGTCAAATTGTATACGATTATCTGCATAAATTGCAGACAAAAGCCTATTTCCTGTGCAAGTCGATGAAGGACACAATTGGGGCGGGCCTTGGATGTTCCAAAAAAGCCCAGTGATTCATGGGGTTTGGTGCCGGCGATGAAACTGGCACGGCGGATGCATTAATCTTTCTCGAACAGGGGAAGACATGATGTCGAAAGCGGCGGAAATCGATATAGCATCCGTTTCGAAGGTTTATGGCGCGACAACTGCGGTCCACGCCATCAGCTTGAAGATTCCGGCTGGATCATATTGCTGCTTCCTCGGCCCATCGGGCTGCGGCAAGACCTCGACGCTCCGCATGATCGCCGGCCATGAAAGCATCTCGTCGGGCGATATCCGTCTTGGCAATACGGTTGTGACCGATTTTCCTCCCGCCAAGCGCGGCACGGCGATGATGTTCCAGTCTTATGCGCTCTTTCCACATCTGGACCTTATCGACAATGTCGCCTTCAGCCTGAAGATGAAGGGGGTCGGCAAGGACGAGCGCCGGGCCAAGGCGCTGGAGATGCTGAAGCTGATGCAGATGGAAGCTTATGCGACCAGGCGTCCGGCGCAGCTTTCGGGCGGCCAGCAGCAGCGCGTGGCGCTGGCGCGCGCGCTGATCACCGATCCGGAAGCGCTGCTGCTTGACGAGCCTTTGTCGGCCCTCGACCCGTTCCTGAAGATCCGGATGCGCGCGGAGCTCAAGAAGCTTCAAAAGACACTTGGCATCACCTTCGTCCATGTGACGCACAGCCAGGAAGAGGCGATGGCGCTTGCCGACATGATTGTCGTCATGAATGACGGCAAGATCGAACAGGCGGCAGCACCGCGCCAGGTCTTCGAGCGCCCGGCCACGGCTTTCGTCGCCCGTTTCATGGGCGACCACAACGTTCTATCCGGTCGCGTCGTCTCTGCCGAAGGCGGCGTGATCACCCTCAAGGTGCCGGAAGGCCAGACATTTTCCGTGCGTGGTAAGGGCAGGAAGGTGGGCGAGCCTGTCGATATCGGCATCCGCACCGATCGCGTCCGCCTCGAAGCGCCGGCGGAAAAGACGCTCGGCTTCCACGGCGTGGTTTCCAACATCGAATATCGCGGCGCTTCGGTGAAGATCACCGCAATCGGCGCGGGCAGTGACGACTTCACGGTCATCGCGAGCGACGGCGATTACTTCGCCAAACCCGTATCGATCGGCGATGCGGTGTCTTTGAGTTGGACGCTGGAGGATGCCGTCCTCCTCGGCCGTCCATGAATTTCGCAATCAAAAAAGGGGAACTGACATGAAGACTGAAACGAAGACAACCAAGACTGAGAAGGGCATTTCCCGCCGTTCGCTTTTGAAGACGGGCGCTGCCGCCATCGGCGCAGCCGCCGGCTCGGGCCTGATCACCGGCTTTCCGACGATTTGGGCGCAGTCCAGCATCACGCTTCGCCAGTTCGGCACGGGCGTCTCAAACATCAATGCGATCGCCGAACAGTGCAAGAAGGACCTTGGCATCACGCTTGAGATGACGGCAACGGACTCGGACGCTGCTGCCCAGCGTGCTGTCACCCAGCCGGACAGCTATGACATCGCCGACATCGAATACTGGATTGCCAAGAAAGTCTTTCCAACCGGCGTCCTCCAGCCGATGGATACGTCGAAGCTGAAATATTTCGACAAGATCGTGCCGCTCTTCATCGACGGCAAGATGAAGCCGGACAGCGTCATTGCGCAGGGTACCGCACCGCATACGGTCGGCTTCGTCGAAGGCGCCGATTCCAAGACCTTCGCCAAGGAGCCGACGAAGTGGATGACGATGGTTCCGACCATTTACAACGCCGACACCCTGGGCATCCGTCCGGATCTCGTCGGCCGCGAGATCACCACTTGGGCCGACATCATGGATCCGAAGTTCAAGGGCAAGACCTCGATCCTGAACATTCCCTCGATCGGCATCATGGATGCCGCGATGATCATGGAAGCCATGGGCAACATCAAATATGCCGACAAGGGCAACATGACCAAGGAAGAGATCGACAAGACGATTGAATTCCTGATCAAGGCAAAGAGCGAAGGCCAGTTCCGCGCCTTCTGGAAGAGCTTCGACGAGTCGGTCAACCTGATGGCGTCGGGCGAGGTCGTCATCCAGTCCATGTGGTCGCCGGCCGTTGCCGCTGTCCGTTCCAAGGGTATTGCCTGCAAGTACCAGCCGCTCAAGGAAGGCTACCGCGCATGGGGCGGCGGTCTCGGCCTTGCCTCGCACCTCAAGGGCGCTCAGCTCGACGCCGCCTACGAGTACATCAACTGGTACACGTCCGGCTGGGTCGGCGGCTACCTCAACCGCCAGGGCTACTACTCTGCCTGCATGGAAACCGCCAAGGGCTTCATGTCGGCCGATGAATGGGGCTACTGGATCGAGGGCAAGCCGGCGCAGGGCGACATTCTCTCGCCGGAAGGCAAGGTCATGGAGAAGGCCGGCGCCGTCCGCGATGGCGGCTCCTTCGAGGCCCGCATGGGCGCTGTTGCCTGCTGGAACTCGGTCATGGACGAAGACCGCTACATGGTCCGCCGCTGGAACGAGTTCATCGCCGCATAAGGTGTTCGCCGCGTTCGTCTCCTCAACCCTCCCGACAGGAGGAGGGGACCGGAGAGGTCGCGGCAGAAACTCCCTCCTTCTGCGGGAGGGCTGGGGAGGGGTCTTTCGGATCCCTTCCATTTTTCCGCGAATGTCGAAGAGGATGGCAGATGGCAACGATCGCTTCCGCACAACCCGGTGAGAAGGCTGAGCGCGTTCGAAGTGGCGGCTTTCGCCTGCCGCTGGCTGCTATTTCCTATCTCCAGGCCCTGCCGCTCTTTCTGATCCTCGGTTTCTTCTTCCTGCTGCCGATCGCGATGATCGCGGTCGTGAGCTTCTGGGATTACGATTTTGCGGGGCTCTATCCCGCCTTCCTCACCATGAATTATACCGAGACGCTCGGTTCATGGGTCACCTGGAAGATCTACCTTAACACCCTCAAATTCACCGTCGTCGTCTGGGCGCTGACGCTCCTCATCGGCTTTTGGGTCGCCTATTTCCTGGCTTTCCATATCCGCAAGACCTCGACGCAGATGATCCTCTTCCTTGTCTGCACCGTCCCCTTCATGACGTCGAACATCATCCGCATGATCTCGTGGATTCCGGTGCTCGGCCGCAATGGACTCGTCAATACGACGCTGATTGAGATGGGCCTCATTCCGCAGCCGATCGAGTGGTTGCTCTATTCCGATTTCGCCGTCGTACTCGCCATGGTGCACCTTTATACGCTCTTCATGGTGACGCCGATCTTCAACACGCTGATGCGCATCGACCGCTCGCTCTTCGAGGCGGCGCGCGATGCCGGTGCCAGTGGCTGGCAAATCCTCTGGAACGTCGTCATCCCGCTTGCAAAACCCGGCATGGCGATCGGTACGATCTTCGTCGTGACGCTGGTGATGGCGGATTTTTCCACCGTGCAGGTCATGTCCGGCGGCCAGAGCGCTTCGGTCGCATTGATGATGAAAAACCAGATGTCGCTGCTGCAGTATCCGGCCGCTGCCGCCAATGCTGTCGTGCTTCTGGTCGTCGTGCTCTTGATGGTCGCCGCCATTCTGCGCGTCGTCGACATCCGCAAGGAGCTTTGAGATGAACCATGAAAAGCGAACCGTCGAATTCTATGTGCTCGCGGTCTTTTTCGCCGTCTTCGTGGTCTTTCTCTACGGCCCGCTCTCGGCGGTTCTGATCCTGTCATTCCAGGGGCCGGACGGTGGCCTGACCTTCCCGCTGAACGGGGTTTCGGTTCACTGGTTCTTCAACCTTTTCGAAAAGCAGGCCGTCGGCGATTTCGGCGCATCCTTCAAACGGTCCTTCTCGCTCGGCCTGATGGTGATGATCGTCACCGTCGTCGTCTCGCTGCTCGCAGGTCTGGCCTTCCGCCGGAAATTCCGGGGCTCGACAGCACTGTTTTATGCGACCGTTGCGAGCCTCGTTGTTCCCTCGATCATCATTTCGCTCGGCATCGGCGTCGTCTTCCAGCAGGGCGGTCTGAAGCCTGCCTGGTATTCCTCGGCTTTCGGCGCGCACCTCACCTGGACGCTGCCATTCGGCGTGCTGATCATGTTTGCCGTCTTCAACCGCTTCTCTCCGGCCTATGAGGAAGCGGCGCGCGATCTCGGCGCAAGCGCATGGCAGACCTTCCGTCACGTCGTTTTGCCGATGATCCTGCCGAGCCTGATCGGCGTCGGCCTTTTCGGCTTCACGCTCTCCTATGACGAATTCGCCCGCACGCTGATGACGTCGGGCACCTACAACACGTTGCCGCTCGAAATCTACGGCATGACGACGAACGTCACGACGCCGGTGCTTTATGCGCTCGGAACCGTGACGACGCTCTTCTCCTTCACCATTATTCTCGTCGCGCTCGGCATCATGATGATGCTCAGCCGGCGGCAGGCAAAGATCAGATGACATGCGCATACTGCTGGTAAACCCCAACACGACGGCCTCGATGACGGAAAAAGCTGCCATCGCCGCACGCGCCGTCGCCGCAACAGGAACGGACATCATCGCTGTCACGTCCCGTATGGGACCGGTTTCGATCGAAGGCCACTATGACGGGGCGCTGGCAATCCCGGGACTGCTGATGGAGCTGAAGGAGCGCCAGGGGGCCGGCTATGACGCGGCGGTCATCGCCTGCTTCGACGACACCGGCCTTGATGCGGCGCGCGCCTTTGCCGATGTGCCGGTGCTCGGGCTTTGCGAATCTGCGGTGGCGACAGCCGGCTTCCTGGCGCAACGCTTCACGGTCGTTACCACGCTGGAACGCTCCCGCGTGCTCATCGACAATCTTGTCCACCGCTACGGCATGGGCGGCCGGGCGAAGGTAAGGGCGTCCGACATCCCAGTGCTCGAACTCGAAAACGGGGCCTCCGGTGCCATCGGAAAGCTTCGGGCTGAAATCGAAAAGGCCCTTTCCGAGGACGGTGCAGAAGCAATCGTGCTCGGATGTGCGGGCATGACCGATCTCGCGCGCGATTTGCAGGAGATCTATGGTGTTCCGGTCGTCGATGGCGTTGCCGCGGCCGTGAAGCAGGCCGAAGCGCTGGTGTCGCTCGGACTTTCGACCAGCAAGCGCGGCTCCTATGCCTCGCCGCTTCCCAAGGCCTTCACGGGCGCGATGAGCAGATTTGCCCCGATGCGGACAGCAAGCTGATATGAGCATCTCCTTCGACTTTACGGCACTGAGCGAGCGCGAGCGCTACAAGCTGATGATCGGCACGATCATCCCGCGTCCGATCGCGCTGGTGACGACGGTGGATGGGGAGGGCCGCATCAATGCCGCACCCTTTTCCTTCTTCAACTGCCTTTCGGCCGACCCGCCGATCCTGGCGCTGGGCGTCGAGAATCATCCGGATATGTCGTTCAAGGATACCGCCCACAATATCCGCATGACCGAGGTTTTCACCGTCAACATCGTCTCCTTTTCAATCGCCGAGGCGATGCATGTCTGCGGCGCGAAGTATCCGCGCGGTGTCGACGAACTGAAGGAGGCGGGTCTGACCGCCATGCCCGGAGAAAAGGTCGGTTCGCCCTGGATTGCCGAGGCTCCTGCCGCCTTCGAATGCCGCAGGCATGTCACGCTGGAGCTTGGCAAGTCGCGCCAGGTTATCCTCGGTGAAATCGTCTTTGCGCATTATCGTGACGGTGTTGTCGATCCGGAGCGCCTTCACGTTGATCCAGCAGCTGTCGATGCGATCGCCCGCCTGGGCGGCGACATCTGCTCCACCGTCCGCGACCGCTTCGAGATGCTGACACCGAAGTTGTAGAACGGCGGTCATCTGCCGGAAGCAAGCCCTGCTCGTATCTCAACACTCGGGCGGCAATTTTCTGGACGCGACCCTTGGGGGATAGAAGCCGAAGACAAGCACGATCGCCTCTGACGACTGTTTTATGTCGGCCGGCGAACTGTCTGGCGTCATTCGCCTCTTTCCCCTTCGTCACGAAGAAAGCTCTGCACTCACAAGCGGAACGCCAGGCGCCGCGTCGATCAGATCGTCACCTGGATGCCGAGTTCGACGACACGCCCGGTCGGCAGCCGGAAATACTCAGTTGCATTGCTGGCATTGTGCGCGAGTGCGATGAACACCCGATCCTGCCACAACGGCATGCCGCCTTTCTCGGACGGCAAGATCGTCCTGCGCGACAGGAAAAAGGTCGTCGACATGATATCGAATTTCAGGCCGAGCTTGCGCGCCAGGATAAGGGCGCGGGGAATGTTGGGGGTCTCCATATAACCAAAGGTGATGACGATGCGGCTGAACAGGGGATGCAGGCTCTCAAGGAAGATTTTCTCGTCATCGGCGACATAAGGTGACGGGGACGTCAAAACGCTGAGGATGATATTGTGCTCGTGCAGCACCTTGTAGTGCTTCATGCTATGCAAGAGAGCAGTAGGCGCACCTTCGACGTCACTTGTCAGAAACACTGCAGTTCCCGGCACGGTCGCTGGCTTTTTCCTTGTCAGATTGTCAATGATCATCGTGAGGGGGACCTCGTCCGCCCTCGTTCTAATTGTCAGCAAGCGACGCCCGGAAATCCAGGTTTGCATCAAGAACGCGGCGGTGACGGCCACGGCGACGGGAACCCAGCCGCCTTGTCCGAACTTTGCGACGTTGGCGACGAAGAAGCTGGTGTCGATCAAGATCAGCGGAGCGATTACGATCAATGCAAGTGTCCGTCGCCATCTCCAGACGCGTCGGGCGACGACGAAAAGTAAAATAGCGGTAATGAGCATCTCACCGGTGACGGCGATCCCGTAGGCGGCGGAAAGACCGCTGGAATTTCGAAACGTGGTCACCAATGCGATGACGGCGACGAACAATAAGGTATTGACCTGGGGCATGTAGATTTGTCCGGCCTGAGTTTCCGACGTATGGCGGATGCTGAAGCGCGGCAGAAGATTGAGGTGCATCGCTTGGCGGATAAGGGAATATGCCCCGGAAATCACCGCTTGGCTGGCAATGACGGTTGCAGCGGTAGCGAGAACGACCACAGGAAATTGCGCCCACTCGGGCTGCATTGCAAAAAAAGGATGTTCGATGTCCTCAGGATGGCTGAGGACATATGCGCCCTGACCGAAATAATTCAAAAGCAGGCTTGGAAACACCAGCGCGAACCAGGCAAAGACGATCGGCTTGCGCCCGAAATGCCCAAGATCCACATAGAGCGCCTCAGCGCCGGTTACCGCCAGGAACGCTGCGCCCAGAACCGGCACTGAAATTCCAGCATGCGTGCCGAGAAATTGTATGGCGTGAAGCGGATTGATGGCCGAGAGGATCAAGGGCTGTTGGAGGATGTGCGCAAGGCCGGAGACGCCAAGGGTTAAAAACCATAGTGCGGTGACGGGACCGAATACCGATGCGACACCGCCCGTCCCGAACCGTTGAACGAGAAACAGTGCCGTTATGATGGCAACCGTGGTCGGAACGACCCAGTGCGAAAGCTGCGGGGCGACCACCTCGAGGCCTTCGACGGCCGATAATACCGATATCGCAGGAGTGATAATGGCATCGCCCAGAAACAGTGACGCGCCGACAATGCCAAGAACAAGGACCCAAACCGGCCTGCCTTCAAGGCTTTCACGGGCAAGCGACATCAGTGAAAGTGTGCCGCCTTCTCCTTTGTTGTCGGCTCTCAAAACGAAGCCGACGTATTTGATGGCGACGATGGAGGTCAATGCCCAGACGATCAGGGAAAGCAAACCGAGAATCTGCTTGCCGTCGACCATTCCTGACACCTGGCCGGAGACTCTCAGGGCTTCGCGGAATGCATAAATCGGGCTTGTGCCGATATCGCCGTAGACGACGCCGAGGGCTCCGAGCACGAGGAGGGGAAAATTCGCCGGTCCCCGGTGATCGTTTTCGGCTTGGGGTCCGTTCCCGGGTGGCTTCGTCGGGGTCAAGGTTATTTCCTGGTTGACGATCGCTGTTCAATAGCCGCCGACTATCCGCCGTCCCGCCGCCAAAGAAGTCCTCGAAGAGGAAACGACGCGAACGTGCAAAGAGATCCTTGCCTCGGATTGTCCTGGTGACGGTTCCTCTCGATCTGGCGCTCATAATCGCAGTTTCTGCGGTCAATGTCACGCCGCAGCAGCGATCCTTCAAGTGGATCGCGGCCGGTCGATGGCGACCGGATGCGAAGCTGAAATGCGCAGCTGGCCAAGAAAAAGCAAGGCACAACACATGCCTGGAATCAGCGTTACGCATCACCGCAAATACGTTCGGCAATCGCACACACCCACCATATGAAACTGATTTTTTGATACAAAACAAAATACTTGAAATAAAAAATTTCCGAGTCTAGCTTGCGGAAAAATCAAATTCAATAAACGAGGAACATTCATGCGGGCAAAAGCCACCCTCAACCGGGAATTCACGATCTCGACCGTCGACAAGCGGGTCTATGGCTCCTTCCTTGAGCACATGGGCCGCGCCGTTTACACCGGCATCTACGAACCGGGCCATGCGAAGGCGGACAAGAACGGCTTTCGAACCGATGTTCTTGATATGGTGCGCGATCTCGACATGCCGATCGTGCGCTATCCGGGTGGCAATTTCGTCTCGGCCTATCATTGGGAAGACGGTATCGGCCCGCGGGACCAGCGTCCGACAAGGCTTGATCTGGCGTGGCGAACACGTGAAACGAACCAAGTGGGCATCAACGAATTCGCCGACTGGTCGAAGCTTGCCAACACCGAGATGATGCTCGCCATGAACCTCGGCTCGCGCGGACTGAACGATGCCCGCAACTTCCTCGAATATTGCAATCATCCGGGCGGAACCTACTGGAGCGACCTTCGTGCCAAGCACGGCTACAAGGACCCGCACAATGTCCGTATCTGGTGCCTCGGAAACGAGATGGACGGTCCCTGGCAGGTTGGCCACAAGAGTGCTGCCGAGTACGGCCACCTAGCCAACGAGGTCAGCAAGGCCTTCAAATATTTCGACAAGACCTTGGAGACGGTTGTCTGCGGCTCGTCCAACGACAAGATGAAGAGTTATCCCGAATGGGAGGCGACAGTTCTCGATGCGAGCTATGACAGTGTCGACTACATTTCGTTGCACAAGTACTTTGGCAACGAAGAAAACGACACGCTGAACTATTATGCCAAGGCGATCGAGCTCGATCGCTATATCGTCACCATCGGCGGCGTCATCGACTACATCAAGGCGAAGAAGCGGTCGAAGCGCGATGTGAAGATCTGCTTCGACGAATGGAACGTCTGGTATCACGATCGCAAGGAAGACGGCGAGCGTATCGCGAGCTGGGATTGGCCGGAAGCGCCGCCGCTCCTCGAAGAGCTTTATAATCTCGAGGATGCGATTTTCGTCGCTTCGCTGATCAATGTCTTCATCCGCCGCTCTGACCGGGTCAAGATCGCCTGCATGGCGCAGCTCGTCAACGTGATTGCGCCGATCCTCACCAAGGCCGGCGGTCCGGCATGGCGCCAGTCGATTTATTATCCGCTGCAATTTGCCTCGAAATACGGTCGTGGCACGGCGCTGACGGTGTCGTCGTCCGGCCCCGCTTACGACTGCGAGGTCGCGCAGGACGTGCCCTATCTCGATCTGTCGGCGGTGCTGCACGACAATGGCAAGACCATAGCGCTCTTTGCAATCAACCGCAGCCTTGACGAGGCGTTGGACCTCAGCGTCGACCTGCAAGGCTTCAAGGGTCTAAAGATCGTGCAGCATCACGTCATGACCGGCGAGGATCTGAAGGCCAGGAACTCGGTCGAGAACCAGGAGCGCATCGTCCCAAAGGCGGGGGCGGGTCTTTCCATCACCGACGAGGGTGCGCTCATCGGGGCCCTGCCGGCAAAATCCTATCATTTCATACTGCTGTCTGTCGCCTCGGCGTGAACTGATTGCCATCGGGGCGGCGGAGGAGCCGCCCCGATGAAAACGACAATCGGGAGGATGCATGTCTGGTATCAAGCTGACGAATGTCAGCAAGTCGTTCGGCTCGTTCAAGGTCATTCATGGCGTCGATATCGAGATCGAACAGGGCGAGTTCGCGGTTTTTGTCGGTCCCTCGGGCTGCGGAAAGTCGACGTTGCTCAGAATGATTGCGGGGCTGGAGGAGACGAGCGGCGGGCAAATCCGCATCGAGAACGACGACGTGACCCACAGGGAAGCCTCCAAGCGCGGCGTGGCGATGGTCTTCCAGTCCTATGCGCTCTATCCGCATCTGTCCGTTTTCGAAAACATGGCGTTCAGCCTGTCGATCGCGCGTCGGCCGAAAGCGGAGATCCAGCAGAAGGTCAAGGCGGCGGCCGACATTCTGCGTCTCGGTGACTATCTGGATCACAAGCCAAGCCAGCTTTCCGGCGGCCAGCGCCAGCGCGTGGCGATCGGCCGGGCGATCGTGCGCGAGCCGCGCGTCTTCCTATTTGATGAGCCGCTGTCCAACCTTGACGCCGAACTGCGCGTAAAGATGCGCATGGAGATCGCCCGCTTGCACCGGCAGATCGGCGCGACCATGGTCTATGTCACGCATGACCAGGTGGAGGCGATGACGCTTGCCGACAAGATCGTCGTGCTGAGAGGAGGCGTCGTCCAGCAGGTCGGCGCGCCGCTCGAGCTCTATCGCGATCCGCAAAACATGTTCGTCGCAGGCTTCATCGGCTCGCCGGGCATGAACTTTCTGAAGGCAAAAGTCATAAACGCGGGGCAAGGCTTTTTGCGGGTCGAGCTTGAAGACGCGCCCGGTCAGCCGTTCGATCTGCCGACGCGCACGGGTGTCGCTGCCGGCGCATCCGTCCATGTCGGCGTCCGTCCGGAGCATATCGGGCTCGGGGCGAGCGAAGGCACTGTGACGCTTCCGGCCGTGGCCGAATTCACCGAGGAGCTCGGCGGCACCGGCTACCTGCATATTCTGACTGCGAGTGGCGCGGAAATGACGGTCGAGTGCCGCGACAGCCGCCCGCAGCCCAAGGAAAAGATCAACCTCTCTTTGAGGGTGCCCGAAATGCTGGCCTTCGACAGCGAAGGCAGGAGGCTCAGCTGATACCCGCAATTCGGGCGTCCGAGCCCGGATTTCGAAGTGAATGCGGGCCTTGGAGGAGGTCTGCGACCAAAGACCGTTCCGTATCGCGGGATGGTCACAACCTACGAATTTATCGAGGAGGAACCGACGTGAAAAAGCTATTGAAACTGGCCGTTTCGGCGGCAATCGCATTGCTGCCCTCGGCAGCGGCATTCGCACAGACGGATATTACCTGGTGGGATTTCTTAAGCGGAGGTGACGGTATCCGCATGAAGGCGCTCATCAAGGAGTTCAACGACACCCACCCCGACATCAAGATCAACGCGACGACGCTTGAATGGGGCGTTCCTTTCTATACGAAGGTGCAGACGTCCGCAGCCGTCGGCCAGCAGCCCGACATCATGACCTATCATATGTCGCGTTATCCGCTCGCCGTCCCGACCGGCATCTTGCGGCCATTCTCGGATGAAGAGCTCGCTTCTGCCGGAATCAAGAAGGAAAACTACGTCGACGCTGCCTGGAAACAGGCGACTTTCGACAACAAGGTCTATGGCATTCCCTTCGACGTTCATTCGATCGTCCTTTACTACAACAAGACCATTTTGAAAGAGGCCGGGCTGCTGGGCGACGACGGTCTGCCCAAGGGTCTCGACGGGCTCGACAATTTCAATGCCGCTCTCGAGAAGATCAAGGCAACCGGCAAGGTCGAGTATCCGTTGTCGCTGCACACCGACGAAGGCGGTTCGATGTGGCGCGTCTTTTATACCCTGCTTTCACAGCAGGGCGCGAAGTTCATCGACGCAGACGAGATCCTGCCGGGCGATGCCGGCGTCAAGGCGCTGCAGACCATGGCGCACTGGGTCTCCACCGGCTATTCGCCGAAACTGATTTCCTATGAAGCCTCGATTGCGCTTTTCACCTCCGGCAAGGCCGCCATGCATATCAACGGCGTCTGGGAGGTGCCGACCATGGTCGACCTGCAGAAGAACGGCAATCTCGGTTTCGAATGGGGTGCCATCGAAATCCCGAACCTGATGGGTACGCAGGCGACCTGGGCGGACTCGCACTCCTTCGCGATCCCGAACAGCGATGCCAAGCCGATCGCTCCGGAGAAGGTGAAGATCGTACTCGAGATCATCAACTGGATGAACGAGCACAGCATCTCCTGGGCGAGCGCGGGTCACATTCCGGCCTATAAGCCCGTGACCGACAGCAAGGAATTCAAGGAAATGCAGCCGAATGCGACCTATGCGAAGCTCGCAGATACGGCTGCCTTCGATCCGGTCTCCAAACTCGCAGGCGTCGCAGGCCCGATCTACGAAGCGACGCAGAACTTCGTGGTTCCGGCATTGAACGGGCAGCTCGAACCGGAAGACGCGATCGAGCAGATGCGCGAAGAACTGAAGAGCCAGATGTGAAAATTCGCCGGCCGGAGCGACCCTCCGGCCGACGCGCTTGAAGGAGATGCTTAGTGTTCAGCAGTGAAAGACGAGGCAAGACGCTGACGGCGATCATCATGATCGCGCCGTTTCTGACCGCCTATCTGGTCGTATTCGCCTACCCGGTCTACAAGATGTTTGCCTTGAGCTTCACCGACGCGCCGCTGATCGGCGTGGGGCAATGGGTTGGTTTCGGCAACTATGTGAAGCTTTTCGGCCAGAAGCTCTTCTATACGTCCGTGTGGAACACCGGCTATTTCGTCTTGTTGACCGTCATTCCGAACACGCTGATCGGCCTTGGTCTGGCGCTGATGGTCGTGCGGCTGAAGGGCTGGCTGCAGAGCCTGATACTCGTGCTTTTCTTCATCCCCTATATTCTGCCGGTTTCTGTCGTCACCCAGATATGGCAATGGGTGCTCGACCAGCAGTTCGGCATCGCGCAGTACATCATCGAATTCTTCACCGGCAAGCGCATCAGTGTTTTCCGTGATCCCGTCTGGGCCATGCCGATGGTGGCCCTCGTCACGGTCTGGTGGACGAACGGCTTCAACCTTTTGCTTTTCATCGCCGGACTGCGCAATATTCCGCAGGATTATTATGAGGCTGCGATGCTCGACGGTGCGACGCGCCTCCAGTGCTTCCGTCGCATCACCTGGCCGCTGATCTGGCCGGTCACGGCGCTCGTTCTCACGCTCCAGCTTATCCTGCAGCTGAAGATTTTCGACCAGGTATATTTGATGACCGAAGGCGGACCCTTCAACTCGACCTATGTGCTGCTGCAGCTTGTTTACCGCGAGGCCTTCCGCCTCAATCATGGTGGTGTCGGCTCGGCGGTCGCCGTGATGCTCTTCCTGATCATCGTCGTCGTTTCCGTGCTGCAATACCAGCTTCTGCGCGTAAGGGAGCGCTGACACATGCCCGGCAAGACTATCGGCAACGCGCTTCTTCTCGTCCTGACCTTGTGCATCGCCTGCATGTGGGCATTCCCGATCTATTGGGCGATCGTCACATCGATCAAACCGGAGCAGGAGGTGGTATCGAAAACCACCTTCATTCCGGACGTCTTCAACTTTTCGGCCTATTACTTTGCGCTTTTCAATACCAATCTGGCCACCTGGTACATGAATTCGATCGTGACCTCGGTCACCGTCACGATCGTCGTGATCGTGATCAGCGTGATGTGCGCCTACGCGCTGTCGCAGATCGTCTTTCCGGGTCGCAAACTGCTCTATGGCATCATCCTCGCGAGCTTCATGGTGCCGTCGCAGGCTCTTGTGGTATCGCAGTTCGTGCTCATGCACCGGCTGGGCCTGATCAATACGTGGGGTGGCATCATCCTGCCGCAACTGATCGTTCCGGTGGTCGTCATCGTCTACAAGCAGTTCTTTGATTCCGTTCCAAAGGAATTGCGCGAAGCGGCAAAGCTCGACGGCTGCGGGGAATTCCAGATCCTCTTCAAGCTCTATCTGCCGCTGAACTGGGGAATTACCACGGCACTTGCGATCATCACCTACATCATGGCCTGGAACGCCTTCCTGTGGCCCTTCCTTGTCACGAGCTCGGAGGACATGATGACGGTTACCGTCGGCATTACCCAGATCAGCGATGCCTTCGGCGTCAAATATGCCCGTGACATGGCCGTCGCGATCCTCGCCGCCATGCCCGTCGCAGTTGCCTATCTGCTCTTCCAGAAGCGCGTGACGCAGGCGCTGATGCTCTCTTCCGGCATCAAGGGGTAGACGAATGAAGAACACCTTTCGGGCCGAGGTGAGAAGGCCCAGCCGGTCCGCGGCAGCTCTCCCGAGGCGCGGGCCGGCACCTATAGAAAAGGCGGCGACACCGGCAACCCTGCATGGTATCAGCGAAGTACAGCCGAGAAAGACTGGAGAACCAGTAGTAGAGCATGGAGACTAAGCTTCTAACCGTCGATCCGATGAAGGATGCCGAAGTCGTACAGGCCCTCGGTTCAACGACGCGTATCGAAATCCTCAACCTGCTGCGCCAGAAAGGCCCCCTGAATGTGAACGACATCGCCGGTCACATGGGCTTGCCGCAATCGACGGCAGCGACCAACTTGAAGGCGCTGGAACAGGCAGGGCTGATACAGACGCAGACGATGAAGGCGACGAAGGGTAATCAGAAGGTCTGCTCCTGCATTTACGACGAAATTCTGATCCGTTTCGGCGCCAGTGGCACAAAGTCTGCTGAAGACGTCGTAACCGTCAGCATGCCGATCGGGCTTTTCACGGAGTTCGAAGCGGAGGCGCCCTGCGGCCTGTGCTCGGTCAACAACGTCATCGGCATGCTGGACGTGCAGGAAGTCTTCCTCGACCCGCAACGCATGCAGGCCGCACTTTTGTGGTTCACCCGCGGCTATGTGGAGTACAAATTTCCGAACAATGCCAAGGTCACGGGCCGGAAGATCCGCAAGGTGGAGTTTTCGGCGGAGCTCAGCTCCGAGACCCCGGCGACCAATGCCAACTGGCCATCCGACATCTCGATCTGGGTGAACGGCATCAAGGCCGGCCACTGGACGTCACCGGGCGATTTCGGCGACCGGCGCGGCATGTACTCGCCGGCTTGGTGGAAACTCAGCGGCTCGCAGTACGGCAAACTCAAGACCTGGACGATCGACGACAAGGGAACCTGGATCGATGGTGCGATGGTCTCGACACAGACGATTGCCTCGCTCGGCATTGCCGATCATCATTCCATTCGCTTTCGCATCGGCATTGACGAGAAAGCGGACAATCCGGGCGGCATGAATATTTTTGGCAAGGGCTTCGGGGATTTCGACCAGGACCTGGAGATGTCGATCTATTTTTGAGCAAACCAGGGAAACGGAAGGAGCTCGCCTCCTGTCATGTCGGCGAGCCCCATGAATGTCATCGACTTGGTCGAGTTCGGTGACAGCAGACAAACGTGGCTTTCGGAAAAAGGTTCCCGTTTAACGCTTGAAACTTAACGCTCTCGGTCCGTCCGGACGTGCGCCGAATGGCTCAGTCTTGGCGGTCGAGGATGTGAAAGATCGGAACGATGTGCGCGGTCAACTGAACGGACTCAATGCTCCACCAGCGGAATTTCAACTTCAACGTAATCGAATTTGATAGGGTCGCACATCTGGCCCTCTTGAAATGAGATATCATTGGGTGTATTTCGATATCAAAGTCATCGTTTCTAGAAGGGTGATATCAATGCCGGCGGTCACTATTCGCAATCTTTCTGATGAAACGCATCGCGCCCTACGGGTGCGAGCGGCTCACCATGGCCGAAGCACCGAGGCCGAAATCCGTGACATTATCGAGGCCGCCGTTCGTCCATCTGAACGCGTGAAACTCGGCTCCTTACTCGCGGCCATAGGTCGTGACGCTGAGCTTTCCAACCACGACGTTGAAGCTCTGCAGCAAAATCGCGATAAAGCGCCTGCCGAGCCGATGACTTTCGAATGATCTTGCTGGATACCAATGTGATATCGGAGCCGTGGAAACCGGTTCCTGACGGGGCAGTGATCGGGTGGATGGACGCCCAAGCCATCGAGACACTGTTCCTCTCCGCGATAACAATTGCTGAACTTCGTTTCGGGATCGCTGCCATGCCCTCAGGCAAACGGCAAACTATCCTTCGCGATCGCCTGGAGGGCGAAGTGCTTCCGCACTTTGCCGAGCGCATACTGCCTTTCGGCCTTGCCGCCTCGCAATTCTACTCGGAACTGATGGTGCGAGCTCGAGTATCCGGGAAAGCGATCGGCAAGGCGGATGGATATATTGCAGCCACAGCAGCAGCGAACGGCCTCGCGGTCGCAACTCGAGACACGAGCCCTTTCGAGGCCGCCGGGGTGAAAGTGATCAATCCTTGGTCACTACAACAAAGATATTAATCTAAGTCGTCGTGAGTTCGGTTCCTATCAAGGCGAGTAATGATTGTTACGCTGCCAGCTTTGGTACGTGCCGTTGGACCAATCGCAGGAATCGTTGTTTGCGAGCCCCCGCAACCAAAGATTACGTCAAACTCAATGGGCTCCGAGGAAACTCGGAGCCCTTTTTGCGTTGTGCGCCCAGCATGGGCGCCTTCTTGTGGGTGGAAGTCCCACCGTAAGCTGGTCATGGCGAGCGAAGAGAAGCGCAACGGCGGAAGGGCGACCGACCGTGGGGAGGAAGCGTGGATCGCAACTGCGGGCCGATGGACAAGAACCGGATATGAGGCGGTGCCGACCAGGGCGAGCGGGCAACGAACGGCGAAGTAAATCCGGCGGTCGTGCAGTGAAGGAGTGCGTCCTTACCTGGGGAGATCTCGCTTGCTGGGCCGCGTTGCGATAGGCCGAAGAGTCCACTTGGCAAAGTTCGACCGGCAAATCCGCCGACGCCGGCGGCCGGACCTGTCGATTCTGGTCGCCAGTGGCGATCACAACGTTGCGCGCCAGAAGAACGCCGGGAGCCGTCGTTAGCCGAAACAGCCCATTTTCTCGCGTCAGTTCCTTCACCGAGGTTTGAGTGCATACCGGCAAGCAGTGTCGNTCCGCATAGTCTTCGAGGTAAGAGACGAACTCGTGGTGGGTTATCGNGCCCCAAGGGTCCGGTCCCCGATAGGAATCGCCGGGCAATACGGAGCGGATAGTCGGCGAGTTCAGTCGAAACGAGTCCCATCGCTGCGTTCGCCACGTCTCACCGATTCGACCTCCATCAAGCACCTTGTGTTCGCGGGCTTCGCGCTTCAGGAAGTAGCTAATGCCGAGCCCAGTCGAGCCAGCGCCAATCACGACTACGTCGAGAACTTCGCCCATGCTTCCCCCGCCTAAAGGTCTGGTGCATCCTATGCCTCGGCTTCGGGCGCGACTAGAGGTCCGGGTGAAAGTTCCTTCAGGGGCCCCATGGTGGCGCAGCGTGATCGACTCTCAGGGTCCATTGGGTCGTGACGGGAACCTTCGCGGCATCAATATCTGTCGCGACCACTGGCACTTCGCCGATAGTAAGCACCTTAAAGCTCTATCTGCATGGTCATGTCATGCGGCCTTCGCCACGAGCAGGTGCTTGTCTACGGGATCGCGATGCCCGACGACAGCGCGCACTTCACCCGATAAGCACAATCAGAGTGATTGGGAGAGGCTGATCCGGACCAAGGTCCGCAAAGGGTCGAACTTGCACGTCCGCCAACGGTGCAGACGGGCAGAATTTTGACTTCTGTGTACGATCGGAGAGATGCGGTCGCGCCGGATGTCCGCACGTCGCGTTAGACCGTTTCGAGCAGACTAAACTGAACCGGGATAAGTTTGCGAATCTTGAGTTGCCCTGCCGCATCTTTGTCAATGACAGTCAGGGACTGTTCTTTTTCAGATCCCAACGGCATAACCAGGCGCCCGCCGGGCTTGAGCTGCTCAAGCAATGCCGGCGGCGACCGCTCGGCTGCCACCGTGACCAGTATCTTGTCGAACGGGGCGTGCTCAGGCCAGCCGCGGGACCCGTCTCCGACACGAATGCCGACATTAGTAAAGCCCAGGCCCGGCAGCAGAGCCTCGGCACGGCTTGCGAATTCCTCGATGATTTCGACGCTCCAGACCTGCCCGGCGAGCTCCGCGAGGATTGCGGATTGGTAGCCCAGGCCGGTGCCGATCTCGAGCACTGCCTCGTGCGGTTGGGGAGCGAGGAGATCGGTCATGAGAGCGACGATGAAGGGCTGCGAGATGGTTTTATCGAAGCCGATCGGCAACGGCATGTCCTGGTAGGCATACGGCGCAAGCTGGGCTGGCACGAAGAGATGTCGCGGCACCCGCTGCATCGCAGCCATCACCCGCTCATTGAGCGCCGCCCTGCCAAGCTCTTCGCTCGCAAGCTCAACATGGATTGCAATCAACTCGACCATGTGCCTGCGCAGGACCGCGAGGTGCTCTTCATTCATTGGTTTCATGATCACGGGCTTTCCTCAGCCAGTTTATTCCCAGATAGCTCTGTGATCAAACTCAGGAATGATCGGAATGCGGTACACTTGCGCCATAGCGCGAGCAAACCCAGTGGCCGCAACGGTTCGATAAGCGGACCTGGAGACATCATTAGCGAAGGTCCGGATGTGGCCCCAAAACGCACATGTTAGCTGAGGTTCGTAAAAGGCTTGAAATTACAAGTCGCGGTTCAATCGGGCCACCGCAACCACGGAAGCTTGCAAATTCTCCGCGGTGTAACGGTGGTCAATCCATTCGCGGAAGTCCGGCATATGTTGCTGGATGCCTTGCTGGACGATTCGGACAGGTAAGAGCGATCCGCGGGCCATGGGTGACCAATCGCAGGAATCGTTGGTTGCGAGCCCCCGCAACCAGACAAACATGCAAATTCGCCCAGTCGGCGTATTTGCCCTGGAGCTTCTCACCATACCGGTCGAGGAGCTTTTTTGTTTGCGCGCCGTGCCCAACTCGCCTGACACAAGCATATCCTCGAAGTCGTTCTGGCCCGGTTCCAATCGTGAGCCCGTATTTCCACTTTATCGGGGGCGACCACCTCCGCCAGCCATCATCATATGAAAATGGCCTGGGACGATCGCGCCGCGATTACCCCATGTCTGAGCTTGCTCCCTCAGAACGCAGTGACGCCGCCCTTGTAGGCCAGCCAGTTGTGCTCGAGACGATAGAGCTTTCTCTTGCCGATCCGGGCTGGATACCGATACGTCCAGGCACTCTCGACCAGCAATGTCCGAACGCGGCCATTTCCCGCTTTCGTAATGCCGATCCTCTTTAAGAAGTCGACGGTGGTGTGCACGGCAGTCGCGCGGGAACTCTGGCTTCATGTGGGCAATTGCAAGGGAGGCGCGGCAGACCCGTCATAAACAGCGCAGGCTCAGCAACTCGCGCATTAGCGGAAGCGGGACAACGGCAAGGGAATGTCCGTTCACCGCTTTGTGGCCGGCAAGACCGACGCCCGCAGTAAGACAGAAACAGCCCCAGACGCATAATCGGGAATGCGGTAGCCAACCCCATCAGAGCTTGATCACCGACGTCCTTCAGTTCCGCCTCCACCAATGCGCGAGCTATCTACCGGGCCGTTCTACGAAACGGATGGATCTGTGCGTCTGAAGCGTTGACAGCGGACATCAGAGCGGTGAACTGAGACCGTTACGTTTGGAAGCTCCAGGGCATGAGAGCCTCGATATCGCTCGATCGCCAACCGGCTGCGATGCGTTCAAGTATTTGCGTCCGCCAGGCCAGAGGATCGGCGTCGTTGATCTTGGCCGTTTATGCCGCCTGCCGAACTATGCCGAGCGCCTCTTCCTATCGCGGCGGTATGAAGCGATTTTCCCGCCATTTCGACCAAAAACCGGCCGTTGACACTCGGCATAGTTCTCATGCTAAGCGTGTTTAGGAATTCCAGAAGCCGGTCGTTTAGTCGAAAATCGTTCGGCCTTTGCGCGCTCATATGGCTTCAGCTTCGCAAGTGCGGCTTCCTTCGGTTCAAGATGCGCGTGAAGATAGGTCAGCGTGGTTTTGACCGTCTCATGGCCGAGCCATAGGATCCACGCCACCTGTAGCACCGGCATGCTGGCCTACATTGCCCAGGGCACGGTTGAATGGGATATGAGATTCCTCATTGCGTCAGTCTTGTTCGCTGTCACTATCACATCCATCGCGATCCACGTTTCAAGCCGCGACCCACTCCACGCCTGCTCTCGTTCTTTGCAACAGGGCCGTCATCCCGAATCGAAATCTTGATTTCCCAAGTGCTCTATCGCCCGCCGGCCGTTTTTTTCAAGCTGTCCGCTACGTGGAGTTTATAGCATCGGCTCTTGTAAAATGGCAATATGCCGCGTATCTATATGGCATATTGCCAGAACAGATCAGGAGTAGATGATGTCGATCACCGTCGTTGAGGAAATCGCCCGGAAGCTCGGTGGCCGCTCGGTGCTCGGGACCGTGGTTCGCTCTCAGGCTGATCTTGCTCTCGCGGTCAGCAACCGCCTGCCATTGACAGCGTTGAAGGGGCTCAGCTTAGCCGGGCTGAGCGAGAAGGAAATCGAGCGCTTCGTCATCCCTCAGCGCACACGGCGGCATCGTGCCGACAAAAAGCAGCCACTCACCGTCGATGAATCCGATCGTGCCGTTCGGCTTATGCGAATTCAGACCCTCGCCGAGGAGACGTTCGAATCCGCCGACAAGGCTGGTCGCTGGCTGCGCCGGCCTCTCACCGAGCTTAGTGGCCAAACGCCGCTTGTGGTGGCACAGACTGAAACGGGCGCCAGGGTCATCGAAACGATACTCGGTAAAATCGCCTGGGGCGCTGCTGCCTGATGCTTCTCTGGCGATTGTCGGGGACGCGATATGCGCATGCGTTGGATGATGGATATGGTCTTCATTTCGACGGCCGATGGAACACGATTGGCCACCCGATTACCTATTGCGCGACATCTCCGTCCTTATGTGTCTTAGAGAAGCTTGTTCACATCGAAGATCCTGCGCTTCTCCCGCCGCTCACGATGGTCACTTATGAGACGCCGGATGACGCCGAAATCGAGATTGTCACCCTTGACGCCCTTCCGGAGGATTGGCGTCTGCGGGAAGGTCTGACCCAGCAAATAGGGGATAACTGGCATCAGGGACGATCTAGTCTGCTGTTGCGCGTGCCTTCGGCCATTGTGCCCGTCGCCAACTCGCCCGACCTTAATGTTCTGGTCAATCACGCACACCTTGACGCTGCTGCCATCAAAGTAGTTACCGCCGAGCCGTTCGTGCTCGATCCAAGGCTATTCGGCGCCGCGGTTGTCCCGCCCACAGTGGAGTAACAAACACGTGATACCAAACCAAATAGAGCGATTCGCGTGGTAGTATTCCCGTGAGGCGCCTTGCTCAGGTAGACGGTCGTTCGGCCCATGAACTGTCTGAGTAGAAGGTTGATTTTTTGAGAAGGGCAACCCCGCTGAATGTTTCCGTAGAACTGAGCTCTTACCCCGAACTTGACGATCGGATCGTGGTCGTCAGGGCGGGAGACGAGGTTGATGCCATATTTGTTCTAACTGAACGATTTAACGTCCTGATCGACACTCTGGGGACGCCCGAGTTATGCCGGATGGCGTTGGAAATGCTTGGGGGAAAAGCGGAGGCTCGCCCGCTGATCGTCGTCAACTCGCACATGGACTGGGATCATTTCTGGGGTAACGCTGCCGTTGCCGGGCAGGCTCCTATCGTTGCGCATGCTGCGGCGCTCGAACGCTTACGCGATCCGTCCTCACGGCAGGTCCTAAGAGACAAGGCGAGCCAGAATTCAAGATTTCAGAACGTCGAGCTCATCGGTCCTGATATTACATTCTCCGGCTCGATGACGCTCAATGGCGGCGATCTGACGCTGGAACTCATTCATACGCCGGGACACACGCCCGACCACGTTGCTGTGTGGATCCCTGAACTTCGCACCTGTCTAGCCGTCGATGCGGTGGAGTACCCAATCCCCGAGGTCTGGAGTAAAAATCCGGACGACCTCCGCTTGATCTGCTCGTCACTCAAGCGGATACGCGACCTGGATGCAAAGTTCGTTATCCCCGCCCACGGCAGGACGTTTTCTCCTTCGACGGTAGACGATAATCTGGTCTATTTCGAAGAATTGGCTAATCGTGTTCGCAATTTAAGCGAAAGCCAACTGGCGGACCCAGAGCTGAGCAAATCAAGCGGCCTCCGACTTCAGGATATTGTGCCCATTCCGGAGGACTTACCCATGCACGTGTTCGAATTCTATGAAAAATGCCATGAGACGAACCTTGGTGCGACGGTTCAGACATGTGTTGAAAGACAGCCATGATGAGGCGGCATCAGAACGCCGACCACGACGAGAACCGTGAGCCTACCAACGATATTCCTGATACCCAGCTTGAAAGACGCGATTACAGAACGCCCGGTGCCTGTTCAGATCCTCCGGCACCACAGGTCGGCCATGACGAGCGAAATAGTCCGGTGATCCGACGGCAATCCATTGCAAGGGCGAAGTCAAGGGCATCGCGATCATGTCCTCCGGGATCGTGCCGCTGTAGCGAAGCCCGGCATCAAAGCCTTCCCCCGTAACGTCGACGAAATGGTCGTCGACGGCGATTTCGATTTCGATGTTCGGAAATCTTTGTGCGAAAATTGGCAGTGCCGGGCTCAAAAGCAGAGGCACCGCATCGCGCAGAACATTGACGCGGACACTTCCGACTACTCCCTCGGATTGCGCCTGCAGCTGTTCCAGGCCTGAATTGATGAGGTCAAGACCCGCGGCGGGGCGACACTGCGGCTTGTGCGGTTGAGAAGCCGGACGCCCAGTCGTTCCTCGAGGGACTTCATGCGATGGCTAAGTGCCGACACCGTCACGTCCAGATGATAGGCTTGCCTTTCGAAAGCTGCGATGCTGGACAATTTGTAGGAAAATCGAGAGGTCCGATAACTGGCTTCTATTCAGCATTCGTCCAACTCCCTCCGAAGTCATTGTTGCAGCGAGCACGCTTTTATCGCGATCTGGCCCGTGCTCCTTGTATAGAAGTTCTTAAGCGAATCTAAGCGGCCCGGAGCCGGATCACCGCGCTGGAGCGCCGTTGCGACGTCCTTCGGAACGGTCGCCGGCGCGTTGACGTGAAGACGCTGAAAAGTCTGCTTTGAGCTCCGCTGTTGAGTGCACGGCCATCGGTCGCGTCATCGGCCCCGTGCCGATGGTGCTTTCATCTTCGACCAGCTTATTCTCACCCCGCCAGACTCGGGATGCAGCGTTCGACCAATCGCAGGAATCGTTGGTTGTGAGCCCCCGCAACCAGTGATAATTGCAAATTTTCCCATGCAGGGTATTTGCCCTTGAGCTCCTCACCTAGCGGTTGAGGAGCTCTTTGCGTTTAGTCTCCGTAGCAAGTTCGCCGGCCGCCAGCTTCTCTTCGAAATCGTTCTGTACTTCCGCGAGATAGCGCTTGGTCATCAGGTCGAGAACATCCATCGACGCCAGGATGCTGGCGATCATGCCGTGCACCTGCAACGTCGCTGGCCGGTGGCCGGCCGTCTTGCCGATCACCACTTTCTGCACGAGCTGGCGCACGATCGGAATGAGTCTACGCTTCACATCCTCATCGGAGTTTTGCGCGCCCGGAAGATCATGCGGCGGATGAGGATCTCGGCATGGTCGGCGTCATAGCTCTTTTTGACCCTGGCATACAATATGACACCCCATGCGCATTTGCGGATCAGCAATTGGCCCGCCCGGCGCCGGCCGGGGTTGCAGAGGGCGGGCCAAGTGCGGGTGATGGAGGATACCGGTTTTAGCCTTGCGAGCGGTTCTTGAAGCGCCAGGATTTGTTCGTTTCCGGTTTCTACGATCTCGCAGCGATGCGTCAGCCGTTCGAGAAGGGCGGTGGTCAACGTCATGCTTCTGTAGTGCTGACTCTCGCACCGCGTGCCGAAGTCCTACCCGCCGATCTAGGCATCCCTTCAACGTGGCGTTAAAACAGCGCTTCGTGTTCAGGTGCTCAACTTACCTCCGCAGCTCTCAAGGACCGCTTGGGCGTCCTGAAGATCGTGGGTCCCGTGGCCCTCCGAGAAATAGCCGAGGAGCGGCATGAGCAACTCGCAAACCTGCGCCCTAAGACCCTGTGCTCGCCAAAGCCGGGCCAAACTCACCGCCGAGCGCAGTTCCCACATCTTGGCATCCTGCATGCGGGCGACGTCAAGGGCACGGCGGAAGCACGCCTCGATTTCGGCAGGATCGCGCTCCGAGCGCGATGATATGAGTTCGCCCTTGAGCCGATGCAGCTCCGCCTCGCACCAACGGTTGCGAGTGCGCGCGACAATGGTAAGCGCCTCGGCAACCAAGGTGTCGCCCTCAACAAAACGATCGACCTTGCCATACGCTTTCGCGAGTAAGCCCATTGCCCAAGGCTCGGTCATTCGTGACCCGATCGCCTGCATGCCAGCCAGCCCTTCTCGCAACCGCTCGATGCCTGTCGTGACTTGGCCCCGTTCGGCCAGCGCCCACCCCTGCAGGAAGACCCCCTGGGTGTGCCAGAATGGAAATCCGTGTTCGGTCGCGAAGGCTGACGCCAACTCCGCCGCCTCTTGAGCCTTCGCGACGTCCCGTCGATGCACGTGCAGAATCGCCGCCCATGTTAGGACATAGGCGCGGCTGAACAAATGTCCGAGCTTCGCAGTAATGGCGAGCGCCTCGTCCATCAGCTCCAGCGCCCGGTCGTCGTAGCCGAGATACCACAGCGCCATGGCGCCGCGGCACAGGCAGATCGGTCCTCCATCCTGTCCATAAAGCGCCAGATGCGCCTGGTGCTGGGCGATGTCGTACTGGTTGATCCCGCGTTCGAGGTGCTGCCATGCCGAGGCGAATTCGCCAAGCCAGGAGCAGGTGATGCCCAGCGCGTAGGACGCTTCCACCATGAGCACGGGATCCGAGGCTTGCTGCGCCAACGCCAAGAGCCGTTCGCCAAGGCCCCGCGCCGCGGAAAGCTCAGACCGCACTGCATGGTTGATGGTGAGGCCGAGAAGCACCGGGAACAGCCTGGGCGTATCTTGGACCCGCTCCGTCAGGTTGCGAGCACGGTTGTAGACACGCTCGACCTCCGGGTGGCCATAGCCCTTCGCAGCGGTAAGCACTTGCCCCAGGGTGGTCAACAATGTCAGCTCATGCTCGAGGCGCTCCGGGTTCTCGGGCATCTGAGTGAGCAGATCGAGGCCCTTGGCCAAATGGCCGGCGGCCTCGGCATTCGCCGCCCGGTCATTGGCGTGCTCGCCGGCACGGTGCCAGAACACGACCGCTTGCGGTAGCTGTCCGGCCTCGGTGAGATGATACGCTAAGACTTCCGGCTCGGCGGCCACGACGTGTGGAGCTCGCTCTTCGATGACCTGGGCAATACGACGATGGAGCTCCCGGCGACGGCTCTTGAGGAGGGACTGATATGCGGTATCGCGAACAAGCGCGTGCTTGAAGCTGTAGATCGCTTTAGGGGGACTTCCGCGCCGAAAAACCAGCTCACTACCAACCAGTTGATCGAGTCCCTGCTGCAGCTCAGGCTCATCGAGTACGCCCAACGCTGCAATCAACTCATAGGAGAACTCGCGCCCAATGCAGGCGCCGATCTGGGCGACCACCTTGGCCCCGCCGAGGCGGTCGAGGCGGGCCATAAGCGAACCGTGGAGCGTTACCGGGATCGCCAGCGGCGGTATAGGTGCAGGCAGTCCAAATTGATCGCCGGCCACTCCCAATAGGCTAGATTCGAGCATGGTTTTGGCCAACTCCTCAAGGTACAGCGGCACACCATCGGTGTTGGCCACGATGTAATCGAGCACTCCGAGAGGCAAGAGCTTTCCACCGGTCAGCCGTTCGACCAGCAATTGAGCTTGCACCCGGTCGAGACGATTCAAGACCACCTTTGTCACGTGCGGGTAACTACGCCAAGGCGGCACGAACTCGGGCCTATAGGAAATGACCAGCAGCACCGAGAGCTGCTGGATGCGGTCCACGAACAAGCCGAACAGCTCAAGGCTGCTCGCGTCCAGCCAGTGCGCATCCTCAAGTATCATGAGCACCGGCTGCTCCGCAGCCAGTCTGGCAAGCTGGGCGATGAGCATTTCGAAGGTGAGATTCTTGCGCTGCTGGGGCGCAAGATTCAGTCTTGGATAGCGGCTGCTGCTTGGGATTCCGAGAAGCTCTGCCAGCAATGGGATAGCTTCGCTCACCTCACCCACCTGTTCCGCGAGCAGTGCCTGGAGCTTGGCGAGCTTGACGGCCGATGGATCATCGCGTTCAAAGCCCGCTGCCTGTTCGAGCTGGGCAATTACCGGACGAAGCGCGCTGTTGATGTGGTAGGGTGAGGCGAAGTAACGGCGCAACAGATGCGGCTCCCTGAAGATGCGCTCGCGAAGTGCCAGCGCAAGACGCGACTTGCCGATTCCGGCCTCGCCCTCGAGCAGGATGACCTGACCTTCGGTGGCCTTGGCCAGAGTCCAGCGATCAACCAGCAGTGCGAGTTCCTGATCTCGGCCGACCAACGGTAGCACAGTCGCGTGACCGGCCTCGAAGCGGTCCTCGCTCCGCACTTCGCCGAGCACCCGAAAGGCCTCAACCGCCTCAGCAAACCCCTTGATCGGCCGCACCCCGAGGCTTTCTAGCTTGAACTGGCCCCGCAGCAGCGCGCGCGTCGCTTCGGCAATGACGACTGTGCCGGGCTCGGCCAGCGCCTGCAGGCGGGCCGCTAGGTTCGGCGTCTCACCCACTACGCTACGTTCCTCGGCCTCACCGGCGCCGATGATGTCGCCCACCACAACCAGGCCAGTGGCAATTCCGATGCGAACAGCTAAGCGTTCGCCTGCCGCATCCAGCCGGTCGACTGCTTCAACAACCGCTAGGCCGGCCCTCACGGCCCGCGCGGCTTCCTCCTCGTGAGCCTGCGGATAGCCGAAGTATACGAGGACGCCGTCGCCCATATACTTGGCAACGAAGCCGTCGTACCGGCCGACGATCTGGGTGGCGCAAGAATGGTACGCGACGATCGACTGCCGGAGGTCTTCTGGATCGAGACGCGTGGACAATGCTGTCGATCCAACGAGATCGCAGAACATTACCGTAAGCTGTCGCCGTTCCGCCTCGCTGTGGATCGGGGACACCGAGGGGTGCGGTGTCGCCGCAGGAGGCGACTGGTGAGCTAGGGCCGCGGCCGCCCTGAGAAACCGCTTGCGGTCACCAAGGGACAGTCCGAGCTCCTTCAGGTCGACATCGGTGAGATCGTCGACGACATCGAGATCGATGCCATTTTCCAAGAAGGTTTGACGGTACCGCTCAAGCCTAATGCTGGCAAGCCAATCTCCGATGTCGGGCATGACCTAGCATCCATCTGACATGGTCGAATACCGTTGTTCTGATGCACTGTCCCACAGGTTCAGGATATTCAGCTTACACCTGTGACCCTGCTTAGTCCTCGTCATTTCAGTCGCACGAGCTGCACGACCACCACCGAGGTTCATCAAGTCTCATCCGGGTTCACGATTTGTTCCGTGATGCTAAATTCCGGAGCGGGCAGAAATGCTCTCCAGAGATCGCCTAATCTGTGCCGACAGGCACTTTATTGGGCTCTTCCTCACTTTATGTAATCACTTTCATCGGCATCATCCGCGCTCTGAGAAGCTCTGGGCCTGCCTGCCATACATTGCGCGCTTAATCGTCTTCAGTCGGTTGATCTGACCTTCTGCCTGACATTGCTCCAGGGCAGGTCGATGGCGTTACAGACGGCGTCGATATCACGGCGCGCAATGCTGCAAGAGCTGCTGACGAAGTCCCGGCTCGGATCGTCGGCATCGATGACTGGAGTTGGAGGAAATCGTGGCGCTATGGCACGATCATTGTCGATCTTGAGCGCCGAAAGGTCGTTGACATTCTCGAGGATCGGAGCGTGTCAAGCGTTGCACAATGGTTGAAACGGCATTCCTCTGTTGAGGTCGTAAGCCGAGATAGATGCGGACTTTACGCGCAGGCTACCCGTGAAGGAGCGCCGCAAGCGTCTCAGGTGGCGGATCGCTTTCATCTGTTTCGCACCGAGGGTGTGAACTTCTTTCCGTGATCCGGGCGAGCAGTCCTTCATCAAACGCCGGGCGCCGATTAACGGAACCCATGCTTGATCCGAGATAAATACGAACCAACCGCCCGGTCAGCGACCCGGGGCACGCCCTGCAGGTAGCGTCCGGATCGACGACAGCGCACTGCCGAGTAGATATTCCTTTTACTTCGTCCCTGACCTGATTGCCGAAATGGAGTGATCAGACGACGACCTGCTTTCCCGGAATCTCGACAGCCATGGCTACGGTGGTTATAGTTCCACAGGACCGGCGAGAGTTGAAAATCGCAGTCTCTCGAACGATGATCCGCAACGTTTTATCCCTGTTAGCGGGATCTTTCGGCGCATCGTCACTCGTCGCAAAGGTGTTCGATCATTGCGAGAAGGTGCGCCAGAGGCATTCGATCGACGATCAGAGCTGAGGACTTGCCACATGCTGTTTCCTGCAATCCTAAAATCAATCGTGCGGACTGGCAGTGTACGGTTAATCGATGGGGCGGGGAAGGTTCACGCGTATGGAGACGGCACTTCACCTCACTGTACGATCCGGCTCGGCGCTCGCCATCTCGACTATACGTTGGCCCTGAACCCCGAACTGTCGATAGGGCAAGCCTACATGGATGGCTTGCTGACCATCGAGGAAGGAACCCTTTTCGACTTTCTCGAAATTGCTGCCAAAAACTATCGCAACTTCGAGCAGATGGCTTGGTTCTCGCTGTTGTCCCGGATCATGCGTCGGCTGAAGCAATGCAATCCGCTCGATCGCGCACGGCGCAACGTCGCCCATCATTATGATCTGTCCGGCCAGCTCTACGATCTCTTCCTCGATAAGGACCGCCAGTATTCCTGCGCCTACTTCACGAGCGCGGACGATGATCTCGAGGCGGCGCAGGAGCATAAAAAACGCCACATCGCCTCAAAGCTGCTCCTCGACCGGCCGGATCTTAAGATACTCGACATTGGTTCTGGCTGGGGGGGCCTCGGTTTGTACCTGGCCGAGGAGACCGGCGCGGACGTCACGGGCCTCACCTTGAGCGTCGAGCAGCACAAGGTATCGCAGGGACGCGCTACCGCTGCGGGCCTCGCTGATCGCGTACGCTTTTGTCTGCGTGATTATCGTAAGGAACTTGGTCAATATGATCGGGTGGTTTCGGTCGGCATGTTCGAGCATGTAGGCAAAGGGAATTACGAGGAGTTCTTTGCCAGGCTTGGCGATTTCCTGACCCCCGACGGCGTCGCGCTGCTGCATTCGATCGGATATTCCGATGCGCCTGCTCCGATCAATCCGTTCATTCGCAAGTACATTTTCCCAGGAGCGGATATTCCGTCCCTTTCCGAGGTCTTCGCGTCCGTAGAGCGTGCGGGCCTAGTTGTCACCGACGTCGAAATTCTGCGTCTGCACTACGCGGATACCCTCCGCCACTGGCGTCAGCGTTTCATGGCTAATCGTCAGCGCATTGCGGCACTCTATGACGAACGGTTCTGCCGCATGTGGGAATTCTATCTCGTTCTGTGCGAGATCGGATTCCGCTTTCGCTCGATGATGGTATTTCAGATGCAGCTTGCCAAGCGGGCAGACGCCGTCCCGCTCACCCGTGATTACATGGCAAACTGGGAGCAGGCCCATCGTACGATGGCAAACTCTGGTGTACGGGCCGCGGAATGAGGTGGCGCCACTAGCAAGCGCGCTGGCCCGAATCGCCGCTAGTGCCCACGTTAATGAACGTAGGGTTCGCTCTTTATTTGATCCGAGGGACCGGCAAATCTTGAAGACTGCGGTTGGACCATCCGTGCCGATTTCGGGTCGGCTGTCCGCGATCGGGGCAAATGCCAAACGCCGGACGACAGCAGAAAAAATCCAGCTGTCTCCATCAAAACCGGGAGCACGGTGTTGACGGTGATCCCGTCTGGACCCCATTCGCGCGCTGCTGTCCGGGTCAGCGCACGCACCGCTTCCTTCGCAAGGTTGTAGGGGCCATATGGAGGTAGCCCGAGGACTCCTGCGAGAGAAGCGAAATTTATGACGCGGCCTTCGCCGCTTGCCTTCAGATAAGGGTAGCAGGCCTGCATCATCCGCAAGTAGGCGATCGGTCCCGTATCGAAATTGCGTTGCAGTTGCTCGACCGACACGTCAATGACGGCCGACCGTACGGCCGAGTTATCAAAGGCCACGTTTACGAGGATGTCGATACCGCCGTAGGTTTCGACGACGTTGGACGCAACAGCTTTGATCTGATCTCCGTCGCCGAGATCGCAGGCCGCTCCAAGCGCCGTCCCGCCCACCGATCGTATCTCGGCGACGACCGTATCCACATTTGCAGGTGTTAGCGAAACTACGACGACCTTTGCACCTTCAGCGGCAAACAGTTTCGCCGTTGCGCGTCCGATGCCGCGGCCAGCGCCCGCGACGATCGCAACTTTTCCGTTGAGTCTTCCCATGGCAAATCTCCTTTTCAAGGCTTTCAGTACTTCTGTGACAGCGCGTAGGGTGAGGGGATGTCGCGTGCAGCGTTCTGAGTCGCGAACGAGGTTACGAGGAAAATCAGTCCAAGCAGCGCGGGGAGCGCGCCGAGAGGCTTACGAACGCCGAGGTGCGCCATGGCGGAAAGGACAAGGTGAAACAGCATGCCAGCATACGCCAGGTCGCTCAGTGCCATGCTCAAACGTGACAGCACCACTGCGACGGCGAGAACCTTGACGGTGATAAGAACCTGAACGAGGTATGCCGGATATCCGAATCCAACGATCGTTGTGCGAACCCACTCGGTCTTTACGACGTAGGTCACGGCGGATGAGAGATACAGCAGGCTAAGAAGCGTCGTGCTGATCCAGTAGATGTGATTTTCGGCCATAGAGTATCCTTTCCCGCCGGGTCCCCGGCGGGTTTCGTGCGTGTCGATTTTTCGTGGCTCCAGCGCAACGCGGCTCTGGTGTTCGCAAAGAAAATGTAGTGTAAGATCGATATGCGCAAGTAGGATGAATTTGGATGGGCTGGTATGGAAATGCATACTGAAGATGACGACGGCATCAACATGCACGAGGAGATGCGTCGAGCCTTCTCGTTGCTTTCCGGCAAATGGAAGCTGGAGATCATGTGGTTGCTCAACCAACGGGTCTACCGCTTCGGCGAGCTACGGAAGGCTATTCCCGGCATTACGCAGCATATGTTGACGGCGCAACTGCGGGAACTGGAGGCGGATGGACTCGTTTCGCGAACAGTTTACGCCGAGGTGCCGCCACGGGTCGATTACGAGATCACCGCCAAGGCAAGAGGTCTTGGGCCGACCATGGAAGCCTTGAGCGCGTGGTGGAACGAGTACGGCAAGACGGTCCCGGTGCGGACTACGACCCGAGGAAGACAGGCTACGTCAAAATAGAAACGCAAACTTTTCTTAAGCAGCCAGACGGTTAACGTGGTTGCGAACGAGCGATGAACCCACCGTGATGGCAAACGTCTTTTTCGCTTCGTCGATTTCGACCGGGCCATAATAGGCCTCATAGCCGTTTGCCGTGTAAGGCGTCGGCTCCGCCGCAGCGTCTGGGTTCATGGCCTGCACGGATAGTGTGCCGCTTTTCGAGAAGATCACCTGCCCGGAATACGGAATCGTGTTCTGTCTGCCGCTCGCGTCGGTGAACTGAAGGAAGGTCATGTTCCACGCACCAACGATAGAGCCCTTTTCGTCGTCGGCGAGGGCCGGGGACGATACGGCCATAGCCATTGCTATGATCGGGATCTTGAAGGTGTTCATCAAGCAGGTCCTTTCCTGATGGATGGAATGAAGGCGTGGTGTCAATTCCGCTCTATGCGCACCGGGAATTCGCCGCGAACAAGCAGAGGTTTGAAGCCGTCATCGAAGCGGCCGAGCCTGATCAGGCCATCCCATTTGTAGTCGGCGTAGAAGAGAGCCAGGTTTCCCCAGGGCTTGAAGTAGCAAAGATCGCCGGGCTGTTCGTTGCCGAACGGCCCGCTACCGTCTTCGGTGAGCTTGCGGGGAAGGTAGACGATCTTCTCGTTTCCGCCGTAGTCCTCGATCTTGAGGCTCAGGGGCAGCATCGACGCGAAGTCTCGTGCCGACGGATTGTCATAGAGCGTCGCCGTCATGGCGTAGTCGCCAAAGCTCATCCCGATACGAACGTCCGTCGGCTCCTGGCTGTCCGGATCGCGCCCCCGTTGTGCGAACGATGCAAAAGGCAGAGCAGCGGAAATCAAGGTTCCGGCCAAGATTTTGCGGCGGGTAAGATGTGAAGACGAAGACATGCTCTTCCTCCAGTCAGACAGGCTGCGCGGTCGGACGGAAAAGGATTTCGTTGATGTCGACGTCGTCAGGCTCGTTGACGGCAAAGGCCACGGTTCGGGCAAAGGTATCGGCGCTCACCGCGATCTTGCTGACGAACTCTCGGGTACCGGCCTGAATGTCCTTTTCGCTGATATGCTCGAGAAGCTCGGCGCTGACCGCGCCGGGAGAGATGATCGTGGTGCGGATGTTGTAGGGCTTAACTTCCTTGCGCAGGCCTTCGGAGAGGGCGCGGACTGCATGCTTGGTGGCGCAGTAGACGGTCGCTCCTGGATCGACTACATGCCCGCAGACCGACGACACATTGATGATGTGTCCGGATTTCTGGGTCTTCATGTGGGGGAGTGCGGCGGCTACACCATACAGGACGCCCTTGATGTTGACGTCGATCATGCGGTCCCATTCGTCGATCTTGAGACGCTCAAGCGGAGCCAGAGGCATCAGGCCCGCATTGTTCAGCATGACGTCGATGCGGCCAAACTCCCGGACTGCCGAGTCCACGAGATGCTTGACCTGATTACGCTCCGTCACGTCTGTCTGGACGGCTTTTGCCTTATGACCTTTTGCGGTGAGTTCGCTGGCGAGAGCCTCGATGCGATCGGCCCTGCGAGCACCAAGGACGACAATGGCCCCACGCTCGGCCAGATGGCGGGCCGTCGCCTCACCCAGTCCACTGCTTGGGCCAGTTATTACGACGACCTTGTTTTCGATCCCCTGCGACAGGATGATCTCCAGTTCAAAAATTGGATTGGTGTTGGGTGCCGGGACGCGACATTGTCGCGAGCACGGCAGACCCGGCGAGCAGGACGGCAGCCAGCAGAAACGCGCTCCACCAACCGACGGTATCGAAGAGCATCCCTCCGGCGAATGCGCCTCCGGCAATTGCAGACTGGATCAACGCGACCTGAAGTCCGCCACCAGCTTCGAGATCGTCGGGGATGATCTGTGTCATCCAGGTGTTCCACGCAACGGGAATCGGCGTTGAGAGGAAGCCCCACAGCACGAGGACGGCCGCTGTGACGGCTTTGAACGAGCCGATACAGACCAGGAGGACTGCGAGGAGCGCGAGGATGCATGGAATCCCGATCAAGGCAGCACTCAGATGTCGTCGCAGCACGAGCCCGATTGCAAGTGTTCCGGCCAGTCCGCCAACGCCCAAGCCCAGCAGGACCATGGACAGAATGTTGATGTCGAGGGCAGTGACGCGTTCGAGGAACGGCCGCAGGTAGATCGATAGCGAGTTCATGCCGATGAACGCGAGCGTCGTTGCCGCCATTCCGATCGCGAAGGTGCGGCACCTGAGCAACCCGAACATTTCAGTCACCGATGCGGCTGCGGCGGCCGGCATCTTCGGCAACACAGCGATTTGCCATACCAATGCCGCGAGACCGATGGGTACTGTGATTAGAAAGGTACCTCGCCAGCCGATGAGACTACCGAGGAAACTCCCAAGCGGCGCGGCGGTAACGATCGCCAACGCGGTCCCACCCTGGAGCAGGGCGATGGCCTTTGCGAGGTCGGGGCCGGATGCGAGACGTGCGAGGATAGCAGTCGAAAGCGACCAGAAGCCGCCGATCGCGATGCCGACCATCGCTCGGCCGATCAGGAAAACTGGAAAGCTGCCTGCAAGCGCTACCACGAGGCTGGAGACCGCCAACACGGCAGTATAGACGAAGACAACCGTTCTCCTGTCCAATCTGCTTAAGACGACATTTCCGAACAGGCTGGTCATGACCGCAAAAAAGCCGGACGCCGCGATCGCAAGCCCTGCTTGACCTTCTGTGACAGAGAGGTCCCGGGCGATCGGGGTCAGAAGGCTGGTCGGCAAGAACTCAAGCCCAACCAGGAGAAAGGTGAGGAGCGACAGGCAGATGACCGCGCCCCAAGGCGTTGTCTCCACGCGCCCTGAAAAACCTTCCTGCAGTGTGATCTCAGTCATTCGTGCATCTCGCTTCTGTTGTGAGAAGCAAGATAGTCAGGTTGGTTTCGAGCCACTAGGAGGTATAGTCTGCATGCCGTGGTGAAGGAGCCTCAACAATGCGTCGTGACGAATTCGCGGAAATGAAAGCCTTCCTGGAGGTGGCGCGGGAGCGTAGCTTCACGCGCGCAGCGGCGAAGCTGGGTGTGACACGCTCGGCTCTGAGCCATACGATCAGGGCGCTGGAGGAGCGGCTCGGCATACGTCTCCTTGCGAGGACGACACGTGACGTAGCTCCGACAACCGCAGGGGAGCGTCTTGTCGAGAGGATTACACACCATTTTGAAGGCATCGCGTCGGAAATCAACGCGATCAAGGAACTGAGGGACCGGCCGTCGGGGCATGTCCGTATCGTTTGCCCCGATGATGCTATCGATCTGGTCTTCCGACCGAGGCTTCCCGCTTTCCTTGGAGAAAACCCGGACATCACCGTAGAACTCATCGTGGATAACGGGTTCACAAATATCGTCGAGCGCCAGTTCGATGCCGGGCTCAGGCTTGGCGAGGCCGTGGCCCGCGACATGATAGCTGTTCGGGTGGGGCCGGATGTCACGTACTCTGTTGTGGGCGCGCCTGCATACTTCGCGCGGTTTCCGTTCCCATCAAACCCTCAGGAACTGACAGGCCACGACTGTATCAACCTGCGCCTGCCAACATCTGGGACGCTCTACGCATGGGAGTTCGAGCAAGACGGTCGTGAGTTCAGTGTCCGGGTGGAGGGGCCGTTGACGCTCAGCAATATCGCCTCGGCCATCGACGCCGCTCTCGACGGAATCGGGCTCGCCTACGTGCCGAAAGACCTGGTTCGCCAACATGTGGAAAACAGCTCGCTCCGCAATGTCCTCGAGGACTGGTGTCCGACCTTCCAAGGCTACCATCTCTATTACCCGAGCCGTCGCCTTGCTTCGCCGGCTTTCCGTGCGCTTGTGGATTTCTACCGATGGAGACAATACCGATAGGTACCTCGCGGTTAGCGTTGTTTTAGGGTTGGGGGAGTCGAGTCAATGACTGCGAAGGCGCTGAGCGGTCGGTGTGTGCAATGACCGCTGCTCGCGCCTTTGAGATGAATAGGTTTTCGTAAAAACCGGTCGTCGGTTCGGATCCCTTCAAGGCGGTCGATCAGATTGTGGCCCGAAGTGGATCTCCGGACAAAAATTCCCTTTTTATGCAAAGAGTGCGCCACCCAGATGAACGCTTCTCGCGTTACTGGTATCGGCGGCGCGGCTACGAGGAACCTTCAGGCCTTGTCGAGTTGGACATGTTGTTCGCGGCGGCCGCCTCGTCTTTCTTCCGACACAAAATGGTTGATCGCCGCCGCAAAGCTGGCCGGTGTCAATCCGGCGACGGGCAGGACTTGAGATAGCTGACGACGGCATCGGCGATCATTCCGCGGTGCCGGTCAATCGTCTCGCTTTCCGAGAGATCCCGCCTGAAAATCGTGCCGAAGGTATAGCGGTTCGAGACGCGGAAGAAACAGAAGGCGCTGATCATCATGTGGAGATCGATCGGATCGGCCTTGCGATGAAATACGCCCTGTTCGAAACCACGTTCCAGGATTTTAGCGATCGTCTCTATGACCGAGACGTTGAGGTCGCGGATGGCATCCGAGCGCAGCATATGCGCGGCGTGATGAATGTTCTCGATGCTCACCAGCCGGACGAAATCCGGGTTGGCCTCGTCGTGATCGAAAGTCGTTGCGATTAGCGTGCGCAGGGCTGCTTCCGGCTCAAGGTTCGAAAGCTGAAGGTCGGCTTCCAGCGAGCGGATCTTGCGGTAGGACTGCTCCAGGACGGCGAGATAGAGACCTTCCTTACTGCCGAAATAGTAATAGATCATCCGCTTCGAGGTGCGGGTCTTTTCCGCGATCGCATCGACGCGCGCACCGGCGAGGCCATGGGTCGCGAACTCCTTCGTCGCGACGACGAGAATATCCGCCTGCGTCCGCTGCGGATCGTTCTTTCGTCCGTTTTCAGCCCGCTCCGCCATCTCTCTCACGACCATATTCCCTAAATCGCTGTTTCCAATCGTCAAAACGGGAGCCTTAACGTGGAGGCTGCCATTTCATGCGCGCTCGACGACAAAGTCATATTCACCTTGCACGTCCGTTTCAATACATCACCGCTTGACATTCGAACTAGTTAGTACATTTTGAAATCAAGGCAACATGTCCCGGAGGAGGGGCGCGAGGTCTCCGCTCAGATGCGCGTCCCCGCGCGACTAAGGGACGTCGGAAGCTCACTTGGATCTGTGGCCTACGCTTTGGGAGGAGCGAATGACCCGCATCATCGATTTCTATTTTCTCGTGCTGAAGGCGACGATCGCGCTCTTGCTGGCAGGCATGGTCGTGCTCGTCTTCGGCAATGTCGTCCTTCGCTATGCCTTCAATCAGGGCATCACGTCCTCCGAAGAGCTGTCGCGGATGTTCTTCGTCTGGCTGACATTTCTCGGCGCGGTCGTCGCAATGCGCGAGCATGGCCACCTCGGTGTCGATTCCGTGCTGCGGCGCCTGCCACCCACGGCTGCCAGAATGGCTGCGCTCGCCGGGCATACACTGATGCTGCTCGCGACCTGGCTGATGATCAGCGGTGCCTGGACGCAGACCCTGATCAACGTCCATGTGGCAGCGCCGGCAACCGGAATTTCGATGGCATTCTTCTACGGCGCCGGCCTGGCGTTCGGCATTCCGGCATTTCTCATTCTCCTGTGGGACGCATTCGCGATCGCCACGGGCCGCATCGATGTCACGACGGTCGAACTTGTCCGCGACAGTGAGGAACAAGTCGCGCTCGAGGATCACGATCCGGCACTTGCCAAGCTCGTGACAAAGCATTGAGGGACGGGAAATGACGGTATCCATCTTCCTCGGAGCACTTCTCGGTCCCATGGCGCTTGGGGTGCCGATCGCCTTTGCCCTTATCATCAGCGGTGTTGCGTTGATGATGTATCTTGACATGTTCGATGCGCAGATCGTGGCGCAGAACGTGCTGAACGGCGCCGACAGCTTTCCGCTGATGGCGGTGCCTTTCTTTCTTCTTGCCGGCGAGGTCATGAATACCGGCGGACTTTCTCGCCGCATTGTCGACCTTGCCATGGCGATGGTGGGCCATGTCCGCGGCGGTCTCGGTTTTGTCGCCATCTTCGCCGCCTGTGTCCTTTCGAGCCTTTCCGGGTCGGCCGTTGCCGATGCAGCAGCCTTGGGCGCGCTTCTCTTTCCGATGATGCAGAAGTCCGGACACGACCCGGCCCGCACCGGCGGCCTCCTCGCCTCAGCTTCGGTTATCGGGCCGATCATTCCTCCGTCGATCGGTTTCATCCTCTTCGGTGTGGTCGGCGGCGTTTCGATTACCAAGCTTTTTCTGGCGGGAATTTTCCCTGGGCTCATGATCGCAGCCGCACTCTGTGTGACCTGGCTGATCGTTGCTCGAAAGGAGCAGTTCGCACTTCCCCCGAAGCAGACCGGCGCGCTGCGTCTCAAAGCCTTCATCGACAGCATCTGGGCCCTGATGCTGCCGGTCATCATCATCGTCGGCTTGAAATTCGGTGTCTTCACGCCAACCGAAGCCGGCGTTGTTGCCGCTGTTTATTCGCTCTTCGTCTCGATGGTCATCTATCGCGAACTGCCCCCGGCGAGACTGTTTCACGTGTTCGTGGCGGCCGCCAAGATCACCTCCGTCGTCATGTTTCTGGTTGCCTGTGCGGCGGTTTCCGCCTGGCTGATCACAGTTGCCGACGTGCCCGGCGAGCTCGCGGCCCTGGTCGAACCGCTGATGGACAATCAGACCCTTCTGCTGCTCGCCATCATGGTGCTGATCGTTGTCGTCGGAACCGCCATGGACATGACGCCGACGATCCTGATCATGACGCCGGTGCTGATGCCGATCATCAAGCAGGCGGGAATTGATCCCGTCTATTTCGGCGTGCTCTTCATCATCAACAATGCGATTGGCCTCATCACGCCGCCGGTCGGCACCGTGCTCAATGTTATCTGCGGCGTCTCGAAACTCTCGATGGAAGAGTTGATGAAGGGCGTCATGCCCTTCCTCATCGCCGAACTGATCGTCCTGTTTCTGCTCGTCCTGTTTCCGCAACTGGTGACTGTCCCGGTCTCCTGGTTCGGACACTGATCGCAGTTTCGCCGGCAACGGCGAATGAATTTAAACGCGGCCGGAGGGAGATGCCGGCCACAACCTGGGAGGAAGACATGCTGAATAAATTGACGAAGCTGGCATTGGGATTGGCGTTGCCGATCGCACTGCTGGCAACCGGCCCGGCCATGGCCGAAATCCGCGAGCACCAGCTCAAATTCGCGTCGGCGAACAATAAGGGCCATCCCCAGGTCATGGGAATGGAGAAGTTCGCCGAGCTCTTGAAGGACAAGAGCGGCGGCAAGATCGAGGTCAAACTCTTTCCCGGCGGCGTGCTTGGCGGCGACGTTCAGACCGTCTCGGCGCTGCAGGGCGGCGTGATCGAAATGACGGTGCTCAATGCCGGCATCCTTGCAAGCAATGTCAAGCCGTTCGGCGCCGTCGATCTGCCCTTCCTCTTCAATAGCGGCGAGGAAGCAGACAAGGTGATGGATGGACCGTTCGGCTCCGGCCTGATGAAGCTTCTGCCGGATACCGGCCTCGTCGGTCTTGCCTATTGGGAGCTCGGTTTCCGCAACCTGACGAACAATCGCCACGCAGTCACCAAGCTTGAGGACATCAAGGGTCTTAAGATCCGCACGATACAGTCGCCGATCCCGATCGAGCTCTTCAACAGCCTTGGCGCCAACGCCGTTCCGCTTCCATACACCGAGCTCTATACGGCGCTCGAAACCGGTACTGTCGACGGCCAGGAAAATCCGGCTGCGAACATCATCAATGCCAAGTTCTTCGAAGTGCAGAAGTACATGACGGTGACCCGCCATCAGTACAATCCGCAGATCGTGCTCATCAGCAAGAAGTTCTGGGATGGGCTCAACGATGAAGAAAAAGCCCTCTTTCAATCGACCGCAACCGAGGCGCGCGACTATCAGCGCAAGGTTTCGCGCGAGATGGACGCCAAGGCGATTGAAGAGATCAAGAAGACCGGCATGGAGGTCAGCGAGCTGAGCCCGGAAGAGACGCAGAAGCTGCGCGACGCCGTCAAGCCGTTGATCGACAAGTTCAGCCCTCAGATCGGCGCGGAAACGGTCGCCCAGCTCATGAAGGAACTCGACACCGTTCGCGGCAAATAAGCAAAGGACCAGGCCCGCTGCTGCGGGCCTGGTCTCTTTCTATCGGAACCACGGAAAAGACGGATGGCCGAAACAATCATAAGACCGCTAAAGGCCGGCCTGATCGGCGCCGGCATCCAAGCGTCGCTGACACCCGCCATGCATATGAAGGAGGGTGCCGCCCAGGGTCTGAACTACGAGTATGAACTGATCGACCTTCACCGGATTGGTGCCTCGCCAGCCGACCTGCCGAAACTTCTGGCTAAGGCCGAAGCTCAAGGTCTTGCAGGTCTCAACATCACCCATCCCTGCAAACAGATCGTCATCTCTTTTCTGGACGACCTGTCATCCGAGGCGCGGGCTCTCGGGGCCGTCAATACCGTCGTTTTCAAAGATGGGCGGCGATATGGACACAATACCGATTGGTGGGGCTTTGCCGAAAGCTTCCGTCGCGGGCTGCCGGACGCCGATCTTTCTTCGGCCGTCCAGCTCGGTGCTGGCGGCGCAGGCGTTGCGACCGCTTATGCAATGCTCGTTCTTGGTTTGCAGAGGTTGGCCGTCTTCGATCGCGACGCGCAACGTGCTGCGGCCTTGACGGAAACGATGGCGCGGCTCTTTCCCGCTGCTTCCATCATCGCTGGAAGGGATCTGGCATCCGAGATGGGACAGGCAGCCGGCCTCATACATGCAACGCCGACCGGAATGACGAAGTATCCGGGCATCCCCTTGCCGCCGGACCTGCTTGAGGAACGGCACTGGGTCGCCGAGATCGTCTACTTCCCCTTGGAGACCGAACTGCTGAGGCAAGCCAGACATCGTGGCTGCCGGACGCTCGATGGCGGAGGCATGGCGGTCTTCCAGGCCGTTGGCGCTTTTCGTCTGTTGACAGGACGAACACCGGATGCAGCCCGAATGCTCGCGCATTTCAAGGCCATGACCGAATAACCCTCCATTCGACAGCACAAGGGAGCAGGCCGATGAAGACGTCTATAGCGACCGTATCGTTGAGCGGCGATCTCCGCGACAAGCTCGAAGCGATCGCCAAGGCCGGTTTCGATGGCGTCGAGATATTCGAAAACGACTTCCTCATCTTTGATGAAAGCCCGCGTCAGGTCGGCAAGATGGTGCGTGATCTCGGGATGGAGATCACATTATTTCAGCCGTTCCGTGATTTCGAGGGAATGCCCGAGCCGCTTCGCAGCCGCACATTCGATCGTGCCGAGCGCAAATTCGACGTCATGCAGGAAATGGGCACGGATCTGGTACTCGTCTGCTCCAATGTGTCGCCGGCATCGCTTGGCGGTCTCGACCGAGCCGCGGTCGACTTTCATGAACTTGGCGAGCGCGCGGCAAAGCGCGGGCTGAGGGTGGGTTACGAGGCGCTGGCCTGGGGGCGGCACATTCACGATCACCGCGACGCCTGGGAGATCGTGCGGCGTGCCGACCATCCCAACATCGGCCTTATCCTCGACAGCTTCCATACGCTGTCGCGCAAGATCGACGTCAACTCGATCCGCTCGATCCCGAAAGAAAAGATCTTCATCATCCAGCTTGCCGATGCGCCCCTGATCGACATGGATCTGCTTTTCTGGAGCAGGCATTTCCGCAACATGCCCGGCGAGGGCGACTTGCCGGTCCTGGACTTCATGAAAGCCGTGGCGGCAACCGGATACGACGGATATCTGTCGCTGGAGATTTTCAACGATCAGTTCCGCGGCGGCTCGCCCACGGCAATCGCAGTCGATGGCCGGCGCTCTCTGATCTATCTCGGCGATCAGGTAAAGCGGCAGGAGCCGGAAAGCTCCTTGCCCGTCCCCGCGATGCCGCCGCGCTCCTCCGTCGAAGGTGTTGCCTTCGTCGAGTTCACGGTCGACGAGGACGAAGCGCCGCAACTCGAAAGGTTGATTGCAAGCCTCGGATTTCGAAAGGTTTCGAGACACAAGACCAAGAGTGTCACAGTCTTTCGCCAAGGCGGCATCAATCTTGTCGTCAATACCGAGCAGAAGGGCTTTGCCGGCGCGTCATACGCAGTCCACGGCACGACGGCTTATGCTGCCGGCCTGATGGTCGACGATGCGAAGGCGGCAGTCGAACGCGCCGTGGCCCTGGGCGCCGAGCGCTTTCGGCAACCCCTCGATGCTGGCGAGATCGAGATGCCGGCCGTACGAGGTGTCGGTGGCGGCATCCTCTACTTCCTCGACCCCAAGACGGAGCTTGCCCGCATATGGGAGATCGAGTTTGATCCGGTCGAAGACACGGCAGCGCCTGAGCCTGTCGGGCTTCAGTCGATCGATCACATAGCCCAGACCATGAAATATGAGGAATTGCTCACCTGGCTGCTGTTCTACACATCGATCCTCGATGCTCATAAGACGCCGATGGTCGACATCATCGATCCGTCCGGCATAGTGAGAAGCCAGGCCATAGAAAATGCCGACGGGTCGCTGCGCATCACCATGAACGGTGCCGAAAACCGCAACACACTTGCCGGCCACTTCATCGCCGAAACCTTCGGCTCCGGCATCCAGCATCTGGCCTTCAAAACGCAGGATATCTTTTCCGCTGCCGCTGCCCTTTCCGCAAACGGCTTCGTATCCCTTGCGATCTCGCCGAACTATTATGACGACCTGGAAGCCCGTTTCGGTCTGGACGCGGAATTTGCGGAACGATTGAAGGCGAACAACATCCTCTATGACCGCGACGAGCATGGCGAATATTTCCAGCTCTACAGTCCTACCTACGGTGAAGGTCTGTTCTTCGAGATTGTCGAAAGGCGCGGTTATCGGGGATACGGTGCGGCAAACGCCATTTTCCGCATCGCTGCGCTCAGAAAGCTTCTGCGGCCGGCGGGCGTACCGCGGGCCTGACGGCAGACTTACTGATCTTAGCGAAAATACTGGTCAGTTATCACGCTTTCGTGTGGCGCCCAGTCGCTCGGCGGCCGTGGCAAGGTCCTGAAAGATCCGTCCAAATCAGAGCCATATTCCAGGGGTTGTCGGATTCTCTCATTGTCGAATTCCGCCTTTACGCTTTGCCGATGATGGTTATTTCCGCGCCGAGCTGTGCGCCGTTCTTTTCGATCGTCGACCGCGTCCCTTGCCGCATCGACCGCGCTGTCGTCTTGAGACACGACCTTCCCTTGCCGTTGTTCGTCATAGGCCGCGGCTTCCTAAACCGAAGAACCGGGCCATCGCCGCGTCGACTATTGCCATCGTATTCGAATCCAGCCTGCCGAATACTGCGCCTGTCTTTGATCGCGGTACTGTCATGGTGCGGTCGACCATCACCTGTGAAGGTCTGAGCAAGCCATTGCCGTCATCGGGCTGCACCGTGATTCGGATCAAGTGTTCGTCATGGACGTCGCTGGTTATTTGCAGCAAGGTCACGGAAGGCAGTTCGGCAAATGCGTCGTATTGCACAATGAGCGCAGGGCGCGCTTTGCCATAGTCAGCACTGACGGCAAACGTCACCAGGTCGCCGCGCTTCATACCTTCCATTCGTCCCTGAGCTGTTCTTCATTGATGAGTGCATCCAGCTCCTTCATTTGCATCGTCGCTCTCGGGGTTGCGGGCGCGTTTGGCCACGGCAAGCGATTGCCGCCGCGCCTCGCCCTCAAATGCCTTGCGCTTCTGGCGTTCGACATAGGCCCGCATAAAATCCCGCAATAGCTGGGCGGCGGGCCGATCTTCAGATTCCGCCGCCTGCGTGAATGCGGCCTTCAAGGCGGGATCGATTCGGAAATTGAACGTATCACCCTTCGGATAATGATTTTGACTTCACTTTCCGGAGAACGGAGGTTCTAATTTTATGGGAGCTGCTTCGAAGTCGGTTCTGGATCGCGGAAGGGGACGTGACATGGTGGATTCAGATCGGATCGACAACCTGATCGCAGCGGTGCCCCCGCCTTGGCGCTTCGCGCCGGGCTGGACCTTGGCATCTTCACCCGACTTGGTGGCAGCGCGCTGACCGCTGACAGCCTTGGGGCCGTGCTCAAAGTCGAGCCCGACCGTCTGTCGCGGCTTCTCTACGCGCTCGCCAGCATCGGTCTCCTCGAAGTCAAGGATGGCCAATTTCGCAACGGAGCCGAAGCGTCCGCCTTCCTCGACGCGTCCAAGCCGACCTATCGCGGCGGCGATCATGCGCTCCTGCGCGAGATCTGGGGAGCCGACCTGCTAACCGCAGAGTCACTGCGACAGAACCGGCCGGCTGCGCTGCACGACTTTTCCGAAGCGGGGCCTGAGGCCGCGGCGGCGTTCAGCCGCATGCTCGCACCGGGTGGGGTGATTTTCGGCCGACAACTGGCCCAGGAGATAGACCTCTCGGCGATCGGGTCGGTGATCGACATCGGTGGGGGGCCCGGGACCATTCTCGTTGGCCTTCGCGAGCGGCGGCCGCAGATTGCGGCGACGCTGATGGAACTCCCAACGGTCGCAGCGGTCGCGCCAGATATCCTGTCAGAATACGGTGCCAACGACGTGGTTGTCGAAGAGGGGAACATAACTGTCGCGCCATCGATCGGTCGGTACGATCTGGCGATCCTGAAGGCCGTCGTCCAAGTCCTTCCGCCGGACCAGGCGCGCAGTTCGATCCTGAACGCGGCGCGTTGCCTCAAACCCGGAGGCGAGATCGCAATTGCGGGGTGGGGTGTTGTCGATGACGACCGCCTTGGCCCGCCTGAGGGTGTCTTTCTGAATCTCACCTTCTTGAACCTCTATCGCCACGGCGAATCGTACACTGAAGGTCAGTATCGTGCGTGGATGACCGAGGCTGGATTGCGGGATATCTCCAGGTCGCGCCTAACGGACGGCTCCACGTTGTTTCGTGCGCGCCTCACGGACTGATCGTGGCTGAATGGTTGGTTTCGGACGCAAGGCTCTCCGAGGCGCGAAGCAAACTTTACCACACCAAACGCGCTGGTCTGCTTTCAAGCCCGTCCAACTTGAAAGCTGACTATCCGTTTGCGGCCCCGATCTTGCAGAACGGAAAAGCGCCCTCTTGTTGGTCGTTCGGACAGCTTGGGCAATAATTCGAAAAGCCGCCGGTGAGCTTTTGTCGTTGCAACGTCCCTGTTGGTGGGGAGCAGAACGGTAGGTTTCACGATTACAAATTTGTGAGCGGTCGCCGGAATCGCGCTAAACCAAGTCGTAGTGATCCTCGAGGAGACGGGAAATCGTGCTTCGGCCTAGCCCGCTCATGATCGGGTTCGTTTCCTTATAATACCAAACTAGACCCATCGCTTGCAGGAATGCCCAAGCCGCGCCACGGCGCCATTCAAGGTCATCTATTTGCAGGGCTTCGCGGAAGATGGCTCGGTTTTCCCGATCGGATAAATGCCACCCGGCCACGAGATCAAGCGACGGATCGGCAGGGCCAAAACCGCCAGTGTCGAGCACTCCGACTAAACGCTCGCCCCGTACCAAAAGATTTGCCGGAATGAGGACTTTGTGGCTCATCACTTCGTACTTTGGGGATCGCAGTTCGCGAAGGCTTGCCCACATGCGTCGTAGGCGCTCCACATCAAGAAGGTGTTGGCTTCTCGAGAAGCACACTTCCATCCAGTTGTCATGATCGGGCAGATTTCCGCCCCGGCCCTGGCCGTCGAATGTCCGTCCGTTCAATTCTACCGCGCGGAGCGACGTGATCAGCCGGACAAGGTCGAGCGCGAAAGCAGATGAGCTGCTTTGTCCATTCGGCGTAGCAGGATGTCCCTCGATCCACGTCTGTACGAGCCACGGCAATGGATAGGCCGAGCTCTGCCGACCTACGCCGATTGGGTTTGGGCTGGAAAAAGGGCAACACTCGTTGAATTCCGCGCTGGCCTTCGCTTCCGCTTCCAGCAATTTGGTACATTCGACAGGGTCCATCATCTGCAAAGGAAAACGTGCCGCGTACTTGGAGCCAATACGAAAAATCGCATTGACGGTGCCCGCTGTGTCCAGTGCGACGATTTTTTCTCCTCGAAATTGAGGAAACTGATCGTAGATCAAGTCGCTTGCGTGCGTCACTTTGATGGCTATTTGATCGCTGTGCATCAGCCGCGCTCCTTCCAGCACCTACGCTATCGCAACCTGCGTTGCGACTGCTTTTAGGCTTGTCGGCTTCCACGGCCAATGACCAAAATGGGGTCGGCCGCCGAATGGCGGTTATCGCCAGATTGTTCCAAGACCGGATTGTCTGGAATCGGCCCCGATCTTGCCGAACGGAAAAGCGCCTTCATTTCGGCCATTCGGGCTACTTTTTAGCTGTACTGTGAGCTGCCGATCCCCTGGGCCAGATTGACGAGCATCCACGAACTGCGTGAATTGCAGCGATGGGAGTGAGCAATGTTTAAAGAGCCCCTCGCAGGTTTCACCGCTGCTACATTTCGGCGCCCTTTGGCATCGAACTGGGATCGTTGCCGAGTCTTTTGGGTCAACGTCAAATCGCCTGGAACTGGGCCGCCGCCGACGTCCCGAGTGAACTAGGTTGCGCGACGGGGATCGAACGATGCGATTTCGTCGTTGCCGATTTAGATGCCCGGCCGATATGCAATTCGTCCACACATCCCGGATCAGTTGCGAAACTGTCGGACGGTTTCGCGTCAGGTAGTATTTGCTAAGGGTAACGCGGATGATCTCTTCCCGCTTTGCATCCAGTACCCGGTGGCCCTCAGGCCGGCCACGTTTACGGTCGACTAGAGAGGTGACCGTCCCACCTGATCGAAACAGTTTGATAAGGCGGTAAACCGTTGATCGGCTGACGTCGAGCTCAGTTGTAAGTTGTTTCACGTCCGCGGCGGTCATCGGACCAGTTCGATGCTTCAGGAATTCCCGAATGCCGTCTGCGCGTTTGCACGCTTCATCCCAAAGCGCTTCATCGACTTCATCAGGAAATGCGTCAATTTGCCAAGGCACCATCATTATCTCGATCGCCTGAATCTCCCAAAAGCCAAGTCAAAATCTCACATTAACTGCTAAATCCCAAATTAAGTGGCACGGCAACCAATTGAAATCATTGGCCAACGAGTCTTACATTTAAAGATAAAGCGACAGTCCTCGCAGCCCTACCCGCCGGCATGACCGCGACATCGTCGAATTACGGTCAGGTTTCTCGCATAGCGAAATGAGTCGTCACGGTGGCAGGCCTGCGTTTCGCAAACCATCGGCCCATCGTGCGGCGTCGTCCGGTCGCCGGATCGGGAAGAAATCGTTGAGGCTGGAGAGGCGGAAGTCGGGATCAAGCTGACGCAATCGTGTCATCGCCTCCGTGGCCTCTGGAGCTTGTCCAGCCAGTGCGTGGCTTGCTGCAGCGACGCAGGTTGCGATGAAGTGGACCGGCTGCTCACGAATGGCCGCGTGCGCCCATGATGACGCATCCGCGTATTGGCCAGCAAAGAAGTAGGCGGCGGCCATTGCGGCTTGCGCATTACAAATCTGGGGGTCTTGTGGGTTCAGCCGCATGGCCCGCGTGAGATGATCGATTGCCCCCTCCGGTTCGCCAAGCCAAATCCTGGCCCACCCGCTGAACAGCCATGCTGAGGCCAAATTGGGATTGAGCCCAAGAGCACGTTGCAATAAATCTGCGCCATAATCGTGTGCGCCAAGAACATACGCGAAGGCGATTCCAGCGGTGCAGAGCGCCACCGCATCATCCTTGCCCAGGGCCGCTGCATGCCGGGCCAGCCGCTCGGTTTCGGCAGCCTCCTGCGCGTGATCGACCATCCAACCACTTGCCTTCCGCTGAGAATAGCAGCGCGCCGCCATGCCGTAAGCCGCAGCAAATTCCGGATCGAGTTCGATGGCGCGGTAAAAGAGCCGCAGAGCCTCATTGTTGGTTTCTCGGCTCCAGCAATGCAAGGCTGCCAAGCCTCGCAGGAAGTAATCGTAGGCGTCGAGGTTCTCGGTAGGCTTGTGCTTGGCCCGCTTGATCTCAGCCTGCTCGAGCTTCGGTCCGATGGCGCCGACCACGCTCGAGGTTACTCGGTCCTGCAGTTCGAAAATGTCTTCCAGTTCCCCTTCAAAGCGATCCGCCCAAATGTGTACGCCCGTCGTGGCCTCAACAAGCTCGGCAGATATGCGCACTCGATTGGCCGCCCTGCGCACGCTGCCTTCCAGCACGTAGCGCACGCCTAATTCGCGCCCGACCTGCTTCACGTCGACAGCGCGCCCCTTGTACGTGAAGCTGGAATTGCGGGCGATAACGAAGAGCCAACGAATGCGCGACAGCCCGATGATAATCTCTTCGACGATGCCGTCGCCAAAATAGTCCTGTGCTGGATCGCTGCTCATGTTCCCAAACGGCAGTACTGCGATCGATGGCCGGTCGGGTAACGCGGGTCCAGGCGCCCGCAACGGGATGATCTGCTCGAGGTGCGCTCGGAAGGTCCTCAGCGGGCGCGCGATATTCTTAAGGTGGTGCAAGCCCATATCGGCAAAACTAATATCGACCTTGCCATCGATCTGTCGGTATACGTCTTCGGAGATGCAGATTCCGCCGGCCTCGGAAATCTCCTCAAGCCGGGTCGCCACGTTGACACCGTCTCCCAGAATGTCATCGCCCTCGATCAGGACGTCGCCGAGATTGATTCCGATGCGGAACAGCATCCGTTGATCGGCGGGTGCCACCGCATTTCGCTCCGCCATCAACTTCTGGATGGCCGCTGCGCAGGCGACGGCCGCGACGACCGAGGGGAACTCCAGTAGCACGCCGTCGCCTATGGTCTTTACAATCCGACCGCCGTGGTCTGTGATAATCGGCGAGATGGCTTCGCGGTGGCCCCGCAGCGCACGCGCCGTTCCAGCTTCATCGACTCCCATCAGCCGACTGAAGCCCACGACGTCGGCAGCCAGAATAGCTGCCAGTCTGCGTTCCACCTGGGGCTGGCCCACGGACTCGTACCTTTCTCCCAGTTTTAAGGCACGCACTATAGCACGAGCTCCCCATGGGGCGCTCGGCTCAATTTCGAAAGTCCTTGGAAGAAGGCCGGTGCGTCGCCATCCAGCCCCTCTCTTGCTTTTCGACTAGGGTGTGAAGGCAGCTAATCCTGCTTGGTCACGTTCATTTCGCGCATCGCGCGCATGGCAAACAGGTCGCAATGACCGCGTTGGCGGAGCTGCCTGCCTCTGATCTGAATGGCCGCTATTGCAGTTTGGGCCTTGAAAGCGGACAGCCCGCTCCCGGCCCCAAACCGGTCATTCATCTAAGCTTATGGCCGCTTCGAACGTTATTGAAACAAATGGATTAGTATCAACAGGGTCGCTGGTTCGTATCTGTTCAAGGCGTGGGATGGAAAGACCGTTATGGGTGAAAGTGTTCCGTGGCCCCCTCAAAACAGCATGGCGCGTCACAAGTCCTTCATCCAACTCGCATAAGGCCGCAGACATCTCTCGCTCGGCGGACATGGAAATGGATACCTCCTCCTTCTCACCGGAGCTCTTGCATTGTTCAAAGGCGCACAACCCCTCTCCGCCGGGTGGACTCGGTCGACGCTATGATCGGTCCGGGAATTTCCTGCAGGAGCCGGGCAATACGGTTGTCTGCCACCTTGTCGAAGGGTCGGAGACCGAAAAGGCGGTCATAGCAGCGCGCGCCAAATACTTAGCAATGCCGGAGGCGTCGCAGTTCGCGTTCACGCCGATCTCCAGCCTGCATATGACGCTCTTTCAAGGGATCATCGAATATCGGCGTCGGTTGCCTTTTTGGCCCGTAGGCGTAGATCTCGACACGCCGATTGAGGTAACGACCGAGCTGTTTCTTAAGAGGTTGAAGTCCTTTACTGGCTACCGGCCTTTCCGCGTCCACGTAACGAAGGCAGAGCCAAGGGGTATGGTGGTTGAAGGTCTTACTGCCGATGATCGCAACGCGATGAAAGGCTGGCGCGATGCCTTGGCGGATATTTTCGGATACCGCCATCCGGATCACGACACCTATGAATTTCATATCACGTTCAGCTACGTTATCGAACGATTGGACGAGACTGCGCTGCCGCATTGGCAGCAGATGCTGGGTGAGGTCGTGGGCGAGCTTTCCGAACGTGCGGCAATACTCGAGCTTCGCCCGCCGGCATTTTGCGCCTTTAATGACATGACGCACTTCGAGGAACTGCGGGTGTTTAATTTCAGCTGACGTATGCGGCCGATCAGGTTGGCGGCCGATGCTGCAGCGGCGTTCGCAGGGAAAAATTGCAAAGCGCTCGTCTACGGCATGGATGATTTCCTGCCGCTAACTGGGGACGCGGTTCCCGCTGCGCCTGGCCGGCACGAAAGGCTCTGCGAGTGTTGCTCGGCGCGGGAAATCAAGACTTTGGCTTGCGTCCGGCCCTCATTGGTTCTGGCTTACCGTCGGACGGAGACGGCTCGGAGAAAAATGCTGAAATGTCTATAGAGAGGGCGACAGCGAGACGATCCATAAGATCGATAGAGGCGTTGTGCTTGCCTCTCTCCAAATCGCTAATGACTGTTCGATCGACCTGCGCGTCCACAGCGAGATTCTCCTGTGTGACTTTTTGCGAGACCCTGAGATTTCGCAGGTTCCAAGCTATGCGTGTGCGAGTGTCCATATCTCATGGCCACCATCTTGCATTGCATTAATCCATCGGATATATCCTACATATTATCACTGTTGCCCGACCTTGGTCACTGAATGATGCGGTGGAGGGGCAGGGCATGGAGAGGAGACGCGCTAATGGAACTACGCCAGCTCTCCTACTTCGTCGCGGTGGCCGAGGAGTTCCATTTCGGCCGTGCCGCTGCCAAGGTGCGCATCGCCCAGCCGGCGCTCAGCAATCATGTGCAGGCGCTGGAGCGCGAGCTCGGCTGCCAGCTGTTCATCCGCTCGACCAGACGGGTGGAACTGACGAGGGCAGGGGAGACCTTTTATCGTCGCTGCGTCGGGATCCTGAGCGAGATCGATCTGTCTGCCGAGATCACCCGGGCTGTGGCCGGCAAGACCATCCGGCAGATCAGGATCGGCACCGTCTATCCGGCGACCACCGGCGTATTGCCGGCGTTTCTTTCAAAGATCGTCCTCAAGTACCCGGATATTCGCATCCATATCTCCAGTGGCAATACCGGCGACATCATCCGCAACCTGGAAAGCGGCCAGATCAATCTCGGCTTCATCCGCCCGGTGGAAAACATCGGCTCGTTGCGCTTCTTCTCGATCGCCCATGAGCGCTATCTGCTGGCGGTGACCCGCACGAACCGGCTGGCCGGGCAGTCGGAGATCAGTATCGACGATCTGCGCTCCGAAAAGATCATCGCCTTCAATCGCCAGAACCTCTCCTACACCGAGCGATACTTCAATGAAGTTCGACGAATACGATCTGACCCGCAACATCGCCTATAGCTGCGACGACACCTATTCGCTGGTGTCGCTGATTTCGGCCGGCCTTGGTATCGGCTTTGCGCCGGAATGGACCGAGGGTCTGCCGAAGCGGGCCTTCGAGTTGAAGGCGGTGAGGGGCATCGATTTCAGGATCGGGCTGGTGTTGCCTGGAACAAAGAAGATCCAACCGCCTCGCGAGATGATATTGTCGAGAGCCCGATCATTGGCTCGGCCGGAGAGATGAGGGGGAAGGGGAGTTGCGCATTTCGCCAGCAATGTCATCTAGCGCAAGGAGGCGCTCAAAGAGAAGGGCGAGCCGACCGGCTGCTTCTCTACGAATCCGGAGATCGAGAAGAATTTTCTGCATCTGCCCGGAAGACCGCAGTTCCGATATAGGGGTCACATCATGAAGGAATTAGCTATGCAGGACGAAGCCTCAGCGCTTTTGGAAACCTTGGTCTTCACCTTGGGGGTCGTCACCAACAGCAACGCTGAAGATCGGCGCCGGATCGCGGAGGCCTATTACGAGGCGCAGCGCATGGTGGCCACGATCGAATTTGAAAGCGGCTCGGCCCGCCCTCGAATCATCGCCTGCCTCGAACGTTTCAACGTCTATAGGGCCGAAGACGACGTCGCAGCTGCCGGCTGGATGCTCGCCGCCCTTCAAGAACGGATAGGCGAGTGTGACCTCACGCATTGGGAAAAGCTGAAAATCGTCGCAGAACAGACCGTGCAGCTGCTTTTGGCCCCGCGAAACGAGCTGCATTAGTGCGAAGCGGGGCCTACCGAGGGGCGACACAGGACCGCCCAAATCTTATCTTTCCCAAATGTATTGAGGTGGTCGGTGTGGAAAATCATGACAGCGTTGTTATGGCATGGGAGGTCTTAACTGACGAAGAGGCGATTGAAGCTGCGATCGAAAAACACGGCAAAGACCCGACGACGTCAGTTGCGTATTGCGCGTTCGAGGGGTCCGGCAGTCGAGACGGACCCGAGTATCGGTTTTGGTTCGATCTGTTTTTGAAGCTTGTCAAAGAGGCTCATGTCGGATGGGCGCGCTATTAGCGACGTCATTGCTACTGGCGCGCATGCTAACGAAATTAAAATGGTCGCCCGGTCCAGGGGGCAAAGTTCCGGGTGTCGCGCTCGCTGATGAAGGCAGTTGGGTTGTTTCCGCTGCCGGACTCGCAATCGGCATTTGTCCCGATTGCGGACGGCGAAGCCGAAATCGGCATGGCTGGTCCAACCGCAGCCTTCAAGATCTACCGGTCCAGGGCAAGCCGGTGACGGTGAAAGTTCTGCTGAGCCGCTGGCGATGCGCCCATCAAAAGTGTGAACGACAAACGTTCACCGACCGACTGCCACCGATTGCTTCCCCTTATGCGCGCCGGACGACAAGGATCGTGGAGATTGTCAGCCTTTTCGGCCATAACGCGGGCGGCCAGCCTGGCGAGCGCCTCATGCAACGGCTCGGGATGCCGGTCAGCGACGACACCATCCTGCGGCAACTGAAGCGGAATGCCGCGATCGCTCACTGCGCCTCCGAGGAGTGGTTGGCATCGACGACTGGAGCTGGCGACGAGCAACACGATACGGGACCATCATGGTTGATCTCGAGCGTCGCTCCGTTGCTGACTTTCTCGATGACCGGAGTGTCGATAGTGCAGCCAGGTGGCTGCGGAATCGTCCCTCCGTCGAGTTCGTCAGCCGAGACTGCTGCGGTCTGTATGCGGAGGCCGCTCGTGAAGGCGCGCCGCAGGCGCAGTAAGTCGTCGATCGGTTCCATCTGGTCCAAAATCTTCGTGCGGCAATCGAAGAACAGATGAGCCTTTCGGGCCGTGCCTCAGGCAGGGCGAGCCTGTCCGAGGAAGTCATCATCGACGCGGCAACACATCGCCGTCGCGCCCGTCTCGCGCACAGGCAATCCCGCCCAGGAGATATTTGAGAAGCTCCACCCCTTGCGCCAGGATGGGCTGTCTTACAGCGAGATCGCCCGACGGACCGGCTATGAACCAACTTTCGAATTTCACTCACGCCAATGCGGTCTTGATGCGGCTCCTGGAACGACACGGGCAATTGGCCGCGTAGTCATCATCACATTTCAAGATCGCAGCGATCAAAAGCAGCTATCCGGTGCCTGGCCCCGAGTTCGCTGTCGGCCCCTGTACTGTTTGACCGCACGCGCCCCCGCTCCGGCCAGAAAGGCCGGTGGAGTCACTTCCCAAGAGCAGACGTTCTCGAGGCGAGTTTCCCGACCCGCGCTACTCGCCTATGCTGGAAAGCAATTCGTCGAGCTGCTCCAACTGCTCCGGCAATGCGGCCGCCGAGCCCTGTAGTGCTTCCTCAAGCGCCTCCTTGGACGGATAGACTTCGTGGAAATTCAGCAGCGTCTTCCCGCCTTGGTCCTCGAAGGTCACGGTCGTGATCGCGCCCTCGTTGCCCTCGTCGTTGGTCCAGACGATGCGCTCGTTCGGCACCACCTCGAGATACTTGCCATAGAAGGCCATGGTGTCCGAACCGTCGGCGCCGAATTCCAGCCGATATTTGCCGCCGGTACGGACGTCCATATCGCACGATACGAGCGAAACGCCGGATGCCGATTTTGGCACCCACCAGCGCTGGAACAGCTCGGGCTGGCTCCACGCCCTGTAAACCGTGCTCGGCGGCGCATTGAATGTCCGCGTTACGACGAGTTCGCGATCCCCTCTGCGCTGGACTGACGTGCGGTTCTCCGCACCACCTGCACTGTCAACTTGCTGATTCATCGCTTCCCTCCTGTTTCATTTCGCTGATGATTTCGTCCAATGCTTCGAAGCGGGCCTCGAAGAGCTTGCGATGCGCCTCGATCCATTCGGCCTCCGCCTTGAGGCCGCGTTTCCCAAGCTTGCAGGTTCTCACCCGTCCGACCTTCTGCGTGACTACGAGTCCCGCCCGCTCGAGAACCTGGACGTGCTTCTTCATGCCGGTCAGCGTCATCTGGAACTTATCCGCGAGACTGGTGATCGACGCGTCCTCTCGCCCAAGCTGATCGATGATCCCGCGGCGGGTCGCATCGGACAGCGCCGCAAACGAGAGATCGAGGGGAGGACTTAAATACTGAACCATCTAGTTCAGTGTATAACCTGGTCGCGCAGGAAGCGCAAGCATCCCGAACTTTCCATGCAGTAAACCGGTCATCCGAGGTCATGCACCGCGGCGGCGGCAGCAAAAAATCGTCTGCTGCGGGGTCAAATGCGGACCGTCGAGCCGCTGATGAACGAATGTCAGCTTTCAACGCCTGCTCTCCGAAAGCAGTCCGCCGGCTAACGGCCCCAACGCCGAAAATAGTTTCTTCGCGCCTCATGTCCGCCGTAGAGATCATCTTTGCCGCTTCCTGAAAGCAGGCATCGCCGGCGACCACGCTGGAAGTCTCAGTTGCGCCGAAACCGGAAGATGGAACTGCAACAAGTCCGATTTACTTGGTCAGCAGACCTCTGGTCCGCTAGAGTCCCAAGTCTCCACCTGGCCGCAGACCGAAAAGCCGGAAAACGCTTATTGCATAGTAAGCTGATGCATCTGGAGCGCCTATGATGAAGCCGAGCGGATCCACCGAGGCAGTGAGAATCGAGGACCTTGACGACGCGGGGGTGGTTGAACACGCGCGACAGCGTAACCCCGCCGCATTCTGGCTAATCATCAAGCGTCACAATCAGCGGCTTCACCGGGTCGCCCGCGCCGTCCTGAATGACGACACCGAGGCGGAGGACGTACTTCAGGAGACCTATATCCACGCCTTCACCCATCTGGCCGAATTCCGCGCGGAGGCGCGGCTGTCGACCTGGCTCACCCGGATCGCGCTGAACGAGGCGCTGGGACGCCGCCGTAAAAGGCGACCCACCGTAGACGCGAAAGCCATCGAAGGCATGGTCGCTCCGTGCAGCGCACACAAGCCTGATCCCGAAGAGGCGGCCGCTCTCGCTGAAATCCGCGGCCTCCTGGAGCGAGCCGTCGGTGACTTGCCAGAGCCCTTTCGCATCGTCTTTGTCATGCGGGACGTCGAGGAAATGAGCATTGAGGAAACGGCTTTTCTTTTGGCATTGCGACCTCAGACAGTGAGCACCCGTCTTTATCGCGCACGCCGGCTGCTCCGCGAGGCGCTGCGGGACAAGCTCGCCACCGTGTTCACGGATACGTTTCTCTTCGCTGGCGCTCGTTGTGATCGCCTCGCGCAATCAGTCCTCGATCGGCTCGCAATCCGCCTGGTTCGAAAGGATACTCAGAACGCGGCGACTGAGCGCACGTAGACGCCGTCCACGCCGAGATTACGCCGGCTCCTTTCGCAGGGCCTTTGTAGCGGGACACGGGAATATTTTGGCGGCCCGGACCATCTAATCGTCAGGCAAATGCATTCGGTGCCGCGGTGCTGATAGCGGTGTTGAATCAACAAACATAGGAGACCGCCATGCAGGGCGCACTTCACCTATCCCGGCGTCAGTCGCTTCAGGGACTTATCGTACTCGGTGCCGGAGCGGCACTCAGCGAAATCGCGCGGCCCTCTCCGGTATTGGCACAGGACATATCGGACGAGGACATTTTCCGCTTTGCGCTCAACCTCGAATATATGGAGGCTGAATACTACCTCCGCGGCACCACCGGAATGGGCATCGACGCAGCCGATGCCGGTTCGAAACCCGGCGACGTCGTTGGTGGAAAGCAAGTCTCGTTCGAGACGCCCGCCATCGGCGAATTCATGCAGGAAGTCGCGGAAAACGAACTCGCGCACGTCCGCTTCTACCGCAAGACGCTTGGAACCAACGCGGTTGACCGGCCGGCCATCGATTTCGGTGCGGGCTTCAAAGCCGTCGCGGAAGCAGCGGGCCTCGGGCCGGACTTCGACCCCTTCGGCAACGAGACGAACTTCGTTCTGGGCGGGATGTTGTTCGAGGATGTCGGCGTCACCGCCTATGCCGGTGCGGCGACAGTTCTGAAAAACAAGGACTTCCTCGCCGCAGCCGCAGGCATCCTGGCGGTCGAGGCCTATCACATGGGAATGGCGCGATCTACGCTATACCGAAAGGGAGAGGAAGCCTGGAAGGCCGCCAACGCTGTCTCCGATGCCCGAGACAAAATCGACGGATCAGACGATAAGGACCAGGGGATCCAGGGGGACGGAAAAGCCAACATCGTTCCCTCGACGCCCGATGCGATCGCGTTCACCAGAACGCCGCAGGAGGTGCTCCGGATCGTCTACCTCACCGACAAGGACGGAGTGAGCAAGGGCGGCTTCTATCCGGAAGGGATGAACGGCACGCTCAAGACCACCTGAGCCAGCTGCGACGAGTGACGATTGGCAACCGGAAACTGAGCGGATTGGTAAGACGTCAGCTTCCACGTCCAGTGCAGACGTTGGCCGGCCTTCGGCAAGCGTCTGCCTATGGGTCAGTCATGGACCTCGGACCTGCTGGACCGAATGTCCGCTATCGCTTTTTTGGACGCCAGAAACTGCCGGTCGGCAAACGGCCCCACAGCCGCAGTAAATCATTCGGAACGACCATCAGCTCTCATCTTCTCCAAATCGGGCATCTGCGATCCCAACGCTTTGCCGAGCGCTTTCGTGCCTTTGTCAGGCAGCCTCAAGAGGCCGCCGGAGAGCCCTTCCCTCCACGAATCTCCTCGATCCCATGCCTCTGCCCATGCGTCGGCCAGTTCGTCGTCGTGGCGCGTCTCTACGAGGGCTTCGAAGAGCAAGGCGGCCTGCGATCGGTCTTTGTCCGCTTTTACGCGTCCTAGCGTGTCTGTGAGCCTTCTGGAGGATACGATAAGCTTGTGGACGGCATACCTCTCGGGAGCGGGGACGAGGACGCTCACGCCTTCGCGGAAGAGAAGCACCGTGCGGACAGGTTCGTAGATCAGGTAGTCGAGGAACCGCAGGTTTTCCGCCGACGCGCCCCCGAGGGCGGGCATAGGGGACGGCTTGCCCGTGTATTCGTCCGATCCCCGGTTTCCCGTCAGGAACTCCACCCGGTAGCCCTTGGCATTCTGGAAGGCGACCATCTTGGCTTTATCCGCCTGGTGCGGAACCGCTCGGAATGCGGGATCGACCGATTGGAGGATTTCCAGCACGGGCGGCAGGCTGTCTTGGACCCCGGCCGAGATCGCGAAATCCGCGTCGCCTGTCTGCATGGCAGACGAGGGCAGCCGAATGCCGAGCGTCCCCGCATAGGTGCTGAATGCCACCGACCCCATCAGGACGGCCCGCATCCGGAACAATCCGGCGTCAGCGAGGGCTTTCGTGATGTCGCCCGCAAATGGATCGGGACCGGGGAGGCCAGCACGTCGCAGCGTGCTAACCATGCGCCTCCGTTCCCGGATGTTGTCCTTGATCTCCTTGTGGGCCTTCACCCGCGCCGTGATCGCCTCGTCGCTGTGTGGGCCGACATAGGTTCGCTTGTCCTTTCCCTCGGGAGTAGGGAGATCGAAATACCAGTAATCGCGGCCCTTCACTGTGACGGTCACGAACCATCCCTCCATTGGGAAGTCTGCCACAAACTGCCCGTCGAGCGTCCGCTGCGCCAGTTCCGCGAACATCGTCCGATAGCTGATGTCGATCTCTTTCATCATTGGCATTTCGGCGGCCCTCTCGGCGGCAAGCTCGGCCATCGCCTTGTCGAAGCGCCCTTGCCTTCTGCTGATGAAGTCGTCGCCGCTCACATTATACACCGCTGTTATAAGTATCTGCCAAAACCTTATAACTCCCGATCAAGCAAGCAGATAGCCGCCAGCCGCATGATGCGGGGGACGATGCAGACAGCATCGGTATCGGAAGTCATCCGACAGCTCATCAATCAAAACGAACATGCTTTGCGGGCCGAGATCGCAGGGAGCAATTCGGAATGACTAAACACCAGAGAAACGTAATAGCTGCCGCCGACGTGCCGGCGATCGAAGGGCCGACGACTGAGAGCCAAGTGCGGCCTCGTCGCCGTTTACGTTTCAATCTCGTAGAAGGTCCTGTCGGCGACCCTGATAACCACCCACGTTTTATCTGGCTGTGTGGATGCAGAGTCGATGAACTTGCCCCAGATAGCCTGCGGCGTATCCTCGGCCAATGCCGCTAAATCAGAGCCCGACAGCCGCATTTTGTCTTGCGCCGATGCCTCAAGCTGCTCGCCCCTCCACCTGTGGCCTCAAACCATTCATGTCCAGGTTCAGACGGCCGGACTAACCGCAACCTGCGCGAAAACGCCGTTTTTCGAACGCGTATAAGCGTATGAGGTTGAGCTCGTCGAAAGGCGTTCCCTGTCAACTTTAGAGCAGACTAATGAACGATTTGTGATCGTCAGGCGTTATCCTCACGAGGAGGAAAATGACCATGAAGAATATGAACAACAGACAAGTGCATGTGCCAGGCCCGCACGATCGTGACGTTGCCGATCACTGCAAGAAACTTGGGGTTGATCCGGCAGAGGAGCGCAAGCTCCTGCGGTTGCTTGGCAAGAACGCACCCCTTCATGAGATTCGGGCGAACGTCTCGCCGAAACAGCCGCGGTTCCGCTGATCGATGTCCTTTGTGCCTCGGGATCGGCGACGAATGGCTGAGCCTTGCGTCGCTTTCTCCAGCGTACCCGAAGGAATCGTCAGACGCCGCGCTTGTTGCCCCACAGCAGCACATGTAGTTGCGGCAGCACGCGCGCCTCGAACCACCGATCTTCCGTCACCTTGTCGATCAGCCAGAGCATCCGGTCCATGATGCCGTTGATATCGACGCTTGCCTCTTCGTCTGCGGGCGGGGGTGGCGTATGATTGCCGGGTTGAAGATAAACAGGAAGCGTTGGGTAACGTGCCGCGGCGGTCCGGGCGAAGAGGTAATCGCGATCGTCGAACACAACGATCTTCAGCGCAAGCTGCGGCTTTTCGGCAGCCATTTTCAGGCAGGCCTCGAACGCGCGCCAGTCGGTCTCCATGCCGCTTGACGGCGGCTTCGGGCTCAGGACAAGAACGTCGAGGTCGGCAAACCAATCCTTGGCAATGCTGCCTTGGCTTTCCAGCGCGAAACGGAAACCCTCGCTGTGTCCGCGTTCTATCAGCGGCCCGAGCGGTTGGATCGCCGGATTGCCTCCCGATAGTGATACCGTCAGCGGTTTGTTGCCCGAAAGCCGCAAGACCTCCTGCCAGATAGCGTCGACCGACATCGCACGCCATTGATCACGATACTCGCTGTCGACGGCATGCAGCGTATCACACCATGAGCAGCGGTAATCGCAGCCCCCCGTCCTGACAAAAACGGTCGGAAGGCCGATCAAGATACCTTCCCCCTGAATGGTCGGCCCGAAGATTTCGCTGACGCGGATCCCGGCCTCGCGGGCGACGGTCATGGCCGGTATTCCGCCCAGGTCTTTGGCGTCTCGCTGACGCGCACGGCCGAGGTTTCCGGCAGGCGATCCTTGCACCAATCGTAGAAATGCTTCGCCAGACACTCAGCCGTCACCTGATCATGACCGAGGACCTCGTTCAGGTGGCGATGATCGAAGTACTCGTCAATATAGGACTTCAGCGGCGCAAGTTCGTGGTAATCGCGGACAAATCCGTGGCTGTTGAGGGTTGCTGCCGAAAGTTCCACCTCGACGACGTAATTGTGTCCGTGAAGGCGGCCGCATTGATGGTCGGCGGGCAGGCTCGTGAGCCGGTGCGAGGCGGAGAAATGAAATTCCTTGGTGATGCGGAACATCATTTCACCTCGTCAGCAGCAAAGCCTGCGGTTGCGGCCACCCAGAAGTCCGGGTCCTCATAGTCCGTCGGATCGTCGATGCGGGCCAGATGAAACGCTTCGCGCCGTTCGACGCAGGTGCCGCAGCGGCCGCAGTGGCGCGAACCGCCCTTGTAGCACGACCAGGTCTGTGCGAACGGAGTGCCGTTCCTGGCGCCGTCGGTTACGATGTCGGCCTTCGAGACGGTGACGTAAGGTGCAAAAAGCGAAACGCTGGCATAGCCGTCGAGCGCCTGGTTCTGCATGTCCTGGAAGGACTGGATGAAACCTGGCCGGCAGTCCGGATAGATGAAGTGGTCCCCGCCATGCACGGCGACTGCGACCGCATCGGCCTTCTGCGCCGCCGCAAGTCCGAAGGCGATGGCAAGCATGATGGCGTTGCGGTTCGGTACGACGGTCGCCTTCATCGTCTCTTCGGCGTAATGTCCGTCCGGAACATCGATGTCGTCGGTCAGCGCCGATCCCGTCAGATGGCTGCCTATGTTCCTGATGTCGATGATCTGATGGGCCACATTCAGGCGTTTGGCGCATGCAGCCGCGAAATCGAGTTCCTTGCGGTGCCGCTGTCCGTAGTCGAAGGAGAGAAGGCCGATGAGTTCGTGTTCCGCGGCAACCTTGTGCGCAAGCGAAACGGAGTCCAATCCGCCGGAGCAGATGACGATGGTTTTCATGATCTCGGATCCCTTGTTTTGACCGGGTGGGCTGCGACCGGATTACGGGAGCGCTCTTAAAGCAATAAACCCGGCTTGTGAAGGGTCCCGGCAGGAATGTTTATTAGCATTATCTTGCGTAGCAAAGGAACGAAGCGCAAGATGCTGCCACGGCGGAACGGGGCTCTGCCGCCTTGGGGAGGAAATCATGGACAACTTGAACCTTACGACCCTGCAGAAGGGCCAAACGGCCATGACGGACGTTGCGCTCAATGCCTTCGCCGCCGGTCTGCGCGGCAGATTGCTCACGGGAACGGACGCCGATTACGACGAGGCGCGGGCCATATGGAATGGGATGATTGACCGGCGCCCGGGTCTCATCGTGCGCTGCGCTGGTGCCGCCGACGTTATGAGATCAGTCCGCTTCGCGCGCGAAAACAATCTTCTTTTGGCGGTCCGCGGTGGCGGGCACAACATCGCCGGCAATGCCGTCTGTGAAGGCGGCCTGGTCATTGATCTGTCGCCGATGAAATCGGTAAGGGTCGACCCGGGTACACGGCGTTTGCGGGTCGAGCCGGGCGCAACGCTTGCTGATGTCGATAACGAAACACAGGCTTTCGGGCTGGCTCTACCCACAGGGATCAATTCCACGACCGGCATTGCCGGACTGACACTTGGTGGCGGTTTCGGCTGGCTTACACGCAAGTTCGGGCTGACGATCGACAATATCATCTCGATGGAGGTCGTAACCGCTGAGGGCAAGCTGGTACGCGTGAGCGAGAAGGAAGAGCCGGATCTGTTTTGGGCGCTACGCGGCGGCGGCGGCAATTTCGGCGTCGTAACCTCCTTTGAGTTCCGACTCCACGACCTGCCGGGCGAGGTTCTGGCAGGCCTGGTCGTCCATCCTTTTGCCGACGCGGAAATGGTGCTCAGGCAATATCGCCAGGTGCTCGAAACGGCGCCGGACGAACTCACATGCTGGGCGGTCATGCGCAAGGCACCGCCACTGCCTTTCCTGCCCGCCGAATGGCACGGCAGGGAAATCCTTGCACTCGCCATGTGCCATTGCGGCGACATCGAAGCGGGCAAAGTCGCTGCCGCGGCGCTTCGTGACATCGGTAATCCGATTGCCGATGTTGTCGGTCCGACACCTTTTGCCGCCTGGCAACAGGCATTCGACCCGCTGCTGACGCCAGGCGCGCGCAACTATTGGAAGAGCCAGGATTTCGCAGAGCTCTCGGATGCGACGATTGCAGTTCTCCTCGATGCCGTTCGCAAGCTTCCGGGGCCGGAATGTGAGATCTTCATTGGCCATGTGGGCGGTGCAGCGGGTCGCATCGCGGTGGAGGATACGGCGTTTCCACAGCGCAACTCGCATTTCGTCATGAACGTTCATGCGCGCTGGCGCGAGAATTCGATGGATAGCACGTGCATTGGCTGGGCACGCGAGCTTTTCGAGGCAACGAAGAAGCATGCCATCGGCACAGCCTACATCAACTTCATGCCGGAGGATGAAAGCGATCGCGTCGAAGCGGCCTATGGCGGCAACTACAAACGTCTGACGGAGATCAAGCGGCGTTACGATCCTCAGAATCTGTTCCGCATGAACCAGAATGTGCAGCCACAAGCGGAAATGCGGGCCGCCGGCTGACCGGTCAGCAACGGAATTGGATGGAACGCCAGGTGCCGCCCGGAAAGCTGATCATCGGCGGCACCGCAATGACTTGGGATCGCTCCATCGGTCTCCAAGCGGACCCAGGAGGCTTGGTCTATCGCGGCTTCGCCGTAAATGCCGAGGCGATTGATCCTTTTGCTGGCGTGATCCTGCGAAAATCACTGATAGCGTACTTCGTGCACAGGTCTGTAAACGACGGTTCCTTGGTCGAGCGGCTTCGCAGAAACGCCGAGGTTCATCGAGCGAAGTGGAAAAGCTGGCACGATGCCCCGTCAAAACGTCTTTCGATGAAGGTAACCCCGCGCGTTGGCGACGAGTTTGACGAACTCGTCAAGAAAAGTGCGTTGAATAAGACAACGTTGGTCAAGTCCATCGTGATGGATATTGGCTCGGAGATCGTTGAACCTGAAGAGCCGCGGATGATGCCTGAGTTGCGCAGGATGGCTGCGGCGCTTGCTGCCTAGTGGCAAGCACCTGATTTTCCTTCGATCGACTCCTGAGCCGGGCGAAGGCTTTATCGGCGGGCTTGCGTATGTCACCATGACTGCGAGCAGCGGCACGAGGGAGCTCTCATATAGCGCCCTAGCGAGCGGGCAAGGCGGGCGTCTGAGCGACGACGGTGCGTACTCTCCCCGCAGATAGGAGAGGCCTCCTTACTGCAGCGCTTGCGCAGCGCGTTCCGAGACCCTTGCTATCTGCGTAGTCGGCTAACCCCATGCTGGAGCTAGCTGCGGGAATATTGGCAAACGTCGCCGGCGAGATATCCAGGCGGCGCGCCATGTCCTCCAGGTTGATCTCCGGATCGGCCAGGAGCGCGCTGCGTCCTTTCAGATCGGCTGGCTTCAATTTTGGTGGCCAGCCGCCCCTGCGGTCCGGGTCGATGATCACCTTCCCGCGCTCATTGTCGTAGCCATTCGTGGCGTTATTCTACAACTCCAAAGATCGGGCCGAACCCGCCATGCCAGGATCTGTCATTGCGGCCCATCTTCGGGTTGTAAATCCCCACACCTCGTCCACCGTCGAGAAACAATGCATTGGGGCATTTTAAATGGTCGCGGAACAGGCGCGCAAAATCATGGAAATTCACCATGTCGTCACTTGCGGCAAGGCGAACCGTGCCACCGCTACAGACTCCCACACCGCTGCGACGGGTTCGGTCTGTCGACCCTAAAATAAAGGCTGGGTGCAGCTTGTTCTGAATGACAAGCATTGGACCAGACTGGGTGGCGAACCGCACCTTGGGGCGACGTTTCAAAAATTGATCTGTCGGGAGTATTCCGGCCCTTGTGTCGTCAAAAAAGAACACGCCGTTCGGCTTCTTATAGAAATTTGGCAGCAGACCGGCTGAGCCTTCACCTCGGGCCGTATTGGCGGGTCGTAGTTCTCGGCCGGCCTCGACATAAAGTCCTATCGGAGAAAAATCGGCGCGGTACATCCCTGCGTTCATCGCGAATGTCAGCGCTCGTCCCTGTTTCCGCACGGCTTCGGCGACGCTCGAGAAATAGCGGTAAGGCTCGCCATCCATGCCCTTCCAGAACAATCGCAGGTCAGCTTTCCCCGGCTCCAGGGTGCAGACAATGTATCGCGCCTCGTGGAACGTTTCTTGCTCACAATCTTTGGCAAAAGTCGGCGGCAAGGACGTTATCAATGCAGCCAGCATAACCGCTGCGATTAGCACTCCATTTTTCAGATACGTCATTGCGGCCGATACACCTTATTCAAGTCTTAATGGACCCATCTCGTTTGTGATTACATGATGCGGCTAAATTCGAAACCGGTGGCCACTATGGGCAATTCCAGCAGTTCGAGGAAGACAGTGTCGAGCTTATTATTGACGGCGGTATGGAGCAGCACGTTGTCGGCTTCTCGAAGCGTATTCGCGGTGGTTTAGACCATCGTAACATCAGGAATTCCGGCTGGTACGGTCGCTTGGCACCGTTGATGTCATCGGCGGTCGCCTGCTAACGCCGCAACGGTCCAGAGGAGTGTCGAAAGGTGCCCGCCAAAGCCGGTCCGGGCAGTGGTTTCGTTGACATGATGCGGTCTGCGGGATGTAGTGGAAGGCAGCATGGAACCGGTTCATCCGACCGCGGTTAATCCGAAAAAAGGAGGCTTTGATCATGGTGCCAAATGAAATGGACGTTGTACTCGCCACTCTTCCGCTGCGCATCGGTACGTATGTGCCGGACGATCTGCTTGAGGACTGGTTTGCCCCTGATACAGGGATGAACCCGGTCAGCGACCAATGCCTGAAGGCTGCCAAAGCCTACGGCCGGAAGTTTGAGTGCGAGTTCAAGTATTATACGGATCGCCAGGAAGGAGTGTTTTGGAAATTCGTCCCAGCCATGTGACAGCGCTGCGGGCAAGTCACAATTGGAGCGGCCGGCGCCGAAAGCGAGAGCTGCGGCGCCGGGTCCAGGCCGCAAATCTCGTTTAGTCGGGGACGACGACGAGCTTTCCGATGAAGTTCTTTGCCATGAAGTCCGTCTGAGCCCGATGGAAATCCGATAGCGGATAGACGCCGCCGACCAGGGGCCGGATTTTCTTGTCCTCGATATAGCGGACGAGCCGACGGAAGTCGGCGCGCGTACCCTGGCTCGATCCATGCAACTCCAGTTGCTTCAGGTACATTGTCCGCAAGTCGAGCTGAACCACCGGCCCGCCGATCGCACCGGCCGTCGTATAGCGGCCTTCGGGGCGTAGGATCTTCAAAAGATCGTTGAACATCGATCCGGCGACGAGATCGGCCACGACGTCGATCGGCCGGCCGGCTGATGCCCGATCGACGGCTTCGACGAGATCATCGCCGCCGCGTGTGACGACTGCTTCTGCGCCGATGTCCAGCACAGCCTGCTCCTTGCCAGGACCAGCTATCGCAATCGGGATTGCGCCGCGCGCTCTTGCGAGCTGGATGATCGCCGATCCGACACCGCCCGATGCCCCCGTCACCAGCACGTGTTCGCCCGCAGCAAGCCGCGCCCGCTCAAGCATCCGTTCTCCGGTCAGGTAGGCACAGCAGAAGGTTGCAAGTTCGACGTCGGTAAGATCGGTATCGACGATATGGGCGTTTTGCGCAGGCAGCGCCATATATTGGGCATAGCCGCCATCCCGGCCGTGACCCATATAGTCGATGTCGGCAAGGCTGTCGTCTTCGCGATTATAGATCGAGAAATCGACCATTACACGCTCACCGATCCGTTTTGCGTCGATGCCGGCGCCAACCGCGACGATATGGCCGACAGCATCCGTCCCCTGGATGCGGGGGAACGTCAGCGTATTGCCCTTCCTGCGCCAGGTGGAGACGGCCGACGGATCGTCTTCGGTGCCGTAGGCGCCCTGGCGGACCCAGACGTCGGTGTTGTTCATGCCGCAGGCCGTGACCTTGATGAGCACTTCGCCTGCGCCCGGCTTCGGGACAGGAGCGGATTCGTTATAGACCAGCTTGTCGAGCCCGCCATGACCGACGAGTTGTACGGCTGCCATCGTCTTCGGAACAAGGGTCATCTCACACTCCTTCAGATGGATTTGAAGACGCTGTCGATGGCTTCGGCCGCAGCTTTGACCACAGTATCGGCCTCGCCCCGGGTCAAACAAAGCGGCGGCGCAAAACCGAGGATGTCGCCCTGCGGCATGGCGCGGCCGATGACGCCGCGCTCCAGCAGTGCAGCGGCCACCTGCGGACCGATCTTTTGGGAAGCATCGAAGAATTTGCGATCGTCCCGATCTGCAACAAACTCAACAGCCGCCATCAACCCGTCTCCACGCACCTCACCAACGTTCTTGTGACCGCCGACGGCCTTTGCCAGTTCCGAGCGGAAATAGGCGCCGGTCTCGCCGGCATTCCCCACGAGATCAAGCTCATCGATCAGTTCCAGGTTGGCAATCCCAGCGGCGGCGCAGATCGGATGTGCGGCGTAGGTCCAGCCATGACCAATCGCCCCCATCTGATCGGAGCCCTGGACGAGCACCTGCCAGACCTTGTCGGAAACGATCGTACCGGAAAGCGGTGCATAGGCCGAGGTGAGGCCCTTGGCGATTGTGATCAGGTCCGGCTTCATGCCGTAGTGGTCCGAGCCGAACATCGTGCCCAAGCGGCCGAAACCGGTCACCACCTCATCTGCAACCAGCAGGATATCGTACTTTCCCAGCACGGCCTGGATCTTCTGCCAGTATCCGGCGGGCGGCGGAACGATGCCGCCTGTCCCGAGGATGGGTTCGCCGATGAAGGCGGCAATTGTTTCGGGACCTTCGGCAAGGATCATCTCCTCCAGCTTGTCGGCGCAAAATTGCGAAAACTGTTCCTCGTCCATCGAGCGGTCGGGCCGGCGGAAATAATAAGGAGCTTCCGTGTGGAGAATGGGCGCGCGCGGCAGGTCAAAAGCCTTGTGGAAAAGTTCAAGCCCCGTCAGCGAGCCTGTCATGACACCCGAGCCGTGATAACCGCGCCAGCGAGAGATGATCTTCTTCTTGTCCGGGCGGCCTAGGATGTTGTTGTAATACCAGATGAGCTTGATGTTCGTCTCGTTCGCATCGGACCCGGAAAGGCCGAAGTAGACGCGGCTCATGCCTTCGGGCGCGCGGTCGATGATCATCTTCGACAGCCTGATCGATGCTTCCGTGCCATGGCCGACATAGGCGTGATAGTAGGCAAGGCTCTTTGCCTGTTCGGCGATCGCATCGGCGATTTTCTGCCGGCCGTAGCCGACATTGACGCAGTAAAGTCCGGCAAAGGCATCGAGACTGGAGCGGCCGCTCGTATCGGTGATGTAGACGCCTTCACCGCTGCCGATCACCCGCGTCGGCGTCTCGCCACGCGCGTGCATGCCCATGTGAGTGGAGGGATGGAAGAAATGATCCCGGTCCCAGGCGTTGAGTTCGTTGCTTCGTTCCAGCATGGCATTGTCCTTGATGTTAAAATGAAGGGCCTCAGGCGGCCGTGTCGATGCAGAGATATTTGAGCTCGGTGAAAGCTTCGATGCCGTGCCTCGAGCCCTCGCGCCCAAGTCCGGATTGTTTCCAGCCGCCGAAGGGAATGGGACCGCCGGTGATTTTCACCCGGTTGATCGCCACCATGCCGTATTCGAGCGCACGTCCAAGGCGCATCTGCCGGGCGCCATTGTCCGTGACGACATAGGCGACGAGACCGTATTCGGTGGCGTTCGCCTTTGTGATCACTTCGTCTTCCGTGTCGAAGACGCTGATGCCTGCCACGGGGCCAAAAGTTTCCTCGCGCATGATGAGAGCATCGGCAGGAACATCTGTCAGCAGCGTCGGTTCGAAGAACAGTTGGCCGGCGACGTGACGTTTACCGCCGGTGACCAGTTTGGCTCCGCGCTTCAGTGCATCGCAGACCTGTTCCTCGACCTTGACGATCGCACGTTCGTGCATCAGCGGGCCGATATCGGCGTTCGCCGAAAGGCCATTTGCCACTTTCAGTGCCTTGATGTGGCGTGCAAATGCTTCAGCGAAGCGATCGGCAATTGAGCGGTGCACGAAGATGCGGTTGGCAGCCAAACAATCCTGGCCCGACGTGGCGAACTTGGCGTCGATGGCAATTCTGGCCGCACGCTCGATGTCGGCATCGTCGAATATGATAAGCGGTGCATGTCCGCCAAGCTCCATCACCAGTCTTTTCATGCTTGACGCGCATTGAGCGGCAATGAGCTTGCCGACCCCGGTCGAGCCGGTGAAGCTCATCGCCCTGATGCGCTCGTCCTCGCACATGCGGCCGACGATGGTTGCCGCATCACCGGTGACAACATTGAATACGCCCGCCGGAATCCCGGCGCGCTCGCAAAGCTCGGCAAGTGCGAGTGCCGAAAGCGGGGTCTCGGATGAAGGATGGGCAACGACGGTGCAGCCCGCAGCAAGTGCTGCCGCAGCCTTGCGCGTGATCATGGCGGACGGAAAGTTCCACGGCGTGACGATACCGACGACACCGAGCGCCTCGCGGCGGACGATCATCTCAGCATCCAAAAGGTGGCTGGTGACGTTTTCGGCATTCAGCCGCTTGCCTTCCTCACCGTACCATTCGACGAAAGAGGCGGCATAGTCGATCTCGCCCAAGGATTCCGACAGCGGCTTGCCCTGCTCGAGCGTCATGATCAAGGCGAGATCTTCCTTTGATGCCAGGATCAGATCGAACCAGTTGCGCAGGATTTTAGCCCGGTGCTGCGGCAGCATGGCGCGCCAGGCCGGCATTGCCCGCGCCGCCGCGTCGATCGCCGTTGCCGTTTCGTCCGCGCCAAGGCTTGCCACCCAGGCAACCGTTGTTCGGGAAGCAGGATCGGTGACTTCGAAGCTTTTGCCGGCGTCGCCCGCCGACCAGCGTCCGCCGATATAGGCAAGATCACGCAGCAGATGCCTGTCCTTGAGGCGTGAAAGCGCAGTGTGGAAATCGGGGCGGGCAAAAACCGCGGTCATGATTTATCTCCTCATTGCCGACGGGCAAGTCTCCCACAGGCGGAGGCGAGAAATTGTCCATTGCCGATGGCCAGAAGAGAGAGATTGACTAAGGCTTTGGCGTGCCGCGGCTGATCTATCTACGCGCCGGTCTGCGCATGACAATCCGAGACGGGGCAGGGCTATCAGCTATGATCGGCTGAAGGACATGATACACGCCACTTCAAGGGAGAACCGCGATCAAGCGGACGCCATTTCAAAGGCCGCCAGCAGCAGGCTTGCCTTTTTTGGGAGGCCCCGAAATTCGAGCGGACAAGCGCCCGATGCCGGGCCAGTTCCTGACGAGGCTGCCAGAGATAAACCTTCGCCTATCGTCACCATGTTTGATGAGCACCGGCAGGCCAACTCTACGCCGGTGCGCGCGGCAGGCTTCCGCATGCCGGAGATGGCGTGGTTGAGCCGCCGCACATCACCGACGTCTGCGATCAGCGAAGGCCGAAGAAACTCAAAATCGCAATTACGATGACGACGGCGCCGACAAGCCAAATGAGATTATTCATGGAAATCCCCTGTTTGAGTTGAGCAATCACTTGCTTGTCCGTTCTTAACACCTGCAGAGGCTTAGGGTTCCATCCCCTCGATCCCTTCGTCCGTGGCTCAAGGACAACTGCTCGCTCGCGTCGACCAATTACCAGGCATGAGGCGCCGACCACTTTGTCGGCCTTCATCGCATCGCAGATGATCGAGAACGCTTCCGATCCGAGCGGATCTGGCCGAGGCTGCTGCCGATGCTCGCTCACATCCAGCCGATACCCATCGCCCTCTAACCAGGATTGCTCACGCTCGACCGATCAAAGAGCCAACGGGAAGGACCGTCTCGTCCTTGACCGTCTTCGTGACAATATAGGTAAAATAGCGCTCGATGCCGAGTTCACGGTCAAGCAGGTCATCGATCAGCCGCTGGTAGGCGTCTATATCGGGTGCTGCGATCTTCAAGAAATAGTCGATCCCGCCGCCCACCGACCAGCAGCCGATGACTTCCGGAATCGTCGCAATCACGCGTTCGAAGCGCTCGAAGTCGCTCTGGCGATGATTGGCGAGCGTCACTTCCACCATGACGCTGGCAACCGGGGCGATCCGGCGAAGCGCGACGCGGGCATGATAGCCGGTAACGATGCCTGCCTTTTCCAGTTTTCTAAGCCGCATCCAGCACGGTGTCGGCGAGAGGCCGGCCTTTTCGGCAAGCGCCAGCTTGGTGATGCGTCCGTCACGCTGAATGGCGTCGAGGATACGCAGATCGATGGCGTCGAGTTTCATGGCATTCCCGGCTGCGCAAATCATTCCAAAGGTGAGGAAAAGACAATGGGAGCGCATTTTGCCATTGTCAATTGAACTGATTTTCACCAGTGTTTAAATCATGACAAATTGGCGCCCCGATCCCTCCCAGCTTCGCCGGCCGGCCTATCTTTCGCTTGCCGAGCAGATCGCCCGGGCGATTGCCGACGGAAAGCTTTCGGACGGGGACCGGCTGCCGCCGCACCGAAAGATGGCCGATGACCTGCAGCTTTCCGTGCAGACGGTGAGCCGGGCCTACGACGAATTGATCCGCCGCGGCTTGATATCGGGGGAGATCGGCCGCGGCAGCTTCGTGCAGACGCAGCCGCGCGAGCCCGAACCGCCCTACCTGCCCGAGCGGCTCGGCGAGGTGATCGACCTTTCGATCCTCAAGCCGGTCTGCGAGCAGGTCCATCTTGAAAAAATGCGCCAGGCGTTTGCTTGGCTTTCGGAGAATCTTCCATCAAGTTCGGCGCTGTCTTTCAGACCGAACATGGTCTTTCCGCGTCACCGCGCCATTGCGGCGGACTGGCTGTCGCGCTGCGGCCTGGACGTCTCTCCGCTGAATATCTGCCTTACGAATGGTGCGACCTCCGGCATGACCGTCGCGCTGATGAGCGTTGCCCCGCCTGGCTCCACCGTTGCGACCGAAGCAATCAGCCACCATACGCTCGTGCCGCTTTCCACCTATCTGGGCCTTCATCTGGAAGGTTTGGCAATCGACGAGGAGGGCATGATCCCCGAAGCGCTCGACGAGGCTTGCCGCAAGGGCCCGATCCGGGCGGTCTTTCTGCAGCCGTCCGTCATCAACCCGATGGCGGCGCTGATGAGCGCCAAGCGCCGGCAGCAGCTTGCCGATGTCGCAGCGCGCCACGATATCGCGATCATCGAAAACGACATCCTGGGTCCGCTGGTGGAGGATCGCGCGCCGCCGATTGCCGCTTTTGCGCCGGAGCGCACGCTCTATGTCACGAGCTTCACGAAGATCACCGTACCGGGCTTGCGCATCGGTTATCTCGCAGCACCCGACCGCTACGTCGCCGCCGTTGCCAACCGCCATCTCGTTTCGAGCTGGATGGCAACGCCGGCGATTGCCGAAATCGCCACCCGCTGGGTAAGCGACGGCACGGCTCTGGAACTTGTCAGGTGGCAGCGCGAGGCGCTGAAGAGCCGGCATGCGATCGCCGCAGAGACGCTGACGGGCCTTGCCTATCGCGCCCATCCCCAAAGCCTACACGTCTGGCTGCCGCTTTCGGGCGCACACCAGGAGGATTCCTTCGTGTCGCAGGCCCGCCTGCGTGGCGTTGCGATTGCGCCCGGCACCTCTTTCAGGACCGTCGACCAGGGCTGGACGCCCGCCGTGCGCATCTCACTCGGCTCGACCACGGAAAACGAATTGCGCACCGGCCTTGGCATTGTCGCATCGCTGGCGCAAGGAAATCCCGAGGCGCTGCTGCTTGCGATTTGACGCTGCTGCCTGCGAAACGGGCAGCGCCAGAATAATTGTCATGATATTATTTTGCGAATTGACATGATTTGGATCGGCCGTCATCGTTAGTGCGTTGCCTGTCTCAACAGGGAGAGATGAATGACGGCGCCGATCATCCGCATCGACAACATCGTCAAGAAGTACGGTCCGCTGACTGTGCTCGACGGTTTGTCGATGAATGTCATGCCGGGCGAGAAGCTGGCGCTCATCGGGCCGTCCGGATCGGGAAAGACGACCATCCTTCGCATCCTGATGACGCTTGAATCGATCAGCGGCGGTCATATCGAGGTCGACGGAGAGCAGCTCTATCACATGCCGCGCGGCAAGGAGCTTGTCCCGGCAGACGAGCGCCACCTGCATCGCATGCGGGAGAAGATCGGCATGGTCTTCCAGCACTTCAATCTGTTTCCCCACAAATGTGTCCTCGACAACGTGACGCTTGCGCCGATGCTGACGAAAGGCATCAAGCGCGCCGACGCGCAAAAGCGTGCGATGGAACTCCTCGACATGGTCGGCATGGCTGACAAGGCCAAGAGCGTTCCTGCCCAATTGTCCGGCGGCCAGAAGCAGCGTGTCGCAATCGCCAGAGCGCTTGCGCTGTCACCGAAGATCATGCTCTTCGACGAGGTGACATCAGCGCTTGATCCCGAACTCGTCGAGGAAGTCTTGAGCGTCATGAAGCACCTCGCGTCGGAAACCGACATGACGATGCTTCTCGTCACGCACGAAATGGGCTTCGCCCACGATTTTGCCGATCGCGTGCTCTTTTTCGACCGCGGCAAGATCGTCGAGGAAGGCAGTCCCAACGACATTTTCCGCAATCCGACGCAGGAGCGGACGCAAACCTTCCTGCGCAAGATCATCGCGGCCGGACATCGCATCTGACCGCTATGCAGCCTCAAGCAATAATCCAAGGAAAACCAGGAGCAGGGAACATGAAAAAGACAATTCTTTTCAGTGCAGCCGCATTGTCCGCACTTCTTTCGGCAGCGATTGCGCCAGCACAGGCCGTCGATCTCGAACAGCTGAAAGAGCAGGGCTTTGCCCGCATCGCCATCGCAAACGAGCCGCCGTTCACGTCGGTCGGCGCGGACGGGAAGGTTTCGGGCGCTGCCCCCGACGTTGCACGGGTTATCTTCGAGCGCCTCGGCGTCAAGGAAGTTGTCGCCTCGATTTCCGAATATGGCGCGATGATCCCGGGCCTGCAGGCCGGCCGCCACGATGCGATCACCGCCGGCCTCTTCATGAAGCCCGAGCGTTGTGCTGCTGTCGCCTATTCGGAGCCGATGCTCTGCGACGCCGAAGCCTTCGCCGTCAAGAAGGGCAACCCGCTGAAGCTCAAGAGCTATAAGGATATCGCCGACAATGCGGATGCCAAGATCGGCGCACCCGGCGGCGGCACGGAAGAAAAACTCGCGCTTGAGGCCGGCGTGCCGCGCGATCGCGTCATCGTCGTTCCGGACGGCCAGAGCGGCATCAAGATGCTGCAGGATGGCCGCATCGACGCCTACTCCCTGCCGGTTTTGTCGATCCATGATCTGATGGCCAAGGCCAATGATGCGAACCTTGAGACGGTTGCACCGGTCGTGGGCGCCCCCGTCTATTGCGATGGTGCGGCCTTCCGCAAGCAGGACGTTGCCCTTCGCGACGCCTATGACGTCGAGCTCAAGAAGATGAAGGAATCCGGCGAGTTCGCAAAGATCATCGAGCCCTACGGCTTCTCGGCCGCAGCCGCAATGTCGACCAGCCGCGAAAAGCTCTGCGCAGCAAAGTAAGCCTGCCGACGTTCGGCTCCGCCAACGAGCGGAGCCGGTTTCTCAATCTCCTGAAAGGGACCCGTCCAGATGTCGGTATGGTCCGGCTACCTCACATTGATCCTGGAAGGTGCGCTCGTCACCATCAAGCTCACGCTCATGGGATCGGCATTGGCGCTTGTCATGGCATTCGTGGCCGGGCTTGCGCGGCTTTCCCGCTTCTTCGCCGTGCGGGCGCTTGCAACAGCCTATATCGAGTTCTTTCGCGGCACCTCGATCTTCGTGCAGCTCTTCTGGGTCTATTTCGTGCTGCCCTTTGCCGGGCTCACCCTGACGCCGCTCCAGGCAGGCGTTCTTGCTCTCGGACTGAATGTCGGCGCCTATGCGGCAGAAGTCGTTCGCGGTGCCGTCAAGGCGATCGGGCGTGAACAGACCGAAGCCTGCATCGCGCTCAACCTGTCGCGCTACCAGCGCATGCGCTACATCATCCTGCCGCAGGCGCTGCCCTTGATGTTGCCGACCTTCTGCAACAATGCGATCGAACTTCTGAAAGGCACCGCCGTCGTCTCGCTGATCTCGCTGACCGATCTGACCTTCCAGGCGCAGGTCGTGCGAGCACAGACGGGCAATACGCTGATACCGTTTGCGACCATTCTCGTTCTCTACTTCCTGATGGCCTGGGCAATTTCGACTGCGATGCGCTGGCTTGAGCGGCGCATGAGCCGCGGTCTCGACGGAATGAGGGTCTAGATCGATGGAATGGGACTGGGATTTCGTCTGGCAGATCATGCCGACGCTCATCGAAGGCTTCAAGATCACCATCCTTGCGACGGTACTCGGCGCGGTGGTTGCAGCGATCCTGGGCCTTGCGATCGCGCTTGTGCGGCGTTCGCCGATCACCGCGGTATCGCACGGCGTCGGCTTCTTGTCCGAGTTCATCCGCGGCACGCCGCTCCTGGTGCAGCTCTACTTCATCTTCTACGTGCTGCCGGATATCAGCATCAGACTTGCGCCACTCGTCGCCGGCGTCATCGGCCTCGGCCTGCACTACGCGACCTATACCGCCGAAGTCTACCGCGCCGGCATCGAGAATGTGCCGCGTGGGCAGTGGGAAGCGGCAAAGGCGACGAACCTCACCACGCGCCAGGCGTGGATCCATGTCATCCTGCCGCAGGCGATCCCTCCGATGATCCCGGCACTCGCCAATTATTTCATCGCGATGTTCAAGGAGACGCCGCTGCTTTCGGCAATCACGGTGCTCGAACTGATGAACCAGGCCAAGAGCATCGCCAACAGCAACTACCGCTATATCGAGCCGATGACGCTGGTCGGTATCTTTTTCCTGGCGATCAGCCTGATCTCGGTGATCGGGCTGCGCTGGCTCGAAGAGCGCTATGCTCGCACGGAAGATTGAGATGACGGCAACGATCGATATCCTGACCGCAAGCCGCCGTCCGCGGCTGGACGAGCGCCCCCTGGAAAAGCGCGTCGGCCTTGTGATCCTTGCAACCGACCATACGACGGAAGTCGACTTCCAGCGAATGGTCGCGAGCGATCGCATCGGCGTTTATGTGAGCCGCATCCATTATGCCAATCCGACGACGCCGGAAAACCTGCTGAAAATGCAGCCTTCGCTGACGTCAGGAGCAGGTCTCATCCTGCCAGGCGAACCGCTCGATGCGATCATCTATTCATGCACGTCGGCCTCGGTCGTCATCGGCGATGCTAAGGTCGAGGCTGCAATTACCGCTGCAAAGCCCGGCGTGCCGGTCGTCACGCCAACGGCGGCTGCGGTCGACGCGCTGCGCGCCTTCGGTGCAAAGAGAATATCGGTCCTGACGCCCTACACCGTCGAAACGAGCAGGCCGATGGCGGATTATTTTGCAGAGCTCGGTTTCGAAATAGACCGATTCACCTGCCTTGGGTTCACCGACGACCGCGAGATGGCGCGGATTGCGCCGGACGAGATCGCAGCGCTTGCGCTTGACGCCACTGCGCCAGGCTCCGATGCCCTCTTCATCTCCTGTACGGCGCTGCGGGCCGCCCAGGTCGCAGGCAGGGTCGAACAGAAGATCGGCAAGCCGGTGGTCAGCAGCAATCTTGCGACTGCCTGGGCCTGCCTGAGGCTTTGCGGCGAGGATCAAGCGCGGCCGGAAGTCGCCCGTCTCATGACGATGCCTTATCCGGAAAATTGATGTCATGACCACTTCTTTGCCAGTCAGCCTCCGGGACATCATTCTTGCGTCCGAGCGCATTTCCCGCCGGGTCCGCAAAACCCCGATCATTAGGTCGGACGCACTCAGCGAGCGCGTGGGCACAGCCGTCTACCTGAAGCTCGAACACCAGCAGATTACCGGCAGCTTCAAGCTGCGCGGCGCCACCAATGCCGTGCTCTCGCTTAAGGCAGAGGAGAAGGCGCGGGGCGTCGTTGCCGCCTCGACCGGCAATCACGGGCGCGCGCTTGCCTATGCCGCAAAGGCGGCGGGTTCTACGGCGACGATCTGCATGTCGCGGCTGGTTCCCGAAAACAAAGTGGCCGAGATCCGCCGGCTCGGGGCAAATGTCAGAATCATCGGGCGCTCGCAGGACGACGCCCAGTTGGAGGTCGACCGTCTTGTACAAGACGACGGGCTGGTTGCGGTCCCACCCTTTGATGACGCCAGGGTGATTGCCGGGCAGGGGTCACTCGGGCTGGAGGTCTTCAAGGATTGCCCCGAGGCCGCAACGGTCCTCGTGCCGCTGTCGGGCGGCGGTCTCGCGTCTGGTGTCGCAGCCGCGCTGAAAGCGATCAATCCGGACGTTCGCATCATCGGCCTCACCATGCAGCGGGGTGCCGCCATGAAGGCAAGCCTTGAGGCAGGGCGCCCCGTGGAGGTCCAGGAAGAGGAGAGCTTTGCCGATTCCCTGGGTGGCGGCATCGGCTTTCATAACCAGCTCACTTTCTCGATGTGCCGCGACCTGCTCGATGACGTCGTTCTTCTGAGCGAACCGGAGATCGCCGCGGGCATGCGTCATGCCTATTGCGTGGAACGCGAGGTGATCGAGGGAGCGGCTGCTGTCGGTGTTGCGGCGCTGCTTGCCGGCAAGATCGAGATCACCGGGCCGGTGGTTGCGATCCTGTCAGGGCGCAATGTCGACATGGAGCAGCATCGAAGTGTGATCAACGGCGCGACCGCGCCTACCAGAAAGGATGTGGCATGAGCTCCATGGTCATTCTGACGGAAGCAGATCTCCGGAAGGTCATCGGCCTCGATCTTGATGCGGTCGGCTGCGTCGAAGACGCCTTTAAAGCGCTGGCGACGAAAGCCGTCTCCATGCCCCCGATTCTGAGGCTCGATGTTCCGGAACATCGTGGCGAACTCGATGTGAAGACGGCCTATGTCCCAGGCATCGAAAGCTTCGCCATCAAGATCAGTCCCGGCTTCTTCGACAATCCCAAAATCGGGCTTGCGAGCACGAACGGAATGATGGTGCTGCTTTCCAGCAGAACGGGCCTTGTTCAAGCGCTGCTCCTCGACAACGGCTACCTGACCGACGTGAGGACCGCGGCTGCAGGGGCCGTCGCAGCAAAGCATCTGTCGCGCGAGAATTCGAAGGTCGCGGCGATCTTCGGGGCGGGTATGCAGGCGAAATTGCAGCTTGAGGCCCTGATGCTGGTACGGCCGATCCGCGAGGCGCGGATCTGGGCGCGCGATTTTGCCAAGGCGCAGGGTGTTGCCGCGCAGCTCGCGAAGTCGCTTGGGTTGGCCGTCACCGCGGTGGCGGACCCGAAGAATGCGGTCGCTGGGGCCGACGTCATCGTCACGACAACGCCTTCGCAAACGCCGATCCTGAAAGCCGAATGGTTGGAGGCCGGCCAGCATGTGACGGCCATGGGTTCTGATGCGGAACACAAGAACGAGATTGACCCCGTCGCAATCGCCAAAGCCTGGCTCTATGTCGCCGACAGCCTGAAGCAGACGCGCCGGCTGGGCGAACTTCACCACGCGATCGCAACAGGCACGGTTGCCGCCGACGCGGCATTTCCGGAGCTCGGACAGATCGTAGCCGGTCAACGTCGGGGCCGTTCGCACGCCACGCAAATCACGATCGCGGACCTGACCGGCACCGGCATACAGGACACCGCCATCGCCACGCTTGCCTTTGCGCGAGCCAAGGCCGCCAACGCCGGAACCATATTCGAAAGCTGACCGGTGCGGCACCGGACAAGGGAGAAAAGACCATGAGTGAGCCTAAACTCAAATTTTCGCGCGAGGAATACGGCGCCCGCCTCGACAAGACCCGAAAGGCGATGGAAGCCAAGGGCATCGAATTGTTGATCGTCAGCGATCCATCGAACATGGCCTGGCTGACCGGCTACGACGGCTGGTCCTTCTATGTGCATCAGGCCGTGATCGTGCCGCCGTCCGGCGAACCGATCTGGTTCGGCCGTGGGCAGGACGCCAATGGCGCGAAGCTCACCGCCTACCTGAAACACGAAAACATCATCGGCTATCCTGATCACTACGTGCAGTCGACCGAGCGGCACCCGATGGATTACCTCTCCGGCATTTTGACGGACCGCGGCCTCAGTAAGAGTTCGATCGGCGTCGAGATGGACAATTACTGGTTTTCGGCGGCAGCCTTCGCTTCGCTGCAGAAGCATCTGCCGAATGCCCGTTTCGTCGACGCGACGGCGCTCGTCAACTGGCAGCGCGCCGTCAAGAGCGAGACGGAAGTCAAATATATGCGCAATGCCGCCCGAATTGTCGAAGTCATGCATCAGCGCATCTTCGACAAGATCGAAGTCGGCATGCGCAAATGCGATCTCGTCGCAGAGATCTACGATGCAGGGACAAGAGGCGTCGATGGGATCGGTGGGGATTACCCGGCCATCGTGCCTTTGCTGCCGTCGGGCGTGGAGGCCTCTGCCCCGCATCTCACCTGGGATGACCGGCCGTTGAAACGGGGCGAGGGAACCTTCTTCGAGATCGCCGGCTGCTATAATCGCTACCATCTGCCGCTTTCGCGCACCGTTTTCCTCGGCAAGCCGACGCAGGCTTTTCTCGATGCGGAAAAAGCAACGCTCGAAGGCATGGAAGCCGGCCTTGCCGTCGCAAAGCCGGGCAATACCTGTGAAGACATCGCCAATGCCTTCTTTGCGGTCCTGAAAAAATACGGGATCGTGAAGGACAATCGTACCGGTTATCCGATCGGGCTTTCCTATCCGCCGGATTGGGGCGAGCGGACCATGAGCCTGCGTCCCGGCGACAAGACGGAATTGAAACCCGGCATGACCTTCCATTTCATGACAGGTCTCTGGCTCGAAGACATGGGCTTCGAGACGACCGAAAGCATTCTGATCACGAAGACTGGCGTCGAGTGCCTCGCCAATGTGCCGCGAAAGTTGATGGTCAAGGACTGATGGGATGATGAGCGATACAATAATGCGCCCATCGCCGATCAGTGCGACGGTCGATTTCGAGGCGGACGGCGTTCAGCATGGTTTCTTGCGGCTACCCTACAGCCGCGATGATTCCGCATGGGGATCGGTCATGATTCCGATCACCGTCATTAGAAACGGCCGAGGCCCGACCGCGCTTTTGACAGGCGGCAATCACGGCGATGAATATGAAGGGCCGATCGCACTCTTCGATCTTGCCCGCACGCTTGGGGCAGAAGACGTCAAAGGCCGCGTCATCATCGTGCCCGCCATGAACTATCCGGCGTTCCTGTCGCAGACGAGAACCTCGCCGATCGACAAGGGCAATATGAACCGCAGCTTTCCGGGCAGGCCGGACGGCACGGTCACGCAGAAGATCGCCGATTATTTCCAGCGGGTCCTTCTGCCACTTGCCGATATCGTGCTCGACTTCCATTCGGGCGGCAGGACACTCGATTTTCTACCTTTCTGCGCCGCCCACATTCTTCCAGACAAGAAACAGGAGGCAAAGGGTTTCGAGTTCGTTCAGGCGTTCGGCGCGCCCTACTCGATGAAAATGCTGGAGATCGACGCCGTGGGCATGTACGACACGGCCGCCGAGGAGATGGGCAAGATCTTCATCACCACCGAGCTCGGCGGCGGCGGAACGGCGACGGCGAAAACCGCAGCCATTGCCAAACGCGGGGTGATGAACGTTCTAACGCATGCCGGCATCGTTGAGGGCATCGTCGAAGAGCAGCCCACCCAATGGCTCGACATGCCGGATGGAGACTGCTTCCTCTTCGCAGAGGAAGCCGGGCTCGTCGAATTTGCAGTCGACCTCGGCGAAGCCGTGAAAAAGGGTGAGGTTGTAGCTCGCATCCATCCGGTCGGAAAGACCGGTGGTCTGCCGGTCGAGCTCCGCTCAAGCATGACAGGCATCCTCGCTGCACGGCATTTTCCGGGACTGATAAAGCCTGGCGATTGCGCCGCGGTCCTGGCGGTTTGAACCCGCAGAGATAATTCAAGCGCCGCGCAAAGGCGCGGCGCTGTTGCTGCCTCTTCACGACCGCCGTTCCAGCAAGAGCCAGTCGAGGCGGTCCATGTCTCAGGCCGCCCGCATCAGCGTCGATCTTCAGGTCTTCAGGATCGCGTAGAGGACGTTCCTGTTTTCGCCGAACTCCACCTTTGCTTCAAACTTATCCTGATTTGGAAGGCCCCCTATAATCGACCACATTTCCGATTCAGAGCGCCATAGAAGAGCCCAGTTCATGAACGTTTCCATATATCCCTCGACGCGTATGTCGCGCGCGAAGTTGGCGAACAGAAATTGACCGCCGGGCTTGAGCATCTGCAGGCAACGTTCGGTAAGCTTCACGGCCACATTGTGCGCAAGGTAGTCGTAGAGGCCGGCCGCGTAGATAAAGTCAAAACGGCCCAGTTGCTGAGAACGTGACAAGAGCGTGCGGACGGAGCCATTGATGGCCTCGACCGGACTTCCGGCAAAGTCGCGCGCCACTGATCCGACACTGAGCGGGTCTTGGTCGAGCGCCACCCAGCGGCTGATCGCGCCGTCCTGCAACGCTTGCGACTGGTCCGCTTCCCTCAGATGTCCAGCGGCGATCGTCAGGATCTCGGTGTCGCCCGGCCGATCAGAGGCGATGGCGTCCACCTTTGCGGTCAGAAGGTTCCGTCTTTCGCGCACTGCGACAGATGACGAAGCTTGCTTTGTGTATGCATAAAGATCCCGTCCGAGAGCCGAAGCCTGCTCGATCGCCCCCTTCATGCTCGGATGCTCGTAAATGAAGTCGAGAAGTTGAGCGTCGCCCGAGTAGCCGCGAGGTTTTTCAAAGGACCAGCGGGTCAGGGGATCTTCAAGAAGATAGGCAGCGACGGGATGCTCGCGAGCAATCGGCGTGAGGCGCTGCCAGACGGAGGAAGGCAGCTTTTGCCTCAGGTCACTCAGCCGCGTCGTCAGATCGCGAACGATTTCTGCCGGTGGCAAGCGGTTCTGGAATTGTTGCTCGCTCAAGGCGAGCAAAACGGCCAGTTCTGCACGCCCTTCAATGAAGCGTTCTTGCAGATACCCGCTGTCTGATAATTTTGAACTTCCCGCGATGAGGTCAGGGGTGACGAGGCTAACTCCGTCGAGAACTGTCTGAAATCGGTTCACTTTGTTGTTTCCGTTAATACTAAGCTAACTATAGAAAAAGAAATTGCCTCGCGCTAGAGTTTAATAAATGGCGCAATAGCGGAAAATTGGTAACCCATTGTCACCCTGCAACCTTGTGCGGGCATGGGGCTTAACCAAAACTTCATCGGCAATATCTATCATCGCGATAACCTTGGCTGTGCCATCTGCAATGACCGCAAATTGTTTCGACGTCGCGGAAGCGGACGGAAACCCTTCAATTTCGATGAGTTCGGGTGAACCGTGCATGAGGCACACGCTGGCAGAAGTCGAAACAACGCTCTTTGCGGAGCAAAGGGCCTATCAGTCCTGCGAGCTGCGCGCGCTTTATCTCGAACAGGGCGATCAGCGCCGCAGAACATCCACCCGCGCTGGCCTTTGGCTGGCCGTCCCGGTCTATCTGATGTTCTTCGTGACCGACCTGCTCCTTGTTCCGGATGTGGCGATGCTCACCATAATCGCGCGGGTGATCGTCGGGGTCGGAGCGCTGCTCGTGCTTGAAGTTCAACTTCGGCGAGGCGTTCGTACCAATTACCTCGATCTGACATGCGCGGCCGCCTTGGTCCTGGGCTATGCGGGATGGGTCATTCCGACGCTGTTGACGACAAGAGTTGAAAGTCTGTCCTACTATATGGTGTTCGGCGCGATCTTCATGATGGGCGCGAACCTCTTCTTCAGCTTCCGCTTTGCATTATCGGTTATCGCATCGAGCCTGGTGCTGGCGATTTTCCTTGCATCGCTTGCAGTCTTCAGTCCCGGGCCCTCCTACGATCTCGCTTTCGTGACGTTCTACCTGTCGTGTTTCACATTCACGTCCTATGTGAATTGGAAGCTTAACAAGGAACGCTTCAACGTCTTCCTCAACGCGCATGAGGCGGACCTCCAGCACCAGGAGGCCTCGGAGCGGGGAAAGGCACTTCTCAGGCTGTCGAATACCGATCCATTGACCGGACTGGAAAATCGAAGGGCCGTCGACCATCAACTGCGTGACTTTTGGGAGAAATGGCAAACGCAGGGGATCGAATTTGCCACGTTTCTGATCGATGTCGATTTCTTCAAAAAGTATAATGACTTCTATGGTCATCAGGAGGGGGACAGATGCCTCATCGCTGTGGCGACGGCTCTTGACGACGCTGTGGCGCCTATAGGGGCGACGATTGGGCGTTACGGCGGCGAGGAATTCATCGTAATCGCGGCCCTGCGAAACGACGTTGAGGCTGCGGATCTCGCTGAAAAACTCCGTCGAACCGTCGAAGACCTTGAAATTGCGCACGGGCAGCGTCTCGACGGGGTGCCGGTGGTGACGGTCAGCGTTGGCGCGGCAGTCACAAGACCAGAATCTGGTTCGAAACTTGAGAAAATCATCAACGAAGCGGATCGCGCTCTTTACTCGGCGAAAGCAAAGGGCCGCAATTGCGCAGAACTTTTCGATCCGAACGATCCTCAAAGCGGTGACGAAACGGCGCACATAGCTGCGCTTTTGAAGGTTGCCGTGGCTCAGGAGCTCGTCTCCCTTGTCTATCAGCCGATTCAAGAGGTCGAAAGTGGCAAGGTGCATGCGGTTGAGGCTCTCATGCGACTGAGCATGCCTGACGGCACTGCAGCGCCGCCAAGCCTCTTCATTCCGGTCGCCGAGCGATCCGGTGCGATAATGGAACTTGGCTATTGGGCGCTGCGCACCGTTTGCAGGGAACTGCTGGCTGCAAATCATATCGAACTGGTGAGCGTGAATGTTTCGCCGATCCAGTTGAGAGCACCTGGTTTTGCCTCCTGCGTCGCCGCCGTCCTGTCCGAGACCGGGGTGATGGGCTCAAGGATCGCGTTCGAAATAACCGAGGGGCTTGAACTGGAAATGCATTCGGATGTTATCCGTTGCATTAGCGACCTGAAAGCGCTTGGCATCAAGATCTGGCTGGACGACTTTGGGACCGGCTTTGCGGGTCTCTCCTGGCTTCGCCTGATCGACTTCGACACCGTCAAGATTGATCGATCCTTCCTTCACGACAGCGATACTGCGCGTGGAAGATCCATGCTGCGCGATATAATCCGGCTCATCCGCAATCGTGGGCATCGCATTCTTGTAGAAGGCGTCGAAACGGAGGAACAGCTCGAGCTGATGCGGGAATGCCGAATTGACGATGTTCAGGGATTCCACGTGGGACGACCCGTTCCAGCCTCGGAATTTGCGCGCCGACCCGTGGAGGTGACCACGCCCGATGATGACCTGGCCTACAGCGCGCAAGCCTCCTGATCTGAGATCCTGGGCTTAGGAATCTCCAGAGCTCCTCCGTCTCGCAGCGCCAGTTTCACTCAAACTTCGATTTCATCATTCGTTGAAAACATCAATTTCGCTGAAATATGATTGACGTCTTTCAGTCCAGCTGTCGAGCATCGATCACACAAGGGATTGAACAATCGGGCGGAGAATTCTCATCAACCCGTGCGACGGCGCGAGCGGATCATGAAACGCTTCAAGTTACCACGACGGTTTCAGCGCTTTGTCTCTATCCATGATCCGATCGCCAACCTCTTCCGCGTTCCCCGCCACGACATCGCGTCAGCCCACCATCGCGAACTGCGAGACATCGCGATGCAGATTTGGCGCGACATCGCTCGCCTCCAAGCCGCGTGATCGCCCGAAATGTCGCACATTCTTGGCCCTGGCACTTTAACTTTACAATGCCCTTACGACTGGCAGCGCGATACGTAGGCTACTCGAACATGCCCTTCGGCGTCTCGCCCCTAAGGAAGGGCTCGATGAAGGCGTGCAGTAGCTCGGGCTGGTTGATGACAGCCGTGTGTGACGTCGCTGGCATGACGGCGAGGCGCGAGGCCGGCAGCGGCTTGCCCATGTCGCCCATGGTGCCGCCGCCGAGCAGCCGGAACATGGCAACGGAATGTTCGAGGGTCGCAACGTCGGCGTCGCCAGTGATGATCAGCACCGGTGTCTTCACCGCCTTGACGTCCGCTTCCCATGCCATCGGCTCGTGTTCGAGCGCGATCAGCTTCTTGACCAGGGTGGGAAAACCGTCGGGATTGGCGGCAAGCTTGCGATAGTCCTTGGCAAACGGCATGCCGACAAACATTTCCACTGTCATTTGCGGGATGAAGGCCGTGAACTCCGGCTGCCAGCCCTCAGCATCATAAGCGACGGAGGCTGCGATCAGCTTGTTCACCTTTTCGGGATGGCGGATGGCAACTTGCAGCCCGGCGGCCGCACCCATGGAGTAGCCGAATATGTCGGCCTTCTTGAGCCCGACCGCGTCCATAAAGGCCGCCACGTCGTCGGCCAGGTTGGGATAGGTGATCGGCCGGTCGATGTCGGTCGTGCGGCCGTGCCCCTGAAGTTCGAGCGCGTAAACCTTATGGGTTTTGGCGAGCTTCGGGATAATTGTTCCCATGGAGGGGATGTTCATATAGGCGCCGTGCAGCACGACCAACGGATCGCCATCGCCGGACACTTCGTAATAGATCTGCATGCCGTTGACCTTAACGCGGTTGCCCGCCGGTTGGGCCTCGGCAAGGACGGAGCTGGTGACAAACAGGGCTGTTGCAATCAGGGCCGTGCGGAACATCGGTCTTTCCTCTCTATCGCGTGCGTTTCGCCAATGCTGATGATAAGACGAAGGTCCCTTGCGCAATCCGACAGGCCAGGGTTCTTAATCTTTCCGGATAATCGGGTGGCAGCGCCGTGGAAGATGCCGCCGTCCCATTCAGGCTCGCAGATCAAATTTCACGAAGCTTTCATAATTGCGAATAAGTCGCACTTGCAAAGATGGAGGGCTTTCCATAAGACTGCATATGCAAATCATTCGCAGCAAGGAGCATCGGCATGTTGAAACGGGTAGGGCGCTTGTTGGCCGGACTGATCGCGGCAGCAATCGTGTCGGTCGCAGCGATGCCGGCAGCGGCTCAGGAGAAGTTCAAGGCGGTGACGACATTTACGGTCATCGCCGACATGGCCAAGAACGTGGCGGGCGATGCCGCCATCGTGGAATCGATCACCAAACCGGGTGCGGAAATCCACAATTATTCGCCGACACCCGGTGACATACAAAGGGCGCAGGGCGCTCAACTTATCCTCTGGAACGGCCTTAATCTCGAGCGCTGGTTCGAAAGGTTTTTCGTCAATCTCCGTGACGTTCCGGGTGTCGTCGTCTCGGAAGGCGTTCAACCGATGAGCATTTCCGAAGGACCATATACCGGCAAGCCAAACCCGCATGCCTGGATGTCGCCGAAGAATGCCCTGATCTATGTCGACAACATCCGCGATGCCTTCGTCAAGTACGATCCAAAGAACGCCGCGGCGTACGAGGCCAACGCTGCCGCCTACAAAGAGAAAATCGAGGCGACCATTACGCCGATCCGAGAAAAGCTTGCGCAGATTCCCGAGGATAAGCGCTGGCTGGTGTCGAGCGAGGGCGCCTTTTCCTACCTCGCCCGTGACTTTGGCCTGAAGGAACTCTATCTCTGGCCGATCAATGCCGACCAGCAGGGAACACCACAACAGGTCCGCAAGGTGATCGATGCCATCGATGCCAACAAGATCGTTGCCGTTTTCAGCGAGAGCACGGTGTCCGACAAGCCGGCCAGGCAGGTGGCGCGCGAAACCGGCGTACATTACGGCGGCGTGCTCTATGTGGATTCCCTCAGCGAGGAGGACGGGCCTGTGCCGACCTATATCGATCTGCTCCGCGTAACTTCCGATACTGTCGAAAAGGGCCTTGTCGAGGGCCTGTCGCAATGAATGAGCCGCTCAGCAACCTTGCCCGGCCCGCGTCTTTCGATGCGGGATCGGGCATTGCGGTGAGAGGCGCCACCGTCACCTATCGCAATGGCCATACTGGGCTTTGGGATGCGAGTTTCCAGATCCCGATGGGCACGATCACCGCACTGGTCGGGGTCAACGGCTCCGGCAAGTCGACGCTGTTCAAGTCGATCATGGGATTCGTGCGTCTCGCCAAGGGCGACATAAGAGTGCTCGGGATGTCAGTCGGTGAGGCGCTCCGCAAGAACCTCGTCGCCTACGTGCCGCAAAGCGAGGAGGTCGATTGGGATTTTCCAGTCCTGGTCGAGGACGTTGTCATGATGGGCCGCTACGGCCACATGGGCATGATGCGCATCCCGAAGGCGGCAGATCACGCTGCTGTGTCATCGGCACTCGCACGCGTCAACATGAGCGACTTCCGCACACGCCAGATCGGCGAGCTGTCAGGCGGGCAGAAGAAGCGCGTTTTCCTGGCCCGCGCGCTTGCCCAGGACGGCCGCGTCATCCTGCTCGATGAGCCCTTCACCGGTGTCGACGTCAAGACCGAGGACCAGATCATCGCGTTGCTTCGCGAGTTGCGCGACGAGGGCCGGGTCATGCTGGTTTCCACGCACAATCTCGGCTCGGTGCCTGAATTCTGCGACCGCACCGTGCTCGTCAAAGGCACAGTGCTCGCCCATGGCACGACTGCCGAGACTTTCACGCAGGCAAATCTTGAAAAGGCCTTTGGCGGCGTACTGCGCCACTTCTTGCTGGCCGAGGCTAAGGATGGCCAGTCACATCCGATCGATGTGATGACCGACGACGAACGCCCCCTCGTGCTGCAAGACGGCCGGTTCGTCGCGCACGAGCCACGGGGTAATGGAGGCTCGCGCTGATGGCCTTCCTCATCGAGCCTTTCACCTACGAATACATGCTCAATGCCATGTGGGTGTCGGCTCTGGTCGGCGGTGTCTGCGCGTTTTTATCCTGCTACCTGATGCTCAAGGGCTGGTCACTGATCGGCGATGCGCTTTCCCATTCCATCGTCCCCGGGGTGGCCGGCGCCTATATGCTGGGCCTGCCCTTTTCGGTCGGCGCATTCTTCTCCGGCGGCCTTGCGGCCGCCGCGATGCTGTTCCTCAACCAGCGTACGAGGCTAAAAGAGGACGCCATTATCGGCCTGATCTTCTCCTCCTTTTTCGGGCTCGGCCTCTTCATGGTGTCCCTGTCGCCGACCTCGGTGAACGTCCAGACCATCGTGCTCGGCAACATTCTCGCCATCACGCCGGAGGACACTCTCCAGCTCGCCGTCATCGGGTTTGTCTCGCTCGCCATCCTTCTCGTCAAATGGAAAGATCTCATGGTCACCTTCTTCGACGAGACCCATGCACGGTCGATCGGCCTCAATCCCACTGCGCTCAAGATCATGTTCTTCACGCTGCTTTCGGCATCGACCGTCGCCGCCCTCCAGACGGTAGGTGCCTTCCTCGTCATCTGTATGGTGGTGACCCCGGGTGCCACTGCCTACCTGCTGACGGACCGCTTTCCCCGGCTGCTTTCGATCGCCGTCGTCATTGGCGCGGCGACCAGTTTCGTCGGTGCGTATGCGAGTTATTTCCTGGACGGCGCAACTGGCGGCATCATCGTCGTGCTGCAGACCCTCCTCTTCCTTGTCGCCTTCTTCCTTGCTCCCAAACACGGAATGCTGGCGGCGCGTCGCAAGGCGGCCGAAGCTCACGAGGCCCGTCAATGAATATCCTTGAGACGCTGCTTTCGCCCTTCCAGTTCGGCTTTATGGTCAACGCGCTGGTCATCTCGATGCTTGTGGCCGTGCCGACGGCGCTGCTTTCCTGTTTTCTCGTGGTCAAGGGCTGGTCATTGCTGGGCGATGCCATCTCCCATGCGGTTTTTCCCGGCGTGGTTATTGCGTATATCGTCGGCATCCCTTTTGCAGTCGGCGCCTTCGTCACCGGCATGTTCTGTGCGGTTGCCACTGGCTTTTTGAAAGACAACAGCCGCATCAAGCAGGATACGGTGATGGGCATCGTGTTTTCCGGCATGTTCGGCTTCGGCCTGGTGCTCTACGTCAAAATCCAGTCCGAGGTGCATCTCGATCACATATTGTTCGGGGACATGCTGGGCGTTGCCTGGCGCGACATTGCCGAGGCGGCCGTCATTGCGGCAATGACTGCGGGCATCATCGGCATCAAGTGGAAGGATTTCCTGCTGCATGCCTTCGATCCGGCGCAGGCGAGGGCCGTCGGCCTTCGGGTCAACCTGTTGCACTACGGCTTGCTCTGCCTGATTTCGCTGACCGTTGTCGCTGCGTTGAAGGCAGTCGGAATCATCCTCGCCATCGCGATGCTCATTGCACCGGGCGCCATTGCCTTCCTGCTGACGCGCAGCTTCAGCAGGATGCTCATCCTGTCGGTGGTCATTGCCTTAATCGCCTCGGGTGCTGGAATCTATCTGTCTTTTTTCATTGATAGCGCACCGGCTCCTACCATTGTGTTGATGCTCTCCATCCTGTTTACAGCCGCCTTTATCGTCACCGTAAGGACGAAGCGGTCGCAGGCGACACCGCAATAGGTCGATGCGGGACGGGCCAGAAACAGTGCGGGGTCTGCGAGGTCTCTCCTCCGATCCTGCGAAGACACGATGCTTCATGACGCATTGATGACAAATTTGGAAAACAGCTGAAAACCGCCGCTGCCTATTTGACATGGGAGCCTTCTAGAGAGGTCGCCAAGAAGCGCCGCTCGTTCAAAAGGACCTTTGACGCTTTCCTCACCCGGAGGTGCGCCCATGAAAATCATCCAGATCACCGATACGCATTTCAGCCCGAACAAGCCGCATTTCAACGGCAATTGGGCGCCGCTTTTGACATGGATCGAAAAAACCGGTGCCGACCTGATCACCCATACCGGCGATCTCAGCGTCGACGGCGCGGATCTGGACGAGGACATTATCTTTTCGATGGGCCTCATGCGTCAGGCTTCCATTCCGATGCTCATCGTTCCGGGAAACCACGATGTCGGCGACCTCCCAGGCTCGCGTCAGCCGGTCAATACTGAGCGGCTTCAGCGCTGGCGGCGGCTGGCCGGCGAGGACCGATGGTTGGAAGACGCAGGTTCCTGGCGCTTCGTCGGCCTCAATTCGCTGCTGCTCGGCCATGAGGATGACGAGGAGGAAGCGCAGTTCGAATGGCTCCGGAAAGCTTTGGAAGACCGGGGCGGCCGTCGCGTTGCGCTTTTTGCGCACAAGCCGCTTTTCGTCGACGAGCCGCATGAAGGCGATACCGGTTACTGGAGCGTCAGGCCAGCCCAGCGTCGCCGGCTTTACGACCTGATTGCCGCACATGACGTGGCGCTCTTTGCCAGCGGCCATCTGCACTGGGCCTGGCAGGGGCGTTTCGAACAGACAGCGCTGACATGGGGACCGTCGGCCGCCTTCATCATCGACAAGATGGAGCGTGAAATGCCGGGAAAGCGCCTGATCGGTGCCGTTGTCCACGAATTCGGCGATGACGCCGAAAGCCGCACCGTCGCGGTTCCCGGCATGACGGCGCATGTTCTCGACGACGTCGTGCACGAGGTCTATCCGCATGCGGCAAAGGCGCAGGAGCCGGCCGAATGAGCGCGCTTTCGCTTCGCGGCATCACGAAGTCCTTCGGCGGCAGTAAAATCCTCAAGGGCGTGAGCCTCGATGCGCAGCCCGGCGAGTTCATCGCGCTTGTCGGTCCTTCCGGCTGCGGCAAGAGCACCCTGCTGCGTATCCTCGCAGGCCTCGACCATGCCGACGAGGGCGAAATTGCGATCGGCGGGCGAGACGTGTCTGCGATGGCAGCGGCCGACCGCAATATCGCGATGGTCTTTCAATCCTATGCGCTCTACCCGCACCTGACGGCATCGCAAAACATCGCCGTGCCGCTTGCAATGCGCCGGCTCTCAAGAAAACAACGCCTGCCATTCATGGGACCACTGACGCCCGGCCAGCGCACGATCCGTGCAAGCATTGAGCGCGACGTCAGGGAGATGGCGAAATCGTTGAAGATCGACCATCTGCTGGACCGCAAGCCTGGCCAGATGTCCGGCGGCCAGCGGCAACGCGTGGCGCTTGCCCGCGCCATGGTACGCCAACCAAGCGTTTTCCTGATGGACGAGCCGCTCTCCAACCTTGACGCCAACTTGCGCGTCCATGCGCGCGGCGAAATTGTCGAGCTGCATCGCCGCGCCGGCGTCCCCACCGTCTATGTCACGCACGATCAGGCGGAGGCTCTTTCAATGGCGGACCGCCTCGCCGTGATGATCGGCGGCAATCTTCTGCAGCTCGCGAGTCCGCAAGCAATCTATGATGACCCAGCGCATATCGAGGTCGCCCGCTTCATAGGCCAGCCGCGCATCAACCTGCTGCCGGCGGTTTCTGAAGGCGGTATCGTGGCCTTTGGTGGAATCCGCCTGGCGCTTAAGACCATGGCGCAGTCGAAAGCTCCGGTCACCGTCGCCATTCGCCCGGAATTCGTTCACCTTGCCGAGAGCAGGCATGACGGGCTTCCCGCGTGCATCGAGCGGATCGAGTTCCTGGGATCAGAGGTCATCATCTATTGCCGGCTGGATGCGATCGGCGAGACAATGATCGTCAAGCTTTCGCCTGCGCGGGCCGCCGGTCTTTCAGCCGGCGTCCCTGTCGGCCTTCAGCTCTCATGCGAGCGGGCCATGGTCTTTGCCGAAGACGGCTCGCGCCTGCGCAGTGTCGTTGCTGCTGCCGATGCCAAGCTGGAGAAGGCGCATGGCTAGCGTCGCCTCCATGGCCATGCCGCGAGATCCGGCCGCAGCGCATCGGCTGAGCGAAGCCCGCATTGCCTGGATGCTGGCGCTGCCGGCGATCGTGTTGCTTTTCCTCTTCGTGCTCCTGCCGGTCGTTGCCGTCATCATCCTCGGCTTCACCGATTTCGAGCTCGGCTATGGAACGTTCCGTTTCGTCGGCTTGGAAAACTACGCTGACCTGATCACCGATCGCACCTTTCGCAGGTCGCTGTGGAACACGGCGGTCTATACGGCAATCGTCGCGCCGGTCTCGATCTGCCTCGGGCTCGGCATTGCCATGCTGATCGAAAGCGAGACCACGGCGCGCAGTTTCTTTCGCACCGCATATTTCCTGCCCGTCGCCTCGCTGATCGTCGCCATGGCGACCGTCTGGCAGTATATGTTCCATCCGACCATCGGTCCGCTCAACGCGCTGCTTTCGCTTGTCGGACTTTCCGGCCCGAACTGGCTCGGCAGCTCCGGCACGGTGCTTTACAGCCTGTCGATCATCGGCGTCTGGCAATCGGCGGGCTTCAATATGGTGCTCTTCCTGGCTGGCCTGACGGCGATCCCGCGTGAGCTCTATGCTGCAGCCGAAGTGGACGGCGCCAGATCCGCAGTCGATCGTTTCTTTCTGGTCACCTGGCCGATGCTCGGCCCGACGACGCTCTTTGTCATCACCATCAGCATCACCAGCGCCGTTAAGGTCTTCGAGACAGTCAAGACGCTGACCGAGGGTGGTCCGAACAAGGCCTCGGAGGTGCTGCTCTTCACCATCTACCAGGAAGGCTTCGTCTACCTGCGGGTCGGCTATGCCTCGGCGATGACGGTCGTCTTTCTCCTGATCCTCGTCGTGCTGATGTTCCTGCAGTATCGCCTTCTTGATCGCCGGGTCCATTACACATGACGACGAGCTCCCTTCCCCTCGGCAGAATTATCCGACTGACGCTGCTTTGCCTTGGTGCCATTGTGTTTTTGGCACCCTATGTCTTCATGATCTCGACCGCCGGCAAGGCGCAGAGCGATATTTTCACCTCTTCTCTGTCGCTGATCCCCGAGCACTTCAACTATGTGCAGAACTTCACCAAGGCGCTGGGCCGCGTGCCGATGGGGAGGCTGCTGTGGAACGGAGTCGTCGTCTGCGGGCTGATCTTCTTCTTCCAGGTGCTCGTCGCGATCCCCTGCGCCTATGCTATGGCGAAGCTGCGCTTCCGCGCCGCACGAATGATGATGGTCTTGGTCATGCTCGGCCTTCTGGTGCCGATTCACGCAACCGCCTTGCCGCTTTATGTGGCCTTTGACCGCGCTTCGCTGCTCAACAGCTATGCCGCGCTTGTCGCTCCCTTTACGATTTCGGTTTTCGCGATCTTCATGTTTCTGCAGTTCTTTCGCGCCATGCCGGATGATCTCATCCATGCCGCCCGGCTCGACGGCATGTCGGAACTCGGTATCGTCGCCCGCGTCATTGTTCCCAACGCGTGGCCTGCAGTGACCGCGTTTGCGATCTTTTCAGTCGTCGCCCACTGGAACGATCTTTATTGGCCGCTGGTCGTCATCAGCAGGCAGGATTATGCGACGCCGCCGCTTGGTCTCATGTATTTCCGCGCCGCAGAAGCTGGCGACGACTACGGCGCGCTGATGGCGGCAACGCTGACCATTACCCTTCCCCTCGTTGCCGTCTTCCTGCTGGCGCAGAAGCGTTTCGTCGAGGGCATCACCATGACCGGTCTTAAAGGCTGACCGGTTCTAACAAAGGAGAACGAGCGATGAAACATATCACCAAGCTTCTCGCCGCCGCGGCTGTATCGATGGCAATTTCGCTTCCGGCTCGTGCCGAAACAGCGCTTACGGTTCACTACCCCATGCCCGGCTTCTTCAAGGACGTAATGGATACGATCTCGAAGAAGTTCATGGAAGAAAATCCGGATATCAAGATCCAGTTCGCAAGCCCGTCTGCAACTTACGAAGAAGGTATCCAAACGATCCTTCGCCAGGTCGGCACCAGCGAATTGCCGGACGTCACATTCGTCGGCCTCAATCGCCTGCGCATGCTAAATGAGCGTAACGTCGGTCTTGATCTGAGCCCGCTCGTCCAAAAGGACGGGAACATGGCCGAGCAGGGTTTCTCCGACACGATCCTCAAGCTTGCGCAAGTCAACGGCAAGCAGGTCGGTCTCGCCTTTGCGACCTCCAACCCGATCATGTACTACAATGCCGATCTCGTGAAGGCAGCCGGCGGCGATCCGGACAATCCGCCGAAGACCTGGGGCGAAGTCATTGCGCTTGGTGGCAAGATCAAGGCGCTCGGCAACGGCGTTGACGGCATCGATTTCCGCTGGCAGGGCGACGACTGGATGTTTTCGGCTCTGCTTTTTGGCGCCGGCGGCAAGATGCTGAACGAGGATGAGAGCAAGGTGGCCTTCAATGGCCCGGAAGGCCAGAAGGCCGTCGAGACCCTGCACCGCATGGTCACTGAAGGCGGCATGCCGGTCTTCACCAAGGCTGCCGGTGAACAGGCCTTTGCCGCCGGCAAGGTCGGTTTTGAATTCCAGACGACCGGCGCGTTGCGCAACACGATCAAGAATGTCGGCAACAAGTTCGATCTACGCACGGCCAAGATCCCGCTGATCGATCCGGTCAACGGGCGCCTGCCGACGGGCGGCAACGCCGTCGTCATCCTGACGCAGGATGAAGCAAAGCAGGACGCCGCCTGGAAGTTCGCCAAGTTCGCAGGCCGGCTTGAGCCAGATGCCGGTGATGGTGCCTTGGTACGCCTTCCCGGGCAGCAACGGCGTGAAGGTCACGCAGACGATCGTCGACAACCTTTCGCGCGTCGTCGACGGCTCTGCCGAGCCGAAGGAAGCGCTCGACGACGCAGCCGACGACGTTCAGGGCATGCTGCCGCGCAGCTGAGCCGTTCGCCTCAGCACGAAGCCGCCGCATCACACATGCGGCGGCTTTACCATGACGGATCTTGAGTGAGATCGCGTACCGTTCCGCCTTTGCGCAGCGTATAGCCAACATCGAGATGGCGGGCAGGGGCGGCGTTCTCGGCGATATCGAGGAGCAGCGAGGCCGCCGTCGCTCCCATGCTGGCATCGGGCATTTCGATCGTCGTCAGCGGCGGGTCCATCAGCCGGCCGATCGCGATACCGTCGAAGCCGGCGACGGAAACGTCCCGGGGCACCGAGTAGCCCTCGCGCCTGAGCGCGCCGATGACGCCGAAGGCAAGAAGATCATTGGAGGCGATGATCGCTGTCGGTGAAAACGTGGTCATCGCCTCGCGGAGATCAAGCTCCTCATAACCGCTGACAAACGGGATCTCGACTGCATCCAGCGGCGTAAGGCCCCTTTCATGCATGGCGTCGACATGACCGGCATAGCGGGATCTAGCTCTGTCGGAGGCGACGAAATTTCCCGATACGAACAGGATGCGTCGGTGTCCCATAGCGATCAGAAAGTCGGTAAGTTCGCGTCCGGCGCCGCGGTTGTCGGCCGTGACCGCAGCGGGAAATCGCCGCGTCGGCATGTTGTTGAGGAGAACCGTTGGCGGTAGGGACGGCAGAAGGGCGGCACTCGTCAGCGGATCGCAGACGGTAAGGATCAGGCCAGTTGGACGGTCGTTCAGGAGTGATGCAACGGCGTCAGCCTCGCGCCCCGGATCATAATTGGACTGGGCAATTACAACGCCGTGACCGGCGACCAGCATGCGATTTTGAATGCTGGAAAGCGATGAGGCGAAAACCGGGTTCGTTATGCTCGGTATAAGGACGCCGACAACCGGGCGTCGCCCAGGTTTCCCAGCGGCAGGTCCCGCCGGCCGATAGCCGAGTTCGGCTGCTGCCCGGCGTACCTTGCGCACCATTCCGTCACTGACGGGACCATTGCGGTTTAAGACCCGGCTCGCGGTTGCAAGCGAACATCCCGCGCGAAAAGCCACCTGTTGCAGCGTGGTCATGAAATGCTCCGCAATATGACGTCATCGAAAATCCCGCGCCATTCAGTACCACAAAATCCGCTTCGAGGTGCTATTCACGGCCCAAAAGCTGTCAGTCGAAGCCCTCCGGAAAGGCGAGCAATCCTAATGGCCGAGTCGATCGGCGAAAAGTTCTGGAGATGTTATCAGGCATTAGCTGGGAGCGGGATCGGCTTAGGGAGGGCAATTCATCTTACAGACCTGGGTGGAAGGTATGGAAACGTAGTCGTGCCAATTGCGAATTGGCTATACGCGACATTCTACAGGCTGAGGAATTCCTCCGTTGGCAATCCGGTGGAGCGTCCGCATCCCGGTTCGACAACAAGACAAACGTTTTGGATTATCCGGCAGCAGTCTACCGAATGTGTCTGACGACGAATCTTCCAAAATCTGGACCTAGCCACGCCTGCGTCGGCTGGAGTTAACGCTCCTGGACTGCATTCGCTACTTTAAGCGGGCTACGGGCATCAATGGTGTGGCCCAGATCGCAAAGGATATCGGCGACCGCGCGAATCCTAGGAGGTTGGCGTCAGCATCAGAGGAAGGCTTGGCCACGTGACAGCCAATCGATCGTCATTCACATTGATCGAGGAAGAAGCGGATCATTTCTGTTGTGGCGTTCGGCCCTCGAGGATCTGTGTATGACCCGTCGGCATGTCCGCCTGACCACGCATGCCCCGCGCCGTTCACCAGCCAGTATTCCAATGCCGGCCTTCCTTTCTCGTCCGTAAGAACGGTTGTTTCATAGGTCAGGCCGCCGGCGCAACGGCCGGGCTTGCTCGCTGCGCCACCAGGCACAGATGGGGTTGCCGCCGCGACGATCCGATCGGCATTGGAGGGATGGACCGTCCGGTCAGCGTCGCCGTGAAAAACGATTGTGCGGACGCGGCATGCCGGGACTGAATCTTTCAGTGTTCTCGTGCGAGAGGCGAGACCGCCGTCCCCACGCATAGCGGTGAATGCCGAAACGACGTCGGTGGCCGATCCGCAGGCCAGTCCGGAATGGATCCCCACCGCTGCATAGAGATCAGGATAGGCCTCGGCCATCACCGCCGCCATCGCTCCGCCGGCAGACAGGCCCGCGATGAAGATCTGGCTGCGATCGAGTTCGAAGTCCTGAATGATCTCTTCCGTGATGCCGGCGATGATCGCAGGCTCGCCAGCGCCGCGTCTCTGATCTGAGGGCCGGAACCAGTTCCAGCAAGATGATGCGTTGTCCGCACCCGTCTGGCCGGGATAGGCCACCATCAGGCCGCGTGCTTCGGCGGTAGCGTTCATGCCGGTTCCAATCGCGAAGTCGTCTGGATCCTGCTTGCAACCATGCAGCATAACGACGAGGCCTCGCGGCATGGCTGGCGCAGAGGCCGGAACGTAGAGCTTGTAGCTTCGCGTGCCCGCCGCACACGTGAACGAGCGTGCCAGATATTTTGCACCATCCGGGATTACAGGCTTAAGGGAGCGTCGTGTCATTCCGGGAAGGCCGCCGTCTGAAAAAGATGGGAGCTTCCCGGCCACCGAGCGTCCTTCACTGAGGATCCTGAGCGTGTCTCCCAGCGGCCGTCGCACCCGCGGCGATCGTTGGAAAGTATCCGTCTCGGCGAGAGCGGTTTCCGGTTTTGCCGCAGGCTCTATGAGCTGGGCGTGAGGATCTACCGGAAATGGCTTCGGGCGCGATTTCGCGGGCGGGGGCGTGATGTCGGAAACCGCCGGTCCATGTTCGCCTGAGACGGTTCGCCCGGCAAGGGTATCCAGGATCACTCGGGTGGCTTCCGAAGGGTTCGAGGCACGCGTGAAGAGCGTTGCCCGGCGCATGGCCGCAGCAAATTCATCGTTCATGGGTAGTGTCCTTGTTGACGGCGCGATCACCTTATCGGATGCGATCTGCGAGCGCGGATTTCAGTTCCGCGCTGGCCTGAAGCGCGCCGAGCACGGTGATGGATTCGATTGTCGCAAGGGCGAGGTCGGGCGTTACGTCCGGGGCGATACGGGCGAGGCCCACCACTTTGATGTGCAACCTTTCTCCGGCCGCCTTTACGGACTCCAAGTCGGCTCTGCTGTAGTTGCGCAGCCCAAGTTCGAGGGTGTGACGGACAATAGATTGCTTTACTGCCTCGCCCTCAATGCCAAGCTGGTTCCGGACCGCCGTGCGAATGAAATCGGAGCGATTTGAGTAGAATCCTTCCTGAACGAGGAGGTCGATGCGACCGAGATCGACATAGCCAAGGTTAATTGTGACCTTTTCCGATTCAGACCCCTTGTCGGGAAGCCTGCGTATATTGTCCGCCATGATCATTCTCCATCTATGTGGATGGTATATGGATGGTGAAATCCGGTAATTCAAGAGCCGTAGTTGCGCCGTTGCACCGTTTTACGCAGGTCGATACCGCGATCAGCTTGCGGGAACAGCAGTGGCCATTATTTGCCGAGGTTGAAAGAAGCTCCCTCTGTCACAAGCTCGTGCATCGAACGGATCAGATCATCGTGTCGGTAGGGTTTCGAGAAGAAAATAGTGCCATCCGGGAGATCAGTGATCTCCACGAACCTAGATCGGAAGTGACGATGATGCGGATTGACGGCCATCGGTCGCGCACGGCCCGTCTGACTACAGGTTGAGATCGAGTTGCGGCTGCCCCCTCGGTCGCATCGCTGGGCTGATCGTTGGTTAGCGACGGCCGATGGCCAAATATAATTGTGAAGCGATTTGCGGTGTGCAAACATATCGCGTCTGCCGTGTCACCCGGCAGATAGTGAGTAGGCGATGTAATGGCCGACGAAACATCTGGCAATGCCATCCATGGTCGTTCCAAACGGGAATCCGTCCGAACCAAGAAAAAAGCCGTGGATTCGGAAGTTGGCACGCCGAAGCAGAGCGTCAACGAACACACCTCGCTCCCAACGAATGACGCCATGCCACAGTCGGCAATGCCGATCGTCGGCATTGGTGCTTCGGCGGGCGGCATTGAGGCCTTGGGCAGTTTCTTTGACGCCATGCCCCCTGACAGCGGCTGCGCTTTCGTGGTCGTGCTGCACCTCGATCCCAAACACGAGAGTGAGATGGCGCACATTCTGAGCGCCCGCACGGCAATGCCGGTCGCCCAGGTCAGGGAGGGGATGCCGGTAGAGCGGGATCATGTCTACGTCATCGCTCCCGACACCGAGCTGAGGGTGCAGGAAGGCAAGTTGCGTGTGTCGAGACCATCCACGTCCCGTGGGCCGCGTCATCCGGTCGATGTGCTTTTTGCCTCGATTGCGTCGTCGAAGCGCGAGCGCGCGATCGCCATCGTACTATCCGGCACAGGAAACAACGGCTCGCAGGGCCTGCGGGAGATCAGGGCCGAAGGCGGAATGAGCCTTGTTCAGGCTCCCGAAACAGCCAAATTCGACGGCATGCCGAGAAGCGCTATTGCAGCGGACATGGCAGATCATGTCCTTGCTCCGGAGATGATGCCCGAGGTGGTCCTCCGTTACGTCCGCCACGGTTACGTCGCCGCTCCGGCCTAAGCCGATCTTCCCCCGTCAATAAACGGCGAAGCAACGGTGGAGCAGGTTCTGGAGTTTCTGCGCACCCGCGCCGGGCACGATTTCGGCAGTTACAAGCGGAGCACGCAGCACCGCCGGATTTACCGCCGTCAAGGACTCAGGAACATCGAGACGCTGGGCGAATACATAGACGAGTTGCGTACCAATCCCGAGGAAGTCCAGACGCTGGTCGCAGACCTGATGATCAATGTCACCGGGTTCTTCCGCGATGCCGAAGCCTGGCAGGTTCTCGCCGCGCAGGTGATCAAGCCGTTGATCGCCGAGCGCGAGAACGGCGCTTCTATCCGGGTCTGGGTTCCAGCCTGCTCGACAGGCGAGGAAGCCTGTTCCATCGCGATGCTGGCAATTGAACTAGCGGAGGCGGCGGGAAAGCGATTTGACCTGAAAGTGTTCGCGACCGATGCGCAGGAAGCGAACCTGCGCAAGGCGCGAGACGGCGTCTACCCGGCGGCGGCCATGACTGGTCTTTCAGCTGAACGCCTCCGGCGCTACTTCGAAAAGCTAGACGGAAGCTACCAGGTCACCAAAGAACTCCGCGACATGGTGGTGTTCGCGCGGCAGAACCTTTTGCGCGACCCGCCGTTCTCGCGGCTCGACCTCGTCTCGTGCCGCAATGTCCTGATCTATCTGGAGCCTGATGCTCAGCAGAGGATCATCGCCCTTTGCCATTTCTCGCTCACGCAGGGCGGGCATTTGTTTCTCGGCAATGCTGAAACGGTCGGGCGACACGATGACCTGTTCGAGACGGTGTCGAAGAAATGGCGGATCTACCGCCGTGTTGGCCCTACGCGCCACGATCTTGTCGACTATCCACGGCCACGGGCGTCCGCAGAGCCGACCACGGGGGAGAAGCCGCCATCCCTGCTGCCTGGACCGACCGCCCCGGTGGCCGAAATGGCACGCCGGGCGCTGCTTGAGCGCTTTGCACCAGCGTCGGTGCTGGTCGACCTGAAGGGCCGCGTTCTCTATTTCCACGGCGCGACCAGGGACTACCTCGAACAGCCCTCCGGCGAGCCTACCAGAGATTTGCTGACCATGGCGCGCGACGGGCTGGCACTCAAGCTTCGGGTGGCGATACGCGAAGCGATGAAGGACAACAGGGACGTGACCGTCACCGCCCGCGTCCAGGAGGGCAAGTCCAGCCGTTCCGTCGCCATCACGGTGATGCCGCTGCCCACCTCGTCGGCAGGCGGCAACCTCCTCGTGAGCTTCATTCCGGCCCCGAAGGCATCCAAACAAGTCAAGGCAAGCATGCGCGAGGACGCCGGAGGGGGTTCCTCCGGCGAACGTGCCCTTCAGGAAGAGCTGACGACGACCCGCGCCGAACTGCGCAACACCATCGAACATCTTGAGACGGCCAACGAAGAGCTGAAAGCTTCGAACGAGGAAGCCACCTCGATGAACGAGGAGCTGCAGTCCACCAACGAGGAACTGGAGACCTCGAAGGAGGAATTGCAGTCGTTCAATGAGGAGCTGAACACCGTCAACAACCAGCTCCAGCATAAGATCGGCGAACTGGAAGCGGCCACCAACGATCTGAACAACCTGCTGGCGGGCTCGGAGACCGCGACCCTTTTCCTGGATGACAAGTTCCGGATCAAATGGTTCGCGCCCGCGACAAAGGAGCTCTTCGATTTCGTGTCGTCGGATATAGGCCGTCCAATCGCCCATTTCGCGCGGAAGTTCTCCGACGCGAACCTGTTGCCGGACGCCGAGACAGTCTTGAAGAAACTCATCACCATCGATGCCGAGGTGCAGAGCGATGACAGCCGCTGGTATCTGCGGCGCATGTTGCCTTACCGCACACGGGACAATCACATCGCCGGCGTCGTCGTCACGTTCAGCGACAATCACGGAGCGGAAGCGCGCCGCTGATGCGGCGCAGGAAGCGCGCATCTATTCCGAGGCCATCGTCGAGACGATTCGGCAGCCCTTGCTGATCCTGAACAGCGTCCTGAGGGTCCAGTCGGCCAACCACGCTTTCTACAAGCAGTTTCGGATGCGGCGACAGGAAACCGTGGGCAGGCTTGTCTATGAACTTGGCAACGGCCAGTGGGACATTCCCAGGCTGCGAGCGCTGCTGGATGAGGTACTCTCCAAAGACCAGGCGGTCGTCGACTTCGAGGTCGAGCATGACTTTCGGGGCATCGGCCGGCATTGCATCGTGCTCAATGCCCGCAAGCTCGCCCGCGAAGGAGACCGCGAAGAACTGATCCTGCTGGCGATGCAGGACATCACCGACCGAAGGAAAGGCGAGGTCGCGGTCCGCCAGAGCGAGCAACGTCTGAAGGACCTGATCGAAGCGTTGCCGGGTGCGATCTACACGACGGACGCCGAGGGGCTGATCACCTCCTACAACCCTGCCGCCGCCGAAATCTGGGGCCGCGAACCGGAGCTTGGCAAGGAGGAATTCTGCGGATCATGGCGTATGCAATGGCCGGATGGAACGCCACTACGGCACGACGAGTGCCCGATGGCCGTCGCCCTGAAGGAAGGGCAGCCGATACGGGGGGCGGAGGCCGTGGTCGAGCGGCCGGATGGCGTCCTCGTGCCTTTGCTTGTCTATCCGACGCCGTTGCGCGACGCCTCCGGCGAGATCACGGGCGCGGTCAACATGCTGGTCGACATCACCGAGCGCAAGCGAGCCGAAGAGCTTGCCGAGCGCCTTGCCGCGATTGTCGAATCGTCCGAAGACGCGATCGTCAGCAAGGACCTCGACGGCATTGTCAGGAGCTGGAACAAGGGCGCTGAACGATTATTTGTCTACACACCTGAGGAGATCGTCGGCAAGTCCATCAAGATCTTGATTCCGCCTGACCGGTACGATGAGGAGGACGACATTCTCGATCGTGTTCGGCGGGGCGAGCACATCGAACACTACGAAACGGTCCGGCTACGCAAGGACGGCAGCCAGGTCTGGGTTTCGCTGACCATATCGCCGCTGAAGGACGCGCGGAGCAAGGTCATCGGCGCGTCCAAGATCGCGCGCGATATGACCGAGCGCCGCCGCGCCGACGAACACCGGAAAACCCTGATGGGCGAACTCAACCACCGCGTCAAGAACACGCTGGCGATCGTCCAGTCCATCGCATCTCAGACGCTCGGCCATGCCTCGACGTTGGACGAGGCGCGCGATGCATTCGGGTCGCGGCTGATCAACCTGGCAAAGGCGCATCACGTTTTGACTCGCGAAAGCTGGGCGAGTGCAAACCTGGCGGAGATCATCGCCGACACCGTCAAGCCACATGCGGGTGGCGAAAACCGCTTCCACATCGAAGGTCCGGACCTGCAGCTTACGCCGAGCGCCGCGTTGGCCTTCGCGATGGCGCTGCACGAATTGTGCACCAACGCTGCCAAATACGGTGCGCTTTCCACCGACAACGGTCACGTCGCGATCGTTTGGGCGATGGAAGGCGAAGGCGACGAGCGCCGCCTAATCCTGCACTGGGCCGAGAACGGAGGACCGAAGGTTGTTCCCCCGAAACACAAGGGCTTCGGTTCGCGCTTGATCGAGCGGGCGCTGGCGGCGGAACTCAATGGTGAGGTGCGAGTTGAGTATCCGCCCACCGGTGTCGTCTGCACGATCGATGCACCCATGCCAGTCGGTCAGGATGGGTGAAGGACCGTGGTGGCCAACCAGACAGCAATTCGGATTCTGATCGTCGAGGATGAATACTTGGTCGCCCTTCACCTTGAAGATTTGCTGACGGAAATGGGGCATCGAGTGCTCTCTTCAGCCAGCCGTATCAACGAAGCGCTCCATCTTGCCCGGACCTGTGAGATCGATTTTGCCGTGCTTGACGTAAATCTGTCAGGCACTCAATCCTTCACCGTCGCACAGGTTCTGCGCGAACGTGGCATTCCGTTTGTGTTCGCGACAGGTTACGGAAGCGATGGTCTCATCGACGGATATCATCACGAAACGGCCTTGCGTAAACCCTATGAGGCAGGAGAACTTGCGGGCGCAATAGCGCGGGCGTTTCCATCTATCACCCTTTGACCTCAACCGCCTTCGGCGGCTTCGAGCCGCCCGCATTTGTTTCTTCTGCTCGCGTGCAATGCTCATGGTCTAGTCCGCCAGCGCTTTTCAGATCGCCTGAGGTTTGAAATCTCTCGGCCACAGGCATGACACCCTGGAGCAACGCGATCGACTTCTCGAGGCCCTCGAGGCTGTTGAGGAGAACGTCTTCATGCTCCACCGAAAGCCACCCGTCGTAACCGGCCGTCTTCAAACGATAGCAGAACTGCCTCCACCACTCTCTCTCAGGTCCCGCGTATTGGACCAACGCGACGACAGGTGGGATCGTTCTTGTTGCGCTCTACATCAGCAAGCTCAGCGGACCTGATAGGGCTAACTGATAAGCGACCGTACACAAAATGGCGGTCGAAAAGGCTGCCATAAGCACTGAAGGCGACGACTGCGGCAAGTTGATCGGATCATCCGGACCAGTCCAGCGAGGCGATGTTCTGGCGGAGCAAGCGCGTCGATGAACCCTTCAACTGTTGGCGTTGTCTTGCGCAGATTAAGCCGCGCAAGTCTGGCACTCGAAAGAAGTGCCTCGGGAAACGTAGTATGAAGGTCAGCCAGGAAATCATCTGGCGACTTGCTCGTCACGCCGTAAGGACGCAGGTCTCGTCTCGGGAAATCCTTGAGGTTCCAGGTGACGATGGTAGAAGCTTTTCCAACAATGGCAGCGGCGAGTACATGCCGATCGTCAAGGTCAGGCAGTTTAAGATCCTCGATCAACGGACGATAATTCACCACGTCCGCCTCCGGGAGGACGGCCTTCATACGGTCGCGCGTGAGCTCCAGGCGTTCCATGGGCAAACCCGGAGTGTCAGCGGCGAGATTGCGCATCCACTCGCCGTGGATATCGTCGGTCCAGCGCGCCTCGACAAGGCCATCAAAGGCGCACTGGATCAGGACATTCCGCAGATGAAATGGATAGAGGACGCAGGCATCATAGACCGCGACAGGCGCTTTAGAGGCCATGGGTCTGGATCAGATCCTCGGTATCTTCGGCAAGCGCGTCAACCGTCGCTTGACGGACGTCGAGCCTGGATTTCAGCCCGAGCACATCCTTTAGAAGAGCACGGCGATGTTTGCCCACGTAGCGGAATGGCAGATCGCCCCGATCCATGCGCAGGACGACGAGGGGACGAGAGATGCCGAGAATAGCCGCCGCCTCGGTCGGGCTCAGTTCTTGGTCTTCGGCCAGCACTGCAACACGTTCGCCGCGTAGCATGTGCGCCAAAAGCGCCTCAACTGCCGCGGCGGCTGAGGGCGGTATCGAGAGCGTCTGTTCCTTCCCGCCTTCATGACGAACATGAAGTTCCAGCCTGTCACCCGCGCCCAGTTTCGGCAGAGGCGAGGCTGCCTTGCGATCGCGATCCGACAGTCCGGCGAAGTGAACGATTTGGCTGGCCATGGCAATATCTCCTGATATCGCCAATATAGTGCCCACGGCCGATAACTGCAATAACTGAAAGTTTGCGAAATGCGATTGAGTGAATGGATTTGGCCGTCTGACCACCATCCTTCATCTTTCGGACGAGGGTGGTCTTGCCAGCCCGGCGAGGTCCTACGATTAGGGCGACTGGGATATCCGAAAGGGCTTCCTCCGCCCTCTGCTCTACAAACCTCGTTCTCGGCTGATTGGAAATCAACGGGCGCTAATTGGAACTTGCAACGTCGCTATCTGGAAGGAGGAACGCCTTTCCCTGGCCGGCAGTTCATCGCCGAGGCCATGAAATGCCTCGATACCGATGATGAGGAGGTGCCGGCAATGTCGGTAACCACGCCGAGCAGCTTGCGGCCAGTCACTGGTTCGTGTGCGTGATAAGGACCGTCAAGAGGAACGCGAAGATCGGCGTCGTCGAATTCAGAATTGCAGCAAGCGCGGCATCCACGGTGCGTTCCGGCCAGGCGATCAATGTAAATAGCCAGTCGCGTTTGGCTAAAGCAATCTCTTCGGCCGATACGAGGCCGGCAAGCGGCACGCCGACCCGTCCGGATGGCAAGTACGATCTGGTCGCTGGTCCAGTTCCCGAGACTGCTCCTTGTCGGCGGAGGGGCGCTTCCGTCCCCAAGCTGAATAGTCTGCGGCTGGAGTCGGCCGCAACTCTCGAGTTGGCAGACGGTCAGAGCGAAACGAATCCGCCGAAGAAACCGAAACCGTTCTTTGTCAGTCGAGCCCGATCCACAGGCATCCGTCCTGTATTCGGCAGGGGTATACCGTCAGCCTGGTGGGATTTTTCGAGATGTCACCTGTGTGTTCATAGCCCGGCGCAGTACCATCCTGCTGCAACTGCGCCCAGTTCCTGATTTCGCCCGAAAACAGGTCGAAACAGCTTTGATGCCAACGGCAGACGAGGCCGTGATCACTGGTGATCGTGCTCTCCGTGTGTGGGAGATTGAGCGTCTTCACCTCGGCAGGTTTTCGACGTTCGTAGAACGGCAGATGAAGATGCGGGCAGGCGTTGTTGAAGGCGCAGTAGCTGTCGGTTCCGCGAACGACGACGATATCGTAATCCTCGAAATCGAGAATCCGTCGTTCGTGGGGCTGAAGCTCGTCCTCGGGAAATGCGCGGACCCACCTCCTGCCGGCATGACGGATGGTTTCGCGGGGTTGCCTGGCGTTCAGTTCAGCGTCGCATTCGGGCTTGAGCCTGATGACTTCGAACAGGCTCGTACGTTCGCAGGAACCCCTTAGGCGTACCCTGACAAAATCGCCGACCTCCACCTTGTCGGCGATCTGGCCGTGAAGCGCCTCGGAAATCAGCAGTCGTGTCCCGGCATCCTTGTTCGCGGCTTCGATCCGGCTGGCCAGGTTCACGACGTTCCCGACTGCCGTGAGGCGTTGGTTTCCGCCGAAGCCCAATGTGCCGATGACGGCTTCGCCATAATGGAGACCGATACGAATATCGAAATCGATGCCGTACATGGAGGCAAAAAACGGCTTCAGGCGATCGACTGTGGCAATGGTCTGAATCGCCGCGTTGACGGCTCGAAGCGGAGCGTCCCGCTGATCGTCGATTCCGAAGATTGCCATCAGCCCGTCGCCGATGAAATTGTCGATGAACCCGCCATTCCGCTCTATGATGTCGCCAACCTGGGCGAAGTAGCGATTGAGCAGATACATCACATCATAGGGCGAAAGCTGCTCGGACAGTTTCGTGAAATCGGCGACATCGCTGAAGAAAACCGCAACCTGTTTCGACTCGCCGGAACGCGTCTCGGCAGAACTGAGAAGCTGGCTGGTTATTATCAAGTCGGTCTCATCCAGCACCAGGCGTCGGACGCGAAGCTCGCCCTCCGGCTTGAGCTGACAGGCCAGCCGGACCTCATCCGCCAGCCTCAGTCGTTCCGCCATCAAGCTCTCGTCTCGATTCCGGTTCGGGCAACCCTCCACGCCGTCCAGTACCCAGACGCGGCAGGTCGAGCATTTCGCCCGGCCGCCGCAGGCATGGGCAAACGGCACACCCGACCTCAAAGCAGCCTCGAGCAACGTCTCGCCGGCGGCAACCTCGAAGTTCATCTGGTCAGGTAGAGCGGTTACTTTGATCATGGTCCAGAACACGGCTCGCGCCACGTCAGTTTAGCACGATACGGCGCAGGCAATCGACTCTGAACTCGGTTCACGAGACGGAATTGCTCCCGGCCGTTCCCTTCAGCAACGAGCTAGCATTCATTACCCCGCAATGCTTTGTTCAGGGTTGCTGTTGCTGCTTCGTGGAGGCTGCGGGCAGCGTCCAGCATGTCCACAATTCCGCTTCGCCGCCGCCGCAACCCCGCCGGCGGCGCAGGCTGGGCAGGACCGCAAGGAAGCCGCAAATGCCGACCTTTTATTTCGGCGCAGCAGCTGCGGTTTCGCCCGGCAGCAAGATATACCTATCTCACCGATGGTCCCTCCCGCCGTGTCGTCTTGGGCAAGCGCGTAGTCGATCTGCGAGATGCCTCGCCCAAGCATTTGATCGCTCCTGGCAGTGCGGCTGGCACGGTCGTGCAAACGCTTCGCCATGTGGGAGCGATGCGTGCCGGCGACGCTGCACAGATCGCAGCGCGTCGTTTGTCGGCAAGTGACAAGAAGACGCTCGCTTCCTCTGCGGTCCAGACCCCCGCCTGGGAGGCCGACGGTCGTATCGATCGCCAACGCAGCGTCGGGTGAAATCGATGGATAGTGTAGCTCTTCTTCCGATTGATGATCGAGCTGCCCTCTTGGCGAAACAGGCACTGTTCGAGGGGTCGCCAACACGATCATCGAAAAAGACTTCTGGGTCTGCTGGACCTTGAAGCGCCTTTTCGGCCTGCAGGAAAAGGATACGGCCACGCTTGTTTTCAAGGGTGGTACATCCCTTTCCAAGGCATTCGGCGCCATCCGCCGCTTTTCCGAGGATATCGACCTTTCGTTTGATCGAGCAGAGCTCGGCTATACTGTGACCGCGATCCGGACAAGGAAGGCATCAGCAAATAACAAGCGAACAAACTCATTGAAGCCCTGGTGGGTGATGTCGAGCGGCATATTGCCGAGAAGCTGCTTCCCGCGCTTCGGTCCGCTATCGTCGGGCAACTGGGCGAGCCGACCAAACGCAAGTGGTCGCTGGAAATAGACGCCAACGACGTGCAGACGGTGAACTCTCACTATCCGACGGCGCTTCCAGCGGAATTTGAAACCCAACTTGCCCAGCAGGCGGGGCAGTTTCGCCTTCATTCGAAACGCCCCGATGCATTTCCGATCAATGCCCTTTTGGATCGCCCCGACTATTTTCGCTGCCGACGTCGGCGCACTGATGGCGAGCGGCGAAGCGGTTCGATGGGAGCGGGATTGCGATGAGCGCGTGGGCGGCGGACCTCGCTGACTGGATAGATCCTGAGGATACCCAGGTGGTGATCAGTCGTGATCGCCACGATACCCGCTTCATTTGCGGCTCGGACGATCGCCTCGTGCAAGTTCTCGGGTTCGGTTTTTCCGGTAAGGACCTCCAGACAGGTTCTCACCGCCGTGAAGAATTCCTCACCATCGTCGGTGGGCCATTCCTTCAGCAACAGTTGGGCAGCCTCGCGTGCGGTACGGATCACCTTGCGATCTTTGCCTTCCGCGAAAGCAAGAATTATCGTTGGGAAGCTTCTCAACATATCGAATTTCATTGCCCTGAACTCCGCCGGACAGCCAGTGTGAATCCCGTTCTATGGTTCGAACCGGGATTGACTACACATGCTCGTCAACCATCTTCCGCGTCGTTTCGACAAAAATGTCGCGTGTCCCCCCATTGGTGGGAAGGCGTGGGCGTCCTCATTGCCTGTTCCTTCCCATCTCCTCTGATAGCGTTGGCCAGTTTAGTTTCCACCTCACGGGCTGCCGTCTGAAGAACTCGCTTGAATTCTTCGGAGGTCACGCCATCGGCGCGCATCACCATGGCGATCAGTGGATCACGAAGAGCTTCGGATATGGTCAGCTCATCGTTCTTTCCGCCAGTGGCGCCGACATAGCCGATGACTGAGCACAGCGCGAACGACCGCAGCTCCGAATTTGTCGCAGCCGGATAGATGGCATCAGCGCTTTCAATATGATCCATATCAGCGCCTCTCGTAGCGGCGAAACAGGCGCGCGCATTCAAGGTGTTTGGAAAGACAACGGAACTCGGCCTGATTGCTTTTGAGGTCCAATATCCATTGGCGTCCCCGTGATGCGGAGTGCTTAGAAAGGCACTCTTCGGTGATCTGCGACACGGCAAGGCCAGCGATAAATACGTTGTCGGCAGCGGCCGGTGGGGCGAGAAAGCTGTCGTCGGTTGCGACCTGGGCGGCGCAATGGCGGACGGGACATGCGTCCTCATGCACTGCGACCGAGGGACCTGCCATGCAATGGACCCCGCAGCGGCCGACATGCAGGTGGGGCGGCAGGCCGGCTTGCGATGCGTGGCAGGCCGTCAGGAACTCTTGGGCCGGATGAGAATCGTCGCCGGCAAGAACGACGAACGGATTGTGGGCGTAATCTGCGATTAATCGGAGCGCTGCGGCCCCTTCCGCAAATTCCGGCAGCGCGAAGACATTGGCCGAGAAACACGCGGCCAGATAGGTCGCCAGCTTGTCCGTCTTCAAACAGCCGAGATCAGCTTCGCTCGCCCATGGGAGATGGTTCAAGTTGTTCTCGTCGATGCGATCGGCATCCACGAGAAGGAAATGGCGCGCGCCGAGGGCCGCAAGCTGGATGGCAATCTGCGAGCCCAGGCCGCCGCATTCGATGATGACGAAGTCGATTTCGCGAAACCCTGCGAAGCCGCGTTGCCGATGGCAAAGAGGCGTCAGGGAGGCGTCGTCGTGATCGATTGCGGCGGAGACATATTCGTCCTCAGCCGGCATATTGGAACCCTCCAACGCGCCGCCGAACGCAGGCCTAGTAACTGTGGGGCTCTGTTCCTCGACAGCATCGGTACTATTGCCGGTGAACAGAGCCCCCCTGCCGCCCCACCCAAGGCTGTGGGCGAAGAAGTTCGGGAAGTCGACTGGCGCACGGACTGCCGCTGACAATCGTCTAAACCGATAATTGATCATCACATCGCCTCCATTTCGCTGGGCGCGATTGTGCGGATCGTCGCGGCGTAGCGACCGTAATCCTTGCCCACCGCATGGTCGGCGGCCTTCGGGATCACGTGGAATTTTCCGTTGTACCAGAGGCTGATATTGTCGCCGCTGTCATCGATCTCTCGCCGGCCCATCCGAGGATCGATCGGCTCCTTGCCGCGCAGGAGCATCTGTCCGATATCCCAGGCTTGGCGATCGAGAACTCGCTGGCGCTCGGCAAGATGGGCCTGGCGGTGCGCGACAGGCTCTTCGGCAAGCAACTGGCCCACGAGGTCCAGGATCCGGCCACTCCAGGAAGGAATGGCGGCGATGTCTGGGAGGTCGAGGAGGACATCGCCGCCGAGACGTTCGATTCCTTTCCGAGCGATGTCGATGAGCGGGACTTGCCGCGCGGCATAGGCGATTATGAATGCCGTTTTCCGGGCGCGGCGCTCAGGATCCGCCTCGGTGGATAGGCATGCCATGCGCATGGCGCACTCCCAGGGAATGGTGTAGGCCGATTGCAGGATGCTCTCGAGCGTCTGTAGGTCGTTCTTGTATGGGGAAACATATTGGAACTCCCCAGGCAGGGATGCCGCCGCCGAGGTCGTATAAAACCCGAGCAGGATATTTCCCGCCTCGTGAAGCAGTTGGGCCGCTGTCGCGGCATGATCGCCGTCGCGCAATCTCTCTCTGGAAAGAGCGATGAGCGCGCTGCCCGGCAATTCGTTCGAACTCGAAAAGGAACACTGCCCTTCGCGCCGCACGCCAACGTGAAGCGTGTGCAGGCCGGCGATCAGACGCTGATAGCCGCACTCGTCCAATTCCGCGATTAATGCGAAGGCCTTCTCCAGATGGTCGGCGATGCGATCCAATTCCGCATCGTCCGTGATGGGGCGGTCGGGCCTGGAATAGTCCGGCATGCATTGGCGGAGGAGGGCTTGCATGATAGGGCTTCGCGCCGGGCTTTCGATGCGGACGAGGCCGATACCGCAAGACAGCCGGCACGCCGGCTGACGTTCGAGTTCAAGATCCGATGCGATCAGATCCGGCTGCAGATAACCGCTGACGACTTGCACATCGGGGCGGGCTGCCTGCCATTCCAGACTGCGCGCGAGCCCACCCATCCAGGCTGCAAGTGCGGATGAACGGTAGGGATCGGCACCGACCGGTCCGGCAATCGCTAGCGGAAGCTCCAGCAGACGAGTGTATCCGCCATCTGCAAGATCGGGGAAATAACCTGCCAGCGCCTCTATCCCGACCGAACAATCGGCGAGCTTCGAAGCCACCGCAAGCGTGCGGCCATACTGGAAGCGTCGCTTCAAAAGGTTGCGAGTTGCCACGCGCTGCAGGGAGAGGGTACTTGCCATCAGGGGATTGCGCTTGAGCAGGAGACGCGCCTCATCTGCCAATTCTTGTATACGGGACGCGGACATCGGCAGCCTCCGTGAGTTTGCCTTCGGGCGGATCAAGGTTGCATCTGGGGCGAAAATGCCCCCGTTCGGGACGGCTTCGTCCGGCATCGGAACGTTGCGCGTCGTCGGTTGAGAGGCACTATTGCCCAAGGGCGTCATTCGCCCGCCAGTTCCGCGTTAAAAATCCGTAAAAAATGACGTAAACAAAGAAAAAGCCTCCTCGATCGAGGAGATCCTTGATCGAGGAGGCTTAAATTTGGAAAGCGCATGCGCAGCGGTCAGATCGCCAGAGCCGCCTGTACCGCCGCCCGCGCATTCGGCAGGCCTGACCCGAAGAAATAGGCCGCGTCGAGAGCGTCCTCGCTTTCTGCATTCATGCAATCCGCCGTCAGTTTCCTCGTTCCGGGTGCGACAATGGTGTCCAGGCGGGACGCGGCTTTCAGAATGGACTTGACATGAGGACCCGAGAGGCGGTCACCGGGATTGTGGCGGCTCTTGTAGGCCCGCTGAATCAGGGCGCATAGCCCCCCCACCTGCGCCGACGCGCCGGAGGTGCCCCCGAAGGTGGTGTAGTATCCTCCACCGATGCCGGGATTGGTTCCGAACGGCACGATCGCCGACCATTGATCGGAGCCGTGATCATAGCCGAAAATCCCCGACAGGTCCGTCGTCAGCAGCGAGAAGTGCGAATAGTAGTATTCCCGCATTCGAAAAGCACTGTAGTCGTGCTGTGCGGCAAATGGAGAAAGCCGGTCGAGGCGCAACTGATGCCGGTTGAAGACCTCACCGTCGTCGGAGGGGGAGACAACCGTCAATCCTTCGCCGTAATTGCTGTAGCCCGAACGGAAACCTTCGACGGTAACGGCCCCGACGGCGATGATGCCGTTGTCGTCGGCGGCAAGACTTGCCGGATAGATCAGCTGGCTCTCGCCACTGTTTCCCGCGGCGCAGACGATCGGAATGTGCCGACTGATGGCGAGGATGAGCTGTTTGAGGATATGCCACGGGCGATCCGGATTGGAGCCTTTCTGCGCAGCCTTCGGCTCCAGTTCAGGTCCACCCTGGTCGGCGAAGGCAATGCGCGTGAAGAGATTGGCGGCATCCTGGTTTTTCCATAGTTCCAAGTCGGCCTTCAGCTCATTCTTCGGATCAACGACGCTGCGTTTTGGGTCCGGCAGACCACGGGGCAAGACGATCACGTCCGCCTTCTGATGATAGGCATAAAGAAAGGCAGCGATGAACTGCCTGACATCGTCTTCGAAGGACGTCCTGATAGAGATGATCTTTGAAAAAGGGTCAACGCCGAAATAGGGGATGACATTGCGATTACCGCTCGTACGCAACTCGTCACCATTGCCGTAGAAGGCTCCCTCCGGCGGAGCGCTTGCTGTGCCTTCTTCCGCAACAACGGCGGGTTCGCCGACGATCAGCCCTGCGCAGCACGTACCATGCGATGCAAAAAGCGATTCCGGATTGTAGAGCCGCCGGAGAACACCCTCCGACGTGGCGTATTCGGCAACCAGGTCACTGAGATAGTCCCGGTCGTCATTCGAAAGGCCGATATTGCCGAGCGGAGCGATGTTGAGCCCGGCAAAGAAGGCATGTCTTTCCTCGCGGTCAAACGACGTAGTCGTATCGAGTATTTCGAGCACGCGCGCGCCGTAACGATGGGTCGTCAAATCGATTGACGCTTCCCGGTCAAGCCGGGTTGCCAGATTGGGATGGTCCGAAGATACGCCGACATCGATGAGCGCGACCCGCGCGGGTCGCAACGGGCCGGCGGAAGCGATGGCATCCCAGACCGTGCCGGTGATGAGGGGATCGGGGAGCGCGCGTGCGGCGCTCGCATCGAGCGCGGGTGGAGCAGGCGGAGCCGATCCGTATTCCGCGTCGACCACACCAAGCGCAGTCAGGTGCCAGAGATAATAGTAGTTGATCGGCGCGGGCTCAGGCATTTGTAATTGATCCGTCATGTTCATGATCCCTGTTGTGCAGCTGGCGAATTCAGACCCATTCGTCGTGTACGGCCTGGAATAGAGGACCGAACGCGTCGTGGAGGTAGGGAGCGAAGCGTCGGGCGAGATCTCGCCCCGCCTGCGTGTCGCTGGGATAGTGGAGGCCAGCCCATTCACGGTTTTCGGCGACGTTCTGGGCGATGCGGGCTAGCTCGTCGGTGGCCGGATGTTCCGGCAGGATCGTCGAGAATGCGAAGGCGATCGAAAAGCACTGGAACGAGTGGTTGCTGGGATAGGACTCGTGGACGGGCACGGCCAGCAACGGCCGCAGCATGGGCTCGAACTGGTTTGGCCGCAGCCGGTTGAACTGACTCTTGTAGATCAGTCCCACATATTCGCAGGCTGCCAGGATCGCCTGGAAAAGTCCTTCGGTCTGCTCGAAACCGCCGAGATCCTCGATATGCAATGCGCGGGTGAATTCCGTCACGGAGATCGTCGACTCGATCTGGATGTCGGGCAGGCGCCGCGCACGTTCTCGATCGCGGCGTTGCATGGAGAGCAGCACCGTGGTTTCGAGACGGGTATAATCGGGGCCCGGTGGCGGCAGTATATCCAGCGTTTCCCAGGTGAAGCGCCGCGCCGCGGTATAGGCGTTGCGGGACGGCTGCTGGTGCAGCCTGCGCAGCTCGAAGGAAGGGATGAGCTGCGACACGCCAAGGCTGGCACCGTCCATCGTCGTCTTGTTCTTGTTTTTATTCTTATTTTTGTTCTTGTTTTTGTTCAGCGACGCCTTGTTGAGCACCGACTTATTCGCCACGCTCTTGTTAAGGACCGAGGCTACGGCCATCGTCGCCATCATAGGCCCAGCCAGGAGCGATGCATCTTCATCCGTGCCGACGAAAAGCGCAGGTTCGGAGTCTGCAGGGGCAACCGGCGATGCACCGGCGACAGGATCAGCCCCGGTATCGTCCCTGGGTTCGCATGGAAGAACCGTATCGGGCTCAATCCTGAATTTATAAGTGTTTAGAAATAAAACGATTTTTGATTGCGATTCCACAGTAGCGTCCGCTTCTTCCATTGCAGCCTCCTTGCGCGAAGTTCTGAAAAATTGTCCGGGTTCAGCGCAGCTTGGCGCCCGCCTTGAGCAGGCCGTCGATCAAGATCTGGCCGCCGCCTGTATTGAGCAGCGGATAGCCGCTGCCACTAAAGGCATTGATGGAGAAGCTGCCCTCGACCGCCTCAAGACGCTGCAGGTAATGGCGCGCGCCGCCTAGATCGCCGAAATGAGCATGGCTGGAGGCAAGATAGCGCAGCAAGCTGTTGAAGTTCGGCCGTGCCCGCAGGGCTTCTTCGCCTGCAGCTATGGCTGCGGCATGATCGCCTGCAAGCGCTGCTGCAATGCATTTGGTCGTGTCGAAGTAATACTTATGCGGGCTGTAGACGCCGAGCTCTTGTACCCAACGCGCCATGGCCACGGCCTTGTCGGGCTGGCCTGCATAGCAATGAAGCATCGCATAGAGATCCCAGCTGAGCGGCAGGGCCGGGTTCAGGCGGATCGATTTTTCAAACAAGTTGGCCGCATAGTCATATTCGCAGAACAGGAACGAATGGACGTGGCCGACGAGCGCGAGCGATACGGAATTCTGCGGATCGAGTTCCAGCGCTTTGCGCGCATAGGCCTGAGCTTCCTCGATCAGATGCGCGTCAAGCGCGTTGAAACGTTGGCCAACCTGGAAAGTCCGGATGAATGACAGCCAGGCAAAAGTCGATGACCGCGGCTGATACTGGATCTGTTCTTCCAGGCGCCGCTCGGCGTTATCTAGATCGCGGCGCGACAGCCGAAAGATCGCATTGACGGCGTCGATCAGGAGGCCGTCTTGCGACAATCGACTGTCGTTTGCCTGGGTCTCCTGGAAATAGGCCAGCTGATCGACGGCCTGGCTGATTAGCGCAGCGGCGATGCCGAACTCGCCCCGCTCGAACTGCGTGCGGTTGATTGCCTGACTGCCCAGCCAATGAATACGGTTGTTGATCAGGTGCTTCATCACCAGTTCGATCATCACCATGTCACCGTCAAACGTGAGGCGAAGCTGTAGGCATATCGGAAGGCTGATCTGCTGTTCGCTCTCTTCAATATCTGGCAAGGTGAAGGAGAGGTCGCTGACGCCAATGGCCAGCCCATCAGTGATGGCTTTTGCAATGAGATTCTGGAACCGTGTCGCAGCAATTTGTCCGCCCTCTCCAGCACCCACCACGATAGGGGGCTGAAGGACCATGATCCATTGCCAGTCACCGTCGGCCGGCCGCCGATATGGGTTGCTGCTTGCGATTTCCACGGATTTGCCTCGTCTTGGCATATCCGGGGCGCCTGTCAAAGGTAGCAAGGCGGAATGTTTGGCGATATCGCGGCTCGGCTGCTGTCGCGGCTCGAAGACATCGTGGACTTGTCCTTCATTGAGCCGGCTATACCAGTTCTGCCGTTCCAGCGTTAGCCAGTCCTCGAATTCTGGATCGCGGATGTCTATACCTTCGAGCAATTCGTCGGTGATTTGATCCGCGGACCGCTTTGTCCGAACCACCAGCTCGGTATCAAGCACGAGTCGGTCCATATCCAGCCAAACGGTATTCTTATCCGCAATCAAGAGATCACGTGCAGGCCCCAGAGTCTTATGAATGTCCAAAAGGGCCTGGCGCAGACTAGCTGCCGCCTGGTCGTCAGAGCGGTCGCTCCACAATTTGTCCCTAAGCCAGATTCTCGAGCGCGAGCCCCGGGCGGACAATGCAAGCATCGCCAAAAGAGCCTGGGCTTTCTTGGATTTCGGAGTGGCCGATCGCCCTTCAGCGTCCACAAGGGCAAAAGGCCCGAGCAGGAACATCCGAAACGGATCTTGCTCCTTGTTCATGCGATCCACCGGCCCCGCCCCCGTTGCCTCCGATGCGCTCGTTTGGCAGGCCGAAGACCTGGCATCTGGAGACCAGTCTGCCATACCTGCGGCGCCTGGCAAGCAACCGGGAAGGGAAATCGGGATTCCGAAAGGAAGATCGATGCTTTGGTGATAATTAAGCTGAAGCATAACCGGCTGAGATCCCTCTGCGTATCTTGGCAAACCGGTCGTAGCGCCCTGCCGTCAAAGCAGCGTCAAAGCAATGTTATTTATCCTTGAGCAACGCCTCGAAGAGCTTGACGAGACTCATTACGGCTTGAGGGAACGGCGGCATCGCCCGCGAAGCCGATGGCCGACGGACCGATTTCTTGCACGGCGCGGTCGACGACATCCTGCCGGCGCCCGGAAATGATGACCTGCGCCCCTTCGTCCGCGAACAGCCGAGCAGTCGCCTTGCCGATGCCGCTATTGCCGCCGGTGATGACGGCGACCTTGTCTTTGAGGTGTTGCATTGTTTATCTCTTTTCAAAGAGAAATTAGATAAACGCTGCCACCCTGCGTCATTAGATCATGGGCGGGCACATGACCTGTGCCGCGGAGGTGCAAATGCCGAACCTGCTCAAGGAGATGCCCGGATTGATGACTTTTGTGCGGACGGTAGAGGCCGGATCGTTCAGCGCCGCGGCCCGCGATCTGGCGACGACACCGTCAGCGGTGTCGAAGAGCGTGGCGGCTGGAAAAGAAGATTGGCGCCCGGCTGTTCCTGCGCTCCACGCGCGCCCTGATGCTTACCCAGGACGGGTAAGTTTTCTTCGACCGCGTTGCGCCGCCGTTGCGGGACCTGGATGAAAGTGAAGAGGCGATCAGGTCCGACGTTGCGCCCTCGGGTCGCTTGCGCATGCCTAGCGAAATGGCCCTCTACTGCTGCCGCGCCTCTTCGGACGCTTTGCAGCCGACTATCCGAACCTGCATCTGGAAGTCGGACTTACGGATCGGTTCGTCGATCTGATCAGGGAGGACTACGACGTTCCGCTGCGCGTAGGAAATCCCGCGCGGGGGGACCTCATGGTTCGTCACTTGGCCGACCTGCCGATGACGATCGTCGGGTCTCCGACGTTTCTGAAGACCTGGGGCAATCCTGCAACTGCCGAAGCGCTGGCGGCTCTGCCCTTCGCCCGCTATGCACTGGGTGGCATCACGCAGCCTCTGCGTTTGCCGGACGGGACGAGCTTCATTCCCTTCGGGCGCGTCGATTGCGACTCAGGGGCAGCACTCATTCAGGCTGCGCTCAGTGGGCTGGGAGCGGCCTATCTTCTGCGGTGTCTGGTCGCGAAAGACCTGGAAGGCGGCACACTTGTTTCACTCGCGGCGAAGTTTGCGTTCCCTAGCGCTCCCTTTAGTGCACTGCACGCCTTTGGCCGCACCGTGCCGTTGCGCGTAAAACGGGTCTGCGATTTCATCGCCCGCGAGGCAAAAGCCCTCGCGGCCATCTGAGCACCTGATGTTGGGTTGGTCAAAATCCACCGCCGGTCTCGCGCATCGCCGGGGGTAAGGTCTCCCGTGCCCTGATCAGATCGCCGATGGAACGGACCTCCATCTTGCGCATGACATTGGCCCGGTGCAGCTTGACCGTGACTTCGCTGATGCCGAGGTCGAAGGCGATCTGTTTGTTCAGGCGTCCGCGCGTCACTACCTCGCGTAGAACCTCGCGCTCGCGGGGCGTCAGCGTCCCTAAACGTTCAAGATTGCGCTTCACGACGATAGCTTCCGCGCGCCAGGCCCCATCCAACGCGATACCGGCTATCACTGCATCGAGCAGCGTCTGGTCTGACACCGGCTTGGTGAGAAAATCCACAGCGCCCGCCTTCATCGCTTGAACCGTCATCGGGATGTCGCCATGACCGGTCAGGAAAATGATGGGTTTGGCAATGCCACTCTCGGCCAGATGGTGCAGCAGGTGAAGCCCGCTTGCTCCTGGCATATGCATGTCCAGGATCAGGCAGCCCGGGCTATCCAATATATCGACGGCGTTGAGCACTTCACGGGTCGAGGCGAAACTGACGGGCTGAAAACCAGCCGAGAGGATCAACTCCGACAGAGCTTCCCGCACAGCTGCATCGTCGTCGACGATAATGACAACGGGTTCGGCTGCATTTTTCTTGTCCTGTGGTGCCAGGGGAGCTGATTTTCCGACCGACTAATTAATTCTCATGTTAACCTCCATCTCGATTTTTGCAAGCTTCGCTTATGGCGATGAGCAGGCCAGGGGCATCGAAGGGCTTGCGGAAGAAACCGCTGGTGCCCTGGGCGCGGCCCTGATCTGCGATTTCGTGACGGCCAGTAATCAGGAATACCGGCAATTCCGGACGCAGCTTTTTCAGCTGATCACGAAGTTCAAAGCCAGGGCGGTAGCCGGAAGGCCGCGCTTTGCAAGGTCGAGGAGTTCATAGCGATAGTCGAGGCCCTGAAGTACGCCTTCGCGCTCGTGCAGGGCAGGGGACTTCGACATCTGGATATCGGCGCCGATCAGCCCCACCAACACAGCTCGTTTCGTCGTTTCGTTTGGAACCGTCATGTGCATCGCCTTAATGATGAGCCAGGATTTCGCCGAGGAAGGCTTGGGTGCGCGGATGCGTCGGATTGCGGAAGAAAGTTTCCGGCGGCGCTTCTTCGATGATCTCGCCGGAGGCCATGAAGATCACGCGGTCGGCCACCTGCCGGGCAAAGCCCATTTCATGGATGACGCAGATCATCGTCATGCCTGTGTGAATCCGCCGATCAGATCCGCAGATATCCACTTCATCTCATGGATTTCCATGAGGTGCGGTTGGGCCGTGACCGGATTAGGGTGGGCGTATGATTCGCCAGGCCAGATATTGGAGAACAAGTGCTATAGGAAGCGCGCTGGTAGCCCTCAGGTTTTTTTGTCCGGCAGGAGAAGCCAATGATATGCGTCTGGTCGCACCGCCCCCAATTTTTGCATCTGGGATTTTTTGTCGTAGCCTATGTTCTGGGCTGCGGTTTCGCTCAGTCGCTAGCAATCGTACCCGGAACAGGTATTTCCATTTGGCCTCCGGGCGGGCTTTTAATGGCTACGCTTATCCTTGCTTCCAGGCACAGCTGGCCGTGGTGGGTGCTGGGGGGCCTTCTGGCGGAACTGTTTAGCAATTTCCTGTGGTTCCATAGTCCGTTGCCTGCCGCCGTCCTGATCTACGCCGGCAACGCTCTTGAAGCGGCGGCCGGCGCATGGCTGGTGATCCGGATCTGCGGGCGGCCGGTGCGGCTGGAAACCTTGCAGGAAGTTCTCGCATTCGTGGTACTGGGCGCTGGAATTGCGCCAGTCATAAGCGCTACGGTGGGAAGCGCGACACTTGCGTGGTTTGGCATACAATCGCAATCCTTCACAACTGCCTGGCCTCTTTGGTGGATCGGAGACGCAACCGGTGTCTTGATCGTGGCACCACTGGCGCTGGTCGTATTGCAGAACTGGCGCGGCAAGGCCCAGCTCTCGGTGGCGCAATGGATGGAAGCTTGTGTCCTGGGGCTGATCTTTCTTGGTGTCGCTGCCCTTTCCTTGAGCGGTTACCTGCCCTTCGCCTACATCATCATGCCGCCTCTTCTTTGGGCCGCAGTGCGCTTTGAGTTCAAAGGCGCCGCGGTCAGCTTAACTCTCCTCGCTATGATCACGGCAGTATTCACGATATCCGGCGCCAGTCAATTTGCCGGCGATCCTGAGTCCCAGAAGCATAAGCAGGTCATGCTGCAGCTTTTTCTGGCCGTCTCGGCATTTTCGGCGCTCATCGTGGCCGCCATATCCCGGCAGCATCAGCTGGCGGTGCTCACATTGCGCCAAAGCGTGGAGGAGTTGCGCGACCGGGAGCGGGAGTTATCGCAGCTCGTGAACATGGTTCCAGTCCAGATCAGGCGTCTGACGCCCGCAGGCGAGCCGACCTTCTTCAACAAGCGCTTGATTGACTTTTTCGGTCTGGATGTAGGGGATTTGGACAAGCCTGGCATGAGCCGGCTGGCTGCAATCATACAGAGCCTCGTCCATCCCGATGATGCAGTTAGCCTGCTACAGACGGCCCGCCACTCATTCGTTACCGGCGAGTCCTTCTCCATGAAATATCGCATGCGCCGTGCGGACGGCGCATATCGGTGGGTTGATGGCCGCGGAGAACCGCTGCGGGATCAACACGGAGCGATTGCGCAATGGTATGTAATTTCCATCGAAATCGACGATGAGATGCGCGCACAGGAAGCGCTCCGCGACCGGGAGCGGGAGCTCTCGCAGCTCGTGGATATGGTTCCGAGCCTGCTCTGGCGGTTAAGTCCGGAGGGCGAGCCGACCTTCTTCAACAAGCGCTTGATTGACTTTTTCGGTCTGGATGTAGGGGATTTGGACAAACCGGGCATGAGCCGGCTGGCAGCCATCATAGAAGCCGCCGTCCATCCCGATGATGCGGCCAGCCTTAGGGAAGCGCTCAACCATTCTTTCGTAACCGGAGAGCGCTTCTCCAAGACTTATCGCCTGCGGCGTGCGGATGGCGTCTACCGCTGGGTGGAAGGCAGCGCGGAGCCGCTGCTCGATGAGAGCGGGCGCATCCTCCAATGGTACGGCCTCTCCCATGACATCGACGATCAGCTGCGCGTCGAGGAGGCTCTGCGACGCAGCGAGCGGCAGCTTCAGCAACTCATTGACACAGTGCCAGTACAGATTTGGTGCGTAACGCCCGGGGGCGAGCCCGCATACATCAACAAGACCATGATGGATTATATCGGCCTGAAACTGGAGGATTTTGATGCCGAGCAAGGACTAGCCGGAGCAATTCAGGCCATCGTTCATCCTGACGACAGGATCCCTTTGGAGCGCGCCCTAACCCACTCCTTCAGCACGGGTGAAGCATTCGAGTTGAAATTTCGCAACCGCCGATGGGATGGTTCATACCGCTGGACAGAGGGGCGTGCGGATCCGCTCCGCGATGAGAGTGGCCGAATCATCCGGTGGTACGGCGCCAACGTCGATATCCACGATTTTGTGATTTCTCAGGAGGCGCTGCGCGAGAGAGAGCGCTCGCTATGGGAGCTCGTTGAAACGCTACCGGTAATGATCGATTGCGCTGCGCCCGACGGCGAGCCGTTATATCGCAGTCGACAGCTCCGCGAATTCCTCGGGTATGAGCTTGAAGAATTGGACGGAACCGGGAAGTCTCGCTTGGCCGGCACACTCGATGCCGGTGTTCATCCCGACGACGTGGCAGGGGTCAAAGAGAGATATGCCCATTCATTGTCCACCGGCGAGCCGTATGCCCGGAAGCACCGTCTGCGGCGCTTCGATGGCGAATATCGCTGGGTCGATACTCGTGCCGCGGCGATGCGCAACGCCGAAGGCGCCATCGTGCAGTGGAACGTCATCTGCCTGGACATCGACGGTGAGATTCGCGCGCAAGGAGAGCTGCGTCTGGCGCAAGAGAGCCTTGCGCGTGCGAGTCAGGCGGCGAGCCTTGCTGAGCTTTCGGCTTCTATAGCACACGAGGTAAACCAGCCGTTAGCGGCCGTCGTAGCGAACTCGCACGCCTGCCAGCGCTGGCTCACGGCTCAACCGCCAAATCTCGAGCGCGCGCAAAAGACGGTGGAGCGCATCATTCGTGACGCAAATGCCGCCGCCGACGTCGTGAGCCGCATCCGCGCCTTATTCAAGCAGTCGGTCGAAACGAGGCATGCCACGGCACTGGACAGCGTCATCGCGGATGCGCGTGACCTAACCGCTGAGGAGGCGGCGCGGCGGCGCGTCCGTATGGACGTTGATGTCGAAAGCAACCTTCCGCCTGTCACGCTCGATCGGGTCCAGATCCAGCAGGTTCTCGTCAATCTTATTCGCAACGGCATGGAGGCCATGGATACCATTACGACTGACAGAGTTCTTCGGATCCGCGCGCGGCGGAGGGGGCACGCGGTCGAGACCGAGATCAGTGATCTCGGTCGGGGCGTCGAATCTCCTGACAAGATATTCGAGCCGTTCTTTACGACGAAAGCGCACGGGATGGGCATGGGGCTCGCGATCTGTCGTTCGATTGTCGAGTCTCACGGCGGACGGCTGTGGGCGGAGAAGAACCAACCGCATGGAGCGACCTTCGTCTTCACTTTACCCGATGAAGTGGGAGCAGAGTGATGGCGACGGACGATCAAATCGCCTTCATCGTGGATGACGATGAACGCATGCGAGAGGCGCTCAGCGAGCTGCTTGCCTCCCACGGCATGCGCGCCATCGCGTTCGGATCGGCCGGCGATTATGTCAGCGCGGACAAGCCGGACGTCCCTGCCTGCCTCATCCTCGACGTTGAATTGCCGGATATCAACGGCCTCGATCTGCAGAGGCAGATCGCCGCGGGCGAACATCCGCCGATCGTTTTCATAACAGGGCATGGTGACATCCCGTCCTCGGTGCGCGCGATCAAGCACGGCGCCGTGGATTTTCTAACTAAGCCCTTCAGTGATTCGGACCTCATGGCCGCAATCGATGCGGCGATCGCCCAGGATCGGGAAAAGAGATCAGAACGCGCCGACGTCGGCGCGCTGAGGCAACGCTATTTAGACCTGACGCCGCGCGAACGTGAGGTGCTGCCGCTCGTGGTGAGTGGTCTTCTCAACAAGCAGGCCGCCGCGGAGCTGGGGATCAGCGAGGTCACGCTGGAAATCCATAGAAGGAATGTGATGCACAAAATGGCAGCGGCGTCGCTCGCTGATCTCGTACGTATCGCGGAGCGATTGGAAATACCGATCACCCACTCGCGCCGAGCAGGAGGGAGTGGAGCGTGAGCAAGCGAAGACCTGTCGTGGCGATTGTTGATGACGATCCAAGACTGCTCGAGTCGCTGGAGGACCTTCTGGAGTCCGCGGGCTATGCTGCCCACAGCTTCTCGTCCGCGGGGTCGCTACTCATCAGCGGGCTGTCGGGCGTGGACTTGCTCATCACCGACATCGGGATGCCAGGCATGGACGGCTTTGAACTTCGTGATTGGGTGAAGAAGGTGCGGCCGCTGCTGCCGGTGTTCCTGATCACCGGCCGCCACGAGATTGCGGATCAGGATCGCGCCCGCGGCATCAGCGGGTTTTTCCGCAAGCCCTTCGATGCCGAGGCCTTGCTGGCTGCCGTGGACAACGCCTTAACCAATCGAAACATGGAGGATGATCATGAGAGTTGACCAGTCGTTCGTCGGGAGATTGGCGCCCCTGTCACAGCAGAGCAAAAGCGAAGCAGAGCAGCCGCTCGTCATCATTGTCGATGACGATGCGTCCATGCGGGAGGCGCTGTCGGAGTTGATCCTGTCGGCCGGATTCCAGCCTGTTTGCTTTGCCTCGACCGGGGAAATGCTGGACACCAACGTCTTGGACAGCCCCGGCTGCTTGATCCTCGATGTTCGCATGCCACGAGTGAGCGGTCTGGACCTGCAGCATCATCTGGCCCAAAATGGCAGCCTCACGCCAATCATCTTCCTGACCGGGCATGGCGACATTCCGATGACCGTCCAGGCGATGAAGGCCGGCGCCGTGGACTTTCTCACGAAGCCCGTGCGGGACCAAACGCTGCTTGACGCTGTGATTAGGGGCATTGCGATGGATGTTGCGCGGCGGGAGGAATCCGTGATCGTCAAGCGCAACGTCGAACGCCTTCATTCGCTGACGCCACGCGAGCGCGAAGTTCTGTATGAAGTGGCGCGCGGACGCCTCAACAAACAGATCGCCTTCGACTTCGGCATCAGTGAAGTGACCGTAAAGCTGCATCGCGGCAATGTCATGCGCAAGATGGAGGTCGCTTCCGTCGGCGAGCTGATCCGGGCATGGGAAACGCTGCCCGCGTCGATGCGCGAGTTCGGCGCGAACTAGGGTACTGTTGCGCCGCTGCGAAAGCCGCGAAGGGCCACTTGCTGCCGTGAGCAAATGCAGCACTATCCGAACCACGCCATGGTAGATCAGCGGTTTGCGGCCGAAGAGCAAAACGGGTGGGGAAACCCTATGTACCGCCCATGACACGCCGCTTGAATGCCGGATCGATCCCGAGCAGAAACCCCCACAAATGCATGCCGCCGGAGCACAACCGGTGCGGCGCGGAGATGATCGACCTGCTCACGGTAGAGAAGCCGAAGCCTAAGCCGGTGACGGGCGGCGTCGTACGAGGCAGCGATCGACCAGTTGTTCAAACGCATGCGGTCGCCTAGATCGTTTCATCGTTTCATGGAAACAGTAAAAGATCTTCGCGGTTCGCGGCCATGCCACATATCCAGACCATCGAATGCAGGTGTTAGGCACAATCGCTGGGGTTATTGATATCTTTTTGGCACTAGGGCGTGGGGTCATCAACGTTGTGAATACGCGCCCTAGTGCGGCCCTGATCCGGCTAAGAGGTCAGTAGTCCCAGAATAGCGGTACCCAACGAAAGGCGTCGCCGTCGACCGCCACATGGCCGACGGATGGGAACGGCAGGTGAGTGGCCACCAGCAGTTCGCCGCTCGCCGCCAGCTCCCGCAAGAGACGGACCCGAACGCGCGCCGCCTCCTCGGGGTCATGTTCGAAGCCGTTGAACCAGTCGGGGTGCTCGAACCCGACCGCGAACACGGCGTCGCCGGCGAACATCAGCCGGTCGCCGCCGGACGCGAGGCGCACCACGCTGTGCCCCGGGGTGTGGCCGCCGGTGCGGGTGACGACCACCCCCGGTGCAACCTCGTGCTCCTCCTCAAACGTTTGCAGATTGCTGCGGTACTCTTCCGCGAACCGCTTGGCCGCCGCCCGCAGCGCGTCCGGGAACCCCTGCGGCATGGAGACGTGGGAGAAATCGGGGTGCGTCCAAAACTCCACCTCGGCGGCCGCCACGTGGATTCGCAGATCCGGACGCAGCTGGTCCTTCACGCCGTCGACGAGCAGCATGCCAATATGGTCCATGTGCATATGGGTAAGCACCACGTCGGTGACGGACGCAAGATGGATGCCGGCGGCCTCCAATCTATGCGCCAACTGCCCGGCTCGCGGCAAGTTTAAGTTCGGGTCGTCCCCCAGCCCAGCATCGATAAGTATGGTCCGGCCGCCGCTACGTACCACGACCACGTTCAGCCCCCAATCGAGCGTGTCAGTGGGCAGGAAATTGTAATCCAGCCAGGCCGCCCGCACAGCCGGCTCGGCGTTGTGGCCCAACATCGCGCCCGGCAGCGTTAGCACACCATCGCTGACCACTAGTACATCAATCTCGCCGATCCGCAGCGCGTAGCGTGACGGAACCAAGTCGTCGGTACCCATTCGAACAGAGTGTGGGGTAAGTTCGAAATCCATGTTAGCTCTCCTTCTCACCGCCGCCTTAGACGCGGCATCTAAGACGCTATGTCGAGCCGTGTTTGCGATCTATGGGGTCAAGAGGTAGTACGAGCCATACCTCGGTATAGGTTCTGTCGCCACGATCGCGGCAACACGCGCTGGAGGTCAGCGACTGAATAGATCAGCTGAGATGCAACGGTTCAGTTATGACCCAGCTTGATTCGCTCGTCGGCCTTCCACCGACCCGATACCGCACCTGCTGGCCGCACCTGCCAGACTGGAATTGGTATAGAAGAGATCATATTTCGATAACGGTTCTGGCTCACTTCCAAAAGCGCTTGGAGATCGTGCAGGGGGCCTATTCCCCGCCGTTTGCACAATAGCCAGGCCATTTTGGGAGGTGACTGGAGCCCAGGCTTGGCGAGCTCGTCAAATTACGTGCCTCGCAGATCAATGGCTGCGCCTTTTGTATCTACATGCATGCGAGCGATCCTCGCTCACATGGCGAAACCAAAATGCGGGTTTACATGCTCGACGCATGGCGAGAGCCGCCGCTCTATAGGAAATTGAACCGGGAAAGGGTTAAACGCTTCCTCGCGCCCGGCGGCAACACTCGTATCACCCGTTCCTGGACTAGACTTGAGGATGGGTCGACTAAACCCGGCGATTAGAACTTTACGCTCCTTGCACGATAGAATGGATCTGTCGCTCCCGGCATTGTTCGAAGCGTTCGAAATGATCCGAAACTTTCATTTTTGAGGACATCCGTTATGAAAATTGTTGTGATCGGCGGGACCGGCCTTATCGGTTCAAAGACTGTTGCGCGGTTGCGGGCCAAGGGACACGACGTTCTGGCTGCCTCACCAAACTCCGGGGTAAATACGATCACCGGCGAAGGTCTTGCTGAAGCGCTGACAGGTTGCGACGTCGTGCTTGATCTCGCCAACTCGCCTTCTTTCGAAGACAAAGCGGTTCTGGAATTCTTCGAAACGGCTGGCCATAATCTGCTGGCGGCCGAAGCAAAGGCCGGAGTGAAGCATCATATTGCCCTATCCATTGTAGGAACGGAAAGGCTGCCAGAAAGCGGCTATATGAGGGCCAAACTTGCCCAGGAAAAACTCATCAAAGCTTCGCCGATCCCTTACACAATCGTCCATTCCACGCAGTTCTTCGAATTCCTGCAGGGCATTGCCGATGAAGCAACTGTCGGTACCGTCGCGCGGCTCTCGCCTGCATCTTTCCAGCCTATCGCATCGGACGACGTTGCCGATGCCATGGCCGACGTTGTCCTCTGCAGGCCGCTCAACGGCACGATCGAGATTGCGGGTCCCGAGCGCGCTCCCATGAACGAGATCGTTGCGCGGTATCTGAAAGCAAGCAATGACCCGCGGACTGTCGAAGCTGATGTTCATGCTCGTTATTTCGGCACTAAACTGAATGACCAGTCGCTGGTGCCTGCCGACGGTGCACGGCTCGGCAAGATCGGCTTTGAGGAATGGTTCCGACAGTCCCGGCAGCCGAAGTAAGCCCAGGCATCGAACAACGTGTTGTTCGAGCTCGAAACGCATTTATGCAAACAATTCAACAAACTAAAAGGATTTCGACGATGAAAGCAGTTCTCTTCTCGCTTTTTGTCTCCGCGACCGCTTCTCTACTTGGCACCCTGCCCGGCATTGCGGCTGAAAATGGTGCAAAGGTCACATCCCTCATGCAAAAGGATCTTCCAAATTATCCTGGCAAGGAAGGGCTAATGATATCGGTCGAGTATGGGCCGGGAGGTTCAGACCCTATCCACAGGCACGACGCAAATGCATTCGTCTACGTTCTGGAAGGCTCCATTGTGATGCAGGTGAAAGGTGAAAAAGAAGTCACCTTGTCGCCAGGGGAGACTTACTATGAAGGCCCTTCCGACATTCACTTGGTCAGTCGCAACGCGAGCACGTCCAAACCGGCGAAATTTATCGTTGTGCTGCTGAAGAACAAGGATGCTCCGGTCGTCATGCCGGTGAAGTAATATTCCGTACGGACGGCACGCCCAGCGGAACCGAGGACTCATCCGACCGGCTCAAGCCCGCCGAGCCGAAGGGGTGCTTGCTCGCCGCGTGGGAATGCTACCGCGCCACCGCGTGGGTTTACCCGAATGGCGGCTGTCGCCCAGAAAGGCTCTTGCCTATGCCGCAGCATTGCATCGCGTGGAGCGACTGGGTATCGACGCCGAAGATGGAGGCGCACTACGGGATCCGCATCGACCTCATCTACTACTATTGGCCCGGATCGTGGATACAGAACCGTCCCGGCTTCATGACCGGCTCCGGTCTGCCGATGCGATTTGCCGATCTCGATGGCAGCATGATCGACGTCTACCAGGCGGCGTCGCATCTGGTGAACGAGAGCGGCATGCGCTTCCCGTCAGCCATCGAGACACAGCTTGACCGGGCGCTGGGGCCTCAAGTTATTATGGCGCGTTCGGGACGCATTACGACTTCACCGACGATTTCGACAGACAATTGACGAGGGCTGCGAAAGCCCGCGGCGTGCCGCTGGTCTCGGTGCAACAATTGCTCGATTGGACCGAGGGCCACAACAACTCGCACTTCGGGCAGATCGCCTGGACGGTACCGTCCTTACCTTCGAGGCGTTGGTCGACCGGCGAACCGGAACGATGTTGCGCGGAATGGTCCCGGCGCGAACCAGAGGCAAAGAGCTATTCGCGATCAGCCGCGACGGCTTGCCCGTGGACCATGATACCGAGACCATTAAAGGGGTTGCCTACGCGATGTTTCCTTTCCAGCCCGGCGTCTATCGGCTGGTCTATGGCGGGCGCCAAATCAGCGATGCAAGTTCTATCAGGTGATTCCGGCGGTGCTGCGAGGTCCGGCGACCGTATCGCCCCCGGCCGACTAGCGTCGCAACGAGCCGGTCGGAGCCGATGAACTGGCCCGCGAGACCGGGCAGCCAGTCGCGACCCCGTTGGCCTGATCGTGCCTATGCTGGAGCGGTTCATCGCGACTGATCGGGGATTCGCCAAGGCTCGCCGCACCTCGATCTAAATTGAAGCTGCGGATCGCTGTGGTTCGCCTCGACATGGATGAGGGCGCTCTCCACCTTGTCATCACGGATAATCCCGGGTCTGTTGCTTGCAGATGAGGATGATGACAACCGCGCCGTTCAGGGGCGGTACCCAAGGTCGGGGTGGCGCGGGGTTTCAGCGATGCTTCGGCCACATGCCCTTCGGATGCACCGATCCCTGATATACGTTTGATCTACACCTCCTAGACCCCGGTATGATTTACGTCTCCATTGCGAATGGAGATAACGAACCACATCAGAACCGGAACAGACATGAGGAGACGACCATGAGTATGGACAATACCTCACACCCCGATAGACCGAAACGAATGGCCGGTATGGAGGCGACCATGGACGTATATGAGGCAGTCACAAGCCGCCGGGCGGTGCGCGGATTCAAAAACGAGCCTGTGTCGAGGGCGGTGCTTGAGCGCGTGCTGTCCGCTGCAGCTTGGTCGCCGTCCGGATCGAACATCCAGCCGTGGAACACTTACGTGTTGACTGGTCCGCCGCTTGTCGAGCTCAAGACGTCCGCCATCGAGCGTGTGGCCCACGGCGACCATTGGGACGAGCGGCAGTATGAGATGTACCCGCCGGTGCTGAAATCCCCGTACGGGGAGCGCCGATCTGCCTTTGGCAAGGAGCGCTACAGCGCGCTTGGCATAGCGCGCGAGGACTGGGAGGCCCGCCAGCGGGCAGCCATCGCCAACTGGAACTGTTTTGGCGCGCCCGCCGCTCTGTTTTGCTACATCGACCGCGACCTGGGCCGGCCCCAATGGGCCGACGTCGGCATGTATCTTCAGACCGTCATGCTGCTGCTCCGGGCCGAAGGATTGCACAGTTGCCCGCAGATGGCATGGTCGCAGGTTCGCGAGACGGTCGCGGAGGTCCTGTCACCCCCGGACGGGCTCATCCTCTTCTGCGGCATGTCGATCGGGTACGAGGATATCACCGCAAGTTCCGCCCGTACAGGCCGCGCCCCGCTCCACGAGACGGTCACGTTCGTCGGCGGTTAGCTACTTGGGCTCAAAAGGACAAGAGACCCTTCTATGAATCTGAAGTATGATACTTCCTTTATCATGCGTGATATTGGAGAACGCCATGACCACACATAAAGTAGGCTATTTCATCGGCAGCCTCGCCAAGGCCTCGATCAATCGCAAGCTCGCCAAGGCGTTGGTGCGGTTTGCCCCGCCCGAACTTGAAATGTCGGAGATATCCTTCAAGGACCTGCCGCTCTACAGCTACGACTATGACGCCGACTACCCGCCGGCTGGCAAGGCATTCAAGGCGGCAATCGCGGCCGTCGACGCCGTGCTGTTCGTCACGCCCGAATATAATCGATCCATACCTGGCGGGCTGAAAAACGCAATCGACTGGGCTAGCCGCCCCTACGGCACCAACTCGTTCACACGCAAGCCGTCAGCGGTGATCGGCACCTCGCCGGGCGCCATAGGCACAGCAGTCGCCCAGCAGAATTTGCGCAGCGTGCTTAGCTTCTGCAACTCTCCCCAAATGAATGCCCCGGAAGCCTACATCCAGTTCACACCAGGGCTGATCACCGATGACGGTGAGGTCATGAATGACACCACCGCTGATTTCCTTCGCACTTTCATGCAGGACTTCCATGTCTTCATCGCAAGGGTTCGCTCAGTGCTGCCGAAAGATGCCTAGCGGGCTTTGAAAAAGGCCCTGGCGTGAAGACTTTGGTCGTGATTCACTGGCTTTGTCGAGATTCGGAGTTGACGCCGAGGAAGATCAGCCCAAGGACGCAGGCTTCTGCCCATCGGGCCGCCGAGAACTCAGTCTTGTCGCCAGTTCTGGATCACGATCAACGCCAGCGGTGCAACGATCAAGGCGCCGGTGGCGTCTCCGATCCACCAGCGGCCAGGCGCCGGCGAAGCCTTGCGAAAATATTCCGAACCAGGCGAGTGTCGCGCTTCCCACGGTCGCGCTCACCAGCGGTGCAACTCCCGCGCACAGCACGACGAAAGCGAGAACCTCCTGCAACGTTTCCAATCGGATCGATCGCTTCAAGGCCCAATTGACCAGCAAGGCACCGACCACCGCCTCGAGGGCGTTGCCGACATATATCAAAAAGGCGGCAGGCAAAGGGCTGTGGAACCACAGGAGATTGCTGAGCAGCTCGGCGAAACATCCCGCTAGCACCCACCATGGCCAGCTCTGCCTCGGAACCAGAACGAGCGTGGCAATGAAAAGCCCGCTCGGAGACCAAATGGAAATACCGGTTCCGGGAACGATTGCGAGAGCCTGAGCGAAACCGCAGCCCAGAACGTAGGCCACGATAAAAAGACAAAGATGCCGAGGGTGGGGACGATACGGCCAGACGGGCATCATCGGCTGCTCCTGCAGAACAAATAAAACCTGAGATCGCTAGCGTTTCGAGCGATTTAATCTCGATATTGGCGCTGGGGGTCCCGCGTCGCACCCTAGTCTGGTGCGACGCCGCAACTTGTAGAAATCCATTTGGCACCGTTCCGCCCACTTGGGAAAGGACGTCGAGCCTCAATCAATGGCCCCGAGATGTTGCGCCGCACCAGCTTGCCAGACGACTGACGCCGTCGAAGCAGTCGAGAACCACGTGAACGACGATCCCGAAGACCAGGATGTCCTTGAGGATCATTGCCGGACGTTTCTCTCGCGGCTGCATCCAACAAACCGGCGAAACCCCGGGCGATTGCCGCATGCGCAGCAATTGCTCTGCAGCGGCAGCAATCGTTCTGGCGCAGCCGCAGATCGGTTTCGATAGATCATTAGAGGACACGCCAGCAGTGAGTGTGTCGCCGATCGCTAAAGACTTCACCCGCATTGACCGCGCTCCCGTCCAGGAAGCGTGAGCCACCAAGGATCTAGCACCAAGATAGAACGCAGGAGTTTTCAAAGATGAACCAGATGATCGACAACCCTCAGGAGGCAAGCATGAAAGCGGACAACACCTCACACCCCGGTAGAACGGGACCCGAAGAGCTGGTTCCGTCGCGCTACGCGGTGCGGATCGGCGAGATTGACGTGCTGGTGGTCAGCGATGGGGTGCTACCGCTCCCAACCGCTATGTTGGGCCACAACGCTGACCCGGCCGCCCGGGCCGCCTGGCTGGGCGACATGTTCCTGCCGCCGGATGCCTTCGACTGGGCGCTGAACGTGGTCGTGGTGCGTAGCGGCGGGCAGACCATCCTTATCGACGCTGGGCTAGGATTGGACCCGGACTTGAACTTGCCGCGGGCCGGGCAGTTGATGAAGCGACTGGGGGCCGCCGGCATCGATCTTGGATCCGTGACCGACGTGGTGCTGACCCACATGCACATGGACCACGTTGGCGGGCTGCTCGTCGACGGGGTGAAGGAACGGTTGAATCCGGACCTGCGGATCCATGTGGCCGCTGCCGAGGTCAAATTTTGGGAGTCGCCCGATTTTTCCCACGTCTCGATGCCTGCGGGCTTCCCTGACGCGCTGCGGGCGGCCGCCAAACGGTTCAGCAAAGATTACCAGAGCCAGCTGCGGCTGTTCGAGGATGAGCATGAAGTGGCGCCGGGCGTGGTCGTCTCTCGAACCGGCGGCCACACCCCCGGGCACAGCGTGGTCCGTGTGGCCTCAGGCAACGACCGTCTAATGTTTGCCGGCGACGCCGTGTTCGCGGTCGGGTTCGACCACCCCGACTGGCACAACGGTTTCGAACATGACCCCGAGGAGGCTGCCCGCGTTCGGGTCCGGCTTTTGCGGGAGCTTGCAGCGACCGGCGAACTGCTGGTGGCAACTCATATGCCGTTTCCTTCTGTTGGCCATGTCGCGGTCGACGGCGACGCCTTTCGTTGGGTCCCGGTCTTCTGGGACTACTGACCGCATGATGAATTAAGGCCGAACCAGAGCGTCATCCTTTGAAGGCCATGTCCAGCTCGGCCTTGAAGCCCGAGCTTCGACAAGGCCTTCACCTATCCACCTATTGAACCACGCGCACCGCATGGGCGCGCAGCAAATGGAGCATCCTATGAAAATCGTGATTATCGGCGGAACCGGCCTGATCGGTTCCAAGACCGCAGAGCGCCTGCGCAAGAAAGGGCATGAGGTCATTGCCGCTGCCCCGAAAACCGGCGTCAATACCCTCACCGGAGAGGGCCTGGCGGAAGCACTGAAGAATACCGAGGTGGTGATCGACCTCGCGAACTCGCCATCCTTCGAGGATAAGGCCGTGCTCGAATTCTTTCAGACGGCGGGCAAGAACCTGGTGGCAGCGGAAATCGAGGCCGGCGTGAAACACCACGTCGCGCTTTCGATCGTCGGCACGGATCGGTTGCCGGATAGCGGCTATCTTCGAGCCAAGGTCGCCCAGGAAAAGATCATCCGTGAAGCCGGCATTCCCTATACGATCGTGCGTTCCACACAGTTCATGGAATTTCTCGGCGGTATCGCCCAAGAGGGCACGGTCGGCGACACGGCCCGCCTGTCGACGGGTTTCCTACAGCCGATCGCGTCCGACGACGTCGCCGATTTCGTCACGGACGCGGCCCTTGCCGCGCCGGCTAACGGCATTATCGAAATCTGCGGCCCCGAGCGCGCGCGTCTCTGCGATTTCGCCGCGCGCTACCTCAAGGCGATCGGAGATTCCCGCACTGTCGTCGCGGATCCGGATGCCCGCTATTTCGGAACCAAACTGGAAGACGGTTCACTCGTTTCCGACAATCATCCTCGCATCGGCCACATCCGTTTCGATGATTGGTTTGCGACAACGCCCAGAAAATAACGACTTGCATACGGGCCGTCTTATAGGCGGCCCAGTGCCTCAGTCAGGAAAGGACGATAGACATGATCAAGTCATTGCATTTTGCCGTTGCGTTGACGGCTCTCCTATCAGGTTCGGCTCTTGCACATGATACGCCTGGTGGCGGCGAGGGCGCGAAGGTTACGCTGGTCTATGACCATGAACTGCCGAACGTTCCAGGCAAGAGCATGAAGGGCGTTCTCGTCGAATATGCTCCGGGCGGCTTCTCGGAGGGCCACACACACCCAGTGTCCGCCTTCATTTACGCGACCGTCCTCGAAGGGGCGATCCGCAGCCAGGTCAATGACGGGCCCGTCACGGTCTATGAAGCCGGTGACAGCTTTTCGGAATTGCCGGGCGATCGCCACGGTGTCAGCGAAAACGCCAGCAAGACTAAGCCGGCAAAGCTGCTCGCTGTCTTTGTGGTCGATACCGCTGAGAAGGAACTGACCTTCCCGATCAAGAAATAGGCGATCTGGCCGGGCACACGATGCCGTGCCCGGCAGTTCTTTGACGCAAACCATGATCGGTGAACCCAGTTATGTTTGGTGATGACAACTTCCTGCCGCTCGTCCTGATCAACATTCTGGGAATTGCCGGGATCGTCGTGTGGCACATTCAGGGCGGAAACCGTCCGACAGGTCGCCTGATCGTCCAGATCCTTTTCTTTACCGGCATGAGTTTCGTACTCTTTACGGCAAGAATCGCGCCGCACCGGCCCGATGGTATCTTTACGCAGGGTTTTGCCGCGCTACTCTCCAAATCGGCTAGGATCCTGTGGTGGACCCATCTCGCGTGGACGATCATTGGCTTCGTCCACATCTATGTCAGGCTTAACCACAAGTCGCGGAACGCACACCTCATCCAGGATATTGCCATTGCCGTCATCTATCTCGGCGTGGCGCTTTCAGTCATCGGTTTCGTCTTCGGCATGCCGATCGGCACCTTGGTTGCGACATCGGGCGTCATCGCCATCATCTTCGGCCTCGCCTTGCAGAACACGCTCGGCGATGTCTTTTCCGGCATCGCCCTGACGCTCGGCAGGGCCTATGCAATAGGCGACTGGGTCGAGTTGAGCGACGGCACTGAGGGCCGCGTCGTCGAAACCAACTGGCGCTCCACCAACCTGCTGACCGCGACGTACAATGTCGTCGTGCTACCGAACAGCATACTGGCAAAACAGGGTGTGACAAATCTCAGTCGCCCTGACGAGACCCACCAGATCGCGTTGCGTGTGCGCATCGCGGCTACGCAAAGGCCGCGTCTTGTCGAGGAGGTCATGCGGTCCGTGCTGCAAGCCAGTGTCCGAATCGTGAAGAATCCGCCGCCGGTCGTTGCCATCAAAGCCATCGACGCGATCGCAATCGAAGTCGAGTTGCAGTTTCGCGTCGACAGCGTCGCCACTCGAACGTCCGCCAAGAACGAGATCGTCGACCTCCTCCATGACCGATGCAGAGCAAGCGGTCTTTCGCTGGCCATGCCGGCCGAAAGCCTCGTTTTCGTGCCGACATCGGCCGCCAACGAATATCCCGATGTGAACAATGAGGCGCTCTCATCCCGCTCAGTCTAGAGCGTTTTTCTCTAATCGGAATCATGTCCTGCCGCTCTGAAGTCATCTGCGAATTTAGGTCGGTGAGACGAGGTCGCGATCGCCCCGACGGGCGCGCCAGAGGGGGCTGATGGAGCGCTTGGGTCTCGGTGGCAGCAGGCTTTCAGCTTGACGACGGCATTTTCGGTAGAGTTGATGTCAGGACTGTAGGGAGCAGGAACACAAGGGTGCTGCTGGCTACTTCGGCCCGAGCTTGAGGTCCGCAATCTTCGCCCGCTTGCGCAACGCAGCGCTGGCTCAGCGCCGCCGCTGAAGCTTAAGTTCGCTGTATCGCAGGTCGGATTGCGTGCGTAGTTGTGGCGCTACGGTGACGTGTTTGGACCACGTGCCTCCTTCCATTCGACTGAAAAGATGGCGCCATTAAATTCTGCAGTCAGACATCTGAGCCCGAACGGGCGAATCCATTCATGGTCGTCAAGCGGCGACACCAGGGTGCGAGAGCCATCCGGCCCAAGGAATGCGCGAGCGCACGCATCGGTCTGCCCGGCAGCGGCAGCGAATTGCTCGGTTCCGAGCTCACCAGTCACCTTCGCGCTGATAGCATAGAGTCGTCCTGCCGCTTGCTGAACCATATCTCTCCGACCATCGGATGATGGAGTCATGTGGGCTTCGGCCTCAACCGGCTTACAGAAAACGCGGTGGACTTCCCGATACCGGGACAATGAAAAGCTTGTTTTGAGCAAATACGGAGACGATCACGGTTCCCAGGTGAGAACCAGGCGGTCTGCTCTTTGCGGCACACCTTCAAAGATCGCTGACGAGCCGAAAGCGCTCGGGAAGAAATGATCGAGAGTTGTGTCAGGAACAAGCCCGAATATGGCAAGCTGCGCTCTTGTTGAGAGCGCAGCCCCATCTTGGGATGCGATCAGAGGTTGGTCACATGCTCCGGATCAACTGAGGCCAGCGCAGCGGCGCGCTCGGGCTTCGGCGGATAGATCCAGACAGTGTTGATCTCCTGCTTGGTCGCCTTTGCTTTCTCGCCGACCATCTCCACCTTGCGCTCCCAGCCTCGGGTGAAGAGGGCTCCGGCATCGCCGAGGTCAAGGCAGGTGACGTAGGCTTCCTGATGATATTGCCGTGCCGGCACACCCAAGAGTTCGGCGGCGGCATTGTTGCCCGCGAAGGCGCCCATGCGTGTGGCATGCTGGCACGACATCAGTGCGTAGTTGCCGCAGTCGTCGCACGCGGCGCGCGCCGCATCCCCGGTGGCGAAGACGCCAGGCACGGACGGCACGCGCAGGCAGCCGTCGACCAGCAGCCGGTCGAACTTGTCACGCTCGCCGGGAATTTTGGTGGTCAGGGGATTGGCCCGCATGCCTGCCGCCCAGATCACGGTCATGGTTTCGATATGCTCGCCGGTACTCAGCGTAACGCCGGACTTATCGAGTGATGAAACCCCGGCGTTGAGCCGCGTTTCCACGCCGAGCTTGCGCAGTGCTTCCTCGATGATCGGGCGAGGACCTTCGCCCATGTCGGGGGCGACCGCGCTGCTGCGATCGACGATAATGACACGCGGATTGACGGTTTTGTCGAACAGGGCCCGCAGCCGCGAAGGCATTTCGGTCGCCGCCTCGATCCCTGTGAAACCGGCGCCGGCAACAACGATGGTGTCGCGCGCGGCCGAAGCCGGCATCTTCGAAAGCGCGTGGAGGTGGCGATCGAGGGCAATGGCGTCATCGATGTTATCGATGCTGAAGGCGTATTCGGCAAGGCCGGGAATATTCGGGCGGAACAGCCGGCTGCCGGTGGCGAGCACAAGGCGATGATACTGAAGGGTCTTTCGTTCGCCCTTGGCATTGACGACGTCTACGGTGCAGGCCTTCGGGTCGATTGCTTCGACGCTGCCCTGCACGTACGCGACATCGACGGCGTCAAATACATCCTGCAGAGGTGCCGTCAGGGTCTCGGGCTTCGGCTCGTAAAGCCGGGGGCGGATGACGAGCGTCGGTTCCGGGGACACCAGCGCGATTTCGAGCTCTTCGGGCGAAACGCCTTCGATATCGCGCAGGCGGGCTGCGGAAAGTGCGGCGTACATGCCAGCGAACCCGGCGCCTACAATCACAAGTCTCATGTTATTCACTCCGTGGTTTGTAGTTTCAAAGGGCCCGCGAGTCACCGTTGCCGCTCCCGATGGGCGGCGAGATGGTTGGTAACGATGGCGCGCGGATTGGTGAAGCGACGTCGCTTAGGCGGTGATGAAGGCCAGCATGTCGGCATTGACGACATCTGCATGGGTCGTGCACAGCCCATGCGGCAGTTTCTCGTAGATTTTCAGCGTGCCGGTCTGCAGGAGCTTCGCCGACAATGGAGCGGCGGCGCCGATGGGAACGATCTGGTCGTCATCGCCATGCAACACCAGCGTTGGCACGGTGATGCTCTTCAGGTCCTCGGTAAAATCCGTCTCCGAGAATGCCTTGATGCCGTCGTAGTGCGCTTTCGCGCCGCCCATCATGCCCTGACGCCACCAATTTGAGATGACCGCCTGCGAAGGCTCGGCACCCGGGCGGTTGTAGCCGTAGAAGGGGCTGCTCGGAAAATCGCGATAGAACTGCGAACGGTTTGCCGCCAGCTGGCTGCGCAAGCCGTCGAATGCCTCGATCGGCAAACCGCCGGGATTGGCCGCGGTCTTCAACATCAATGGCGGCACGGCCGCAATCAGGATCAGTTTCGTAACGCGACCCTTGCCGTAGCGCGCGACATACCGCGCGGCTTCACCGCCGCCGGTAGAGTGGCCGACATGGATCGTGTTGCGAAGATCGAGGTAGTCGATCATTGCGGCAACATCGGAGGCGTAGTGATCCATGTCATGACCGTCGCTTACCTGGCTCGATCGGCCATGGCCGCGGCGATCATGAGCGATCACGCGAAAGCCTTTGCCGAGGAAGAAGAGCATTTGATTATCCCAATCGTCGGAGCTGAGCGGCCAGCCGTGGTGAAAGACGATCGGCTGAGCGGACTTCGGTCCCCAGTCCTTGTAAAAAAGTTGAACACCGTCGCTGGTTGTAATGGAGGTCATTGTGCTGATCCTTTGTAGAATATTTGTTTCGGTGCCCGTCATCGAATCGACGGACAGTCGGGCATGCAAGGGCGCTACGGGTCGCTTCGTTGCGATTGACCCGTAATCGGTATCCCAGACCATCCTTTGTCTCCCAGGATCCATTGGTATGGGCGCAATGGTGGTCTAGCGAAACAAGTCTACGACTGCGCCAGAGGGATTGGGGCCATTGCAGAGCAATTGCGGTTTAGCGGATGCGCGGCAGTTCATCGCCCGGCGTTTTACAGGTCAGCTTTCGAAATGTGGCGGCCAAGGCTGTTTGCGAGGCGCAGTCAAATGGCTGCGACCCAACGCCATGCCAGGGATCGCGCGGCATGGTCGTCGCGTGTTCCAGCCGATGGCGTGGAAGCCAAGAACGCGACAGCCCGGAATCTGGGGCGAGGGCGAAAGGAGATTACGGTCAGCCGTGGCGCCGCCGCCAATCAGTCGGTGTTTCACCGGTCAATTTTCGGAATGCAGCTGCAAATGCTGTTTGCGAGGCATAACCGAGCGAGGCTGCGACAAACGCGATCGAATTTTGAGGATCACGTAGCATGTTTATGGCCTGCTCGAGCCGATATTGACGCAGCCAGTTGTGAGGCGAAAGCCCCGTGCTTTCCTTGAAAGCCCGACAGAAATGAAAACGCGACAGCCCGGAATCGGCAGCGAGGGCCGCGAGGGAGACGTCCGCGTCGGCGTCCGACCGCAATCGTTCGATGGCCCGGCGCAGCACGCTCGGCGCGAGGCCGCCGAGCGCCGGCTGATAGCTCGGTGCCTTGCCCGTGTGCGCAGCCAGCAGGCGTGTGGCCAGAAGGTCAGTCAACTGCTGCCTGAACAGTGTATCCAGTGCCGTATTGCCTTCCAGGACATCGGCTGCGCTCAGGAGCAATCGGGATGTAATGAGGTCCGGATGCGCCGTTCGCTCCAGGAGATCGGTCGGCGTGAAAGTATCGGTTTCGTCGGCAATGCGCGTCAATGTCGCGCGGGGAAGATAAAGCTGAACGACATCAACCGGTTTTGGAATATCCCATCGGGAGCTTGATCCGGCCGGGATGATGATGACAACCCCGCGACGAAACGTTCCGCTCACGATCGATCTTCCGGACCGCCGTTCCATACGCTGTATCGCGCCGTTGTAAGCCATGATGACGTGGTCGGTCATGGGCTCGACGACATCATGCAAGGGGCCGTGATTCCAGTGGGCGATTGCACCGCCGGACGGGTCTGCCGCAAGATGAATTGGCGCAGTCCTCAGAACGCGCGACATCTCGTTTGCAGGATTCTGGTCAGCAGCCGGCGTTTCGTCCCGGCGCGCCTCGATTGTCTCAGCCGGCGAGCTCTCGAGCGGATCGCAGGAGCTAGGCAAGCTCATGGTTGCGCGCTCGTTGGCTGGCGCTGCTTATGTGTGATCCCGACAACAATCGCGGGATCGTTGAGCATCCGCCTGTGGTGGCCGACGTTGCCAGTCCTACTACCCATGACATCCCCCAATGTCGCGAGCGATTTCGCCGTGCTTTGGTTACTCGCGCGTTGTGTGATGCAGGACAGATATCAAAAACTCTCGAGGGCGAAAACCTATTCTCCAGGATAGGTTGCCTTCGTCGTTGGACCTCGTTCTCAATCACGCGAGCTCGAGCGTCGCACGATATATGCAGCGCCACCTGAGGGCCGATGTAAGGCATTGGGGCAGCTCACGTTGGGAGCCGCCCGCCGATGACAATCGTGTGCACGATCACGATAGCGCGATTTTGACGCGATATGCCACCGCATTGCGGTAAGTGATGCATGGCCGCAGCCGATATGGGATCTCGTTAAGATCAGCGACATACCAAAGGACCTATTGGCTGACGGGAATTGCCAGCGCACTGACATTGGATCGGCAATTCGAGGGCACCCGCTTTGGCTCGGAATGGTCATTTCACGTAGTCAGTTGCGGAGTTGGCTGGAGTTGCGCAGCGGCGCAAATTGCGGCTCAAAAGTCCGTCGGCGGAACGAAGCCGCCGAATTCAGCCTCTATCAATTGAGCGAGCTTGAGCGGCGTCCACATCTTCGAACGACGGTTGGACGAACTGGACGCCGATCGGAAGCTCCTGCGATGACACGCCGATCGGAACCGTTGTCGCCGGCAGGCAAGGCGCGTTCCGGCAGACGATCGCGTGTGTTCAGACCACAGTGCCACAAATCACTGTCATCTCACATGGCCGAAATAACGGGTCGGCGGTTCCAATCCGTTCAAGGCGTTAGGATGAAACAATGACGGTCCGAAGCGCGGGTGGCAGGCGAAGTACCCGATTTGCCTTAAATGAGGACCAGGCAAATTCTGTCAGTCGCGTTCAACCGACAGCGGTAACTACATCGCATTTGAGAAGGTATATCTGCATTAAAACTTTCGGCGCCAGTTGCCAGGTGTCACGCCGACGATATTTGAGAAAACGCGGGTGAAATGGCTTTGATCCGCAAAGCCGCAGGCGATAGCGACCTCGGCAAGCGGCGCGTTCGAGGCTCGAAGCAATTCTCGGGCGCGATTTATCCGTTCGCTGAGAAGCCACTGATATGGTGTCATCCCGGTTGTTTCCCGAAATGCGCGAATGAAATACCCGCGAGACAGATCGCAAGCCTGCGCAACTTCCAGGATCGAGATGTCACCTTCGAGGTTTTCGAGAAGGATACTTTTCGCCAGATCCTCATGCGAGCGTGAAAGGAGTCGTGTTCTGCTGACGGTCACAGCCGGCCGGCCGCCGTAGCGTTGGACCACGTAGGTGCCGATCGCTGTCGCCATCTGATCGACGAACAGCGCGCTTGCTTCCTCCGGTTTTTCGAGTGCGGGGATCAGCGCGCGAGCAAGATTGGCAAGCACAATATCCTTTGATGCGGCTTCGGCTGACAACGACGTCACGCCGGACAACTCCGCCTCATCGGCGATCCTGGTGAGAGACGCAGGCGAAATTTCGAACAGCACGAAATCGAAAGGATTGCTGAAATCTGCTTTGTAGCTTTGCGACAGATCGCGAATATAGATCGAGTTCTCAGCGAAGTCGTGGATCGTGGCATGATGTTCGTGGAAGATGCGCCGCGTGTGGCCACCGAGCGAAGATACGCCGACCACAAAACCTCGATCGCTTGCCGATGTCTCGACCTGATCGAGCTGCATGTCGCTCGTTCCCTTGCGGAAGATCGCGATGTCCGAGCTTATCAGGGTCTGGTTGATCGACAACTGCTTCAAAGGGCACCCGAACCCGTCCGTCACGTGGCCAGCGGAAGATCGATTTTGACTGGTGGAAACAAGGACCAAGACGCACTGCTTTCATCTCGAAGACGCTGGATGCCGGATATGGCCGCCGCGGTAGCTCCCGCACAGCGCTGTCTTCTGGTAATCGGCCGAATCTCCTCGACGAGGATGCTTTTCTACAAGATAGACGTTCGAAAGACGTATAGAAACCCAGAAAACGCGGGATCCTGCAATACAAGTAAACAGTCCCCCACCGAAGACGATCGAGACAAATGTGAGTGAAGCGTTGACGGCCAGCGAGAGAATTGCGGCATGTTTTGGTATCGAGGCAGCAAGGGCGCTGGTGATCAGACCTCTTCGCGAGGCGACGCTCTCTGTCGTCCATCTTGGCCATTTTTATGAAAATGGAGACCATCCGGTCTTGCTTCCGCCGGACGATGCCTTTCTGGTCATGCTCTATCTCGTCGATGTCTACCATTCCGACATCCGGCCGGACCGACCCCCGGCACCTTTGAAGAGGTATCCGAAGGGCTCGATCTGCCTGATCAGTCTGAAAGACGGTGCCGCAATTTCGGTTCGCGGTCACTTCGAAGCGCTCGTCTTCCATATCCCGCGCGCGCATCTTGTCGAACTCGCGGAGGAAGCAGCAGAACCCTATGTTGATGACCTGACGACCTGTCGCGGGATTGACGACCAGGTCATCCGCAATCTTGGGTCAGCACTGATGCCGATGTTCGACATGCCGGACGAAGGGAGGGACACGCTGCTTCCGCATGTTGGGCTGGCGTTCAACGCTCATCTCGCGCATCGTTACGGACGGTCGCCTGCCCAGCGTCTTTCGACTACCGGCCGGCTATCTCCCACGCAGGAAAAGCGCATCAAGATGTACATAGCTGCAAACCTATCGGGCGACAAATCGATCGATGATATTGCCGAGGCGACTGGTTTTTCGGTGGATGAACTCTATTCCGGCTTTGTGGAGACGACTGGGCAATCTGTCCTCGAATGGATTTCGGCATGTCGCATCAGCAGGGCCAAGTCACAACTGAGCAGAACCGGTGAAGCCGTCGCCCGAGTGGCCGAAACGTGCGGTTTTTTGGACGAGAAGACGTTCGTGGAAGACTTTACGAGGGACGTAGGAGTCACTCCGTTAGAGTGGCGCTCACGCAACCGACACTAACACGCTCCACGGTCGAGCAGTAATGCGGCGATGCCATCTCTCACACGGCCATTTGCCGTCGATCTCAGCTTTGGCCGCTCCTTGGTCCCGGAATCCATTGGATGGCAACTTCAAAGTTGTCCGGATGCGGCTGGCAACACGCCGCACCCGGATTGACAGGTTAGCCTTTGACAAAGGCGAGGAGGTCGGCGTTCAGGATATCGGCATTGACGGTCAACATTCCGTGCGAGAAGCCGGGATAGGTCTTCAGCGTGCCGTTCTTCAGGAGCTTGATGGCCTTGTGCGCAGCATCTGCGATCGGCACGATCTGGTCGTCCTCGCCATGCAGAACCAGCGTTGGCACAGTGATCACCTGCAGGTCGCCGGTCTGGTCGGTTTCCGAAAAGGCCTTGATGCCGTCGTAGTGCGCCTTCGCGCCGCCCATCATGCCCTGCCGCCACCAATTTTGAATCACGCCTTCGTTTACGGTCGCGCCTTCGCGGTTGAAGCCGTAGAACGGGCCAGCGGGGACGTCGCGGAAGAACTGCGCGCGGTTGGCGGCCAGCGCGGAACGGAAACCGTCGAAGACTTCGATCGGCAGGCCTTCCGGATTGGCAGCAGTCTTCAGCATCAAAGGCGGTACTGCGGAAACCAGGACCGCCTTGGCGACACGGCCGCTCGGTTCGCCGTGCTTGGCTACATAACGTGCGACCTCGCCACCGCCCGTCGAGTGGCCGATATGGACGGCATTCTTCAGGTCCAGCGCTTCGACGACGGCAAAGGCATCGGCGGCGTAGTGGTCCATGTCGTGTCCATCAGAGACCTGCGCGGAGCGGCCGTGACCACGGCGGTCATGGGCGACGACGCGATAGCCCTTGGAGAGAAAGAACAGCATCTGTGCGTCCCAGTCATCCGATGAGAGTGGCCAGCCGTGGTGAAAGACGATCGGCTGGGCATCCTTCGACCCCCAATCCTTGTAAAAGATTTCCACGCCGTCCTTGGTGGTGATGTAGCCCATCGTATTATCTCCTTCGATTGGGGTAGTGGTGGAGGCAGCGTTGGCCGCAAAGCCAAACGATGTGGGGAGCGCGATCGCCGCGGTGGCGGCAGCGCCGGAAAGCAATGCGCCGCGGCGCGTGATGGAATGGAAATTGTGGGTCATTTCAGCGTCCTGCTATCCTGTCGTTTTGCCCTCAGGCGACGCTCTGTTCGTCTGATGGAGACATAGTGCCGCCAAAGGCAACGTGCGACAATTGCATCAATAATTTCGATTTAATTGCGATTCTTGCAACAATGAAGGCGACGGCCTCTCGCGGTTACTTTATGCGGCGCCGGGCCGGTTGATTGTCAGGAAATGCCGGACGACGGGATTGTCCGGTCCTGAGTGATAGGCAAGGATCTGGCCTTGAAGATCGGCGTCAGCCTTCGACACCCGCTTGTGCTGGCGAAGATGTTCCGCCCAGGACTCCACCATGAACCATTCCACGATCTTCTGCGGATCGGCAGAGTCTTCCGTGACGCCCCACCCGTATGCTCCGTCACGCCGCCTTTCGTGGGACATCTCATCCAGCGCGTGCAGGAAGGCGATGCGATGATGTTTTTCGACATTGTATTCGATGAGGATCAGGACCGGCCCGCGATCATGGGCAACCTGTTCGGCAACCAGCGGCTCCGGCCAGTGGTTGGACGGCACCAGGTCCGTATCGCCGGACGGCAGTTTGAGGCGGTGCAAGATGAACCCTGCAACAAGCAATCCGACAGCGCCGATCAGAAGCGTCACCGGGATGCCCACGGCCTCGCCGACCGCACCCCAGCCGATGCTGCCGGCAGTCATGGCGCCGTTGAATACGGTCAGATAGACCGCCAGACCGCGCCCACGGACCCAGTTTGGAAGGATGGACTGCGCCGCGCCGTTCAGGGTCGTCAGCGCCGTGATCCACGCGCCGCCAAGGAAAAGAAGGATGACGACCGCGAGGGATTGCGGTGGAGCAAGCGACAGTGCTCCCATAACCAACGCAGTCACGATGGCGGACCCCAAAAGCAGACCGTCGGCGTCGAAGCGCTCGCGAAGCTTCGGCATCACCAAGGCGCCGCCGATCGCTCCAGCACCGACTGCGCCGAGCAGGATGCCGTAGAAGCGTGCGTCGCCACCGAGCATTTGCCGGGCGACAAGCGGCAGCAGAGCCCATACCGCACTTGCAAAAGCGAAGAAGATGGCGGCACGCAGCAGCACCACATGCAGCGGGCGGCTGGCACGGGTGTAGCGAAGACCGGCGCGGAAGGCGCCGAGGAAACCTTCGGCAAGCGCGTCATTAGCGTTCTTCGCTCGTGGCCACCACATCAAGGCGGCAATGACCACGATATAGCTCGCGACATCGGCCGCGTAGGTAATCGCCGCACCGAACGCGGCAAGCAGCAGGCCGCCGGTCGCCGGTCCGATCGACCGGGCAATGTTGATGCCCAGAGAGTTGAGCGCGACCGCGCTTTTGACGTCTTGGCGCTGAACCAGTTCAGGCACGATCGCCTGCCAAGTCGGTCCCATCAGCGCCGCACCGATGCCGCCGAGGAAGGTCAGGCCGATCAGGGCGCTGACAGAGAGCATCCCGGTGTGGGCAAGAACCATCAGTGTGATACTGACGGAGGCGAGCAGCACCTGAACTGCGATCAGGAACTTGCGACGATCGAGAATGTCGGTGAGGACGCCCGCCGGTATGGCCAGGAGGAAGATCGGCAGGGTTCCGGCAGCCTGAACCAACGCGACCGCCGCCGGCGAGGCGGACAGATCAGTCATCAGCCAGGAACTTGCGACGTCGCGCATGAAGCTTCCGGTATTTCCGAGGACGGTGGCGGCCCAGAGGACTGCAAAGACCGGCTGTGCAAGGGGAGCGAAGCTGCCCCCGGAGAATTTTGCGGCGCTCATTTGCGTGCTACCTTTGTCAGATCCATTGTTGCGACGATGATGAAGGCGCCGGCGAGACCGAGATGTTCGAAGAAGGCATTGGTGGCCATCATACGGTCCATGCCATCAGGCATTTCCCAGAACCGGAGAGCGATGAAGGTTGCGAGCAACGTGAAGATTGCCAAAGCCAGCGCCCCGATCCAACGCAGGAAGCCCGACACGACCATGGCCGAGGCGGCAAGCTCGAAGGTGATGACTGCCACCGCGAAGAACCCGGCCGGATGCAGGCCGAAATGCTCCATTTCTGCCAGTGCGCCGTTGAAATCGAAGATCTTGTTGAGCGGTCCCTGGATATAGGCCGCACAGAGCGCGAGAAGCGCGACGACCCGCGTCGCAGGCGCGGCAACGATTCCCGCAAGAGCACCGCTGTTGAGATTTGAGGATGGAGAATGGTCAATCATGTCTGCTCCTATAATATTGGCCCGGTTGAACCGATCGGCGTTGATTGCGGCTGGTGGAGCGATATTGGCCGGAAAGATTGCCGCCAACAATTGCATCAATACTTTCGATTTAATTGCGATTATCGCAATTAAATATCCTTCTTCACACCGCCCAGCACGAGCAACCAAGCGCACCGAAGAAGCCCTTAAGGTCAGCGATCGGCAGTTTCGAGGTCCAGGCGCGGGCGTGGTCGTGGCCATGCACGCCGCAATCGCTGGCGCACCCGCATGACGATATCGCCGCGCGACGAAGTGAACGTTTGCCGGCGCCTTCCGGCTCGCCCCAGGCAGCATAGCCGCCGAAGTTGCGCACCGGCGACCAGTCAGGCATGGCGGGCGGCACGTCGTTTTCGTCGAGCGGCTTGAAGTCGCCGGCACCGTAGACGATCTTGCCGCCGACCATGGTGAGATCCGATGTCAGGAATGAAATCTCGTCTTCCGAGCAAGAGAAAAAGTCCTTATCCGGCACGACGAGATCGGCGAACTGGCCCTTCTCGATCCGGCCCTTCTTGCCTTCCTCGTTGGAGAACCAGGTAACCTTTTCGGTCCACATGCGCAGTGCCGTTTCACGGTCGAGGCAATTGGCGCGGGGATATAGCTGCATGCCGCCGACGGTCTTGCCGGTCACCATCCATGAAAGCGAGACCCAGGGATTATAGGAGGCGACGCGCGTCGCATCCGTGCCGGCCGAGACATTGACACCCTTGTCGAGCATGCGTCTGATCGGCGGCGTCGCTTCTGCGACGCCCTGACCGTATCGCTCGACGAAATATTCGCCCTGATAGGCCATGCGATGCTGCGTGGCGATGCCGCCGCCGAGTGCTGCGATGCGGTCGATCGAGCGGTCGGAGATCGTCTCGGCATGGTCGAAGAACCAGTTCAGGCCTTCGAGCGGGATATCCTTGTTGACCTTCTCGAAAACGTCGAGCGAACGGCTGATCGTTTCGTCATAGGTGGCGTGAAGACGCCAGGGCCAGCGGTTTTCGGCCAGCACCCGAACAACCTCTTCCAGTTCGCCTTCCATTTCGGGCGGCATATCCGGGCGGGGCTGGCGAAAATCTTCGAAGTCCGCAGCGGAGAAGACCAGCATCTCCCCCGCACCGTTGTGGCGGAAATAGTCGTTGCCCTGCTTGTACTTGACTGACTGCGTCCAGTTGAGGAAGTCCTGCTTCTCTTCCTTCGGCTTCTGCGTGAACAGGTTATAGGCGAGACGCACTGTGAGCTGGTCTTCGTCCGACAACTTTTGAATGACCGCGTAGTCGTCCGGATAGTTCTGGAAGCCGCCGCCCGCGTCGATAACCCCGGTAATGCCCAGCCGGTTGAGTTCCCGCATAAAGTGGCGGGTGGAATTGACCTGGTATTCGAAAGGAAGCTTCGGCCCCTTGGAGAGAGTCGAATAAAGAATGCCCGCATTCGGCTTGGCGAGCAGCAGCCCCGTCGGATTGCCGTTGGCATCGCGGGTGATTTCTCCACCTGGCGGGTTCGGTGTGTCCCTCGTGTAGCCGACGGCGCGAAGGGCAGCGCCGTTGAGCAATGCGCGGTCGTAGAGGTGCAACAGGAAGACCGGCGTATCGGGTGCGGCAGCATTGATCTCGTCGATCGTCGGCAGGCGCTTTTCGGCGAACTGGTGCTCGGTGAATCCACCGACCACACGCACCCATTGTGGGGCAGGCGTGATGGCGACCTGCCGCTTCAGCATATCCATCGCATCGGCGAGCGAGCGGACGCCGTCCCAGCGGAGCTCCATGTTGAAGTTGAGACCACCGCGCACGACGTGGGTATGGTTGTCGATCAGGCCCGGCAGCACGCGCTTGCCCTTGAGGTCGACAATTTTCGTGTCCGGTCCGGCGAGCGCCATGATTTCCCTGTCGGTGCCCACGTCCATGAATAGACCGTCCTTGACGGCGATCGCAGTGGCGTTCGGATTTGCGCGATCAAGCGTCGTGATCAATCCGTTGTGAAGAACGATGTCTGCGTGCATGGAAGCGGCTCCGGTCTTGATGGGATCGGCGGCATTGGCCGGTGAAAACAGATTTGAAAAGGCGAGGCTCGAAGCTGCGCCCAGGAAGGTGCGGCGCGTCGTCATCAGCTTTTCCCCGAGGTCGGATCTTCGCGGGGGGAGGTCGCCTCCACCACGTTCAGCCCGCCTTTCGGGAGGGGACCGAACATGTGCGGCTTTACCTGATGAAGCCAGGAAAGGGCAGCAGGCTCGCGAGCCCAGATGCTTTTTGCCAGCGGCACGATCTGCTCGCCGACAAGGATCCCGAGCAGCCCGATGAGAGCCACGACCGGGGGGGCAGGCGAGCGGACATTGAGCAGGCTGTAGATCACGCCCACCAGGAGGCCGGCACCGAGTGACAGGAGATAGATTTTCATGAGGAGACCTTCGCTTGGGGGAAGCAATTCGCTCCGGCAGGTGGCGTCCTGCCGGAGCGATGCAGGCTTTACTTCGCGGGGTTCGGCCCGATCCGCTTGCCATGGCTGACCCGCTCGGAGCCGCCGTGAACGTGCGTGACTGCGTAGTCGATGCCCATGCCGTAGGCACCGGAATGCTCCTTCACCAATGAGGTAACCGCGTCGTAGGTTTCTTTGCGTGCCCAGTCTCGCTGCCATTCGAGCAGAACCTGCTGCCACGTGACCGGAACGACACCTGCCTGAACCATGCGGTCCATGGCGTATTTGTGTGCATCGATCGAGGTGCCGCCGGAAGCATCTGCGACCATGTAGATCTCATAGTCGGTGTCGTTCATGCAGGAGAGTGCGAAGGTGGTGTTGCAGACCTCGGTCCACAGGCCAGCAACGACGATCTTCTTGCGGCCGTTGGCGGCGTTCTCGGCAAGTGCATCGCGGACGTTCTGATCATCCCACGAGTTCATCGAGGTGCGCTCGAGAATGTCGTTGTCGGGGACGACGGCGAGCAGTTCAGGGAAGGTGTTGCCAGAAAAAGAGTCCGTCTCGACGGTCGTGATCGTGGTCGGGATGTTGAAAATTTTTGCTGCTTTGGCAAGGCCCACAACGTTGTTTTTCAGGGTCTGGCGGTCGATCGACTGGACACCGAAGGCCATCTGCGGCTGCTGGTCGATGAAGATGATCTGGCTGTTCTGGGGGGTCAGGACCTGAAGCTTGTTAGACATCTCGTGTTTCCTTTTCGTTGGGTTGACGATAGGCAATGGGGCAGGGATCGCTCCGCGTCTTGAACGTTGGGACACTGGATTGTCGGAAAGCGACCTGGTTGGAACATTAGGCTGCAAGTGGCGTAAGCCCAGCCTCGATCTGGGCACGGTAAGGCTCGTAGCGGGCCGGCAATTTCAGAACCTCGCCAAGGTGCGCGGTGTCTTCGTCACGGTCGAAACCGGGTTCGTTGGTGGCGATTTCGAATAGCACGCCTCCCGGGGTACGAAAGTAGATCGCCCAGAAGTAGTCGCGGTCAATCACAGGAGTGACCTGGTAGCCCGTGTCCATCAGCGCCTTTCGGACTTCGAGCTGCTTGGCGCGGTTCTCGACGGCAAAGGCGATGTGGTGGACCGAGCCTGCTCCCTGTCGTGCAAAAGGAGTCTGGGAAAGCGCCTCGAGGTCGATCGTGTCGGCGCCGTTTCCGCCTGGGATAATAAAGCGGGTGACATCACCTTCCGTCTCGGCGCGCTGGTAGCCCATGAACCCGAGCAGTTCGGCGGTGGCGGCTGTGTCGTGCAGGCGGAAACGCGCGCCGGAGAAACCACGGATGGCGACGCTGTCGGCGATGCCGGATCCGTTCCACGCAGTGCGGGCGTCGTCTGCCGTTTCGATCAGGGCAAGACCTTCACCGTCCGGACCGTTGAACCGCAGGCGGTTGGCACCGAAGGTGGTGTCGGCTTCGAGAAGGCCGGCTCCCTTAGCGGTCAGACGATCCTGCCAGAAGGAGAGGGAGCCTTTCGGGACTGCGAACTGCGTCTCGCTCACTTCGCCAACGCCTGGTCTGCCGCGCATCACGTCCGGGAATGGGAAGTAGGTCATGACAGTGCCGGGGGTACCAGCCTCGTCGCCGTAGTAGAGGTGGTAGACGTTCGGATCGTCGAAGTTCACGGTCTTCTTTACGCGGCGTAGCCCCAGGGTGTCGGTGAAAAACGTGTTGTTCTGACGGGCGTCAGATGCCATCGACGTGATGTGATGCAGTCCGTTGATTTCGTTGATCATGATGGTTGCCCTTCGGTGGCTGACTTCGTTTGTCTGGTGTGATTAGAAAACTACCCCAGTTGATCAGCGCTCGGAATTGCAATAAAACTTGCGAATGAATTGCGGTAGGTGAAATAATCGAATGAATGACTACAAGGCCCTCCGAACGTTTCTGCTGGCTGCCGAAAAGCGGAACTTTGCCCAGGTCGCGCGCGAACTGGACATGACACCCGCAGCTGTCACGCGTGCAATCGCCGCCCTGGAAGAAGACCTCGGCGTACAGCTCTTTGTCCGGACGACGCGGCAGGTCTCGCTCACGACCGACGGCGCGATTTTTGCTGCCCAGATACAACCCGCGGTACAGGCGCTCGAAAATGCCCGCAAAGATGTGATGAACACCCACAAGGCCGATCACGGTCGGCTTCGGATCAGTGCACCGACCTGGTTCGGTCAGCAAATCCTGCCCCCTATCTTGTCGGGCTTCAGGGAGCGCTATCCGAAGATCACTTTCGAAATCTCCCTGACGGACGGTCTCGTAAACATCATCGATGACGACTACGATCTCGCGATCCGCATCTCTGCCGCTCCATCGGACAAGTTCACGATCTGGCGGAAGATCAGCGTCGTGCGCCGCATTCTCGTTGCTGCGCCAGGAAGTCGATTTGAAGAAATGGAACATCCCAATGAGCTGACACTCGACGATTGCCTTGCCTACAGTGGCGAAAGCAAACGGGAGACTTGGTCCTTGTCGGACGGCGGCGGCAGTGCGACGATATCGGCGGGCCGCACGTTCAGTGCCAACAATGGAGGTGTTCTGGCCGATATGGCTGCTGAAGGGGCCGGGGTTGCCATGCTCCCGAGGTTTCATGTGGCCGAGCATCTGCACACGGGAAGGCTGGTCCATGTCCTGCGGAACTGGTCGCCGCCGGACTTGTGGCTGACCCTATATTACCCCCCATACCAGGCGCTGCCACCGCGCATTGCCTCGTTTTCGAAATTCTTCGAACAACAAGTACCGGCGTTCATGACCGTAATGGAATGATCTTCGCAGTGATAAAGTGGACTCCGCTGCTATTACAAAAGCCTTTTAAGACAATATTACAGCATCCTGGGCGCCAGGTTTTGGATAGAGGTTTTAACCGCATCCCAATCACGGGCCGTCAGTTCAATTCCTTTCAAGGCGTAACCACCCGCCACCGTCAGGTGCAGAAAACATTTCCACACTTGATCGTCAACCGGCATGCTATGCGGCTTCCCAGACCTGGTTCAGAATTTTCGCTGCGAGTGCCGCCTTCTCTTGCGGCAGCAAGCGAGCGTAGTGTTGTTGCACCACGTCAGGCGTGTCCTGGATTGCATAACTGGCCTGCTCGTAGGACCCGGTCTGTTTTAGGATATGGGTCGCGAGAATATCTCGTAAGTTATGTGGCGCATGAGGCAGCAAGCCTTTTATGGCACCAAAACTTGCCGGGTCCTCGGTTGCTTCAAACAATGGTTCCGGAAACGGGCTGATTGGTTTCGGTGCAGGCCCCCGCGGTGCGGAGGCCGGTTGAGCAAAGGTGCCGTCAGCCGCAGCGCGTTTTGGCTTTCTGGTGGAGGAGGCGGTAGCTGGCGCCTTTGTCGCCGTTGCCTTGCTTGCTCGAGTGGTGGACTTTGTGGGCCGAACGCCTTCGGCGGCCGGCGGTGCGCCGAGGCATCGGATGGTCGCATCCAAGCCTGGTCGGAGCTGCTTCTTCAGTTCTGCCGTCAATTCGCCTTCGATCCCGCAGACCTGTCCGATCGTCGTACAGTCGATGCGGCCATTCAGGATCGGTGGCGGCTTGCGGTAGATGATCAGGCTGATCAAATAGGGACGGACGTTCTCTAGCACTCTTTGATGCGATTGGCGCGATACGCACCTCGCAAACTCCGAGATTTTTCGCTGAAAATGACGTGATGAAGATCTTGTTTGGGCATGCTCATTCCATTTCTCTCGACCGCATTGCCGAGGGCGAGCGGGAATAGAAGGCGGCCTTTAACAAAAAATGTATGTTGGGCGAGGTCTCTTGGCGCTTCAATCGACGGTTAGCTATGCGTATGATCTTTAAACGGATCTTTTACATATTTAATGATCCGCATACTTATCACATCTCTTGAAAACCGAATGGAAATGATATTTATAGGTATCATCTGAGAGCGAATGATAAGTTTAGGTATCACATGAAACCGGAGTCTGAAGCGCTTCTGAAAATCGGTCGGCTTTTGAAGACGACGCGCAAGGGATTGGGACTTACTCAAGAGCAGGTCGCCGATATGGCAGGTATCTCGCGTCCACGCTACCGCGAGATCGAAGCCGGAAGCAGCGCTGCCCGCACGACGACCCTGATCAACATTGCGCGCGCGCTCGGTCTCGAACTGATGCTCATTCCGCAGGCGATGGTTCCGGCGGTCGATGCACTAACGCGGCCACATGATGACGGCGACGATTTGCCTGCCTTCGTCGCCAGCCCCGATGGTGATGCCGATGCCTGAGGCGTATCTCGATCCAAGATCAATCTCATCGCTTGAGGTACTGCTGAACGATCTCAAGGTCGGCACGATTGTCAGGACGCCTGGCGACTTCAATGCGTTCAGTTTCGAGGAAAGCTATCGCGCGGCGGGCGGTTTGCCCGTGCTGAGCCTGTCCTTCCGCGCGGTCACCGGAGGTTTGCGTAAAGATCCCAAGCCTGTCGCCAGAGCCTTGCCGGCGTTTTTCGCGAATCTTCTTCCAGAGGACAAGCTGCGCGAGGCGATGGAGAAGCACCACGCTGGCAGCGTTCGCGCCGGTAACGATTTCGATCTGCTCATCGCACTCGGGTCGGATCTGCCGGGTGCTGTCCGCATCGTGCCCAGCAAAGGTGCAGCTCCTCCGCTCGAGGATTCGTCACGTCCGAAACCGAAGGCCCGGTTTTCGCTCGCCGGCGTGCAGATGAAGCTTTCAGTCATCAAGAACACAGGCAAAGGCGGCGGCCTGACCCTGCCGTTGGGAGACGAGCAAGGCTCGTACATCGCCAAGTTTCCGTCGACATCGTTTCCTGGCGTCTCGGAGAATGAATATGCCAATCTCGCTTTGGCCGAAGCAATCGGCATGGACGTGCCGGAACGCGAGCTTGTCGAGCAATCGGAATTCGAAAGCATTCCGGAAGAATTCAAGACGCTCTTCGATGGAAAAGTCCTGCTCGTCAAACGCTTCGATCGCAGCGCTGGCGCTGAACGGATACATATTGAGGATTTCGCGCAGGTCTTCGGCGTTTATCCTTCGCGCAAATACGAAGGTGCAGCCTATCACGATATCGCAGCAGCCCTTGGCGTTGCGGTCTCCTCCGCAGCCGCGCTCGAATTCGTCCGCCGGCTGGCTCTGGCTGCCGTCACCGGCAATGGCGACATGCACCTGAAGAACTGGTCACTGATCTATCGCGGGGCGGGCGACAAGCCGGAGCTCGCGCCGGTCTATGATGTACTCTCTACCATTCCTTATATCCCGGCAGATGCCATGGCGCTGTCGCTAGCTGGCGAGCGCTCCTTCAAGGCGATGAACGTGCGACGATGGAAAGCCTTCGCTAATCGTGCGCGCTTGCCGGAGGCTGCCGTTCTCAAAGCGGTGACCGAAACCGTTGAGCGGGTGAACCAAACCTGGTGGTCGCTGCCGGAGCGCGGGGTCGTTCCGATAAAGGTGCTCGAGCGGATCGACGCGCACGTCAAGATGATGACGCCGATTCTTGGCACGCACGCGCACTAGCTAGCATGTCATCATGTCGTGGGCCCGGAATACCCCGGAAACACTCGACTGCTCCGCATCCCCGCGCGCCAGTTCGCTTGCCGCCTCTTAATTTCTTGCCAAAGGGTATCGTCGATGATTCTGAGTGACGGAACCTCCTGGACGACATGCAGCTCCGCGGCATTCTCCCCTGACACCCGATGTTCGGTTGCAGGATTTTTCCGGTAGGCGAGGCGGTTAAAGACGATCAGTCCGATATAGGCCTGATTGTTGAGAATGCCGCTGCCACGATTGCGATGACCGCCGATAGCAGTCCCTTGCCACGCACGGCCGCGCGGTCCGGGTATCCCGCGCGCGTTGAGTTCGTCGGTGATCCTGACCGGGCTCAAACCTTTCGCGTACTCCTTAAAAATCCAAACGATCGTCGCCGCCTCATCAGGATCGATCGAGCGCACGCGAACCGGGTTGCCGTCGTCGTCGAACCCCCGCCGTACCCTGTAACCGTAGCAAAGGCCACCTGGCACTCTGCCATGCTTCGCCACCGTTTTCATGCCTTCGCGCGGTCGGTAGCGTACCTGTTCAAGCACCTCATGATTGAGAACTGCTCGTAACCCCAATTCCATCGACGAGACCGCCGCGGCACCATGGACGGTCCAAAGCTCGACATCGTAAAAATGGAGAACTTTCAAGACGCGCGCACTATGCTCCAGATCGCGGGAAGCCGATCGAGCGTCAGGCAGAGAAAAACGTCGTAGACTCCGCTGTTCAATCCGGCCAGCGCCGCTTGAAGCCCGGGCCTCGTTTCGAATGACGAACCGCTGACGCCAGCATCAACGAATGTGTCGGCCAAGTGCCAACCATGCCGCGCCATGAATTCTTTACCGAGATCGAGCTGCGTTTCCGTCGAAGTGGGGTTTTGCTGATCTGTTGAATAACCCGGGTAAAGAACAACACGTTTGTGGGCATCAAGCTACATGATTCATGGGCCTTTCTGGGGCTGCGACGGCCGCGAGGACGGGCTTCGAAAAGGAAGGCCGATCTTTGGGCTAAGGTAGGTCGGACAATATCATAGTGACCGCAAGTTTGAGGCGGAGCCTGGCATTCGGCCAAGTGAAATGAGGTTGCAATTTCGTCTTTGCTCGCGTCAAAGTAAAATCTTACTATACGCACAACCGAACGATAAGGCCCGCCGGAAATAGGCACCCTGTCAAGCTCAGGTTGATCTCGATCAGGGGTACTCGCAGTCCATGAGGACATTGTTGACGCTGGTTATTGTCGTGGTGACGTGTACCTTCTTCGGAGTCGCGGCATCACTGTACCTGCGTTCTTACAATGAAGTTTCAGAAAGCGACGATCAGTGGGCGGTTCAAACGAGGATCGGAGATTTCAGAAGTTTAAGAAAGATGGGCGGACTCCCACTTCCGCTCATTTGGACGATCAAGACTCGGCCCGACCGTCTCTCATGCGTGATTTCAACTGATGACGAGGTACTCAGATGGGAGGACTTTAGCGGATCGCTGCTCATCAACGTCTGCTTAACGAGAGTGCTCGCTCGGTCGACATCAGTAAGTGCGGCCATCGACATTCTAAAAAAGAATGGTTTTGAGCAGCTAGCACAAAGGACCCAACCCAACTTTCCGCCGGCGATCACGGAAATGGCTGCGTTTTGTCCCTCCCACGCAGAACCTTGCTCGAAATCCTTCGGTCGCCTGGGCGGATGGTTCGGGAAGCCGCATGCTCTAAGCGTGAGTCTAATCTATCACGGAAGTGAACTTTTAGACGTGAATGCAGTGCCCTTAACCAAATGAGGTCGCAAATGACGATTTTACCTCGCAGGCAATTTGATCCCGGCTACGTTCCGGTGGGGCCACCGAAAGGTTTCGTAGCAGCAGGGTGGTTGGTTCGATTCCCATCAAGGCGGGCATGAGTGTGTTAACGATACCTAAAATAAAGATGGAGGAGGGCGCCGATGATCGCGCCAATCATCACAAACGTTCGAAGAGTTTTGGGATCGTTGTACCAAGGCACTGGCTTGCGAAACAACGCCTCAATCCTGGCCTTCTCCGCGTCATTTGCAACCTCGTCAACCATATAGTCCCCCAAGTCTCTTGTTGTGATTTCGGCACGAACGTTGGACGTTGCGCAGCCGTACGTCACCTACTTCGCTTACCTAACGAACCTTAATTCCACGATCTGGAGCCAGGCCTTCGTCGAAGAAAATTATTCGGTGTTCTTCGTAGATACGCTTGATCGCTTCGGTTTGAGCCCAGCCGACATGCAGTTCGTTTGCACATCCCCGACCAACTGCGAAACTGCCGGACGAGTTCGCGTCAGGTAATATCTGTTGATCGTCGTGCCGATGATCTCTTCCCGCTTGTCATCCAGCACGCTGGTGGCCCTCCAGTCTGGCAATCACACCCGTCGCCACCCGATGACGGTGATGCAGGCTCGATATCGACGCCATCATGGACCGAATTCTCTGGCTGGGCGACAAGGTAACGGGGGACCGGTGGCTCGAGGGCCGTGTTCGGCCGCAACTGCACGTCCTGCTCCGGAGCAACAAGCGCGGCGTCTGAATTGTGCCGGCCGGCATCTCAATGGCGAGGAGCGTAATCCAGGCCGCCATCGACCTTTGCAGGACGCCCATCGAGGAAAAGCTCGCCGATGCGCGGTGCCGAACGGGCGATGACCTTGCCGCGCCGGATGACCGCGAGCCGGTTCGGCTTCAGCCGCAGCGCTTCCAGCGTATCCTGCGCCTGGAGGATGACGAGGTCTGCGTTGCAGCCGATTTCCAGGCCATAGCCTTCAAGGCCCATCGTCTTTGCCGAGTTGACCGTCAGCGCATGGAAGATCTTCTTCTTGTCCTCGATGCCGGCCATCTGCGCGACGTGGATCGCCATGTGGCCGACCTCCAGCATGTCGCCCGATCCCATCGAGTACCAGGGATCCATGACGCAATCGTGCCCGAAGGAGACATTGAGACCGGCATCCATCAATTCGCGCACGCGGGTCATGCCGCGGCGCTTCGGATAGGTGTCGTGCCGGCCTTGCAGCATGATGTTGATCAAGGGATTGGGGATCACGTTGATCCGCGCCTCCGCCATCAGCGGGATCAGCTTGGAGACGTAGTAGTTGTCCATCGAATGCATCGAGGTCAGATGCGAGCCGGCGACGCGTCCCTGCAGGCCGAAGCGGATGGTTTCCGCGGCCAGCGTCTCGATATGGCGCGAGAGCGGATCGTCGGTTTCGTCGCAATGCATGTCGACCGGCAGGCCGCGATCGGCGGCGATGCGGCAGAGCGCCTCGACCGAAGCCGTACCTTCGCCCATCGTCCGTTCGAAGTGGGGAATGCCGCCGACGATATCGACTCCCATATCGAGGGCACGGTTGAGCGCGTCGATCGCGCCCGGCGAGCGGTAATAACCGTCCTGGGGGAAGGCGACCAGCTGCAGATCGATATAGGGCGCGACCTTTTCGCGAACCTCGATCATCGCCTCGACGGTCACCAGTCTGGGATCGCTAGTATCGACATGACTGCGGATGAAGAGCAGCCCCTGCGTCACCGCCAGATCGCAATAGCGCAGCGCACGATCGACCAGTTCCTCCTTCGTCACGATCGGGCGCAGCTCTCCCCAGAGCGCGATGCCCTCGAGCAGGGTGCCGGATACGTTCATGCGCGGCAGTCCGAGCGACAGGGTGGCGTCCATGTGGAAATGCGGATCGACGAAAGGAGGACTGACCAGCCGGCCGGCTGCGTCGATTTCTTCCCCCGCTTGCGCCTGGAGATTGCGCTCGACAGCGATGATCCTGCCACCCTGGATGCCGATATCGATGCTGGTTCGGCCATCGGCGAGATTTGCATTTCTGACGATCAGATCGAACATCGGAGCCTCATTGGATGCGAGCGGTTTCAACGTTCGCCGCGGCGATAGGGTTGCATCAGCGCCTGCGGGACGCGGGCACGGCGGGCCATGACGGCAAGCGCGGCGATGGAAAGAATATAGGGAGTCATCAGAAAAAGCTGATAGGGCACGAGCCCGCTCAGCGCGGTTTGCAGCCGAAGCTGGAAGGCATCGAAAAAGGCGAAGAGCAGGGCACCGAACAGCGCGCGACCCGGCCGCCAGGAGGCGAAGACAACGAGCGCGATGCAGATCCATCCGCGTCCCTGCACCATGGTGGGAAAGAAGCTGTTGAACGCCGACAATGTCAGGAAGGCGCCGCCCATTCCCATGAGCGCGCTTCCAGCAATAACCGCGCCATAGCGCACCTTCATCGGATTGACACCCTGTGCTTCCGCCGCATGCGGATTTTCGCCGGTCATGCGGATCGCAAGCCCGACGGGTGTGCGGAAGATGATGTAGGCCATCAGCAGGGCAATGGCGATCGCGAGATAGGTCGGCGCCGTCTGCGTGAAGAAGGCCGGCCCGATGAAGGGCAGCGTCGAGAGGCCAGGAATGGCGATCGGCTGGAACGGCACGATGGTGGGCGGGGTATTGGCAAGCGGCACGATCAGCCGGAAGACATAATAGCTGAAGCTGGAGGCAAACAGCGTGACGCCAAGACCGGAGACATGCTGGGAGAGGCCCAGCGATACCGTCAGGCCCGCATGCAGCAGGCCGAAGACCCCGCCGACCACCGCGGCGATCAGCAGGCCGGTCCAGAGATCGGCGCCGTGATAGACGGAAAGCCAGCCGATCATCGCGCCGATGGTCATGATGCCTTCGATGCCGAGATTGAGCACGCCAGCCCGTTCACAGAGCAGTGCGCCGAGCGTGCCAAAAATCAGCGGCGTGGCGATCCGCAAGATTGCCGCCCAGAGCCCGGCGGAGGCGATGATGTCGAACAGTTGCATCATCGCCGGATCCTGTATTGGGTAAAGAACAATGCGATCAGCATCGTCAGCAGCGACAGCGCCACCGTGACATCGGCGATATAGGTCGGGATGCCGAGACCACGGCTCATGCCATCCGCGCCCACGAACATCATAGCCGTGAAAATGGCGGCGAAGACGACGCCGAGTGGATTGAGGTTGGCAAGCATCGCGACAACGATGCCGGAATAGCCGAAACCGGGCGACAGGTCGGTCGTCACATAGCCCTTGACGCCCATGACCTCGATCGCTCCCGCGAGGCCCGCAAGCCCACCCGACAGGCAGGCGACCTTCACCAGCGTTCTGCCAAGCTGAACGCCGGCGAAAACAGCGCCGGCCGGATTGAGCCCGGCGGCGCGCGATTGCATGCCGAACACGGTGCGCGACTGGATGAAATGGACGATGATCGCCAGCGCAATCGCGATCGCAAGTCCGATATGCAGGCGAGAGCGGGCAACCAGCTTCGGCAGCATGGCGTGATCGCTGACCGATTGCGACTGCGGCCAGCCGAAAGCGAGGGGATCCTTGAGCACCCCGTCGATCAGCATCGAGACGAAGAGCAGGACGACGAAGTTCATGAGCAGACTGGTCACGACCTCATCGACCGAAAAGCGCAGGCGCAGCCACAGCGGAATGAGGATCAGGACCATGCCTGCGACGGCACCGACAAGCAGCAGCAAGGGAATAAGAGCGGGAGCGGGGAGATTGCCAAACAGCTTGGCACTCGCTGCGGCAACCGCGATGGCACCAAGATAGAACTGACCCTCGGCGCCGATGTTCCAGAGCCTTGCCCGGAAGGCGACGGCGGCCGCAAGCCCGGTTAGCATCAGCGGCGTGGCCCGCGTCAATGTCTCGGTTGCCGAAAGCCGCGAGCCGAAGGCGCCCGTTAGGATGCGCAAATAGGCCTCGAATACCGGTGCACCGGCAATCGCGATCAAAATGCCGGAGAGTGCCAGCGCTGCGACCACGGCGAGCAGCGGCGTCAGGACGAGGAGATAAAGTGGACGATGCTCGCGACGCTCAAACCGCATGATCGGCCTCTGGGGATTGCTGCCATTCGCCGGCCATCATCAGTCCGAGTTCGCGTGCATCCGCGACTTCCGCTTCGACGGGTGGCGAAAGCCTGCCGCCCACGACCGCTTGGATGCGATCGGCAAGCGCGATCACCTCGTCCAGATCCTCCGAGATCAAAAGCACAGCGGTCCCTTGCCGGCGAGCCTCTAGAAGACGCGCATGCACGGCTGCCACCGCACCTTCATCGAGGCCGCGCGCCGGCTGGGCGGCGATCAGGATGCGCGGGCGCCGGTGCAGATTGCGGCCGAGGATAAGCTTTTGCATATTGCCGCCCGAAAGCAGCCGCGCGCGGCTTGCAGGGCTGCCGCCGCGGACGTCGAATTGGTCGATGATCTCCTTGGCAAAGGCCATGCCGGCCCCGCGGTTCACAAGTCCACGTTGCGAAAACGCCGGCGAGGAAACGCGCTCCAGCACGGCATTTTCCCAGATCGCCATTTCGCCGATCACGCCTTCCTCGTTGCGGTCTTCCGGGATGCGGCCAATGCCGGCATTGACGACATCGCCCACGCCCAGATTGCCGATAGGTTCCCCGAAAAGCAGGAGATCGCCGGATGAGCGCGAGATCGTGCCGGAGAGAAGATGCGCCAGCGCCGCCTGGCCATTGCCCGAGACACCGATGATGCCGAGGATTTCGCCTTCGCGCAGATGGAAGCTGACGGACTTCAGCCGCTCGACGCCGTCGATCTTCACCGTGACATCGGCGGCCTCCAGCGCAACCGTGCCGGGCGTCGATGGCTCGCGTACCGGCCGCGTTACGCGGCGGCCGACCATCAGCTCGGCGAGTTCGGCCTTGCTGGTTTCGGATGCCTTGCGTTCGGCAACCATCTTGCCGCTGCGCAAGACGACGATACGGTCGGCCGCAGCCATCACCTCATCGAGCTTGTGGGAGATGAAGATCAGCGACAGGCCTTGGCGGGCCATTTCCTTCAGCGTCGTGAATAACTTTTCGGCCTCGATATTGGTCAGTACCGCCGTTGGCTCGTCTAGGATCAGGATGCGGGCGTCGTTATAGAGCGCCTTGAGGATCTCGACGCGCTGCTTCTCGCCGACCGACAGGTCTCCAAGACGCGCGTCCGGATCGACCTTGAGGCCAAAGCGTTCAGAAATGGCGAGAAGCTTTTTCCGCGCGAAGGATGTGCCCGAACGCCAGGACCAGAGCTTTTCCGTACCGGTCATGACGTTTTCGAGAACGGTCAGATTGGGCGCCAGCGAGAAATGCTGGTGGACCATGCCGACGCCTGCGCGGATCGCGGCGCGAGGCTTGCCCTGCGGGAGTTCGGCACCGTCGATCAGAATCCGGCCGGCATCCGGCATATAATGACCGAAGAGGATGCTCATCAGCGTGGTCTTGCCCGCGCCGTTTTCGCCAAGCAGGGCTACGATTTCGCCCTTGGCAAGCGTCAGCGAGATGTCGTCATTGGCCAGATTAGTGCCGAAGCGCTTGCTGACGCCTTCGATTTCGAGAACCGGAATTGTCATGCTGCAAGCCCTGCCACGGGAAAACGATGCTGCCAGCGTTCCTCGGCCTCCAATCGTGCGGCGATCGACAGCAAAAGCGGCTCGTGGCCCATCGGAGCCATGATCTGGACCGGCAGGGGCAAGCCGTCCGCATCGGTTCCAAAGGGCAGGGTCAAGGCCGGAAATCCTGAAATATTGGCGAGAGAGGCAAGTGGAGCAAAGGCAGCCATCCGCTCAAGCTGCAGCTCGGTATCGCCATGATCGAACGGAAATGACCCGATCGCGAGGGGCGCCTTCGCAAGCATCGGCATCAACAGGCAATCGACCCTGTCGAAGATAATCCAAAGCGCGCGGCTGGTGTGCACGGCGCCATTCAGCGAAGCCCAGAGTGTCGGTCCTGTGAGCGCATGCCCGCGTTCAATGAATGCCTGGGTCAAAGGTTCGGCGCGTGAAATATCGAGCTCGAGCGTATCGATGAAGGAAGCGAGATTGACTGCGATGATGTCGCCGAGCGCGCGACTGCTGGCATCGACGCTTTGCTCGAATTCGGCCCAGCCGAGCGGGACGATCTGATGTCCATCCGCCTCCAGCGTGCGCGCAGCATCCATGATTGTTTCGAGCCGCTTACTGTCCGTCGGATATTTTGAGCCGGTCTCTGCCAGCAGGCCGACCCGCAACCGGCCACCTCTATCCGCGACGGTCTCCGGATCGGGGAATGGTCCCTTTGCCTTACCATGCAGCGTATCGAAAATCAGCGCTGTATCCCGCACCGAGCGACAGACGGCAAGTTCGCTGGCGATGCCGCCGAGATGATTGCCGAAGGACGGGCCGGCGGGCATGGCGCCGCGGCTTGGCTTCAGGCCGACAAGACCGCAGCACGCCGCTGGCACGCGGATGGAACCGCCGGCATCCGTTGCGTGGGCAATCGCTACAATGCCGGCTGCGACCGCCGCCGCTGCGCCGCCGGAGGAACCGCCGGGCGTGCGCGCCGGATCGAGCGGGTTGCGGCAGATCGGCCCAGCCGCCGGTTCGCTCGCCAGCGAAAGGCCGAATTCCGGGCTTGTCGTCACCCCGAACAGGCAGAGACCCGCTTGGCGGAAACGGTTGGCGAGATCCGAATCCGGCTCGCTGCCCGCTCTTTCGAAGAGACGGGACCCGGCCGTTACCGGCAAGCCTTCGAAAGGCCCCCCCAGATCCTTCGCCAGCGTCGGCACGCCGGCAAACGGCCGGGCTGCAAAGCGGCCCGGCTCCGAGCGCCGTTCTTGATTCATGGCTTCGGCCGACGCCATGCCCACCGCTTCGTCGAGATGAGCAATAGTGCCGAGGGTTTTATGGTCCCCCGCCGAGGCAAGCGAGGCCTGCATCGCTTCGACAGAGGTCAGGCTGCCATTCCTGATCGCCTGTGCCAGGTCGGTCGCGTCACGGCGCATCGGTCGAACTACTTCGGCTCGTCCATCATCTTCGGGACTTCGAAGGTGCCAGCCTTTATTTCCGCCCGCTTGGCTTCCATCGCAGCTTCGGCGTCGGCCGGTGCCACCCCCTTGACGAAGACGATATCGCTGCCGCCTTCCTTCATCAGGCCATAAAGGGTGTAGTTCTTGCCGACCGGCTTGCCGGCTGCGACATCGGCGATTGCCGCATTGAGGATCGGGCGGAAGTACCACATGGCATTGGCGAACACGGTGTCCGGATAGCGCGGCGTGTAGTCGATCAGCGAGCCCACCGATTTGATGCCGCGTTCCTTCGCGGCGTCCGCGGTGCCGATGCGCTCGCCGAACAGAATGTCGGCGCCGGCGTCGATCTGGGCAAGGCCGGCTTCGCGGGCCTTCGGCGGATCGAAGAAGGTGCCGATGAAAGAAACCAGATGCTTTGCATCGGGATTGACGGCCTTGACGCCTTCCGCGAAGGCATTGATCAGCATGTTGACTTCGGGGATCGGAATCGCGCCGACCGAACCGACGATATTGGATTTGGTCATCTTGCCGGCCAGCATTCCGGCTAGATAGGCGCCGTCGTGGTTCCAGGTTCCGAAGACGCCGAAATTGCCGCCGGCCTCAGCGCCGCTCGACCCCAGCACGAAAGCGGTCTCCGGATAGTCGGCGGCCACCTGCCGCGCTTCTTTTTCGACGGCATAGGCCTCGCCGATGATCAACTTGTTGCCCTGTTCGGCATATTCGCGCATGGCGCGCGCATAGTCTATGCCGGAAACTCCTTCGGAGAAAACATATTCGATGACACCTTCCTTGGCTGCATCCTGCAAGGCTTTATGCAGACAGGAATTCCAAGCGTTCTCGACCGGCGAGGCATGAATGCCGGCAACCTTCATCGGGGCGGCTCGTGCCAGCGGCGCGAACCCGCTGACCCCGAGGGCAATGCCCGATGCGATCACTGTACGGCGTGAAATCAAGATGTCTTTGGTCATTGATTTGCTCCCCTTTTTTTACCATTTGGTTCAAAAAACATAAGGAGCGCCTAAAAAAGTGTCAAGCGCCAAATTGGCTTAAAAATCAGGCTGTTCGACCCCTTGTCATTGCTGCCTTGACGATCTTTTCGCCCTTTGCCAGCGGCTCGATCTTGTACAGACCGAAACCGGCGTCACGGTGACCACGGCGGAAAATGGGCGCAGAACAGCGCGGCAAATTGTAGCGATCATGTCTTCCGAGCAGCCCTTGCCGATAACGATCCGTTCTGGACGCACATCGAGCTTTCGCATTTCGACGCGCAAGGCAGTATGCCACTTGCACCGTAGTTTGGGGGGCGCGAGTTGATGCCAGAGATGACACTGAGGGAATGGTTGACCGTCTATTCAACCGAACTTGGGCAGTCGTCCGTGAAAGGTTTATTCATTTCCGCGCCACAAGTCCACTCAGCGAAATCAATCACAGGACTCATCTATCACGACTAATCGTCCGGAAAATTCATGCCCTTCGGCAGGGTCCGCAGGATATCTACGATGCCGTCGTGCACGATGAATCCGATCGACGCGCTGTGCTCAAAACCAATGATGCGCAAATCCGGATGAATGTGCGCGCGCACCGTGCCCCGCTCCGGAAAGGTTGCCAGCGACATACAGGTCGCCTCAATCCGGCCGATGTAGGCTCCGGCTCGTTCGCGGCCAGACTCAGATGCAATGTGGAGGTAGAGCGCCTTGAGATCCTCGACGGCCGCTTCGCGAAACTCGATCCTATGCGCCACGCGTATCGGCTTTCACCTGCTCGTCATGGAAGGCGCGCAGGTCGGCAAAGACCTTCTCGGCCGGAACACGTGGGCGCGGATCCTCGAGCGCCTCGCGCACCTTCTCCCGCCAGATCGTGTTCACGGCGTCCCGCTCACGCGCAAGCGCACGCAGTGCTGCGCGAACCGCTTCGCTAGCGGAGTCGTACTCGCCGGAGCTCACCAGGGAATCCAGCACTTGCTGCTGTTTGCCAAGGGTCAGGGTGATTGATTTGCTGGTGCGCATGATGAAACCCTTTCTGTTCTCCTTATAGCATGACACGACAGTGTCGTGTAATCAATTCTGACCTCAGGCGAGGTCCGCTTCTCTGGGTTTACCGGCACGACAAGTGCACGCAATCTTTATCCTGTTCCAGGGCGCATGGCTGCTGGATTTGCAAGCAGCGAGCTAGCGTTCGACTAGAGCCAAAAGCCCTCGCGAACTCAGTCTGCGCGATCACCACCTGATCGCCGCTTTGGGCCGGAAGCAGACAAGACGTTTCGCCTCGCACCACACTCCGTTAAGAGGCTGGCTGCTTGTCTTCCGCGAGAGTGTGCGCCACGATCGCATTTGCATGACCGTGGCCCATTCCGTGTTCGCTCTTCAGCATACCGACAAGTTCCATGTGCTTCGCAGGATAGTGCTTTCGCACGAGCTCTTGCCAGTCATCGATAGGACGGCCGTATTTCTTCTCGATTGATGGAAAATAGGAAGCAGGTCCTTTGATCTTCTCGGTGGTCATAGCGCGTTATCCCCTTTTTGTGCCGCATCGATCACAGCTACGTCGATTTTCCTCATCGTCATCATCGCGTCGAATGCGCGCCTTGCTTGTTCGCCACCTGCTGCAAGCGCGTCCATTAGAATGCGAGGCGTGATCTGCCAGGATACTCCCCACTTATCCTTGCACCAGCCGCATTCGCTTTCCTGACCGCCATTGCCGACGATGGCGTTCCAATAGCGATCTGTTTCTTCCTGATCCTCGGTGCTGATCTGGAATGAGAAGGCTTCGCTGTGCTTGAATGTGGGGCCGCCGTTCAATCCGATGCACGCAACACCCGCCACCGTGAACTCGACGACCAACACGGCTCCCTCTTCTCCGTCGGGATATTTGCCGGGCGCGCGGATGATGGCTCCGATCTTGCTGTCTGGGAAGGTGTCGGCATAGAAGCGGGCGGCTTCCTCAGCGTCCTTGTTGTACCATAGACAAATGGTGTTCTTAGACATCGCGTCGTCCTCCTGGTCGTTGTCCTTCAGATCGAGAGCCCGACCTGATGATACGATGACGCACGAGCCGCCCCCGATCCGACATCATGATCAAAATCGCTGCTCTTTTTTAACCCCTCTCGTCTTTCGCGGGCCAAACGCCTCGGGCCGACAGGCAAATACGCTCGTCCGGGTGCAGTTTGCGAAGTGCATCCGTCTAACCTTGGGCGACAAGGTTCTTGAAGGCATCACGGACCTCGACACGGAACAATGTGTCGTTCACCCAGCGCTCGGGCTTGTAGACGTCGAACGCCCTGGCATGACGTTATAATCGCCGGCAAGCACAACGGGCACCTCAAGCGCCAGCAACTCGGCAGCATAGTCATGGAGCCGCTCAAACCAACGTAGCTTGTAGTCGAACTTGGCCCCGGATACGGGTTGCTCTTGAGGCGCTTTCAATTCTTGCAAACATACGACGTCGGGCGACGCCTCAGCGAACCATCCAAGAAGAACCTCGAGACGACCGTTCACCCGTTGACGTTGTAGGTCGCGATCTTCAGTTGCCGCCTTCTTCAAGTTCGCGTTCCTCTTCGATCGCCGACAACCGGGCGTTCGCGGCGTCGAGGATTGCGGTCAGGAACTCGACGCGGGTCCAACCGACGAGGTGGGCCTCCTCCACGAGGATCTGGACGGCGTAGTCGACAGTTTGGTCGAGCTCGACCTTTCTTTCCGGACTATCTGGCTGAGTGCTCGGCGGATTGATCATGGCGAGGTTGCCTTTCAGAGGGATAAGGTCGCGGCGGACGGGTTAGATGCTCGCCTGGCGTTTCGTTGCCCGCACCGAGAAATCGGAAAAACCGGTGCGTTCATCATCTCCGTCGTGTCCGATTGGCACACCGTGACCTCGCGCAATTAACCTCCGTTCCTAGCGAAGGTTCCAGCAGAGACTATAATAGCGATCCCGGCCTCGTTTCGCCGAGATCGGCTAGAAGATCGACGTCGCATCCCCTCCGCGCCCTTGAAACCAACACAATCATCGGCTATCTACAGCTCATCGGCGTTGCTGGTGAGCGCTCCACGCGAGCGTTCGCGACTGCCGAAGTCGCTTATCTGCTTTTGACCACGGATGTACTGGCACTGGTGTGAGGAGCGATGTCGAGAAGGTCGGTGCGGTTTCGCCCCGGCCTTTTTTATTGCCTGGTGCTCAGCGCTGAGCGCCGGGCCAGTCGTTCGACGGTTCCTCGACATCGGCTCGCGCACGATCTTCGGCTGGATCAGGATCCCGCTCGTAGTTCGCCCGAAGATTGCCGATCTCCTCGAGGATAGCATCGTAGACGTCAGCCTGTTTCGCGCCCCTAACGACATAGGTATCTACGAAGTCCTCGAGCGCTTCCTTGAGTTCAGCTCTCCAATCTTCGCTCATGGCCGACCCTCGGATTGAAGACGGACGTGGCGTTCCCCTGTTGGACAGTGTGCCGACATCCGGCCGACTGGCGCGGCGCCCTTATCGGGTTCGGGATCGGGAAGCGACTCATCGCCGGGAATATGGTCAGGATCCGGCAGCGGGGCCGTCCGCGGTACAATAGGCTCGAAAGGGACTGACATTGGAACTCCTCCTCAACGACGGCAACGCTGAACCGGTCGGCAAGTTCCGGCGTGCTAACGACGAGGCGTCGAACCCCCGAGCAGAACGATCCAGATTCTGGCTGTTCGAACCACTTTTTGCACCGGCTCGAGGCGCTCGTACTCCGGCACCCCCTATGTCGGTGGAAGTTTCGGCTCTTCACCTTCAGCGTATCGATGTGGAGATGCGGAATTTATCCCGAGCCGGAGACTATGCCGAGCCAGCATCCCAAAGCTTGAGATTTCCGATAGGGCGGGATGGCAAGCTCGGCATAACAATACCCATTCTGCAGTCGGCCGGATTGCGCCGCCAATAGCAGACATGGACCTGCCGCGTTGGCCCCGAAGCTGGATTGCCGCATCCCAAACTTCGCTCCCAAGTCGAGTTCTCTATGCTATCATAGGTCGCATATGGACGTACAAGTCCGGCGAAAATTCGATAACCGGTTCTGGCGGAGGATTGAAGTGCTGACGCTCGCAAGGACCGCAGTTTCATTCATGGTAAAGTGGACAGTGATTTTCGTTCTAGCGGTTATCACGGTGTTCTGGACGATGAAGGTCTTGCATTGGGCCGGATTCAGTTATCTGCCGACGATTTTCATGTTCTTATGCCGGTCTGGGTTCCAGCAGTGCTGGTTGCAATGGCGATCCTCAATCTATTTTACAATCTGATTGAGAGTGGGCCGGGGACTGGCGAACGTGCCCCCAAGCTGCCGAAAGAGAAGTTACCATACTACGGCGATTAATTTGACCGCATGAGCCTTCGCCGCAAGTCGGAAGTAGGTGCTGAACGGCGCGGCAATTGTAGGTCAGGGCTTAAAAGGGCGGGAATCTCGTGACGCTCTCCACCTAACCCGGATGCGACCTCGCGGCGCGAGCTTCCGCAATGGGCCCCGTTAAGCGGCTGTGCTACCGAATGCAGCGGGCGCGGACGCAAGTACGAAAGCCCTTCCATAAATCGCACGGTTTCTGGAAATCGCATATTCGAGGCGCGGCTTGTTCTGATATACGCGCCCGGCGACGTTGATAAAATCAAAGCGGGCGACGAAGCCGAGGGCGTTATTGCCGGGTTGCCGTTTCAGGCAGCACTTTGCAAGGCTGAGGCCAACCGCACCAACGCGTCGGCAAATCACGGCACGCTTTAGTATCGTAGACCGGAAGGATTTCTGAAATGTCGGCACGTCGAAAGCGATGCTTTACCCCGGCAGCATCTATGAACACAAACTCGCCTTGGAATGTCAGACCTGTAGCGAGAAAGTTACGCTCGTCCCCACCCTCAAGTATCGACACAACAAACATTTGATTTGCCCTATGTATTAGCTGAACGATACATACATTGATGCACGCAAGTTAAATTTGTCCTTCCGTTCTGAGCAAGTCCTAGAAATTGTAGAATAGATTTGGTCAGCCAACGAGCGCCGCCGCCATATGAACAAAGGCCAGCGGGCCATAGTCGCGGCAATGGCAGACCCGGAAGGCCATCAAGGCAAGAGCCTTTCCAGGAGCTGCCTTTCCTATTTAACAGAGTTTGTGGCGTCCCAAACGTCAGGCAGGGGCTCGCACCCGGTAGGCGCATTTTCGTCATCGGCCGCGGCAACAGTTTCGGAGTCCACGCGGACAGATTGCGCCTAATTGATTGAAAGTAGAACGATCGCAATGGGCCGACAGCGATGAAAGGCTCGGCGGGAAAGCGCCAAAAGCGGCCATGGCACGCCAGAGCGTCCGTCACGCTTCCCCTAAGTTCGTCCTTCCAATCAGCGGAAGTTGCCGCCGCATATCTCTAATGATTAGCGCGTCCCACGGCAGATGTTCCGTGATACCCAACCCCACCACTTCGACCTGATGTGCGACATCGTTCAGGAGACGTATGACATGCGGAATGGCCATCCGTCCGCGTGGCACCCCAACAATGGCATCTGGAGCGATATTGGGCATTTGTGAAGTTAAGTGAGCGGAACTGCGGGGGGCCCTATGACGTCGAGGCAAGATCACCTCCCTACCGCTCGTTGAGATAGGCAAACGGTGCGAGGTCTACCAAACAGTCGCCGCCCAGAACGACGACCGTATCCGGTACTTCCTTCTTCAATATTCGTTCTGCGGAATCGATCTGCCGCAGGAGCGTTCTGCGGGCAACGATGCCGTTCTCCAAGGGGAGAATGGAGCCGCTGGGTTCCGCTACTTCGACAGTTTCAACCGGACCATCGGCAGCAGGTGCGAGCATGGCCAGCAACTGGGAGCCAAAATGATAGGCCTCTATATTCCCACCCCTGCCATTGGGGGAAATGCAGACGTAAGGTTTTGTCGCCCATGTCTTACTCCAAGTCGTATACGTGGGCGGTCAGGCGGTATTATGAGCACGTTGAAGAACAGAACCCAAATCGAAACGAAGTATGGCTAGGTCCGCAATGGGGCAGACCCAGACAACGCTCCGCAGACTTGGCGGAGTTCATTACAACATCCGAGGTGAAATTTTCGATTGTTTACGCGACATTCGAGAAGTTCAAACCTTCAATGCTGCGATCAGCATGTCGACAAACACGGAAACTTTGGGCGGCCGAAATCGCGCCGCCGGATAGACTGTGTAAACGCCGCCGGATGGGAGCTGCCATTCAGGCAGGACGGGAATGAGGTCTCCGGCCAACAGGCCGGCGGTCGCGAGAAAATCTGGAAGGACCGATAGACCTGCGCCCTGTCGGACCGCCTCCATGACCGCTGGCGTGGTATTGATCGCGATGTCCGCCTTAAAGCGGACGCTCCTGACCTCTCCATCGCTGCGCGTGAAGGTCCATTCGAGCGGCTCTCTCAAAGCGTTGTTAGCCACGAAGGGCAGAGGCGCGCAGTCAATCGGCGCGCTCAGTGCCGCTATCTCCCCGGCGAAGGCTTGCGATCCCACCAGGAGTTGCCGGAATGAGCCGATCCGCCGTGCCTGCATGCTGGAATCAGCCAGCCAGCCGACGCGAATGGCAAGGTCCATGTTGTCGGCAACCAGATCAACCATCTTGTCGCTGAGGTTCAGTTCCACCTTGCAATCGTTATAGCGCTGGCTGAAGGCGGTGACCAAGGGCACGACGACCGAGGTGCCGTAGTCGTAGGGGGCGGTGATCCTCAGAAGGCCCTTGGGTCTGGTCCTGCCTTGAGCCAACTCTCCCAGGGCGTCCCCTGCCTCGCGCAGGATCGAGACGCATCGGGCATGAAAAAACAGCCCAGCTTCAGTCGCCTGCACCCGCCGCGTGGTGCGCATCAGCAAGGTGGTGCCGACCTCCTGTTCAAGCTTCGCGACCTGCTGGCTGACAACCGCCTTGGTGATGCCCAGGTATTCCGCAGCTCTCGTAAACGATCCCGCGTCAACGACGGCCACAAAATAGGCTAGGCGATTGAAATTGATCGCTTCTGCATAGTGCCCTCCGATTTTATTGTCAGTTTTTAGCATACATTCTGTCATTTTTATCGATCTTCTCGTTCTAATCGGCGCATGTCATCTATGGCCACGAAGGAGCCGACATGACTGGCAAGAGCCACATCACCCCTCTCTTCGATCCCCTTTGCGGTTGGTGCTATGGCGCATCGCCGCTGCTCGCGCAGCTCGCCGCGGTACCTGATCTGACAATCACGCTCGCCCCGACCGGTCTGTTTTCCGATTCCGGCGCTAGGTCGATGGACGAGCGATTCGCCGCCTTCGCCTGGTCAAACGACCAGCGCATCGGAAGCCTCACGGGGCAGCGGTTTAGCGATCTTTATCGGAGCCAGGTTCTCGCAACAGGCGGTATGCTGGATTCCGCTCCGGCCACACTGGCACTGACTGCCGTTGCCCTGACAGCACCGAAGCACGAGCTCGATGCGCTCCGGTACATCCAGGAGGCGCGCTATATTTCAGGCCGCGATGTCACGGACATGTCCGAACTGCAGAACGTGCTGGCCAGTGTCGGGCTTGGTGCGGCGGCACCCCGCCTCGCTTCTCCCGATTCCGATCTGCTGGCTGCTAACCGAGAGCGCATGGCCTCAGCGCGCGCTCTGATGCGTGAGTTCGCAGTCAACGGCGTACCGGATTGATCGTGGACGACGGCGCGCATCGGACTTTGCTCAAGGCGCAGGACCTGTTCAGTGACAGCGATCTCGTCGCCAGGCTGTCCAACACAGGTCATCCGCGGGTCTCGCTCGCAACAGCCATCCGATGAAAGGATAACCTCGATGATGATCCAGCGTACGATCCATACAGCACTGGCCGTCTTCATGCTCGGCGTAGTATCGGCGACGCCCGGCTTCGCCCAGAATGTGCCACCCTACGGAGCGCCGATCAGCATCGACCGAGCCAAGCAGGTAGCAGCGGCCGCCCTCGCGGAAATGCGCAGGAAGAGCTTTGAGATGACGATTGCCATAGTGGATTCCGGCAGCAACCTCGTCTATCTCAAACGCTCCAACGATGCCGGCATCGGCACGATCGACGCAGCACTTGGCAAGGCGAAAGCCGCCAACGGTATCAAGACCCCGACAAAGGCGATCGGGGATATGATCCTTCATAACAACCAGAGCAATCTGCTTGCCGTGCCGGGAGCTTTTCCGGTCGAAGGCGAAGTGCCTCTCGTTGTCGATGGCCAGGTGGTTGGTGCGATCGGAGTCAGTGGCGGCATGCCCGCTGATGATGGCGCGATCGCCAACGCCGGGGCGAAGGCGCTCTAGGTAGCCCGGGCGCCAATCGATGTTGTTAAGTCGCATGAATAAACCAAGACAGGATACCAGGACCATGTTCACCAGGAGAACCATCATGAAAACCACTCTCGCCGCTGGCGCGACTGCCGTACTTGCTCCCGCAGGCCTCGGCCACGCAGCAGGAAGCCTGACTTGGAAGCATTTCCCTGCAGGGCAGAATGGCTTCTTCCGCGCCCCCGTTCTGGTTTCCGGCGCGAACGAAGCCGTACTGATCGATGGCGGCTTCACGCTGCCCGATGGAAATGCGCTCACCGACGCCATCAAGGCCACGGGCAAAAAGCTGACCACGATTTACATCAGCCAGTCCGATCCGGACTATTACTTCAGCCTCGGCCCGATCAAGGTAGCTTTCCCCGATGCCGAGGTGATCGCCGCCTCGGCGACGGTCGATGCGATCAAGGCGAGTGTCGAAAAGAAGCTGGCCGTCTGGGGGCCGCAGCTCAAGGAAAACGGTCCCCAGACCCTGGCTGACATCGTCATGCCGGAAGCCTTTGACGGAAAGACGCTGACTGTTGATGGCGAGACCATCGAGATTGTCGATGCGGAAGGCATGGCCAATCGTCGCTACCTCTTCGTGCCATCGCTGAATGCCGTGTTCGGCGGCGTGATGATCTTCAACGGCGTCCACGTCTGGACGGCAGATACCAACAGCGCGGAACTGCGCGCCGCCTGGGTTGCCAATCTCGAAAAGCTCGCCGCGCGCAAGCCGGCTGTCGTCGTGGCCGGACACATGATGCCCGACGCCAAGACCGACCTCTCGGGTGTGGAACATACTATCGCCTACCTGAAGGCCTTCGAGGAGGAACTGGTCAAGGCCAAGGACTCCGCAACGTTGAAGGCCGCCATGGAAAGCCGTTTCCCCAACCTCGGCATGGGCGTTGCGCTCGATATCGGCTCCAAGGTCGCGACCGGCGAAATGAAGTGGGGCTGATCGCCATGAGAGCTAATCTCGAAATCATCCGGGCCACCTATGAGGGCTCTTCGGAAGACAACGGCCGCAATCTACTTGCAGCCCTGGCACCCGATGCGACGTGGACGGAAGCCGAAGGTTTCCCCTACGCCGGTACCTATGTGGGACCCGACGCGATCGTTGCAGGCGTGTTTCACCGGCTCGCCACCGAGTGGCTCGGTTATCGCGCTGACGTTCACACCTATATCGGGCATGATGACCGGGTTGCCGCCTTCGGCGTCTATTCCGGCACATACAAGGCTACCGGAAGGTCTATGACGGCAAGCTTCGCTCACCTGTACCAAGTCCGGGACGGCAAGATTGCCAGCATGGTCCAATATGTCGATAGCCATATGGTCATGAAGGCGCTGAGTACCGACTGACCATCTCTGTCGCGCCCGTAGAAACCTGACAACATCTCTGCGGATTTGGATGTCAGGTTTCACGTCGCGTCAACGACATGTCGTCCGCTTTGGGGCCGATTGCGGAAGAAGTGTCATGGCTCAAATGCGCCGCCATGAGCATATTCCGCATCTTGGCTGGCGCGCTCTGCAATTCATTATCAATATCGCCCAGATGCGCCCGAGCGATTGCGGCCACGCCTGAATATGAGCAGTCTCGGCATCGTCGTAAGAAAGTCGAAATGCTCTTTGCTCATCTCAAACGCATTCTCCGGATGGCGCGTTCGAGGCTGCGGGGTCCGTGCGGTGCCCGAGACGAATGCCTGCTTGCCGCAAACCGCCCAAAACCTCAGGAGACTGGCCAAACGCAGACAAAAAGGTCGCCGCACGGCGTCATCGCCGTATAAAAGTGGCATAATCGATACCCTGCGCAGAAGCGCAGGGCAGATAGCCGATAGCTCGCTGCGTAAAAGGGCCGAAACGGCCGGATGAACGGCTAATCCATCGAGTTTTTCAATGATATTCGCCAATTGCGGACATCGTGGCGTCGTAGACTTTCTCTATTTCTTCCGTCAATTTAATCATGGCCGCCAAGGACATCGAAAATGGGATGGAAAGCACTCGAGCAATGGGGTGAAGACGCCGCTCGCATCGAACCACTTACCGGAGGGGTTGCCAACGACGTGTGGAGCGTTCGCGTCAACGGGCAGATCGCGGTCGGTCGTCTCGGCTCCAGGACCGACGCTGATCTCGCATGGGAAACCGAGCTGCTCCAACACCTCGACCGTGAAGGTATGGCCGTTCCAGTGCCGATCCCGACGACTGATGGCCGCCTGTTCGTCGATGGTCTGGTGGTGATGAAATACATAGAGGGCGGACCGCCCGAGACGGAGTTCGACTGGCGTCGTGTGGCCGACACGCTCCGCGAGCTGCATCGGTTGACGCAGGGCTGGCCACAGCGCCCAGGCTGGCAATCGTCGACCGACCTCCTCCATGCGGAAACCGGAACGAGGATCAACCTTGCCGCGATGCCGCCTGAGGGCGTCATTCGATGTCGAGCAGCGTGGGCACGACTAATCGGGCGTCAGACATGCGTTGTCCACGGCAACCCCAACAACCCTGGCAACGTTCTCATGACCGCAGATCGGGTCGCGTTGGTCGACTGGGATGAGTCACATGTCGACGTCCCCGACCTTGACCTAGTGCTGCCCGGCAACGCTGCCGATCTTGACGACGGAACGCATGACGTCGCCGCGCAAGCGTCAGCCGCATGGGAAGCCGCCGTTTGCTGGCAGGACGAGTACGCAGTCAAGCGGCTTGCCGAAGTTCGAGCGGTCTAAGCGGTTCTGGCGGATAGACTGGGCATATCCATGCCGGAACCTCCGGTGACCACATTGCCGATAGCGGACGAAACGCAAAAAAAACCGCTAGGCGTTGGCAGCGGGTGGTCGCCTTCGCTCCTGTATAGCCTTTTCAATCTCGCCGTCATGCCAGGCCTGTGGAAACGCGATCTTCCAAATGAGACGGCGCAACTCCTCTGGAGCGATATCCCGATATCCCAGGTCCTCTAAACGCAGCACAAGAAGCAGATGGTTAGTATTCACCACTAACCGGGCATACGTACTGACATCGTGAAGAACCGGTCGCATAGCGGCATAGGAGTTAAATCCGAAGGATGCCGCAATCGCCTCGTCGAGGTGCGAAGACTTGATATGCGGGTACCCGCTACGCAGAGCCTTTTTCAGAGTAGCAATATTCAAGGGAGAGAACCTAACCGAAGCGTTCAGCATAAGACGATCCAATGTTCTTGTCGAAGTCCGCCGATTACGCTTCGACCTTGATGAACCTGGTCGTCGAAAAAATGCTCAAATGCCCTTAAACCCGGCAGTAAGTTTGGATGGGCTCCCAGCTTTTGATAGTAACCATTGATTGTTTCATGCTCAAGGGGTAAGTCCGCTTCGGGCCGGAAGCTGCCGTTACGATGTTCAGCACACAGGCGTGATAAGCTTCAAAATCTCATGGTATCGCGTGTCGCTAATGCCTGTTCGCTGCTCTTCCGCGAACGGGCTTGGATCACCAGATTTTAGGTGAAGCGTAGGGCGTTCAGATGGCCCTCTAAAATGAATCTCGACGGCCGCGCCAAATGACTCTGGATAGGCGTCAAGTGCGTTCGCCAGCGAACCCTCGTAGGCGGCTTCAGTTGACCCGTCAGCTTCGTAAAGCTCAAGATATCTCTTGAAAGTGGGCCATTCGACCTCGGCCCAGAGACCCCAGCCGAACTCGCTCGGTCGATCTCTAAACGGCACGAACAGGATGCATCGCATAAAATACCGTTCGCCAAATTGGCAGAGGTCACTGTCGAACTTTGCCTTTTCGGACCGGACGTCCTCGGGAATACTCCAAACAACATCGGGCAGTTTGAACGCCCAGTTCGTTGTCAGCCCGTCATGTTGGGTGCCGCATATCGCACAAATAAAAGATTCGTCCATGATTTCCCATAAAAGACGCTTAGATCGGGCTTTAATAGAAGTTTCTGGCAAAACAGTCGAGAATTCAAAGAAAAGTGGAAAGGGAGCCGGACGCAACGCGATGGCCGATTGGGGCCGGAAGCTCAAGCCAGTCCGGTCTCCTTCGCGCCAGCACCGGTCATTGAAAGTCTCAAGTAGTTGTTCTTTAAGGGTTCGGTTGGCTGCAATCGTGGAATTGCCGAAAGCGGATTTTGAAATGGATCGATTGCGGATTGCCTTTCTCGCCCATCGAAGAACGACGAAGTTACAAGGATCGATCGCTATCGCAGCCGGAAAGTAAGCGCTGTTGCGGGACGACCTTTCGGAATTGAGCTCAAGCCAAGACGCCGGCATGGATCAAACGCGATCCAGGAACTCAAGCACTCGAATGGTGAGTAGTGCGGTTGCATCCGCGTCATACGATGAGAGCGAGCTGTCGGCGAAGTAGTGCTGATCGCCGGGGTACAGGAAAAGCTCCGCGTCCTCGACCTTCTCCACGATCTCGCGGGCGGCGTCGATGTCGCCCTCGCCGACGAAGATCCGGTCGTTTTCCATGCCGTGAATCTGGACCGCGACGCCGTCTGGCCAGGGTCCGAAGGCCCACTCGCCACTGATCGGCAGGCAAGAGTAGAAGAGCAGGGCTCCGCGGGCTCCGGGCCGTGTCTGTGCCAGCTTTTGCGCCGGCAGCACACCGAACGAGAACCCGGCATAGACGAGCTCGGGAGGCAGTTCGTCGGCGACACTGACGCCGCGCTCCCGCATGTCGTCGAATCCGATCTCACCGATGTAGGCGAGACCCTCATCGATGCTCTGGAACGTGCGTCCGTCGAACAGGTCCGGCGTGTGCACGATGTGACCGGTAGCCCGCAAGTCGTCGGCGAACGCGCGCACACCCGGGGTCAGCCCCTGTGCGTGGTGGAACAACAAGATCTCGGCCATAGGGAGCCTCCGGGTGGGATGGTCGGGCGTACGTTCGGCCACCCTAAAGGGTCATCGCCTCGCTGGGAAGAGTGCGGACACGTCACAGAAGTAATGACGGTGACGGTCGCCAAGATTCGGCTCGAATAAGCGGTGCGCTCAGGCCGCGGCCTGTCAGGCAAGCAGAGCTGGTCGAAGGTGAAGCGGCAGGATCGGACTTGCCGGTTGCAACCGCCTTTCGGCTCTATGTGGACGGCTAAACGGTACCCGTCCCATTTTATTTCGAAAGCCCAGTCCGGTCCCTTCGGCGGCTTGCTTTTGTGAGCGCCAGACAGGGCTCAATGCGCGCGGGCATGGGACCAAGCGGAAGGTTCGGCTGCGCCGGATCGCGAGGCTTTCGCGGTCGCGTCCGCGATGGTTGGTGGGCGGCCCGAAGAGGCGCCTGGAACGCGGCGGCTTTGCCATCCAACAATTAAATCGCGCATGCGCAAATATCCATCGCGATTTCAGTGGGGATACTATTCTATCGGCCGCTTGAACTGCTCGATCCGCGTGGAGCGGCCGAGGGCTTAGGCGAGCGCTTGAGACGAATACTCTCCTCCGAGTGCGAGACTGACAGCGGCCGCTCTCTATCGGAACATGATGACATTTGCACCACTGGTGAACCACCGTGGTGACCATGTCGATCTGGCTTTCATCGAGGGGAAGTAAATCTTGAAGGGACATATTGTGCGCCTCCTTTATGGCAAAGAGTCCTAAATCTCCTGACCGGTCTCAACCGTATAATTTGCTGACGTCTGCCACTGCGGCACGCAAAACTCTTACACAAGGAGTTCATCATCCGCCGGAGGCTCAAACATCTGGGGACCACTTCGAGATCATTTCATCAGAGATGCGGAATGCGTCGGCCGCATTCCGAGCGGCCAATCGGCATATAATTTCTTCTCCTCGTTGGCAGGTAGTGAACGATGGTGGTGGCTCCCAGATACGCAGCCCGCCTGCGAAAGTCGTCACGCTCGGACCTAGCCCAGAAACAAAAGTCCAAAATAACGTCAATACCCCGCACAAGAATACGCCGGCTAACTCCAAAGCAGCGCTTCTATCGCACCATGTCTCATGTCGTGCTCGGGATGCTCGAGATCCTGACCGAAAAAGCGAAGATGCCACTCAACCAGCCGTCCGCCGAACGGCCGCCAATGCCCCTTCCATCTCTGCTCGGGCCGACAGGCGACGGTGGCATCGGCTGCATTAAACGGTAGTTACTCCACGAGCAGGGACAAAAGCTTTATCTTTGACATCAGGTTGCTAGCAATGAGCGAAGCGATGCTGACGATGATAATGGTGATTAACACGCGTGCGACGGAAGACGGCACAAACTCGGTCTGAACCATCCACAGGAACAAAAGGTGGATACAGTACGATCCGAGCGTCTTCTCGCCAAGTTTTGCGACGGTGCCCGGCACGTGGCTTTGACAACCAAGAGCCAGGAAAAAAATCCCGACGGCGTAAGGGACGGTCGATATGAAATAATCGATGTCACGTGTGGGCGGCACCTGGAAAAAGCGCCACAATAAAAAGCTCTCGAGGCACTGAAGCAGAAATCCGGCCGATGCGATGGCGACAGACTGCTTTATCGTCAGCGATAGGCCGGACTTGCCGATCCAATAGCCGATCGCGATGAAGATGCAGCCAAAAAATGGTCCGTCGCGGAAGTTCCAGGGTAAGGGCCCCTCCACATTCAGTTCCACGAAGGGCACTCCCAGGCAGTAGAGCAATATCCCGGCGACGAGTGCTCCTCTTATGCCTGAGACCTTCAGACACAGGGCGAAGGTAACAGCGCTCACACCCAAAGACGGCAGGAACCAAAGATGGTAAGCGGGAACGCCTTCAACGAGAAGCTGTCGGACGCCCGCAATCCCGCTATCGCCAAAAATTAGCTCATGCGCCAGAAGGTATATGAGCACCCATCCGGCAAACACAGGGAATAGCCGGGTAAGATAAAGCTTGGCCGTGGAAACCAAGGACAAGCGTTTCCGGCTGAGAAAATATCCAGCCACAAGAAAGAAATAGGGCACTGCGAAACGTGGAACGAGCAAGAAAAACTCTGTTGCCCGCAGCCCGAGGTAAAAGCCGCGCGCGTGAACTGCGACAACAGCAACGAAGGAGACGACCCGAAACAGGTCGATGCCCATATGGCGTTTGGGACTCAAAGCATCCGTTGGCAGGCTCATCGGCAGAAGCTCCTTGGAAGCCGATATCGCATAGCCCGCAATCGGCCCGGTCAAAACATCAAAGTTGCGATCGACTGCAGCGCATTTGCTTGGTCTCGGTCGGCGCCTCGATGCCGCGGGAAAACCTTCAGTTCGCATGCGCAATAACTACCGGAATGCCGCAGGGGTGTCGAGCGCGGCTACAACGCTGAGGCGATCTTTGCATCGCACACGGGTTTCGTGTCGGTTAATCTAAATTAAGGCGCCGGAGGACTAGGAACAATTCGACCGTCTCGGATGTTCGGCGGAATGGATCGTGCGGCCAATCTCTCCTGTGCTTTAGCCCCTGCACGTGGCCGTGCGGTCCGCCTTCGCGCATCGGTTTGTTAGCGTACAGAAACCGTGACCCCTATCAGGGGTTCATCTTTTGAACGTCTTCTGACGCCTCTCCGTCGTCGACAAACTAGCCCCGATTTCGTCGAGGCCCTTTGTCCAAAACCGTACTAATACCTTCGGTTAGTTTACCGGCAGATCGTCTTACCCATTTTATAAGAGCCGCCCACCCTATGAGGGTATTCGTCACTTTCCCCATTGCCCCGCCAACAGCGGGGCTCTTTTTTGGAAATCGTCCTTCACGAACGCCGCGCAAGTTCCCGCTGAATGCGAAGCTCGTCGCGGATCCGATCGAGTTCGTCGCGACACGGAGTTTGAAGCGATGCCGGCGAAGCACTGCTTCGAGCCAGGAACATTTTTCTGTCTGGAATGTTAGGATAACGGGTCGCGTGGCCGCAGCCCTCCTGTGACGTGCAATGATCGTTGCACTGCTGCGCGATCCGCCTCGCTGGTCTCAATGCTCTTCCTTTCCATACTCGTGGCAAACTCCAAAAAATCCGCCTGTCATCGTAGCGATGCGGCGCCGGCCGTACCCGGTGCGCCGTGCTATTTCCGGGACAGGGACCTTCCTTGTTTAGGGTGAGCCATCCGCATTCTGATAAGCTTCTATATATAAGCGAGCCTTCCCTTGAGCGCCGCACAAAGGCACCTGCGGATTTGCCTTTGGCCGACGATTTCGGTGATCTCACCATCGGACCGGATGAGGGAACCGGCAGTGCACGCATCGACGTCGGCGGAATCACGATCTTGCTCACCGATGTGGACGCGTCGACTCTGTCGGCTTCGGATTTTTCAATTTGTCTGAAAGGAGGTTGCCGCCGCGTTTCGCGGCGGCAACCGCTTCAATATGGATCGGCGGCATTAGCAGGAATCGCTGAACGTCGAATTGACGTCTTGTAAAGAGGTCCTCCGGCAAAGGCGCTCCGCAAAACTTCAGCCTGTGATTTCTGAAAGCGAGATTAATCAACGACATCTACGAGACGGCCTGCCCGCCGCGCCCGGACTTGTAGACATAAAGCAAGCGATCGATCTTCAACACCGAACATGCACGCCGGATCGAGACCTTCCAGTCCGCCTTGTTCGTGTCGACAAACTGGCGCTTGGGGGGCAGGCCTCAAAGCTTTTTTGACAGAACGTCCTGGAGCATGGCCTTGTCCAGCGACAGGTCGGCAACGATCCGCTTCAGCTTGGCGTTCCCCTCTTCGAGCTGACGCAGCCGCTTCATTTCCGAGGTCATCAGGCCGGCATACTTCTTGCGTCAATTGTAAAAGGTCGCGTCCGAAATGCCTGCCTTGCGGCAGACGTCACCGACCGGCGTCCCGTCCTCCGCCTTTTTCAGCACGAACGCGATCTGCGCTTCCGAAAACTTCGGTGCCTTCATGGAATTCTTCCTTCTTCCCACAGGGAACATAAGTGGAAAATTCCAGGTCTGAATGGCCTGATTTAACGGGCGCCCGTCAGGGTCGCCTCTACACAAACCACCCCGTGATGTCCTTGTGAACAGCGCCCGGTAGGGCCGGATCTAACGGGGCCGCCATGCCAGGTTAGATCGGTCGGAGCCGTTCTTGGCCTTTAAAGCTTGCAATACGCTCGCTATGTTCTAATGTGTCAACATTAGATATTCGCGAGGAGTGTTGCCATGTCGGTCACAACCATATCGAGCCGCGAATTTCAGCAAAACGCCAATCAGGCGCAGAAGGCGACGCGCCAAGGGCCGGTGTTCATCACGAACCGGGGAAGAACAGCGCAGGTTCTGCTGAGCATCGAGGACTATCATCGTCTTACTGGGAAAAGGCAGAATATTGCGGATCTGCTTGCCATGTCTGAACTTGCTGACATTGAGCTGGAAATTCCGTCGCGTCTTGAGCGTGCGGCGCCGGTGAACCTTGATTGATGTTGTTACTGGATACAAACGTCATTTCCGAACTGCGCAAGGTTCGGCTTGGCAAAGCGGATCCCAACGTTGCGCGGTGGGTCGAATCGCTGGAGACGGCAACCCTTTTCATATCGGCAGTCACAATTCATGAGCTTGAAATCGGTGTTTTGCAAAAGGAACGCCGCGATGTGGAACAGGGCGCTCTTTTTAGAGCCTGGCTTGAAACGCAAGTTTTGCCGACCTTCGAAGATCGGATCCTGGCGGTGGATAGCTCCGTCGCGAAGATGGCGGCCAGGTTACATGTTCCAGATCCCCAATCGATCAACGATGCGTATATTGCGGCAACAGCCCTTGTCCACGGTATGACGGTCGTAACGCGCAACGCCGCTGATTTTGAGCCGACTGGCGTGAGTATCCTCAATCCTTGGAACCATGCGCACTAACCTGTTGACACGGCCGAGCGCACCAGGGCGAGAGGGGCCGTGTTTGATTTCGTTTTGAGCTTCTATGAGGAAACCGGTCAGCCGGCGCGCCAAATTTCGGTTCGCAGCGGTTCACTCGTTCAGAAGGCCAACGCGGGCGCTGTTCTGGTTGGCTCCCTGGTAAGTTGATCAAGGCCTTCAATCTTGATCAACTCGCTCCCCCATAGCTCCGTTGCGGCATACAATCACAAGCGTCTTGCCTTGGGAGCATTCTCCACCCCGGAGACACGTAGGCATTGGCAGGAAAAAACCTTAAATTGAGGCTTGAGCACCGACGGAGGCGTTTACCTAGCACATCAATAAAGGGGGGTCTGAACGGGCTATGTGATATCCGCGGACAATTTTGGATCTTACGCGATTGTCACGGACAAATCGCTTGCAGCAGTATTGCGACAAGATGAGCTTGGCTAAAGCCAGTCGGAAGCTAGGCGGAACGCAACTCCGTCTGGCGCTCGATCGAGTATCTGGTGAGCAGGTTGCGAACCCCCGCCATCGCGTAGTTGGCAGCGATACCGGCCACGACCCCGCCTGCGATCGCCATGAGATGAAAGGCTGCAACATGTAGAATGCCTGCCGCAGGCAGCATCAGCAATTCCGGGACGTAACGGTGTAACAGGTAGATCGGAAAGGCTGATGTGGCAATCAGCGTCACGAGGCGTCCCGTATCCGCCGGTAATCGAATGCGCGGCATATAAACAAGAGCAAGAAGCGCTGCAAAGATCGTCAAATATTTGATCGTCGTTCCGATCCAGACGGTCTCCCAGAAGGCGAGATAGCTTAGCACCAGAGCAGCTAACGCTATCAAAACCAGCCTCTTTGCCGGGCTGTCGGCGAAGCCCGCGCACCAGCCGAAAACACAGAGGTGGAAAACCCAATAGAGTGCGAAGATCTGACGTCCACCGATTTCAATGACCAGCGGCAGCGAAAAGCGCGCCACGATAGCAAAACCCAACAGGCCGAGTGAGAAGGTGAAAGGTTGCGTCTGCGCGAACCTGCGCGCAGCCGGTATGGCGAAGAGAAGCGCGAAGGCAAAAAGCGCCTGTACATAGGCTTCGATGAACCAGTAGAGATAGGGGATCATCTCGTGGCGCTCAGGCTCGGCGTAGCCGAAATTGCCGGTCAGCGTGACCGAAGCCCAGGGAATTGTCTGCCAGATGACTGCATAAGCGGCGACGATCAGGAAATATGGGATCAGCACATTGATTGCGGGTCTCAGCGCCAGACTAAGCCGGCCGGCGAGCAAATGGGTCGATTGAAAGCGCGCCAGGCTAAAGCCGACCAGCAGCATCATCACGCCGGAGCCGCCGGGAACAGGCCAGAGCATCTCATGCTGAATCACCACCAGCAGGATTGCAATTGCTCTCAACACCAAGTCGGTCGGCAACCCCCTTGCTCCGTGGCGCTTCGACGAGAGCACCGCCGGATGGTGCGTGCCGAGCTCGGCGATTGTCATGCGTTCCCAGCCGTCAGGAATATCAACGCCGAGCTGTTCGAGCTCCATGACCAGCTGCAGGAAACGGAGTGAATCTCCGCCGAGTGAAACGAAGCTGTCCTTGCGACTGACGGCGAGTGGATAGAATACACGGGCATAAGCATCAAGCACATTGCCAGACACCGCGCGGGGTTCCGTCCGCCTTTTCCGCGTTTCTTCCTGGAGGCAGGCATAGTCAATCTTGCCCGAAGCCAGCCTTGGAAAACTGTCGCGAGCTGTCGCGGAAATCAGATTGGCCGGAAGGTGGCTGGCCTGCGCGAGGATGCGCTGTGCTCTTTTCACAGAGTCCGCACTGATCACGTAGGCGTGCAGCCCCGCGTCGTCGCCGATTACCGCGGCCGAAATGCCCTCGCGCAGCAGCGCCTGTTCCATGATGTCGAAGCCGATCCTGAGGCCAGCAATCTTGGCAAAGCGGCTTCTTCGCCCGACGATACGGAAGAAGCCATGATCGTCTTGCACGGCGATGTCGCCAGTATTCAGCGCTTCGATCTCGGCGCCGCGCGCAAGGTCGCTGCGCTGCATACCGTAGCCCATCATCACGTTAGGACCCCGATAGACGAGTTCTCCGGCCGTATCTGGCTGGGTAATTGGCGTTCCTTCGTCATCGACGAGCGTGAGGCTGCCCCCGGGTATGGCAATCCCAATGCGCTCTTCCTTGTCGGATAAGCTTTCCGGCGGGACGAAAGAGATGCGTGCCGTCGCCTCGGTTTGGCCATACATGACGAAGAAGCGACCGCCATTCGTACGCATATGGTCACGGTAAAGGCGGATCAGATCGGCGTTGAGCTTGCCCCCTGCTACGGTCATGACACGCAGCGCCTTGCTCTCTGAGCTGCGGAAGTTCGACCTCTCCAGGAGTTCATAGGAATAGGGTACGCCAGAGAGATTTGTGCAGCCGCTCTCGTCGATGATGCGGGCGAAGTCGCCGTCCACTACAGAAATGCCGGGAAAGAAAACGCTGCCGCCCGCAAGCAGATGGGAATTAAGAACCGACAGTCCGTAAGAATAGTGGAGGGGCAGGACCAACGCGGCACGGTCGGTGGACGAGAGTTCGAGGTAGTCCGCGATCGAGCGTGAGTTGGCGTCGAGATTGGCATAGGAAAGACGCACTGCTTTGGCAGCGCCCGAACTGCCTGATGTCATGAGCAGCAGAGCGAGATCAGGGTGGATCGCCCGGCTGCCATTTCCGGGCCGGGGCTCCTCGATGAGACGCCAGCGGCCATTGGCTGGACGGAAGATGAAATCCGGTTGGAAGGCGTTAAGAAAATCATCCCACAGCCTCTCATCACAGGGTGGCAGCATGGCGACCGCGTGTCCTGCCCGCAGTGCTGCGAGATAGGCGACGATCGCATGCTCCGAGGCTTCTGCAGCAATCGCGACGAGCCGCTTTTGTCCCTGTCCCAACCGGTTTGCGAAGCGTCGCGTTTGACCATCGAGTTCCGCGTAGGAAAGGCTTCGTCCGCTGCCGAAAAGAAGCGCCGCGTGATCTTCTCTGCGAGCGATTTCGGAAACAATGTCGGTCAGGAGCATGAGTGCGCTTCGGATTTTGAGACTAAGAGGCGCAAGCGCCTACATTCCTTGAGAATTAGAGTCAACTAATCCGATAACCGCTTGCTGGCGATTGCAGCATCGAGACATGAAGGGGCTGCCGAAATTATTGCGGAAAACGGATATGAGCCGCGGAAAACGGAGGCTTCACGGTTGCGCTGGCCACGGAACGCAAGCTCCATCGTCTATCGCCCGCGAGCCGCATGACGGTCGTGCTCGGTGCCGGAATGCTCGGTATCTGTGACCGTATCCAGCCGGAGGGGATGTCGAGCACCTCGCTGTCGGTCGACTGCGCATCGATCTTACGAAACGCAGCATCGTCACCTGCCAGGCGCGGGATGGGCGAGAGATAGGTGAATGGCCACGCTACCGCGACGCCGTCGACGAGGGGTAGGGGGCGGTCGCAAGTGAGATCGTTTCAGGATGGTATGGGAGGCGGAAAAAAAGAGTCTGCCAATGGCAGCCAAGGTGGGCGATACGATCGATACGCACGCACCGACGGTCGAGCCTTATCGCGAGTTTGCGAAGTAGCCGGCCCTTACCGCTCGGCATTCAACCATAGCGAGTCTTGCTGCATTTCGGTGCGCAAGATGGCCGCTGGTTTTCGAATCCCACCTCCTGTTCAGCCAATGCTGGCGCTTTAAAGCGCCAGCCGTAACTGCGGTTCCGTTCCTAAAGCCCGCCGTTCCAGCGAGACAGCGATACGCTTCGCGGCGGGAAGATCGGTTTCGTTAGCCGATTGCCCATCATCGCTCACGTCGCCGATCGCAGCACGCGCCGGCCGGGCCAGTTCGGTAGGCTCGGCATGCAATAGACGCTGGGGCGGCGGACGAAATTTGGATGCAGCCATTGCCGGCCGCCATCGCCTTTGCCACCATTCAATGCTCACTCGGCGGCCTGCGATAGAGGAATGATATCGGCCTCCGGCAAGGCAACCCTCGCCAGAAATTCGAAGTCGTCCACCATGTGGTGGACATCCGATCCGGTTCTGGCGACCGTCCAATAGTCGCGGCCGGCGCCGAAAACTGTTGAAACTTGCACGACCTCCCAGGCGCCTCCGGTTTCCCTGCGTCTTGCCCAGTAGAAGCATTCAGGCTCCAAGGCCAACAACTCAAGCATCCGCGAACTCCCACATTGACCAACTCGCATGCTACCATTGAACCGTGCACCGGGCCGAAGTCCTGCTGAGTGCCGGCACCCCACCGGGCGGCGACCATACATGAGGATCCCTCGGCTGTCATCGGCGTTGATGCCTCGGCGATCGCCGACGCCACGATCAAAGACGGACAACATCGATGCGACGGTGCTGGCGCATCTGCTTCGAGCCGACCTGCTGCCGGAAGCATGGGCACCGAGCGAAGGCCCGAGAGCTTCGCGCCGCGGTCCGTGAGCGGATGTTTTACGTGCGGCTGCGCAGCACCGTCTATCCGGCTACCAGCGGCGTTCCTTGCGAAGATTGCCCACAGCACCGGATATCCGTATCCATATTCCAGCGGCAGTGTGAGCGATGCAGACCCCGCAAACGTCCTGCTGCAGCTCTCGGCGGGCGCAATCTGACCCCTGTGAACCATCAGTCAATTCCGGCGTTTCTCGGGTCGGCCAAGGTGGGAGCGCCGCCACGCCAGTAAGCTCTCTGAAAACTAATCCGCCCAAATCCAGATGATAACCACCGGCAGCGCAATCAATGCCGCCCAAGCGAGCCAGAACGCTCGTGGCCAACGTTTTTCTGACGGGTGGTCCGAATGATCCGGAATATCGTCTGTCATTCCGTCGCTTTCTCACCCGCTGTCCCGCTATGCTTCATCAAAGTTTCCCCTTCCAAGGCACCAGCAGAGCCTCCAAAAACCGGATCGCGGCGGAAAAGGCGAAAGCGCAGATGGCGATAATGCCGATGCCAACGAAGACGACGTCGGTTGCGAGGAATTGGGAGGCCGACATGATCATGAAGCCGATACCGCGTGTGGAGGCGATCAACTCGGCAGCGACAAGGGTTCCCCAGCCGATGCCGACGGCGATTCGCACTCCGGTCAAGATTTCAGGCAGTGCCGATGGCAGTACGATATCTATGAAAAGCTGCAGGCGGGTTGCACCGAGCGAGCGGGCCGCGTTGACGCGCTCGATCGGCAAGGAGCGGACACCGGCCTGGGCCGATAGGCAGATGGGAGCGAACATCGCGAGCACCAGCAACGTGATTTTCGATGTCTCGCCAATGCCGAGCCAGATGATCATCAAAGGTAGATAGGAGAGGGGAGGAAGCGGCCAGTAGAACTCGATGGGCGTATCGAGAATGCCCTTTGCCCAACGATTGAGCCCCATCAGCAGCCCCAGCGGAATGCCCGCGGCAACCGCGACGATCCCGGCAACGACGATGCGGAACAGGCTGGCACGAATATGCTCGAACAGGGAGGCACCCGCATAACCATCGCGATAGACGACGCTGATCTGAGTGAGGACCTCGTCGGGCCGCGGAAGGAAAAGATGTGGAACGAGACCGAGTTCTGAGACGAGCCACCAGAGAACGACAATCGCTACTCCCGTTGCGATGCTGATCGAAACCGTCGCCTGTTCGCCGACGCCGAAACTCGCCATTTTCACGACCTTGACCTGTGGCCTCGCAAGCACCGTGGCAAGTGGTGATGTATCTGCTACCTCGCTCATGCGGCGCTCCTGACATCGTCGCCTCGATGAAGAATGCTGCGGATCTCCTCGCGTAACTCCGCGAACTCCGGCGAGGCCTTGATGGAGCGGGCATCGCCGGTTTCGGCAAAGCGCTTTACGAAATCGAGATCGAAATGAGCTACGACGCGGCCCGGCCGCGGCGACATCAACAGGACCTGAGTGCCGAGAAACAGCGCTTCTTCGATCGAGTGGGTGATGAAGAAGACTTTTTTGGCCGTTTTTGCCCAGACAGAAACCAAGAGTTCCTGCGTCTGCTCCCGCGTCAGGCTGTCGAGCGCGCCGAAGGGCTCATCCATCAACAGGATATCCGGATCGGTCGCCAGAGCACGCGCGATTCCGACGCGCTGGCGCATGCCGCCGGAAAGCTCGTAGGGAAAGGATTTGGCGAATTCGGCAAGGCCGACGAGGTGGAGCAATTCCAATGCCTGGTCATTTCGCGCCTGCCTTTTGACGCCAGCGAACTTCAAACCGAGGGCCACGTTTTCGACGACGGACGTCCATGGAAGAAGCGAATCCTTTTGGAATACGACGCCGCGATCGGCGCCAGGGCGCTGGACGGCGCGGCCATCGAGTGTGATTGCTCCTTCCGAGAGCGGAAGGAACCCTGCGATGGCGTTGAGCAGGGTGGACTTGCCGCACCCCGAAGCGCCGAGCGCGACGACGAAACCGCTCTCGGGAATATCGAACGATACCCGATCCAGCGCATGAACGGTGCGGCCATCGCGGGCCGCAAAGAAAACGCTGGCATGATCGACTTTCAGCATCTGTCATTCCATAAGGTTCGACGCCGGCGCACCGGATTGCGCGCCAGCGTCAGGGAGGATCAGTTCGTGGCGTTGTTCAGCGCGTCGGCGGTGACAAAGTTGCCGTAGTTCGGCAGGACCTCGGACACTTTGCCCTGTTCTTTGAGGAAGGTTGCGGTGTCCTTGAGGATCTTCGCCGCGCCAGATTTCTCGCCGCCGCCAAGCCACGCGTCGGACGCCTGCACCTCTGGCGTCAAGAGCGTCAGGTTCTTGAGAGCCGCAGCCTGCTGTTCAGCGGTGCCGCCCAGGAGCTTGGCAAGCGACTTGGCATTGTCGCTTGCTGGACCCCATGCCGCCTTGTCGGCCGCGAACGACGCATAGTTCTTCGTGATGACCGAAGCGAAGCTCTTCAGGAATTTGGGATTGTCTGCCGCAAATTGCGATGTCGCCACCCAGGCGGAGAAAGTCGGCGCGCCCTTGTCGGCGACATCCTTGGATGTAACGAGCACCTTGCCGTTCTTCTTGAGTTCGGTCAGCGCCGGATCCCAGACGAAGCCGCCGTCGATGTCGCCGCGGTTATAGCTCGCAACGATCTCAGGCTGGGGAATTGCGAAGACCTGAACATCCCTCTCGGACAGGCCGAGTGACTTGATAAGCGCGAGCAGTTGATAGTGGTCGGTGGAAACCGGCGCTGCTGCAAGCTTCTTGCCCCTCAGATCATCGAGGCTCTCAATGCCTGCGTCGTTGCGCACGACAAGCGCTTCGTCGATGCCCGAGATCGACGAGAGGTAGAAGGCCTTGACCTCCAGCCCGCGTGAGGCCGCAGCTGCAAACGGGCTCGAGCCGACATAGCCGATCTGTACATCACCGGAGGCGATGGCGGCGAAGATCTCGGCGCCGGAATTGAATTTGCGGAAGTCGATTTCGTATCCGGTCTCCTTCGCAAAGTCACCATTGGCGATGGCCACGGACGAGGGAAGGGCGTCGGTCTGATAAGCGACCACAACCTTCCTGTTCGCTGCATCAGCAGTGGCAGCTGCGATGGTCAGGCTGCTGACGCCGATCACGACTGCAGTCAGTAGATTTTTGATATTCATGGTGATGCCCCTTTTTTCCCTGGCCTTCGCGCCGAATAAAATCACGCTCAAAGCCTAGCGTCGGAGAAAGGGAAGGAAGAGAAATAGCAAACTATAATTATAGATTATGGGGATAAATATTTGTCGTCGTTTTGGCGCCTGCTAACATTCTTCTGTGAGTTGCGCCTTGGCGCCCCCTAATTCAGTGTTGCTGAAGCAGGAGACCTGGTGGTCAATGCTTTCCAGAGAATCTTGGTTGGAGGACTTGAGAGAGCAGATTGACGACCGCTCGCAAGACATACGAGAATGCCTATGTACAGCCCATGCTGGTCGAGTAGATCCTCGTCTCTCTCGTTTTTGGCTTTCCGACGATCACCGCAGAGAAACCTTGGGCGATCGTCAATGCGAGACGGTCCGCCCTCAAGCAAAGGAGCGATTTCGTGTCCCAGAAAATCGTGCTGATGGGAGCAGGGCTGATCGGGCGAGAACATGCCGCGATGCTGCGCGCCAATCCCCGAGTAGAACTGGTCGGCATCGCAGACGTCTCCGAGGCGGCGAAATCCGTCGCCGACGAGTTAGGCGCGCGGTTTTTCACGGACATGCGCGAGATGCTTGACCGGATGGAGCCAGACGGTGCCATCATCGCCCTGCCGAACGCCCTGCACGTGGAAGCGGCGCTCGCATGCGTCGAGCGCAACGTTCCCTGTATGGTCGAAAAACCGATCGCCGACTCGCTCGAAGCCGCGATGCGGCTCGTCACGGAGGTCGAGAAGGCGGGCGTGCCGGTGCTCATCGGTCATCACCGGCGCCACAGCCCGGATATTGCCAAGGCCCGTCAGATTGTTCGCGACGGCGCGCTCGGTCGGCTGGTCGCGGTCAACGCCATGTGGTTGACGGACAAGCCGACTCCCTACTTCGACGTGGCGTGGCGCCGCCGGCCAGGAGGCGGCCCGCTCCTCATCAACCTCATCCACGACATCGACTGCCTCCGATTCATCTGCGGCGATATCAACGAGGTCATGGCATTCACATCTAACGCCATACGGTCGTTTGAAGTCGAGGATACGGCGAGCGTCAGTGTCCGCTTCGCGAGCGGCGCTCTCGGGACGCTTTTGATGAGCGATGCGGCCGTATCGCCGTTCAACTGGGATACGGCGGCCGGCCAGGCGCTCTACTTTCCGCACCAACCAGAAAATTCCTATCATCTCGCGGGCACGAAGGCCGCGCTGTCGATACCAGGCATGGATATCTGGCGGCATGAGTCGGAAGCCGGTCACTGGCAGCATCCTCTGGTGCGCCAGCACGTTACCCTCGACGGCAGCCGCGCCTACGAAAACCAGCTCAACCATTTCGCCGATGTGATCGAAGGCAAGGCCGAACCGCTCATTTCCGCCCGAGATGGCGCGATGACGCTCGCGACGGTGCTGGCGATCGCCCAGGCAGGCCGGGAGCACCGGACGGTGACCGTCGCGGAAATGCTCGCCTGAGCCTTGGCTGGACACAGGACCGCGAGATGGTCCACGCAACACAGCTCGTCGCGCGACAGATATTGAACGTCCATCGAAGCCAACAGGCTCGGAGTGGTCGACTTCAACTGTCATCAGAAGGACGTGCCGTGGGGTCGCCGCTCACCGGTTGCAACTCGGTGCCACTTTCCCCAAGAACTTAGGGATATGCCTCGGACTTTTATGGCAAGGATGGTGTTTGGAGCGGTCGTCGAAGAATAGGGACCAGTGGTATGTCGACCAACACCAAAAGCTGGCGTCCCCTCTCCAAAAAGGGAAGTATTGATCATCGAAAAGCTTCTGTCCCAGGATTTTCCCGGACGCAAAGAGCTACGGATGCATGCTGTTGGCCCGTGTCAGTCCGATTGATGGCCAGGACAGTTTGCAATTTCGCGTCGTTGGCCCTGCCGCACCGGTTGAAATCCGCGTTCCAACGGAAGCGTATTATTTTGATGGGCGCAACAGCGACAGCGGACCGGCTCACCGTGCTTCCTGCCGATATTGACTTAATCAAACTGCAACTTTTTTAGTATGCCAACTTTTGCAGTTCTGTCATTTTCATCATTGAAATCATATGAGGATGCGGTTCATGCCTTCGGGATTGTGCGGAAGGAAATCCTTCCGCTGCTCAACGGGGAGCGATGGAAATCGTAGGAAAGGCGAGAGTCGCGGCTGTAACGACACCGTCGTTATGGCCCGTGTAACGACGATGTCGTTACATTATAATGGGTAGGTTAAAGGAGTTCCCCATGCCATCCCACACCAGTAAAAGCCCGGATGCCAGCGTGCCGCTGAATATCCGCATCAAGCCGGCGACCCTTAACCTTATCGATCGCGCCGCCGAGGTGCTGGGCAAGACGCGCACGGATTTCATGCTGGAGGCTTCCGAGCGCCGCGCCGAGGAAGTTCTGCTCGACCGTACGAAATTCACGGTTAGCCCCGAAATCTATGCCGAGTACCTTGCCCGGCTCGATGCGCCCGCGCAACCCAATGAGCGATTGAAACGCGCTATGACGACCAACGCGCAGTGGAAAGCGGCGTGACCCGCAGCGCACCGACACCACTGGCCGACCACCACGAACTGGCGGAATTCATTTCCGGCGTCGTTGAACTGGACGATTGGCTTCGTCGCCGCGCCCGCGCCAATCGGCAGGCGGCGCATCGCGCACATTCGTCGTGTGCGAGGGCAACCGCGTGATCGCCTACTATGCGCTTGCGTCCGGCGCCGTTGAGCAGCCGGAAGCACCTGACTGTTTCCGACGCAACATGCCCGACCCGGTTCCGGTTGCCTTTCTCGGCCGCCTCGCCATCGACCGGACCTATCAAGGACGCGGTCTCGATAGGGCATTGGTAGCGATGCGGGCCTGCGTCTGCTCAATGCCGCTGAAATCCTCGGTATTTGCGGCGTGTTGGTACATGCGGTTTCCGATGATGCGCGAGCCTTCTATGAGGCAGTCGGTTTTCTGCCTTCGCCGTCAGACCCCATGATGCCGATGGTTGGACTGCATGATTTCAACAACGCGCTGAATCCTTGACATATCGCCGGTGCCGTTGAATTTGCGGCACTTTTCCTCTGATGGTCGTCGGTCTTTTCCCCTCAAGGCGGTAGGGATCGAAAACCTGTCCGAAAAACCTCGTAGCAATATTGTTTCAGAATTTAGTGGGACAGGTTGACCGGTATGTAAAGTGAAGCGCCCGCCTTTTCGGCCGCTGCCTGTAGACGCTTGTCTCTCGTCCATAACGCCGCTCGCTGGTCAAGAAGGACCGATGCCAGCAAGTGCGCATCCGTGTAGCCAATGCCCATGCTGAAAATGCGGTGGCGATCGATCATTGTCATGACTTCGTCGTGGCTGGCGACAACCGCTCCGCGCTGCGCCGCCAGAAAAGCAATGACACTGCCGCGATCCCGAAGACTGCCGAGTGCAAGCTCGCCGATCACGGTCGGGTGGCAAAGTAGGCGATCGTCCTGAATAATCCTGCGCAGCTCGGCATCGACATGGCGGAAATGATCAATCCAGATCGAGGTGTCCGCTAGTATCACTTGGCTGCTGTGCTCCGGCGGCGCGGGGCGGCCTCGGCATCGGGCATGGTTCCTCCGAGCGCGATGAGACGTTTTCCGGACTCCACACGAACAAGTGTCTCCAACGCCTGGCGAACGAGCGCAGCGGTCTCCTTTGTGCCGGTTAAGGACCTAGCCTTTTCCAAAAGCGTGTCGTCGAGGTTAATAGTCGATCGCATGATCTGGCTCCCTGGCAGCATACAAACTAGCACCATTTGGTGAATAATTCTACGCCCCGTTATATCAACGAAGTCCTATAACTGAAGCACCACGCCACTTATTTCTTGGACAGCCGGGGTACCCGCCCGAAGCTGAAGCGAGCACTGTTTGGCTTGCCCTATGCGGATGAAATGATGCCTATCAACCCGGATAAATTGCGTGCCCACGGCCCGAATCCGTTCAAGGCGAACACTTCGAGCCACGGTTCCAGAAAGATGCGGTGGCCTTTGCAAGGGTATGGCGATCGGCCTCCTCCCTTTCTGATTTCGCGCTTTGGCCTTGATCCATGTGCCTGCATCTACCTCGGGAATCCCCTGTTGGTGGGCACAAAAATGTCCGTGTTGGCGTGCTCATCGATCGACGGTCGCTCGACGTTCCCCCAGGCGGCTGTCCAGCCGAGCTAAATGCCTTCAGCCGCACGTTAAGAACTGCGACAACGCCGACAGGTCGGCCGTGACGCGGAAGCACTCTCCAATGCCTTTCTTTGCGAATTAAGGCCGTCCATCAAAAGTTCTTCTGACCCCATCGTGCAGGTCATCGTGTTAGGGAGAATTCAGCCGAACGCGGTCCGATTTGTCCGGATCGTGATGAGGCAATTCGAATACCGAGTGTGCTTATGGACCTGTCGAAGATAAAGACGCTAATCGCTTTTGTCGGGCGATCGAACATTAGCGAGCTGACGGTGACGGAAAAAGGCGTCACGGTTCGGATCTTCCGCACGCCCGATCAGGCAGCATCACGGGGCGCGGCGCAAGCGCCGAAGGCGGCAGCAGTTGGTTCCATCGAGTCCGCTCGCGAGGCGTCTTCGGCAACTGCCGAGACCTCGGCCTTCCCCGTGAAGGCACCTGTCTTCGGCGTCCTGCATCGGGCGCCTGCACCAGGCCAGGAGCCGTTCGTCAAGGTCGGCGACGTGGTGGAGGAAGGACAAACCCTTTTCATCATCGAAGCGATGAAGGTCTTCAACAAAATTGCCGCGCCGCATGCCGGCCGCATTGCGCAACTGACCGAAGTCGACGGCGGAGAAGTCGAGACGGGCGACGTGCTGGCGGAGATAGCGTAATGGCCGAGCCTCTCGATGACACTGCGTCGCCTAAGCAACGTTTCGATACGGTTCTGATTGCCAATCGGGGCGAGATCGCCGCACGGATCCAGCGCGCCTGCCGTGAACTCGGCCTTAAGACTGTGGCCATCTGTTCCGAGGCAGACAGGCAGGCGCTTTACGGCAAGACTGCCGAGAGCTTTCTATGCATAGGTCCTGCGAATGCGGCCAAGAGCTATCTCAATCAGGATGCGATCCTCCTGGCAGCGCGTCTGACCGGCGCGGGGGCCATCCATCCGGGCTATGGCTTCCTGTCGGAAAGCGCTGCGTTCTCCGAAGCTATCGAGGAGGCGGGCCTTGTTTTCATCGGTCCGGAAACTTCATCGATTGCCACCATGGGCGACAAGATATCGGCTAAGCGGGCGATGATCGCCGCCGGCGTGCCGTGCGTGCCCGGTCCGGATGCGTCGCTTCCCGACGATCCCGCTTCCATCGAGCGCATCGCGCAGGAGATCGGATATCCCGTGATCATCAAGGCCGCCGGCGGCGGAGGCGGAAGAGGCATGCGCGTCGTACCGGAGGCCTGCTCGCTGCACGAGGCGATCACCTTGACCCGGGAGGAAGCCCGTCAAGCCTTCGGATCCCCCGTGCTCTACATGGAGAAGTTCCTCCAGCATCCGCGCCATATCGAGATACAGGTGCTTTGCGACACCCATGGCAATGCCGTCTGGCTCGGGCATCGCGATTGTTCGATGCAGCGACGTCACCAGAAGGTGGTGGAGGAGGCGCCGGCGCCAGGGATTTCGCCGGATGCGATCCGGCCTGTCGGGATGGCTTGCGCGGAAGCCTGTCGGCAGATCGGCTACCGAGGCGTCGGAACCTTCGAATTCCTCTACGAAAATGGCGCCTTCTATTTCATCGAGATGAATACGCGCCTGCAGGTGGAACATCCGGTCACGGAAATGACCAGCGGCATCGATATCGTCCATGCCCAGATAAGGGTTGCGCAGGGTGAACCCCTGGATTTGCTTCAGAACGACGTGAGATGCGAGGGGCATTCCTTCGAATGCCGCATCAATGCCGAGGATCCCGACAGCTTCCTGCCTTCGGCCGGCACTATCGCTGATCTCGCGTTGCCTGAGGGACCAGGCATTCGCGTCGACACCCATATTCATGCCGGCTACCGGGTTTCGCCCTATTACGACTCGTTGATCGCCAAACTCATCGTTCATGCGCCGATCCGGGCGGAAGCGATGGCGAAAATGCGAGAGGCGCTGGCTGCCACACGCGTTGAAGGGATCGCTACCAACCTTCCACTCCTGCGCGCGCTGTTCGAGGATGAAGCCTTCGTGCGTGGCGAGACGGATATCCACTACCTCGAGCAATGGCTCAAGCAGCGGAGGGCGGCATGAGCGCGATCGACTTCAGCGATCCTGCGACCATTGCAGTCCTGACGGACGCGCTGACGGCAGCCGGCGTGGACGGCCTGGAAATCTCCGGGCCGGGCGGACAGCTGCGCATCGTCGTTTCGAAGCAAGAGGGTACCCAAGTCGCCCTGAAAGGAAACGCGCAGCCGGGTTTGATGGCGGCACTGTCAGCGATCGTGAAGGCGCCGATGGCGGGCCGCTTCTGCGTCTTGCATCCCGCAGCACCAGTCGACGTCAAGCAACTGCCGCATGAGGTTTCCGACAAGGACGTGATCGGTTTCATCCGCATCGGTTCCGTCCTGCTTCCCATTACCGCTGGACGGTGTGGTTTGCTGACGAGGCTGCTGGCAGAGCGCGATGCCCTGGTCGGATTCGGTGAGCCCCTGTTTGAAATCGAGCAGCAATCATGATTGCCACTTTGAACATCCTTGCGCCGCAACGCGAAATCGTCCCGGCCGCCAAAGGCCGGGCGCGGGTCTCCTTCATTGGGGCGCGATCCTTCCTGCTTGAAACCTCGGGCGATTTCGATCTTCCCTCCCAGCGATGGATCTGGGCCTTGTCGCAAACAGTAAAGGGTTGGGCGGACATCGCGGAAGTGATACCCGGCATGACCAATTTGCTGGCTATCTGCAAGGAGACGCCCGAGGATCCCGAAATCGTCGTCAACCGATTGCTGGAGGCATGGAATAACGCCCAAAGCCTCGATCTGGCAGGGAAGACGATCGAAATTCCGGTCCACTACGGCGGTCCATATGCGACTGATCTTCCCGCCCTGTGCGAGCTTTCCGGACTAAGCGACCGGGACGTGGTACGCATTCACTATGAAGCGACCTATCGCGTATTCGCCCTGGGCAGCGCCCCGGGATTTGGCTATCTGCATGGTCTCGATCCCCGGATACACATGCCCAGAAAGACAGTCCCATCGCTGAGGATGGAGAAGGGCTGCGTGACGATTGGCGGAATGCAGACCGGCGTTGCGATGCTGACCGGACCGAATGGATGGAACTCCATAGGCTATGCGGAACTGCAGATGTTCGATCCGGCTTCCTCGATACCGGCCCTGATGGCGCCGGGCGATACCGTGCGCTTCGTGCCGGCAAGGATCGAGCTATGATCGAGATCGTCGAAACCGGCCCATTCAATACGGTGCAGGATCTTGGCCGCCCCGGCTATCGCGATATCGGTGTGTCTGCCGGCGGCGCCATGGATCCGTTCGCCGTCAGGATCGGCAACATCCTCGTTGGCAACGATGAAGATGCGGCGGCGATAGAGGTGCAGACCTTTCCATTCAAATTGCGCTTCGACAGGCACACCGTCTTCGCCGTAACAGGCGCCGACGGCCAACCGGTGCTCGATGGCAGGGAACTGCTTGCATGGTGCACGCATGTCGCTGAGGCGGGCCAGGTTCTCGAACTGAAACAGCCGCAGACGCTGGCGCGCGCTTATATCGCGGTCGGGGGAGGGCTGGATGTTCCGGTTCTCATGGGCTCGCGAAGCACGGCGCTTCGCGGCGGATTCGGCGGCAATGCCGGGCGTCCTCTCATCAACGGAGACCGGATAGAAATCGGCTCAACACTTGATGAACTCCCGCTGCCGGTCAACGGTATCGCCGTCGTCGAGCCGGCCGTCGCGCTCGGCGATGTCTTTCCCGCGCCCATCGACGGCGCGTTGCCGGTCCGTGCCATAGCCGCCGGCGAGCAAGAGTTGTTTGTCTCAGATGGCGAGGCTTTCTGGAGCCAAGTCTGGCGTATTTCATCTCGCAGCGACCGCACCGGCTATCGTCTGTCCGGGGAGCCAATCAAGCCCACGAAGACGATCGAGATGCGTTCCCATGGCGTCGTTCCGGGGGTGATCCAGGTCCCGCCTGGAGGGGAGCCGATCATTCAGATGAGCGACGCCAACACGGCGGGTGGCTATCCGAAAATCGCCGGAGTCATCGAATGCGATCTGTGGCGGCTCGGCCAGGCGCGCGTTGGCAGCCGGTTGCGGTTCGTGCGCTCGACGCATGCCGAAGCGCGTGCCGTTGAGCAGGCCGTTGCCCGGTATGTCGAGGATGTCCAGCGAACGTCACAGATGGTCAAGCGCGCTTTGAGGGCGATGGCATGACGATAGTTCAACGGCTCAATAGGAGGAGGCGGTGAAGTTCGATCTGAATTCCGACATGGGCGAAGGTTTCGGTCCTTACCGGCTATGCGATGACGAGGCGATGATGAAGATCGTATCATCGGCCAACATCGCCTGCGGCTTTCATGGCGGTGACCCGGACACGATGGCGCGCATGGTGCGTCTTGCGAAACAACACGGCGTCGGCATCGGTGCGCATCCGGGCTTGCCGGATCGTGCCGGTTTCGGGCGGCGCGAGATTCCATTCCATGCGGATGAACTTCGCCAGCAGATGCTCTACCAGCTCGGCGCGCTGATCGCGATCGCCAAAAGCGAAGGCGTCACCGTCGGCCATTTCAGCTTTCATGCGGCCATGGGCAATATGGTCAATCGCGATCCCGTGCTCGCCGATCTGATGATGGATGCCATTTTCACTGTAGACCCACGCCTCGTGGTATTCGCTTCTCCGGATAGCGAAATCGAAAGAGCGGCGAAACGCGCCGAGCTCAAGACCCTGGCGCTGTTTCTGGCAGACCGCGCCTATGACGAAGGTGGCAAGCTGGTGGCCCGCGGTCTGCCGGGCGCCCTGGTCAAGGACGAGGCCTCGGTTCGGGCGCGCGTTCGCCAGTTCCTGACCGATGGTACCGTCGAGGCCATCGACGGCACTGTCATCGCAATTCCGGCCCGGTCGATTCTTGTCCATAGCGATACGCCCGGCTCGCTGGAGCTTGCCCGCATCGTCCGCAGCGAAATCGAGGCTTCCGGCGCCACCCTGGCGCCTGCGGCCGAACAATCATCGCGATCGTCAAAGACTACTGGCTGCTGCTGTTGATCGGCCAGTATCCAAACGGGCCGCTGGGTGGGCTCGCCAACACACTCATCCTTTCGGCACTCAGCATCGCTCTCGCTTTTCCTGTCAGCATCCTTTTCGCACTGGCCAGGTTGTCGAAATGGCCAACGCTGCGCTGGCCAGTTACCGCTCTCGTCTATGTCACCCGCGGCGTACCTTTGTTGATGCTCATCCTTTGGAGCTATTTCCTCGTCCCGCTCTGGACTGGGGCGGATGTTCCGAGTTTCGTGACCATGCTCACGACGCTGGTGGTCTATCAGGGCGCTTTCTTGAGTGAAGTGGTCCGTGCGGGCATCGTCGCGCTCGGGCACGGCCAAATGGAAGCCGCTCGAGCGCTCGGACACGGTTACCTTAGTGCGATGCGCTACATCATCCTGCCGCAGGCGCTCTACAATATGATACCGAGCATCATCTCGACGTTTGTCTCGACAATCAAGGACACGACGCTCGGATATGTGATCAACGTGCCGGATCTCACCTTCGCGGCCAGTCAGGTCAACAACCAGCTTCTGACACAGCCTTTCCAGGTGTTCCTCATTCTCGCGATTGTCTACTACGCAATCTGCTGGAGCCTGACCCACGTCGCAAATCGTCTCGAGCGGCGCATCGCGCGCCGGCGCGCCGGTCCATCCAGCCTGCGCGCAGCACCCTTGGTTGCGACCTCAAAAATCGTATCGGAGCAGCTATGAGCACTTCAATTCCATCGACGCAGGAGTTGCAGACGATCCGCCTGTCGAATGTCTGCAAGAGCTATGGCGACTATCCGGTTTTGAAGGACATTGATGCCGAGGTGGCCCAGGGAGAGGTCGTGGTCATATGCGGACCGTCCGGTTCGGGAAAGTCCACACTGATCCGCACCATCAACCGGCTTGAGGAGATCAACAGCGGATCAATAACACTCGACGGCCGCAATATTCATGCGCCAATGCGTGCGAAAGAACTCAATCTACTTCGCAGCCGCATCGGTTTCGTGTTCCAGAGCTTCAATCTTTTTCCGCATCTGTCGGTGCTCGACAACGTGTCGATGTCGCCGATCAGGGTGAAGGGTGTTGCGCCCGCCGCGGCGCGGGATAAGGCGATCAAGCTTCTCGAGCGTGTTGGTCTGCCGACAAGGCCCATTCCTATCCAGGTCAGTTGTCTGGCGGACAGCAGCAGCGTGTCGCCATTGCCCGCGCACTCGCCATGGAGCCGCCGGTGATGCTCTTCGATGAACCCACGAGCGCGCTCGATCCGGAAATGGTTGGCGAAGTGCTGAGCGTGATGAAAAGCCTGGCGGCCGAAGGCATGACCATGCTCTGCGTCACCCACGAAATGGGCTTCGCCCGCGATGTCGCAGACCGCATCTGGTTTATCGACGCGGGGCAGATCCTTGAAACGGCGTCTCCCGAAGACTTCTTCAAGAGCCCGCGCCATCCTCGCGCCCAGCGCTTCCTGGCCGATCTACGGCATTAACCTAATCATCATAACAAAGGAGAACAGCAATGAACTGGAAATACCTTATCCTGGGTGTCGCCTTAGCTGGCGCAATCTCGCCAGCGAAAGCGGATCAGCTGGAGAAAATCAAATCCGCAGGGACTCTGCGCTGCGCGACCTTTGCCGACGTCCCACCCTTTGCGTCCCCCGATCTGAAGACGCGTCAAATGGTCGGCTTCGACGTCGATCTTTGCAACGCCATCGCCAAGGAACTGGGCGTCAAGGCCGAGATTAAGCCGGTCTCGGTTGAAGCGCGCGTGCCGGAGGTCAAGCTTGGCCGCGTCGACATTACGGTTGCTAATCTCGCTTATACATTGAGCCGGGCCGAGCAGATTCAGTTCAGTGATCCCTACTATCTCGCGAAGGAAATGCTCATTGTCCCGGCCTCCGATCCTGGCAAAAGCAAGGCGGATTTCGCGGGTCAGAGAATTGCCTCGACCAAGGGCTCCACATCCGAAATGTCGATCAAGCTCAACAAGTCCGAGCCCCTGACATTCCAGGACACCGCTTCGGCCTATCTTGCCGTTCAGCAGGGCAAGGCGAGGGGTATGGTGGCCAATACCATGACGACGACCAAGTTCGTCAACGAATCGAAGACCAAGGGCAAAGAAATGCGGATGATCGAGGAACCAATGTTGTTCCAGCCGATCGGCATCGGTATGGCCAAGGACAATCCGGACCTGACCGCCAAGATCAACGAGGTGCTTCGCAAGCTCGATACGTCGGGCGAGCTCAATAAGATCTGGGACAAGTGGCTTGGCCAGAACACCGAATACAAGATGACGCGGACCGACAAGGTGGTACCGCTCTCCGAGCTGAAGTTCGAGCCGATTCCGTAAGTCACCACTCGCTCGGTCCGGCCAAAACTTGATCTCAAAACATTGAAGACTGCAGGCGGCGGGACGTGCTCGCCGTCGGTCTTACCCAGGGAGTTTTTTATGATCCACATCAGAGACATCGCTGAACGGCCAAGCAAGGCTGATGTCGAGGCACTTTCCAAATTCTCGCCAGCAACAATCCACGAAGCTCAAGGACGCAAGGGAGCGCTTTCCTCTCGCCTTAAGCCGGTTGATTATTGCATGAAGCTGTGCGGTCCGGCCTTCACCGTAAAATGTGCGCCGCGTGACAACATCATGCTGCAGCTTGCCATCAACTACGCAAAGCCAGGCGACATTATCGTCGTGTCGGCCGGCGAATACGAGGAGGCCGGCTCTTTCGGCGACGTTCTGGCCAATGCCTGCCTTGCCAAGGGCATCGGCGGACTGGTGACCGACACTGGAGTGCGCGATACGCTTCAGCTGAGGGAACTCGGCTTCCCGGTTTTCTCGCTCAGCGTCTGCATCAAGGGCACTGTCAAAGAAACGATCGCCGCCGTGAATGATCCGATCATCGTCGGTGGGGAGATCATTAATCCCGGCGATATCATCGTGGGGGATGCCGATGGCCTGGTCGTTGTCCGGCGCGCTGAAGTCCAGGATGCAGCCCGGTTATCGCAGGCCCGCGAGGATGCCGAAGCCGGCTATATCGACGCCTATAAGCAGGGCAAGTCGGTGATCGAAGTCAGCAAGCTTGAACCGGTTTTGAAAGCCAAGGGGCTGGTCGTCGACATCTGAGACCGGCCCGCGCCGAAGTCCAGCTGTTTGTTGCTGGCTTTACTTTGGAGTGCTGCAGAACGAATACGATTATTGCCGCGACACACCCCATCTCCTACGTCAACGGGACATAGGCACGGCTCTTTGTGTCAAGCCAATCGAGGTCGGTTTTGCCGGCTACGCGCAGATAGGCTGCGGCCTTGAGAAACAGCGGATGACGCAGATCTCGCTTTGTCAGGAGATGATGATGGTCTTGCCCTTCGATCCGCGTCATCATGGCCGCCTTCTCAGGCTGGTCGCTATATGCACGCGCCAGAAAGGTTACAAACCCATCTGTGAACTCAAACACATCGTACTCGTAATGGTAATCGCAAAACCCATTAGCGTCAGGCTCGGATGCATCGATGTGATGTGATACTTCCACCGTCATGGGCCAAGCCGTGCCGCCCCGCCCCAAGACGGCCTTGGCGCGCCACAAGGCCACTCGCGCTCGGTAAAACAGCTTTTCGGTCTGCAACAAATCTACATGTCAGCGAGGTCTTCCTCGCCCCAGGTTTCTTTCGCGGGCGGGTGCCGCGCTTCCCAATTCATGCGCAATCGGCACGTTTATGGCCGAAGCGCATTGTAGTCTCTAGCCCATCTTCCATCTGATCCGCAAGGATTAGGACCCCGGGGCCCAAGATATCACACTCTTAAGCCGCAACCGGTGCGGCCGTCGCGAAATCGAGGCCGGAGTGCTGCTACTCTTCAAACGCGCGATGTGGAAGCGCGTCTGGAAAGCGAATTGAATCCGAGCTTTTCGGAAATCTCTTGTGCCGCGTTCAACAGGCTGTCGAGATAGGCAGCGCGATTGCGCAGCCCGTCCTCGCGCGGGGCAACCAGGCACAGCGTGGCGATGCAGGCGCCATCAGCCTGATAAATCGGGACAGCCAAACAATGGGTAAAATTCTCCACTTCACTATTGAAGGTGAAATATCCATCGCGTGCTGCCTGCCTTACCTGGGCGATGAAATCCGCCGGCTCCAGCCGCCGGCCGTTCGGCAAAACGAAATCCTCCGGCGGGATAAGTCCAAGGATTTCCTGATCCGAAAGGTTTGAGACGAGGAGGCGGCCCGACGCGGTCCAGGGAATGGAAACGAGTTCGCCGACATTCGAGGAGATTCGGAACGGCCGGATGCCCTCGCGCATCATCGCAACCGTATATTTGTTGCCCTCGAGCAGACACATCTGCGCCGTCTCACGCGTTTCTTCGGCGAGATGAACCAGCATACGGTCGCACTCGCGCATAAGGTCGAACTGCTCGGCATATGCCGTGCCGAGGAAATAGAGGCGGCGGCCGAGAAAGACCCGGCCGTCGCCGCCCTGATAATCCAACATACCGTGGTTGAGCAGCAGGTTGACGAGCTCGTAGATAGAGGAGCGCGGCGCGCCGATTTCCGCAGCGATCTCATTCGGGCGCATGGGCCGACGCTTCACACGCAGGAACTCAAGAATCTCGAAGGCGCGATCCAGTCCCCGCGTCCGTCGTGATACCGTGTCGCCGGAGGCTTCGGTCATGCTCTTCTCCGGAGTTGCTGTCAGGCGCGATCGGCGCGATAGGCCACGCAATCGACTTCCACCTTGCAATCGACCATCATCCGCGACTGAACACAAGCGCGTGCCGGTGCATTCCCGCCAAAAAATTCAGCGTAGACGCCATTGAAGCTCCAGAAATCGCGGGGGTCATCGAGCCATACTCCAACGCGCACGACATCCTCCAGACCGTAACCGGCTTCGTCGAGAATACTGATCATGTTCTCGATCGCCTTGCGAGTCTGTGCGACAATACCGCCGGGCACGATTTCGCCCTTTTCCATAGGAACCTGGCCCGAGACATAGAGCCAGCCTGCTGCTTCCGTCGCCCGGGCAAAGGGCAGAGGTTGTCCGCCGGCCCCGGTTTCGCCAGCACCGTAACGCTTGATTGTCATTCGATCTCTCTTCTAGTTGAAACTTGAGGTTTTGAGGAACTCGGCGAGCCGCTCTGTCTTCGGACTGACGAACATTTTCTTCGGGTCGCCTTCCTCGCAGATGACGCCTTGGTTCATGAAGATGACGCGCGACGAAACTTCGTAGGCGAAGCGCATCTCGTGGGTGACGAGCAGCATGGTCATGCCGTCGGCCGCAAGCCCCTTGATGACCTGAAGCACTTCACCGACGAGTTCGGGGTCCAGCGCAGAGGTCACCTCATCAAACAGCATCAGCCGCGGCGACATGGCGATGGCACGGGCGATCGCGACGCGCTGCTGCTGGCCGCCGGAAAGCTGACCGGGATAATGGTTCATGCGAGCGGCGAGGCCAACGCGGTCGAGCCATTTTTCGGCAATGGCGCGGGCTTCCGGCCTCGTCATTTTCTTCACCTTGACGAGGCCAAGCATAATGTTTTCAGCCGCACTCATGTGGGGGAAGAGATTGAACTGCTGAAACGCCATGCCGGTCAGCGAACGCTGGCGTGCAATTTCTTTCTCGCTTTTGCGACGCCGGGTTACGCCTTCGACGCGATAGCCGATCTCCTCACCGTCCAGGCTAATCGTGCCGCTCTGGAATTCTTCGAGCATGTTGATGCAGCGAAGCAAAGTCGTCTTGCCAGAGCCGGACGAGCCGATGATAGAAATGACCTCGCCTTCCTGGACGCTACAATCGATGCCCTTGAGGACTTCGTGGATGCCGTAGGTCTTACGCAGACCCTTGATGTCGAGAATGGTCTTGACCATTGCGGGAGCCTCTTCAGGACGGCAGGGCGGTCTTGCGCTCGACATATTTGCCGAACTGCTCGATGCCGTAGTTGACAATGAAATAAAGAGTGCCAGCCAGGAAATAGAACTGCAGGCTCATGAAATTGCGAGAGATGATCTCCTGCGTGCGCAGGAGAAGCTCCGCCACACCGATGACAGAGAGCAGGGTCGAGGCCTTTACCATCTCGGCAGCCGTGTTCACCCAGGACGGCAAGAACTGGCGCATGGCCTGCGGCCATAGCACGGAGGTGAAGGTCTGGGTGAAGGTCAGGCCGATCGCCTTGGCGGCTTCGGTCTGTCCCTTGGGGATTGCCTGAAGGGCTCCGCGCACGATTTCGCCGACATGCGAGGAGCAGAAGATCGTAAGTGCGAGGACACCTGCCGAAAACGGCCCGAGATCAACTCCGGCGGCGGAGGAGACATAATAGCTCGCCAGTACGAGCACGAGCACCGGCGTGCCGCGAATAACGTCCGTATAGGCGCGGACCACTGAGCGCAAAACTGCGCCGCCGTAGACGAGCGCCAAGCCGACGAAAACGCCGAGTACGGAACCCGCGAGGATGGCCAGCAGAGAGATCGATACAGTCATGGCGAGGCCGTTGATGATGACGTATCGGGCGATCCACAGTTGTTCGAGAAAGGTGTGGGACATCCGGGCTTACCTCGGCAGGGCCAGACGGCCCTCGACGAAACGCATCAAGGCGGCGATGAGGAAACAGGTTGCGACATAGAAGGCGGACGTGACCATCCAGGTTTCCACGACGCGGAAGCTCTCGACGTTGATCTTGCGGGCCGCAAATGTCAGCTCAGGCACAGCGATGGCGGCGGCGAGCGAAGTGTCCTTGAAGAGCGAAATGATTGTTGAAGACAGCGACGGCAGCACGTTACGCAGCATCAGTGGAGCGATGATGGAGCTGCGGATTTGCATCCCCGTCAGGCCGATGGCGAGCCCGGCTTCCGTCAGACCTCCTGGAATTGACAATAACCCGGCCCGAAACACTTCGGCGAGATAAGCACCCGAATATAGGGAGAGAACCAGCACGAAACTTTCCATTTTATCGAGGCGGACGCCCATCTGCGGCAGCGCGAAATAGGCAAATAGCACCAGAACGAGGATCGGCAGGTTGCGGATCACCGTGACATAGACCTGCGCTGCTGCGACCCCGTAGCGGTTCTTCGACGTCAGCGCGAAGGCCGAAAAAAGACCGATCACCGCTCCAATCAGGATCGAGATCACCGCAAGGCCAAGGCTAAGCGCGAGCCCGCTCAACAGGAAATCGAAATTACGCCAAACGGCCGCGAAATTCAGAGTGTAACCCATGGCGTGCCTTCCCCTGAGGCCGAGGGAGCGGGAATGAGGTCCCGCTCCACACGGCTGTTATTTGAATTCGACTGGGAAGCCGATCTGAGGCGGGGTCAGGTCTTTGCCGAACCAGGTTTTGAAAGATTTGGCGTAGGTGTCGAACTCAACGCCGGTCATGGCTTCGTGCAGAGCGGTGTTGACGAAGTTCAGCCAATCCTGATCGCCGCGCTTGACGCCGCAGGCATAGGTCTGCGGGCTCCAGCCGTAGCCGGCATCCTTGTAGCGGCCCGGATTCTGCGTCATGTACCAGGCGAGCGACGACTGGTCTGTCGCAACTGTATCAGCGCGTCCAGATTCCAGCGCCTGATAAATGAGGTTTACGGATTCATATTGATCCACCTTCGCCTCCGGCAGAGCAGCATGCACCATGGCCTCTGCATAGACATTTTGCAGGACCGAGACGGTGACAGACGAGCCAGCCGCCTTCAGTGCGGAATAATCGGCATATTTTCCATCCGCTTTGAGCATCAGACCCACACCTTCGCGATAGTAAGGGATGGTGAAGGCAACCTGCTGAGCGCGTTCGCCAGTAACGGTCATGAACTGGCAGGTGATGTCGACCTTGCCGGTCGTTATGTTTGGGATGCGGGCGTCGGAGGACTGGTTCACATACTCAATCTTTTCGGGATCGCCGAAGAGCGCCTTGGCGATGATGTGGCCCATATCGACGTCGAAGCCCTGAAGCTTGTCGTCTGCGCTCTTGAAGTGCCAGGGCGCATTGGTGCTGCCTGTACCAAGGACAAGATGGCCGCGGGCAAGCACTTCGTCGAGCTTGCTGCCATCGGCGAGGACGGGCGTAGAAAACAGAGCAGTGGCGACGGCCAGCGACATCGTGCCGGCGAGGAAGGAATTGGTCATCGTGTTCCCCTTGATTGACCGTTTTTCTAGTAATCCAATATATCGGACATGTGTCTGTGTTATTGGATTGACATATCAAGAGGTATGAGGAATGACTTGTCAATAGGCTCTGCCATAAAGATGCAGCGTCGATTGACGACAGGTTCCCGGCAGTGCAGCATTCCTCATACCGTTCTCCGAGGCTCCCATGCCCTTCTCGTCCAAAGATTTGACGGCAATCGACACGCCGGCGGTGCTTATCGATCTCGACATCGCGAAGCGGAACATCCAGCGCTTCCAGGATTATGCAGACAGGCACGGTCTGCGTGTGCGCCCGCACATCAAGACACACAAGTTGCCAACCATCGCAGAGATGCAGCTTGCAGCGGGCGCAATCGGCGTCACCTGCCAGAAGGTTTCGGAAGCCGAGGCGATGGTTTCCGGCAGCAACGCCATACGCGACGTACTGATCACCTACAACATTATAGGCGCGGCCAAGCTGGAGCGCCTGAAGGCGTTGGCCGGAAAAGTAAATCTGTCGGTCGTCGCCGATAGCCGCGCGGTCGTCGACGGGCTCTCGGCGACCTTCCATGCCGCGCCTGCGCCGCTGGTGGTGCTTGTGGAATGTAATACGGGCGCGAACCGCTGCGGCGTCGCGACGGTCGAGGAGGCCGAGAACCTGGCTGTCGCGATCCAGGCGGCACCCGGCCTCGTTTTCGGCGGGCTGATGACCTATCCGCCGGCAGGCGGCGAGGCGCAGGTCGAACGTTTCATGAGGCAGGCCACGACCCGCATCAATGCGCGGGGACTCACCGTTCCGGTTGTTTCCTCAGGCGGTACGCCCTCCATGATGCATGCGGCCCGGTCCCCGATAACGACGGAGTATCGCCCCGGAACCTACGTCTACAATGACAGATCGCTCGTGGCGCGTGGTGTCTGCGGCTGGGAGGACTGTGCACTGAACGTGCTCGCCACGGTGGTCTCCGTTCCCGCACCGGATCGAGCTGTGATCGACGCCGGTTCCAAGACGCTGACCTCAGACTTGCTCGGCCTTGCAGGTTACGGTCATGTGCTAGGACGCGACGACGTTACGATCGACCAGCTTTCGGAAGAGCATGGAAGGCTGGTCAGCACGGGCGCGATCGGCCTTGCGGTCGGCGACAAGGTGCGGATCGTGCCAAATCATGTCTGTGTCGTCACCAATATGGTTGACGCGGTCATGGTGACGAGTGGCGATCGGACCGGACCGGAAATCTGGCCTGTCGTCGCGCGTGGAAAAATTGTTTGACCAACGGGCGGGGCAGGACGTCGCCTGATGCGCGCATGCTTCCTAAGGCCAAGCCTCTTGTTTCGCCGTCCTTTCCTCTACTCGGGCTCAACCAAGCATACCGATGTAGGGGCATGGCGCCAATATCGCGGCTACGAGCGCTACAACACCCTACGTCGGTGGCTTCGATCTATGTCATGAACGGTGGGACGAAAGCAGAGAGATCGAAGGCGCCAGGCTTTCCTCGACTTCCTTCGCCAGCCCGAGCAGCGACGGAAGACCGGCCAGCCTCAGCGTTGCGGCGCCCGGAAAGGTTGCCGCGACCAGATCCCTGCGGCAGCTTTGCGGTCGATCTTCGGCGGAGATCTCGCAAGTTATTGGCATAATACACATGGCGTTTTGAAAGTTTTTATGTAAAAACATCTAGTTAGCTCAAATGCCTTCAAAGGCGCGATTAGAACTCGTGACGGAAAAGTGGAACGCAAAGTCAATCTCAAAGATGTCGCGCGCGATGCGGATGTGTCCCTCAGCACGGCCTCGCACGCCCTGAACGGAACCGCCCCACTTACGATCGAAGTGCGTGAGAGGGTTTTGAATTCAGCAAAGCGTCTGGGTTATCTTGAGCGCCGAAGGGAGAGGGCGACAATTGCGGCGTTGCGCGTCTTGCTTCTTGCAATTCCCGACGATGCCGCACCGCAAAGCGACCTCAACTTGGTGAGCTGGACGATCCTCAACGGCCTTCGGAAGGAATGTGAGCGACGCGGGATTAGAACCGTACCCTTCGTCAGCACCGGCCGGAGAATCGATGGTAGTCAGGTACGGCAGATTGCGCTTTCGGAGCGCGCTGATGGTATCGTGATCTTGAACGACGATCAGCCGGAACTCATCCGAAGTCTTGCTTCTGCCGACATGCCCGTCGTCATCATAAACGGCGAAGATCCGGCCATGCTGGTCGATACGGTCACGCCGGAAAACCGCTTCGGAGCGCGGTTGGGTATCGAACATCTGCTCGCGCTCGGACATCGTCGCATTCTGCACCTGACCTGGAAGGGCCGAACGACGATCCAACGCCGATATGACGGCTTTTCCGACGCGTTTCTTGCCGCGCAGCTTCCTGTTCGGGACGGCATGATTCTTGAAGCTGAAGGATATGAACCCAGGCATGGCGAGGCTGCCATCAATGCGCTGCTTGATCAGGATCCTGATATGCGAGGGGCCACCGCTATCTTTTGCGCCGCCGACAACCTGGCGCTTGGATGCCTGAAGGCATTGGCTGATCGCGACATTCGCGTGCCGGAGGCGATTTCCGTGCTGGGATTCGATGATATCGTCCGAGGAGAGTTCAGCCGTCCGCCCTTGTCGACGATCAGTGTTCCGGCCGACAGGCTCGGTGCTGCTGCCTTGTCCCTGATCGAACAGCGGCTGATCGCCAATGATCCGCACCGGCCGGCCCACCGCCTGGAACTGGGATGCCATCTCGTTTTGCGTGGCAGCATTGCGCCGCCACGCTGAGCGGGATCACTTCATCCCGGTTCCGGCGATCCCTGTGGTGATGTATTTCTGCAGAAACACGAACACGATCGTCACAGGGAGCAGGCTGAGAAAAGTCATCGCAAGGATGTAATGCCACTGCACCGAGAATTCTCCCTGAAATGCATTCAGGCCGACCTGCAGCGTAAAATTCTCGCGGCTGTTGAGGACAATAAGCGGCCAGAGGAAATCATTCCAGCGCCAAAGGACGGAGAAGATCGCCAGCACCGCCAAGGCAGGTGCCGTCAGCGGCAGAATGATACGCCAGAAGATGCAAAATTCGCTCGCCGCATCAACGCGTGCAGCCTCAATGAGTTCATCGGGAATCGTCAGCATATATTGTCGCAGCAAAAACACGGCTGTCGGAGAGGCGATCGTTGGAAGGATGACGCCCCACAGGTTATCGGCAAGACCAACGCCAACGACCACCAGATATGCCGGGACCATGACGACGGCGAGCGGGATCATCAAGGTTGAAATGATGATCACGAAAACCGTCTTGTCGCCGCGAAACCGGTATTTCGACAACGCGAATGCTGCCATGGCATTGACCAGGAGTGTCAAAACCGTTGCGACGAACGTGACAAACACCGAGTTCTTGAGGAAGGTCAGGAAGTTGAAACGCGTCAATGGATCGGCGTAGTTTTGTGTGGCTACGGTCAACCGCTGCACGGGCGTGATACTCTTTACATCGACGCTGACGGGCTTTTCCGGACTGACAGGGTCAACCATTTGGGCTTTGAGTCCGATACGGCGGACCATCGCCATTTCGCGCTTCTCGCCGTCAATGGTGACCTGCCAAAGGCTAAGCGGCTTGTCGAATCCGGGTACAGTCTGCTCGACCGCAGCGCGGGGAAGCAGCGTCGGCGGAAACCGGGTGATCTCAGCCCCCGGTTTCAGCGAGGAAAGGCCCGCCCAGACAACGGGAACAAGCACCGCAAGGGTTCCGGCAAATAGCCAGATCCATGACAATATGTCGGTCATGTCGATGCGTCCGGCCCGGCGCGTGCGCGTGAGAAACCTGATGGGATTCATAAGGGTATTCATTTTATGACTCCATTCGCCGGCCAAGGCGCAGCTGTATCAGCGTCAGTACCAAGAGCACCAATCCCATGAGAACCGATGCCGCCGATGCAAGGCCGAAGAGACGCAGATCGCTGCTGAAAGCCATCTGGTAGATGTATTGCACGATAAAGCTGTTGGCTGTGCCCGGGCCACCGCCGTTCGTAAGAACCCAGGCTTCGTCGAAGATCTGGACGGACCGGATCATCAGAAGAATCAGAACGACGAGAACGTTCGGCCCCAACAGAGGTAGCGTGATCCTGAAAAGCGTGCGCCGAGGCGATGCTGCATCGATTGACGCGGCTTCATAAAGCTCCTTCGGGATGGCCTGGAGACCGGCCAGGAGGATGAGCGTGTAAAAACCCATGTGAAACCAGACCGAGACGACCACCACGAAGAAGCGCGACCAACCGACATCGAGAAGGAAGATTTCCGGGGGTACGCCGAGCATTTGCAGGAAGGCGTTAAGCAGCCCATTTCGATCAAGGAACCATTTCCAGATCAGGCCGATGACGACGGGAGACAGCAATACCGGATAAAAGAAGATTGCCCTGAAGAAGCCTCGCGCGGCAATTGCTCGATTGAGTATCAGTGCGGTGATCAGGGCGACGAGCAATGTGGCGACGACGTTGAATGCCACGAACCAAAGCGTATTCCACACAGCCGTCCAGAAAAGCGATTCCTGGCAAGTTCCAGGCCTCAGATAGTCATCGCAGGCAAGCAGGGTGCGAAAATTGTCGAAGCCGACAAACGGCCGGTCCGACACGAAAAGGTTCGTCCCGCCCGTAAAGGCGTAACCCACGGCGATTGCGATGGGGAGGAACGTGAATATGCCGAACAGAACCAAATTCGGTGCCAGAAACAGCCATGGCATGCGTTTCCGGCCGAGCACGCGCTCCATCCCGTTCACGGGGGCCTCAACCACTCGCATGATCGTTTCGCCTGCCTGATAAAGGACCGCACCTCCCTTGAGCGTCGTCATATCAGAGCCTCCCTTGGCCTTGCCGCCGGCTAAACGCCAGGCCGCTTTCGGGATCGAAGAGATGAACGCGCACAGGCATGGAGTTGATCAGGACGCGGTCACCTGGTGAAGGCGCGAAATGACCTGCCTCGTGAATGATGATCTGCTCGTCCTGCCCCTCCAGGTTGCCGTAGACATAGGTTTCGGTTCCAAGCCCCTCGTGATACTGGACGACGAACGGTAACCCATCTTGATCGGAGCGCGCAAAGTGCGCAGGCCTGACGCCGGCAAGCACTGCCTGGCCAACCTGAATCCCGGAAAGATCCACGTCGCTGATCAGCTTGCCGCCGTTGCCGACGTCGACGATAACGCCGCTTTCACCGATACCGGCGACCTTACCCTTTATGATGTTCATGCGTGGAGAACCGAGAAAGCCTGCCACAAAAAGATTTCGAGGGTAATCGAACAATTCCAGCGGAGCGCCCACCTGCTCTACCTGTCCGCTGCGCAGCACGACGATCGTGTCGGCCATTGTCATCGCCTCGACCTGGTCATGGGTGACGTAGATCATCGTGGTTTTGATCTCACGATGGAGTTTTGTGATTTCGGCTCGCGTCTGGACGCGCAGTGCGGCGTCGAGGTTCGAAAGCGGCTCGTCGAAGAGAAAGATGTCCGGTTCGCGCACGATAGCCCGGCCGATCGCGACGCGCTGGCGCTGCCCGCCTGAAAGTTGCTTCGGACGCCGGTCCAGATAGGGCTCGATTGCCAGCATCCTGGCCGCTTCGGCAATCCGCGCCTCGATCTCGGCGCGCTTGAACTTGAGGTTCTCCAAGCCGAAAGCGAGGTTCTTGCGAACGCTCATATGCGGGTAAAGCGCGTAGGACTGGAAGACCATGGCGATCTTGCGTTCGGCGGGCGAAAGCTGGCCTACATCCCGCCCTCCGATTGAGATTGCGCCGGATGTTATGTCTTCGAGACCCGCGATGATGCGCAGCAAGGTCGACTTGCCGCATCCGGAGGGACCAACAAAAACGACGAACTCGCCATCTTTGATATCAAGTTCGACATCATGCAGGACCTTGATGGCGCCATATGACTTGTTGACGGTGGAAAGCTTCAGTTCTGCCATGCCCTGCTCCCATCAGGTGTCGCCGTTTCGACGGCGACGTCTATCTTGTTCCATCCCTGCGGCAGAGGTGCTGGCCTTATGATCAGCACCTCTTCCAGAAAAATACCCGTGACCCCGGCCACGTAGGCGGCTGGCATTCCTCCCGGATAGCGCTCAAGACCGATCACCCGTCCGTCCGAACCGCGCGTCCAGGCATTGGCGCGGCCGCCTCCATCGGCGCGCGGCGCCAAATCCGCATTCGTCGGACGCAGGTCATAGAATTGCGCTGTGCCCAGTTGCCCGGGCTGCTGGACCAGGTTTATGCGCGCCATCCGGATGTTTCGAATGCCGGCGGGAGACGTCGAAATCAAATTGATCGCCCCCTCCATTCGGCCGGTTATGTCTTCGACGATCAGGTTCTCGATCGCCCCGGCAGTCCGCGCCGCGACGCGGTCGACGACATTGATCGTCAACGCTTCTCCCGAACCCCAGAAGCCGTCGAGCGTTTCGTGGCACTCTACTCCAATTCTCGAAAATCTGACGTTCGATATCCGGCCGCCGTCGCGCGAGAAAACTCCGAGCGCACGGTTGGAGGCCGAGACATTACAATCCTCGAATACGGCATTTGTGATATCGCCATGCGTTTCCGTTCCGATCTTAAGGGCGCAACTCAAGCTTTGGATCGAGCATCGACGGACGAGAATATTCTCGCATTGCCCCATGGCGCCACCCGCCGGACCCATACTCGTCTTCAGGCAAATGCCGTCGTCGGCGGTCGATATCAGGCAATCTTCGATGATGGCGCCGCGGCATGCATCGAGAACGATACCGTCCGTATTGGGAAGACGATGGTCGTTCTCGATCCTCACACCCCTGACCGCAACATCCGTGCAGTCGACAAAATGTAGCGTCCACATCGGCGAGCGGGATATATGGATGGAACTGATCTCAACCCCGTCACACGCCTCGAAGACGACAACGCGCGGTCGAAAATCGGCCGGGATGAATGTCCCTACCGTCTTGTCGTCGCCGACGATAAAGCTGTCGCAACCGGCTTCGAGGCGGCCAAAGCCCGTCAGGCTTATCCGCCGCGCATTTTTGGCGACGATCATGCCGCGGTTTGATTTTTCGGCAATGACCGAAACGGTCGTATGTGCGTACGCGTCATAGTCCGGGACCGGACGCAGGATCGCGCCGGCGGCCAGATGAAGATCGACGCCGGATTTGAGCTGGAGCCCCCGGCAAAAATGGATACCCGCCTCAAGAACCACGCGCCCGCCGCCTGAAGCCGACGCTTGGTCGATCGCTGCTTGCAATCGAGCGGTATCGTCGCTGCCGGCCGCATCGATCGAGATTGGAGACGCCGCGCTCATTGCAGGTGACCGCGCTCCAGAAGGACTTCCGTCAGGAGCAGCATGGTGAGCGCCTGGCCGTAAGGCGTCGGCACATTCGGTATGCGCCTGTAGAAATCGAGGTCGTGGCCCATCGGTGTGCCGTCCGAAACACCATGGACCACGCCTTCCTCGTCGATGCGTGCCAGCACGGCCGAAAGCGCCCGCTCGGCGTAGATCCGGTCGCTGCTATCCAGAATGCCGGCATCTACGCCACGCAGGATGCCGTAGGCAATTCCGGCGGTGGCTGACGTCTCCAGTGGCGACGAGGGGTCGTCCAACAAGGTTGTGAACATTCCGTCCGGCCTCTGGCACGCCTTGAGCGAGCGTACCTGGCTCGCAAGAACATTGGAAAGGTAACGCCGGTCCTTCTCCCCTAGCATCGGCACAAGCTCGAACAGCTCCGGGATGGCCACCGTGATCCAGGCATTGCCGCGAGCCCAAAAGGCATTGGCAAAATTGTGCCGTCCATTGAAGGTCCAGCCATGATACCATAGCCCACTCACCGGATCCGACAGGTAGCGCGTGTGGATCACGAACTGATAGACAGCTTCGTCGATCCATTCGTCGCGTTTGCAAAGCACGCCAGCGCGCGCGAGAAAGAGGCAGGCCATGAACAGCGTGTCGTCCCAAAGCTCGCCCTCGTTGAGGCGTTCTTTGACAACGTGTTGAAAGCCACCGTCCTCGGTTTTGGGCAGTTCCTTTACCAACCATTCGGCCCAGTCTTCGACAAGGGCGCGAAAATCGGGACGATCGACATGCTGAACAAGGATGGCAAGCGGCAGCATCGGAGCCGTGCTGTTGATCTGGCGTGGCGGTAGGCCCCGCTCGATCTGGCTGCTGTACCAGGCCACAAGGTCTTGAAGCGCTTTTTGATCATTGGTGGAAATCGCGCGTCTTAGGAAGCCGTAAAGACCAACGCCGACTTCCCAATCCCATTCGTCGAACTGGATCCCCGAGGTGGATACGGCGGTCACCAGGCCTTCCCTGATGCCCTTGAGACGGCTGAAAGCCATCGCGACCCTGTCGATGGTCGAAAGAAGGGCGGCATTGTCGACAGAAGTTGGGTTCATGCTGGCACCTATATTCAAGAGTAGAACGGTCTTTCAGCGCCAGCGTCGGATGCTGCACTGTCGTAGGTAAGGATTGGGTGCGGCTGATCGTAAGCGAAGGGCCTGGCCTGCCCACCGAGCGACAGCCCGTCGACATAAGACAAACTGATGGCCGGACCGCCCCCTGGCGTCAGCACAAGACGTCGACGCTCGCGCTCGAAGGAGACCGCCGTCTGGCGGATGCGCTCGACGAAGGTCGTGAACGCGTCGCCATCGCCGCATCCGACAATTGCTGCCCAGCCACAGAGCGACCCATAGGAACGCACTTCGCGACCAGCCGTTGGACCGTCAAAGATCAGGTCCAGACCGTTTGATGCGTAGATGGCAGAAAAACCGGTGCCCGAGCGAGCCATCAACCAATTGGCGTCGATGATAAGTTCGTCCAGACCGTCGCGGCCGATATAGGCGTGCGTCCATGCATGCCGTGCGTCGCGGGTTTCCTCGATCAGAAGGGCGACGTCACGATGCTGGGCGACGCGCGGCAGAATGCCGTTGCCGGCCCAATAGGACGGCCTTTGATTGCCCCATGGATCATCCTCGCCAGGATGGTTGATCCAGAGCCTTGCCATGGGATGGCCAGCAAGGCGCACATCGATGACATGCTGCTGATGTCCCTTCTGCCCGGTCTTGTGATCGATGACGGTCGAAAGCTGTGCCGCTTCGTTCTTGAAGAGGACGAGCTTTGCGCTCTCCAGGCCCTGACTATAGCGAGCCTCCACGCTTCTACCCGGAGCCAGGTTCGCAAGATCGGCAAGATCGGCAGGCGGTTCGTAGCTGCCGGCGCAAAACAACGGTAACGACGCCACCCCGCTGTTGAGCCAACCGGTTCCGAAAGCGACTTGTGCGAAGGGTGCGAGCTCGGTCAGAGGGCCGGCGCGCAGCTCTTTGTCGTAGGCGCGGCCCTGCGATCCGGCCGGAACACCCGAAAGCGTGTGGAGAGCGATCATCCGGAAAATGAGATCGAGCTGCGCACGCGCGCGGTCGGCAATGGACGCCTCAGCCCAGCGCTCCAGCGCCAGCAGCCCGATGAAGTCGACCGGGTAGTATGCCGCCGAATTCCATTCCGCAAGGCCGTGTGCTTCCACGCTGTCGAACCAGTGCGCCAGGCGCGCGGCGGCGAGGTCTGCCTGCTGTCTTCCGGTCCTGCCCGAAGCTGAAAAGGTCTCCTCCGGCAAGAAAAGCCCTGCCAACAGCTGGCTTGTGTGAAAGCACAGCACGTGGTTTTCGCTCCAAAACCACATTGCGTCATTGCCCGGCTCGTCGACCCAATAGCGGTAAGACAGAACGGAGTGCTTTATGCGATCGACGGTGCCGGCCGGCATTTGAGCGGCATAGGCGCCAAGCAGCCAAAGGAGCGGCACCATGATGAAATCCGAGCAATCTTCACGCGCATCGATAGCGGCGAGCGTTGCTTTTATGATGCGGTCAAAGCTCGCCTGGTCTTGGTAGCCGGTTTCCATCATTGCAATGATGCGCGCCACACGATCAGCACCGAAGCGGGCGCTGTATTCGAGCGCTTGCCGCTTGCGATCCTTCAATGTCGCCTTGAGCGACGATGGAGAAATGTTTGCAAGAAAGCCGGCATCGATGACGCGCGTGACCGATCCCGGCCCGCTGCCGATCGTCAGATGCACGCCATGATAGCCATCTGCAATGCGACACACATTTTCGGCTATCAGACGGCTTTGATGGGCACGCAGGGTCAAGAGCGAGTGTGCGAGAACAGGCCGCTCATGGCCGTGGCCGATGACCTTCAGCTCCACCGGCACATCGCGCTTTGGCGCCGTATCGAAGACCAGTTCCAATGGCTGGTTGACGAAGACGTCGCGCGCAGGGCGCACGCCGCGCGCAAGGTTTTCCAGTTCGCGGACTTCGTCCTGATCCAGCGCCACAGGCAGCAGCACGCATAGCGGCTCCTTGTCCAGCACTTCAAGTTCGAAGAACCAGGTCGTGTCGCGTTCGGCAAGGTCCTCGGCGTGAACGAGAATCTGGTTGTCGCCGGGTTCCAGCGACAGCGCGATGTCCGTTGAACCTTCCAGATTGCGCCTGAACGGTTCGAAACGCACCGCTTCCTGCCCATTGACCCATATGCGAACGCCGCCGCAGGTCTTGAGCCTGAGATGCAGGAGGCGGGACGACGCCGTCCTGAAGGTGCCCCTCAGCCATCGACGCAGATGGGTCGGCACGTGCCAGAAACCGGTGAACTCGACGCGGCGGTTCGAGCCAGGTAGGTAGAGGCTCTTTGTCGGCCACGACGTATCGGCAACGAGTTCCCGCCCGACCATTGTTGACCAGAAAGCCTTGCGGCACGGCAGATCCCCAACGTCGACAAATCCATTGATGAAACGATAGTCGACGCGATCTTCCGCCGGCGCAGCGATGCCAGGAAAATAGCTGGCGATGAGGTCAGAAACCGCCCAAGCCGTCACGGTCTGACCTTGGCCAACATAGTATGCAGCCGCCTCGAGGCCCGGCCCTTCGTTCACAGATCGCCTCCTCCGCAATCGAGTGAAAAGTTTTTCATTTACGGCTTTTAAGCGATTTCATTTCGGGTTTTGCTCAAAGAACCGCGCAACTGCCGCAGAAAATAGCTTGACGGCAGGAATGTCAAGTATATGAAATTCGTTTATCGACGATCTCAATCGCGATTTATGAAAATATTTTCATGGGAGGATGAAAATGAAGCACTCTCTTTCGGCAGCATTCGCGCTCGTTCTGACGGCCGGTTCCTTCGCGTGGTCCAGCATGGCCATGGCGGAGACCAAGACGATTACTTTCCTGTTCACCGACGACGACCAGGCTTACGTCGAGCGAATGGAAGCACTCAGCAAGGAATTCGAGGCCGCACATCCCGACGTCAAGGTCAACTTTGTGTCGTCCGGCTATGACGCGGTTTCCAAGCAACTGCCTGTGCAGCTTGCCGTCGGCGAGGGGCCGGATGTCGCCAAGATTTCCGACTGGCAGCTTGCGCCATATTACCTCGACATGCGTCCTTACATGAAAGACGCGGAAGGTTTCGCCAAGCTGCATGGCGACAGTCTCAACATTCTTCGCTTCCCGGGCGTCAATGATCCGCAGTCGATCAACGGATATGTCGCGTCGCAGACATTCAATCTGCCGTTTGTAAACAAAACGCTGTTCGAACAGGCAGGCGAACCGCTTCCGAAACCCAACGCCACGTTGAAGGAAATCGTGGAAGCGTCCGCGCGTGTTGCCAAGGCCACAGGTGCCCAAATTCCCTTCACGATGGATCGATCGGGGCATCGCTTTTCCGGCGCCGCATTCTCGTATGGAGCGACCTACGTCAAGGACGGCAAGTTCTCGTTTCCGGACGATGCCGCCAAGCGTTACATTGCGGATCTTTATAGCTGGACACAGGACGGTTCCTTCCCGAAGGAAATGTGGGGAGCGGCCGGCGGATCCCAGTACAAGAACATGGGCGACGAATTCGTCAACGGCAACGTCGTGACCTATCTTGCCGGCAACTGGATGGTGAACCCGTTCCAGCAGAAGATCGGCGATGCTTTCGATTGGACCGCGATCAGCGCCCCGTGCGGCGATGCCGGCTGCTACGCCATGCCGGGCGGCACCGCGATTGTTGGTTTCAAGCGCACCAAGTATCCGGAGGCTGTCGCCGCTTTCATCGAGTTTCTGGGTTCCGAAAAAATCCAGCGTGAGGTCGCCGAGAATTACGTCATTCTGACAGGCGCCGACATCAAGGACCCGCAGTACAAGCTCGCGAGCAACAATGCTAAGGATGCGATGGCCGTCTTCCTGGCGAGCCGCAAGAACGTGCCGCAGGCAGCGCGCGACATGGAGCGCATGAAGGGATCCTCAGCGATCTACCAGTTGATCGTCCAGAGAATGAGCCAGTTGATCGTCGGCGAACTCTCGCTCGACGAAACCTACGCGGCGATGAGCGCCGATGTCGACAAGACCAACCAGGCAATCGCGGCCAAATAGCTGGCCACACCTATCTCGGCAGAATGCCAATCATCCACGGCCTTGACCGAAGGCCGTGGATAGCAGCGCGCAAACGGTCGGTGCAGGCTGCGCGAATGCTCGTCAGTTTTTGGCGATGATCCTTCTAAGGACTGCGTTCGGCCCTTTCGCTGTCTACCATGCTGTTCACGACGTTCTTCGAGCAATTGCCCAACCTCCTGAATCCGATACGACGTTCCACCTAAGAAAAGCAGCGTCCGGCGCCGATCGGGAGCCTGCTGTTTTGCCTGTTTCTGCAGTCGCTCCAGATCGTTTTCCCGGGCCCCAGCGGTCAACCTCGCTTCGAACCGGCCGCCATAGAGGCGGGCTCCCGACCCGAGAGTGGCTGGCGAGCATAGATCGGATTCAGCACCCGGCAGAGCTTACCTTCATTCGCATCGGCCGGAACCATGCATGTATGCCGGCGTCGACCGCGTCGATATGATCGAGCACCTCATCCGAACGGCCGTCGCGCACCAGCTGCATGGCAGTCTGGCCCGAGAAGCCGGACAGAGGCTCGCAGCGGTACCAGGCATAGGCCATCAGACCCGAGCCGAAACGCGGCTCGACCTTGTTGACGATCTCGATCATCTGGCGCAGACGCCGCTGCGTCTTGACGGAGCGGATACGGTCCTTGCGCTGGATTGCGTCCTTGCCGAGACCGGCCGTGCGCGCGATCTCCTCTCTGGTCGTGCGGAAGGCGTCGGCGATTTTGCGCGGTGCAAACAACCCGCTATCCACATATTGGGCGAGAGCCATTTTATTACCTCGCTCCAGATCGCCAAACTCACTGACGATATATGGCGTCAGAAACAGCGCATTTAATCCGATAATGGAAGGAGGGAAGACGGAAGGGAAGGGGCGCTGGTCGCAAATCGGCACGCCGGGCGGGCCCTTGCGCCGCCCAACCGCGGCTTGCGGCGATCCCGACCCCGGTCTTAGCACAGCTTCAAGCTCTGCTGGCCAATGCGCTGCTGCGAGCGACCAATAGAGCCGTCGGCATCGGGCAGCAGGTGATGGCGCGGCATTCAAGGCCACTCGCGAGGTCAGTGCCGCCGGTGACTCTTTCTTGGAGGGCCGGAACAATTAGATGCGGATGCGGTTGGGAAGCACCAAATGAGGAAGTTCGAATGAATGACGCGACGAATTTGGCACTCCTTCTCGGCTCGCTGACGTTGATATGTTGGATCGTTGCGGGCGCAGTGGCCGTCATGGGTACAGGCGATGGACTTGGCCAGCACGATAAGCAGCGGGTAAGCGAGGTCGTCTCGCTGGGCCTAAATCTTGTCGGCGTCATCTCCGCGGTCGCGATGGCTGCTATCCTGCTGGCCGCATGACGATGGCCGGTTCAAAAGCCGGCAAAGCTTTCCCTGGACTACAGGCATTATGTTCAGCCACGGTCTTGGTGGCTCCTTTAACGGCATCGTCCTACATCAAATCGCTGCCGTCGTGAACTTCATCAACGAGCATAATGTCCATCAAGTCTCATTCAAATTCAAAGGCGCTTCCTGCCGGAGATCAAGCGGTGCTTGCGGCCGTACGAAAACGGATGAGACCTGCGGCAACTCAGCAATGATCTTCTTCTCGATCCGTAGCACGCAAGTTTCGAGAAGCGGCGTGGTGAGCTCATCCCTGAACTCGATGCTGAGCGTGGCGATGATGTCGTCGGGGCCGAGATGAACGGTGAGGATATCGTTGACCCGCACCACATCAGGATCCTCGCTGGCGATCTCCGAGATGCGGCGGCGTACCGACGGAAGCGCCTGTTCGCCGATCAGGAGACCCTTGCACTCTCGGGCTAGAAAAATGGCGGTCGTCGCGAGCACCACGCCGATTCCCATGGAGCCGAGGCCGTCGAGTTGGGGCATTTCGAGAAGTTCGGCCGCTGTGATGGCGACAAAGGCGATTAAGAGGCCAAGAAGGGCGGCCGTGTCTTCGAAGAGGACGGTGAATACCGTGGGATCCTTGCTACGCCGTACTGCTGTCAGATAGCCTAGTTTGCCCTTCTCACGGCGGAAATGCCGGAGCGCCATCGACCATGCGACGCCTTCGAAGAGGGCCGAAATGCCGATCACGATATAATTCACCATGATGTTCCGTGCCGGCTCGGGACGCAAGATATGGGCAATCCCCTCGTAGAAGGAGAGGCCTGCGCCTGCTGCGAATACGAGAAGCGCGACGATGAAGCTCCAGAAATAGATCTCGCGGCCATGGCCCAGTGGGTGGTTCTCGTCCGGCGGCCGCGCCGACCGGTGGAGGCCATAGAGCAGCAGCATCTCGTTGCCCGTGTCCACCACCGAATGAATGCCTTCGCTCAACATAACCGAGCTGCCGGTCACCAACGCCGCGGTAAATTTTGTGAGCGCGATCAGCAGGTTGCCGAGAAGCGCTGCGTAGATAACCCGAGTTGATCCGGATTGGGCGGCCATGGGACTCCCCGCAGAGGGCGATCGCAAGCGGCCCTGCGCCTTTTGAGCTAGGCTTCCGATAGGAGGTTCTCGAAAGTACTTGTGCCTTTCAACCCTCTCGACCGGAAAGAACGATCCTTCCGCCCACTAGTTCCGTTGACCGTTAATCTCAGCGACTTCTGCCTGATGGGCTTCGTGCTTTTTAGCCGTCCCTGCCCACAAGGCCAGCAAAATGACAGCAATGATCAGGTAACAGATTTTGCTCGATAAGGTTCGCAACGCACTGTTGCCACGCGTACACTCGAACTCGCTCAATTATTCGCGCTCCCTTTTGTTGGGCGATGTTTGACGCCGTATTTAATGCTTTAGAAAGGTTGCATGAACGTCCAAATGTGGGACCCTAATGTGCGTGAGGCGTATGGCTTCAACGCGCGCTTTTTGCGCTTTTTGGGATGAAGCGGCGTTATCCTGCATCTCGTGCGGTCCCTTGATGGCGAATGCCCCAGCCTCTCGTCTTGCGTCCATGGCCGAGATTCGATCTCGGCAATCGGCGTAGGCCTCACCCGGACAATGCCCTTGAGCCGATCGTTGTATTCGATGGCTGGTCTTCTCAGGGTAGAGCGATCAAAGACGAACGGAGCCTAGGACCCGTCGTCAGCTTCGTGCGTGGCGGAGAAGAGGTTCGCCTTACCATTTGCCCGCCCCGCCATATATTCTCGAATATGAATATCCTATGGAAGAGGCCAAGGCGCTTAGGGATTTGGCGGCGAATGTCGCCAAGACTCGCCTTGTTGTTGATCCTGATTTCGCCGCTCGCCTCCACAGCTTCTGTGTTTGCAGCAGAGCGCGTTGCCATCGTGCTGAAGTTGAACGGTGCTGTCGGACCAGCGATGGCTGACTATGTGAAACGCGGTCTTCAACATGCCGATGAAACCAGTGCGAGCCTGGTCGTCCTGCAGATGGACACGCCGGGCGGCCTCGACACTTCGATGCGGGACATCATCCGCGCGATCATCGCCTCGTCAGTGCCTGTGGCAGGTTTTGTGGCACCGAGTGGCGCGCGTGCTGCCAGTGCCGGTACTTATATTCTCTACGCCAGCCACATTGCAGCCATGGCCCCGGGCACCAATCTGGGCGCAGCGACACCGATCTCACTTGGCGGAAGCCCTTTCGATAGCGACCCTGAACCGGGCAAGGATGAACCGAAGGAGCCGGGCAGGCAGCCGCAGTCACCGCGTAATGCCAGTGAAGCGAAAGCCGTCAACGATGCGGTCGCCTATATTCGCGGACTTGCCGAACTGCGCAATCGCAATGCTGACTGGGCAGAGCGCGCCGTGCGCGAAGCTGCAAGCCTTTCATCAGCTGCCGCCGCACGAGAGCATGTCATCGACTATACCGCGGCCACCATCGAGGATCTCCTGAGGCAGGCTCAAGGGCGCATGGTACGGGTCGGCCAAAGGGATATCGCGCTCGAAACCGCCGGGCTTGCCGTTCACGTACTCGAACCGGATTGGCGAACGCGTCTGCTTTCCGTGATTACCGATCCGAACATTGCCCTTATCCTCATGGTGGTTGGCATATACGGGCTGATCTTCGAATTTCTTGCCCCGGGAACATTGATGCCCGGTACAATCGGCAGTATCTGCCTGCTGCTTGGACTCTATGCCCTGGCATTGCTGCCGGTCAGCTACGCCGGCGTTGGATTGCTGGCCCTTGGTGCCGGCTTGACAGTGGCCGAGGCGCACGCGCCCTCTTTTGGCGCCCTCGGCATCAGCGGCGGGATTGCACTGGTGCTCGGTGCGGCTCTTCTGTTCGACACGGATCTCCCCGAGCTCGAAGTCTCCTCGTCCGTACTGGCCGGCATCGCCATTGCCTGTTTCGCTTTCAGTCTCATCGTTGCCCGGCTCGCAATCGTTTCGCATCGGCGCAAAGTCGGCACCGGCACCGAGCAGATGATCGGTATTTCGGGCAAAGTCGACAGTTGGAAGGGCGCCTCGGGATATGTCATCGCGCATGGCGAACGCTGGAGGGCAACCTCCAGCGAACCGCTCGTCGCCGGCGATAGCGTTAGGGTGACCGGTCGAAACGGGCTGACTTTAGACGTCGTCCGCCGGGGGCATGAGACTTAGCGACTTTCAGAAAGCAGGAGGAAGCGTCATGGGCATCTTTGCAGAACTCGCATTTTATCTTGTGGTCGTCCTCGTTTTGCTGCTCGTGATCGCATCGGCGATCAAAATCCTGCGCGAATATGAGCGCGGCGTCGTGTTCACGCTCGGCCGCTTCACCGGCGTCAAGGGCCCCGGCTTGATTCTGTTGATCCCCTATGTCCAGCAAATGATCCGCGTGGACTTGCGCACGCGTGTGCTCGATGTGCCAGGTCAGGACGTCATCTCACATGACAATGTCTCCGTCCGCGTCAGCGCTGTCATTTATTTCAGGGTCATCGATCCGGAAAGATCGACGATCCAGGTCGAGGACTTCATGACGGCAACGAGCCAGCTTGCTCAAACAACGCTGCGTTCGGTCCTCGGCAAGCATGATCTTGACGAGATGCTGGCCGAACGCGACAAGCTCAACAGCGACATTCAGGAAATCCTGGATGCCCAGACCGACGCATGGGGCATCAAGGTCGCCAATGTCGAGATCAAGCATGTGGACATCAATGAATCCATGGTCCGCGCGATCGCCCGGCAGGCGGAGGCCGAACGCGAACGGCGCGCCAAGGTCATCAATGCCGAAGGTGAGCAGCAGGCTGCAGCAAAGCTGCTTGAAGCCGCCGAAATCCTCGCCAGGCAGCCGGAGGCCATGCAGCTTCGCTATCTAAGTACGCTTAACGTGATCGCTGGCGAGAAGACCTCGACGATCATATTTCCTTTTCCGATGGAGCTCGGCAATCTGATGCCGCTAAAATCGGCCCAATCGTCGCAAAGCTCAAGGGGATGATCGATGGGTTGGTCCTTCAAGATGGGTACGATCGCCGGCACGGCCGTACGGGTTCACATTACCTTTGCGCTGCTGCTCGTCTGGATTTGGATGACGCATTACCGGATCGGCGGCACGCAGGCGGCCTGGGGCGGCATCGCCTTCATCATCGCCGTCTTCGTCTGCGTCGTGCTGCACGAGTTCGGTCACATTGCCGTTGCGCGCTACTTCGGGATCAAGACGCCTGATATCACACTTCTGCCGATCGGCGGCGTCGCCCGTCTTGAACGCATGCCCGAGGTGCCCCATCAGGAGCTGCTGATTGCCATCGCCGGCCCGCTCGTCAACGTCGCGATTGCGGCGCTGATCATTCTTGCCATCGGCGCGTCAGCGGGCATCGAGCAGATGACAGATGTCGAGGATCCTGGGGGCGGTTTCCTGGCGAGGCTTGCCGGCGTCAATATCTTCCTCGTACTTTTCAACATGATCCCCGCCTTCCCGATGGATGGAGGACGGGTGCTGCGGGCTGCCCTCGCATCGCGCTTCACCTGGTCACGCGCAACGCAGATAGCCGCTACCATCGGCCAAGGCCTAGCCTTTGTTTTTGGTTTCGTCGGCCTTCTTTACAATCCACTGCTGATTTTCATCGGCATCTTCGTCTACCTCGCAGCAACGGCTGAAGCGCAGAATGCGCAGATCCGCGAGCTCTCCAGCAGAGTTCTAATCAGCGACGTGATGGTCACTAAATTCGTAGAGCTTGAACGCTCGGCGAGTATCGACGAGGCGATCGAGATGCTGCTTGCGACAACCCAGCGCGAGTTTCCGGTAACCGATTCCGCCGGCCGCTTTGAAGGGCTGCTAACGCGCGAGGACATGATACGCGCCTTGAAGGACAAAGGTCCGGACACGCCGGTTGCAAGCGCGATGCGTACCGACATTCCAAGAATCCATCATCGCAAAAGCCTTGAAGATAGCTTGCGTTTGATGCAACAGGGAAATGTGCCGGCGATCGCGGTCGTGGACGGTGCTGATCATCTCATCGGTCTTCTGACGCATGAAACGATCGGAGAAATGATGATGGTTCGTGCGGCCGTAGCCGACGATTTCCGCTTCGGCCGCCTGCGCAGATCCAAGTCCTTGTAGGTCCCGCAAGAAGGCGCAGTTCCGCCTGCGTCGAACATTCCGACCCTCATTGCATTCAGATCTCTATTTCCGCCTCGGCAGTCCCCATCGGCCCCTATTGGCGGCAGTCCTTTGTCCCTGGGACTTTGGCATTGCAATTGTTGGCGGCTGTTCTACTGCTCCCCCCACCGGATACGGACATCCCCAGAGTTTCGACATGATGGGCATAATTTTGCCTGGTGTTCTGGTCGAGGACCGCGACGGGGGCGGAAACAACCAGCCCTGCCGCAGCGCCGACGGTGTGCGCCGCACCTGCGGTGGCCGCCACAATATGATCGCCAAGTCCCAGTCGGCTGTCGGTCAATGCCTGACCGGAAGACAGGCGCGCGCCGATCAGTTGAACGATCTCCGGTGACTCGGCAAACTTGCTATGATGCAGTCTGTCGCCAGCCTTGACCTTGGTAAGGTCGATGACCGTTATGTCGTTGGCTGCCATTTCCTCCTTGTAGGGCGACTGCTCCGGATCGATTGCTCCCAATCGGGAGACATTGCCCCAGACCCGGCGCGAGACAAAGAGCGTGAATCGTGGACGCTGCTTGCCCATATCGATAATCTGCGAGCGGAAGACGTCTACATCGACATCGGCCGCCGCCAGCATGACATTCTTGAACTTGCTCGGCAGTCCGTCGTTGCGGATGGCCATCTGGCGCAAGGACTCCAGCGCCAGCCAGTGTCGGCGACCTTGAACGCGAACTCGAGCCGGGCTTGACCTTCGATATCGAGGAGCGCGCCCAGGCATATCGCTGCGCAAGGGAACTGCAAGACGCGGGCCTTATTGTTGCCGAGTACCGTGACCTGACGAATCCGGAAGAGTGGCGCGTCATCACGGACGATGGCCGAGAAGCCTTGAAGCGCGGCGCGCTTGATCCGTTGGATGCTGCGCTCGGCGCTCTTTCGCCAGCTTTCATTGAGATGCGACGGGGGGCTTGGCGTGCCGCAAATTCCTCTCTGCCCGATGCTCAAAGGCAAGCAGCGCATTCGGCTCGCGAGCTTGTCAATCAGGTCTTCCACGCTTTGGCGCCGGACGCCGAGGTCAGAGCGCAGCCAAACTACTCATCCCAGAATGATGGAAGGATCACGAGGCGGGATCGCTACAAGCTGGCTGTTCGAAATAGGGCGCGGGGATGGTCGGAAACCGATGTCGAGGTTCTTGAGAAAGCAACTGACCTGATGGAAGCGCAACGCACAAAGCTCGACAGCTTCGCCCACAGCCGGAATGAGGTCTTTGGCCAAACCGTTCAGGATGCGTTGCAGACTGTCGATATGGTCTTGCGATTGATGCTCGTCTAGCGGCCGTGCCATACCCCGACGCACATCGTCAGGGGTATGGCACGGTGGAGTTGCCCTGCGCGCTTCAGCCGGATCGCCTATGGGGTCATAGATCTGTCCTAAGCGATTGTTCAGGAAGTCCGGCAGCGCGATTTCTTCCTGGGTGACAAAGCGCTCTGCAGAAGCTTGCCGTCGGGGCGGAAATCGAGAACCGTGGTAATGCCAGCTGCGGTCGTTACCCGGATAGCGCCCATCTTCTTGCCAGCGACCATGGTCGTATAGACTTTAGCTCGGGAGAGTAAAGAATGCTGTAGTCGATTGCGCTATATGCTCGCCAAGAGGACCAATGCGTTGTCCTTGGTCGGTCAGACGTAGCTGCCAGTACATTGCCGACCAGGTGATATTTGCTGTGGCCGCGATAGGCGTCAGGAGTATAACCGCCGTCATTGCTCTTCAGGTAGATTTTTACAAGCGGCAGTAGACCGCAGATTTCGTGTTCGAGCTCGGTCATGGGCTGTCTCCTCAACGCATAAGTGTTTCAACATCGAAGGCTGGACCTGAGCCTTGGGTCGCGAGGTTTCAAGGCTTCTGCCCAATCGACCAAAGTCCGCTTCTTGCGGCATTCATGCTGGGCGGTATTTAACAATGAGTTGCAGGGCTGGCGGGAGTGCAACTAAGGTTAACTGGTAATGGATTTCCGTCAGGCATGTCGACCGTTTCGATGCGGGCATTGAACATGATCGCCTCCAGGCTTTCGCTAAACTGGCGCCAGCCCCCAGCGAGCCTCCTCAACCACTTGTGTCCCGCCAGCGTCGTTGTGGACCACGAGGACGGATTTTGCGTAGATCTGTGCTCGAGGTGCCTAGCCGCGCTTCCGCGAGGTCAAAGAGACGACCGCGAGCCCGTGCGTGTTCTTCTAGCTTTCTGCCACGTGACTTGATCTCGAAGGTGCCGTGCGGTACCAAGAAATCTGAAATCACGACAACCGAGTCGATAGATTACTGTCGGACGGCCGTGAAAGCGCAATGAGCGTTGGGACAAGCGTGCAATACCGCTCCTCTCAACGCTCCTCGCGACATTGATCTACGTTCCCGCGCAACAATAGTCCTCGCTTTACGCGGATCGCCTCACGATGAGCCTTCCAGGAAGCGTGATCGTTTCGGGCTCGATCTTTCCCTTGATCATCTTGAGGACCACATCGACCATCTCGTTGCGCGGTTGCTCGTAGGTCGTGAGACCGTATGCAAACGAACCACCCAATTCGTAGTTGTCAAAGCCAACGATTGCGATGTCCTCGGGCACTCTGAGGCCGAACTTTCCGCGAATCTCGTCCATGGCGCCGATAGCCAGAATATCGTTCTCACACATGAGTACATCGACACGATCTTGAGCCGCGGTCTCGGAGAGGTAACGCCTGATCGATGCGGCCCCGGCCGGGGCGCTATATTTCTCGGCGAAAAGAAGCGCGATATCCGTTACTCCCTTCTCCGCCCAGAACTCGGCGAAGTGCTGGCGACGCCTCAATGCGGTTGAGAGTGCTGCCGCACCGCTCATGAAGCCCGGACGCTTGTAGCCCTTCGCATGAAGGTGATCGACGATTTCCCTTAGTGCGAGTTCCGCGTCGCAGACAACAGCAGGAACACCCTCGATCTGACTATCTCGTGCAAGCACGAACATCGGTGGCATTCCGTTGCCGAGTTGAAGGTCAGTAAGAGTCTCATCGCGAAAGGCCGTGCCGAAAAGGATGATGGCGTCCACCTGCCGTTGGTCCGCATGAAGCAGCGCGTTCACGTGGTCGAAGTGGTTGTTGATGTTGATGAGCATCACAACGAGCCCAGCGGCCTGCAGCTTTTCAGTCAGCGACTCAAGGAATGGCAACTTCTGGGGATTGGCGAAGTCATCAACGAAGACCGCCACCTGTCCGGTGGTGTTTGTGGCAAGGCTCCTGGCGAGTAGGTTTGGAGTGTAATTGAGAGCTGCGGCGGTTTCGAGCACCTTGCGCTTGCTCTCTTCGGTGATCGAGGCCCCGGGCGTGAATGCGCGGATCACTGTCCACTTCGATACTCCTGCGGCCTCCGCCACTTGCTTCGCCGTTGCTCTTTTGCGCATGCCGCCTCCCTAAAATGGAACATATATTCCATTTTGCGATTTCGATGAAATGAATGCTTGCTTTTAACTCATTCTTACATAATATGCACCTGCTTGCACCCGGTAGCAAACTATTTTGCACCCGGTAGCAAGAGAGTTTGCACCCGGTGGCAATAACAATGCACCCGGTAGCGCTTTCACCGCCTTGGAGTGGCGGAATCGGAGGAGAGAAAAATGAAAGCATTTATCAAGACGCTTGCATCGTGCGCGGTTGCAGTTGGCATCGCCGCCTCGTGGTCAGTCGGCGCAAAAGCCGAAGAACAGATCAGCATCATCGCCGTGACGCATGGCCAGGCATCCGACCCCTTCTGGTCGATCGTGAAGAACGGCATGATGCAGGCTGGCAAGGACAGCAACGTCAAGGTCGACTACCGCGCACCGGAAACCTTCGACATGGTCGCGATGGGCCAGCTCATCGAAGCAGCAGCCAACCAGAATCCCGCGGGCATTGTGATCTCCGACCCTGATCCGGATGCGCTTGGCCCGGCCATTCAGAAAGCCGTCGCCGCTGGCATCCCGGTCATCTCCATGAACTCGGGCATTGCTGCTGCGGAAAAGCTCGGCATCAAGCTCCATGTCGGCCAGGATGAACTTCCGGCGGGCGTGAAGGTTGGTGCGAAGCTCAAGTCGCTCGGTCTGAAGCATGTCCTGTGCGTCAACCAGGAAGTTGGTAACGCCGCACTCGACCAGCGTTGCGCAGGTACCGAGAAGGGCTTCGAAGGCGGCAAGGTCACGGTTCTGCCGACCACTGCCGATCCGGCCGAAATCGAATCCAAGATCCAGGCTGCCCTGACCTCCGATCCGTCCATCGACGTCGTCCTCGGTCTGTCCGCTCCGCTCGTTGGCGAGCGTGCTGTCGCCGTCGTTGAGAAGATGGGCAATGGCGACAAGGTTAAGGTTGCTTCCTACGACTTGTCGGCTGGCTTCCTGAAAGCTGTGTCTGAGGGCAAGGCGCTCTTCGCCGTCGACCAGCAGCCCTATCTGCAGGGCTACCTGCCTGTGACTTTCCTTGCGCTCAATGCCCGCTATGGCACGATCCCCGCTGGCAACGTCGCCTCCGGCCCGAGCTTTGTCGAGAAGGACGCAGCAGCCTCGGTTATCGAGAAATCCTCCCAGGGTATCCGCTAAGCGGACCCGAGGCGGCTCCCGCCCCTCCTGCGGGGGCCGCCATCATCGCCCGACATCCGATCCCGATACGGTCTGACCGGATACAGGTGGCGCACGACTAACTCTTCATCTTTGAGGTACGACCATGACCCTGGCCAACGAACAGAACGGGACCGCTTCCCGATCCGACGAGCGCCTGAAGAAGGTCTCGACCATGACCGCGCTCGCACGTCGCCCGGAACTCGGCGCCGTGGCAGGACTGGTTCTCGTAACGATCTTCTTCTTCTTCACCGCCAACCCCGCCATGTTCACGCTCGCAGGCGTGGTCAACTTCATGGCTCCCGCAGCCCAGCTTGGAATCCTTGCGATTGGTGCGGCGCTGCTGATGATTGGCGGCGAGTTTGACCTTTCCATTGGATCCATGGTCGCGTTCGCTGGCCTCGTCTTCGGTACCGCCCTGGTTGTCCTTCATCTGCCGCTAAGCGTCGCTATCCTGATCGCGCTCGCATTCGCTGCGGTCATTGGTGTCGTCAACGCTCAGCTCACCATGCGGACGGGCCTGCCGTCGTTCATCGTCACGCTTGCATTCCTCTTCATTCTCCGCGGTCTGACGCTCGTGGGCCTGAAGTGGGCGAGCGGCGGCGCAACCCAGCTTCGCGGCATGAAGGAAGCTGTCGCTGACAGCCCGATTGCGCCGATCTTTTCCGGCGACGCCTTCACGGGTCTGTTTTCCTGGCTCGGAAGCAACGGCATCATTGAGACTTTCCCAAGTGGTGCGCCCAAGGTCCCCGGCATTCCGGTGGAAATCCTCTGGTTCGTCTTCATTGCGCTGTTCGCAACGTGGATTCTCCTCCGCACACGGTTCGGCAACTGGATCTTCGCCTCTGGCGGCGACCCGAAGGCCGCGCGCAAGTCCGGTGTCCCCGTTGCTCGCGTGAAGACTACGCTGTTCATTGGCACCGCCATGTGCGCCACTCTCGTAGCCATTCTGACCGTCCTCGACGCTGGCTCCACAGATGCACGCCGCGGCTTCCAGAAGGAGTTCGAAGCAATCATCGCAGCGGTCATCGGCGGATGTCTCCTGACCGGAGGATATGGCTCGGCAATCGGCGCGTTCTTCGGGTCCATCGTCTTCGGCATGGTCCTGATCGGCCTGACCTACACCTCCATCGACCAGGATTGGTATCTGGTTTTCCTCGGCGGCATGCTGCTCACCGCGGTCATCTTCAACAACATCATTCGCAAGCGCGTGACGGGAGAACGCTGATGAGCAACACTCAGACGCCACTCGTCGAGGTCAAGAATCTCGTAAAGCATTTCGGATCGATCATCGCTCTCAACGGCGTTTCGCTGAGTGTCCACGCAGGGGAGGTGCTCTGCCTGCTTGGCGACAACGGTGCGGGCAAGTCGACATTGATCAACACGCTGTCCGGCGTATTCAAGCCCACGTCGGGCGACTTCCTGGTCGAAGGTAAGCCTCACGCGTTCAACGGACCCCGTGGTGCGCTTGATGCAGGGATCGCCACCGTCTACCAGGATCTTGCGATGATCCCGCTGATGTCCGTGACGCGCAACTTCTTCATGGGCCGCGAGCCGCTCAAGGGCTTTGGTCCGTTCAAGTACATGGACATGGAATTCGCTGATCGTATCACCAGCGAAGAAATGAAGAAGATTGGAATTGACGTTCGCGAGCCGGGCCAAGCTGTCGGCACTCTCTCAGGCGGCGAACGCCAGTGCGTGGCAATCGCCCGTGCGGTCTACTTCGGTGCCAAGGTTCTCATCCTCGACGAGCCGACATCCGCTCTCGGCGTGGCACAGACCTCAATGGTTCTGAAGTACATCGACCAGGTGCGAAACAACGGACTGGGCGTGATCTTCATCACCCACAACGTGCGCCATGCCTATGCCGTGGGCAACAGATTCACAGCGTTGAACCGCGGTAAGACCCTCGGGACGTTCGCCAAGGACGAGATCAACCTTGATGGCCTTCAGAACCTGATGGCTGGTGGCAAGGAACTTCAGTCGATCTCTGCGGAACTCGGCGGCACGATCTGATCACTTCCACATGCACGAATTTGGTCCGGCGCGAAGGTGCCGGGCCCCGGACACTCATACCCAAAATCTAGGGAAGCACCCCAATGAGCAATGCTAAACAATCCACGTTTCCGTTGGCCGCCTGCGCCGAGATGCTGTGGCGGGACAAGCCGATCGAGTGGCGCGCGTCGCGTCTCAAGGAACTCGGTTTCGGAGTAGGCCTTTGGAACTGGCCGGAACATGATCTTGCCAAGCTCGAAGCAACGGGCGCGACGTTCACCATCATGAACGGCTACCTTACGGGCCGTCTTATCGATGACGAGGGTGCGGATGAACTGCTGAAGACCGCGCGTGAGACCGCACAGGTGGGCAAGCGTCTCGGTGTTCAGCGCCTCAACCTCCATGGAACAGGTCTTGGTGATCGTGGCCTTCCGGTTCAGCCGATCGAAGCCGTGACAGGAGCGATGTGGCTCAAGGCGCAGGACACGCTACGTCGCATCGTCGACATGGCCGAGGAAGAGAACGTGGTCTTCACGCTCGAGAACCTGAACCTGCCCGTCGACCATCCGGGCGTTCCGTTTGGGCGCGCGGAGGACACGCTCGCGCTTGTTTCCAGCATCAACCATTCCCGCCTGCGCCTGAATCTCGATCTCTATCACGCGCAGATTGGCGAAGGGAACCTGATCGAACTGTGCCGGAAGTCACTCCCATGGATCGGCGAGATCCAGGTCGCCGACGTACCCGGCCGCTGCGAGCCTGGCACTGGCGAAGTCAATTGGAACGGCGTCGCGAAGGCTTTGAAGAACATGGGCTATTCCGGCCCGATCGGAATGGAAGCCTGGGCGTCCGGAGATTCCGATGCCGCGCTCGCAGCCTTCCGTGAAGCATTCACTCTCTAAATTCCCACACAGGATACAAGTCATGGCCAAGGTCAAAACTGTAAACGTCGGTCTCATCGGTGCTGGACGCATCGGCTCCTTCCACGGCGAGAGCGTAGCCAAGAGGCTCGTGGATGCTGAACTCGTAGCAATCGCGGATCCCGCACCGGGCGCGGCGGCGAAGCTTGCTGACAAGCTCGGCGTCGATGCTTCCTATACCGACGTCGCCGCAATGCTCGCGCAGCCGGGTCTGGACGCCGTTATCATCGCGACGCCCGCTCGGTTCCATACCAATGTTCTCGTGCAAGCAGCGGAAGCCGGAAAGGCAATCTTCTGCGAAAAGCCGATGGCGCTGACCCTCGAAGATGCAGACCGTGGCATTGCTGCTGCCAAGGCAGCGGGCGTTCCTCTGCAGGTCGGATTCAACCGTCGTTGGGATCAGGCGTTCTCGGAAGGCCGTGCGGCTATCGACGCAGGCAAGGTCGGCGCTCCGCAGCTCATCCGTTCTCTGACGCGCGATCCGGGTCCGTTCGGCGCCGATCCTGACAAGATTCCTCTCTGGACCATCTTCTACGAAACGCTGATCCACGACTTCGACACCCTCCTGTGGCTGAACCCCGGCGCGAACCCTGTCGAAGTATTCGCAATGGCTGACGCTCTCGTCCGCCCGGATGCTCGCGAAAAGGGCTTCCTCGACACGGCCGTCGTCAACATTCGTTTCGACAATGGTTCCATCGCCGTCGCCGAGGCGAACTTCTGCGCGATGTACGGTTACGACATCCGCGGCGAAGTCTTCGGCTCCGGCGGGATGGTCACGATGGGTGATGTCCGTCGCTCCAGCATGACGCTGTTCGACAAGGACGGGGTGTCGAATGACACCTGGCGCCGCGACACCGACCATTTCGTGCAGGGCTATACGGCGCAGCTCGCCTCCTTCGTGAACGCAGTGCGGGAAAGGAAGATCGGCGATCAACCAACCGGCATCGACGCTCGCAACGCATTGGCAATCGCGCTGGCCGCGATCGAGTCGGTCTCGAAGAAGCAGCCTGTGCGACTGGGCTGATCCTTATCACGACGGGGCGGACGGCCAGTTCTCCCCGTCGCAATCCCTCGCATCAAAAGACTGGAACGGTCATGAAGAAAGCCCTGGATGTAATCACGATCGGCCGCAGCTCGGTTGATCTCTATGGCGCCCAGGTTGGCGGCCGACTCGAGGACATGGGGTCCTTCAGGAAGTATATCGGTGGCAGTCCGACAAACATCGCTTGCGGCGCCGCCCGGCTGGGACTTAAGAGCGCCGTCATCACGCGTGTCGGCGACGAGCACATGGGCCGCTTCATCCGCGAGCAACTTGAGCGTGAAGGCGTCTACACCGATGGCGTGAAGACGGATCCCGAGCGGCTAACCGCCCTCGTTATTCTCGGAATACGTGACGAAGACCAGTTCCCGCTGATCTTCTACCGCGAGAACTGTGCCGACATGGCCCTTTCCGAAGAGGATATCGATGGGGAGTTCGTCGGCACTGCAAGGGCGCTCGTGGTGACCGGAACGCACCTCTCAAATCCTCGCACCGAAGCCGCTGTCATGAAGGCGTTGCAGCTTGCTCGCAAGCACGACGTGAAAACTGCGCTCGACATCGACTACCGACCAAATCTGTGGGGTGTCGCTGGGCACGGCGATGGCGAGAGCAGGTTCGTGGAAAGCCGGGCGGTCACCGAGAAGCTGCGGTCGACCCTGCATCTTTTTGACCTCATTGTCGGCACCGAGGAAGAGTTTCACATCGCTGGCGGGTCAACCAACACTGTCGATGCACTACGGGCCGTGAGGCAGGTCTCGGACGCCACCCTCATCTGCAAGCGTGGCGCTTTGGGCGCTGTTGCGATCGAGGACTGGGTTCCAAACACGCTTGATGGCGCTCAGAAGGGACCAGGTTTCCCAATCGAAGTTTTCAATGTCCTTGGCGCCGGCGACGGCTTTTTTGCTGGACTGTTGAAAGGATGGCTGGACGGCGAAAGCTGGCCCCGGGCATTGGAATACGCAAATGCCTGCGGAGCGTTCGCCGTCAGTCGCCATGGTTGCACTCCTGCATATCCGAGCCTGAAGGAACTGCGGTTCTTTCTGAAACGCGGCGTGAAGCGTCCGGACCTCCGTAACGATCAGGAACTGGAACAGATTCACTGGTCGACGAACCGCAGCGGCGACTGGCCGAGCATGCATGTCTTCGCCTTCGACCACCGCATGCAGCTCGAAGAGATGCCGGGCTACACGCTGGAGCGCGGCGGTGATTTCAAGCTTCTCTGCCTGCAGGCCGCACAGCGTGTCCAGAACGGCAGAGCCGGATATGGCATCCTGTGCGACAATCGGATCGGTCGGCGCGCACTTCATGCGGCCGCTGGCACCGGGCTGTGGGTCGGACGACCCTGCGAATGGCCGGGATCGCGTCCGCTGACGCTTGAACCAGAACTGGGCCTGGATTGCGGTGGCCTGGAGGAATGGGCTCGCGACAATGTCGTCAAGGTCCTTTGCTTCTGCCATCCCTCCGACAGCGCAGAGCAGCGCGCCAATCAGGAGGAGACGGTCAAGAGGCTCTACGAGGCCTCCCGTCGCAACAGCCTGGAATTTCTATTGGAGATCATCCCGTCGAAGGTTTCCGCTGTCGACGAGGACACCACTGCCACACTTATCCAGCAGTTCTACGACATCGGCGTCTATCCCGACTGGTGGAAACTCGAGCCGATGAAGACAAGAGCAGGCTGGGAAAACGCAATCCGGGCGATCGAGCGCAATGACGACAACACGCGCGGGATCGTCGTTCTAGGCCTCGATGCTCCCGAAGCGGAACTCTCCGCGTCGTTCCAGGTTGCCGCGTCTTTCGAGCTGGTGAAGGGCTTCGCCGTTGGCCGGACGATCTTCGGTGACGTGGCACGCGCCTGGATGAAGGGCGATCTGTCCGACGAAGCCGCGGTCGTCGACATGGCGTCTCGTTTCGAACGCCTCTGCGGCATCTGGGACGAGGCGCGCAGCGTCGCGAAAGGAAACTGACATGACGAGCATTCGATTGACCGCGGCACAAGCCACGGTGCGCTTTCTCTCCGTCCAGATGACCGAGGAGGGCAACCGCTTCATCGAGGGTGTATGGGCGATCTTCGGTCACGGCAACGTGGCGGGACTTGGTGAAGCTCTCGAAGGCATCGGCGATGCCCTTCCCACGTGGCGCGGCCAGAACGAGCAGACCATGGCCCATACCGCGATAGCATACGCTAAGGCGAGCAAGCGCCGACGCGCCCATGCTGTCACATCGTCGATCGGACCCGGCGCGACGAACCTGGTCACGGCAGCCGCACTGGCTCACGTCAATCGGCTTCCAGTTTTGTTCATCCCCGGCGATGTCTTCGCAAACCGTCGTCCCGACCCGGTTCTCCAGCAGGTCGAGGATTTCGAGGATGGCAGCCTATCCGCGAACGACTGCCTGCGACCCGTCAGCAAGTACTTCGACAGGATCCATCGCCCGGAGCAATTATTGACGGCATTGCCCCGCGCGATGCGCGTCATGACGGATCCCGCAAACTGCGGTCCCGTAACGCTCGCTTTCTGCCAGGATGTGCAGGCCGAGGCTCACGACTACCCCGCTGAGTTTTTTGAGCCGAAGGTATGGCGGATTCGTCGCCCCGAGCCGGATCGGCGTGACCTCAAGGACGTAGTGCAGCTCATCCGCAGTGCTACCAGCCCGGTCATCGTTTGTGGCGGCGGGGTGATATATTCCGAGGCCGAGAATACGCTTGCCGATTTCGCGACACGCCACGGCATCCCGGTCGTCGAGACGCAGGCTGGTAAATCCGCTCTCGCTCAGTCACATCCGATGAACTTCGGCGCGGCGGGCGTGGATGGGTCCGCAGCGGCGAACGAACTCTGCGCCAATGCAGATCTGGTCATCGGTGTGGGCACCCGGTTCCAGGACTTCACCACAGGCTCCTGGGCACTGTTCGGCAAACCCGGCCGGAGACTTGTGTCAATCAACACGCAGCCATACGACGCCGAGAAGCACGGTGCTGTCGGTCTGATCGCCGATGCCCGGGTGGCGTTGGAGGAGCTGTCTAGTCGCCTCGGATCCCACAAGGCTTCTTCCTTCGATCCGCAATCGAGAACCTCCTGGCTGTCGAAGGTGGATGCGCACTGCGCCGCGCCGGAGAACAAGCCCGACGGTTATCTGCCGACCGATGCCCAGGTGATTGGAGCGGTGCAACGGATCTCCACCGATCAGACGATTGCCATGTGCGCCGCGGGAACGATGCCCGGCGCCCTGAAGCTCCTCTGGCAACCAGCGCAGGGCGGCTATCACATGGAGTACGGCTACTCCTGCATGGGGTACGAGCTTGCAGGTGCACTCGGAATCAAGCTGGCGATGCCGGAGCGAGAGATCGTCTGCTTCGTAGGCGACGGCAGCTACATGATGGCGAATTCCGAACTGGCGACGGCGGTCATGCGCCGGATCCCGTTCACCGTCGTCCTGACCGACAACAGGGGCTACGGCTGCATCAATCGACTGCAGATCCATTGCGGCGGCGAGGAATTCAACAATCTCTACAAGGACTGCAACATCGAGGCGCAGCCGGAGATCGACTTCGTAGCGCATGCCGCCTCCATGGGCGCCCATGCGGTCAAGGCGAAGAACATCGCAGATCTCGAAGTGCAGATCGCGAAAGCACGAGGCAGGGACCGTCCGACGGTAATCGTCATCGACACGGATCCGAAGCCCGGCCCCGGTGAAGCCGGCGGCGGCTTCTGGTGGGACGTGGCTGTGCCAGAAGTTGGCCGCACTGAGAAATCAGAAGCGGCTCGCTCGCAGTATCTGCGGAGTATCAGCCTGCAGAGCCTGGTGAATTGAGGAGCCCCAATGAGCGATCTTCTACGCAAGCCTTTCGGCCGTCATGGCAAGGTACACGAAATCACGCCGGAGTCTGCGGGCTGGAGGTATGTCAGCTTCTCGCTCTACAGGCTGCGTGCAGGCGAGCACGCCTCCGCTCAAACGGGAACGAACGAAGTCATCCTCGTCATGGTCGAGGGCAAGGCTTCGATCACAGCCGCCGGGCAGGATTGGGGTGTTCTCGGCGAGCGGATGAACGTGTTCGAGAAGACGCCGCCGCACTGCCTGTACGTTCCGAATGGGCGCGACTGGAGCGCTAATGCAGAGACGGACTGCACGATTGCCGTCTGCTCCGCGCCGGGTAAAAGCGGCCACGAAGCACGGCGTATTGGCCCCGATGGCATCTCGCTCACAGAACGGGGCAAAGGGACGAACACCCGGTACATCAACAACATTGCGATGGAGAACGAGGACTATTGCGACAGCCTTCTCGTGACGGAGGTGTTCACTCCGCCGGGACACTGGTCGAGCTATCCATCTCATCGGCATGACGAGGATGACTTCCCGCGGATCACATACCTCGAGGAGACCTATTACCATCGCATCAATCCGGGCGAAGGATTTGGGATCCAGCGCGTTTACACCGACGATGGCAAGCTGGACGAAACGATGGCGGTTTCGGACGGGGACGTCGTCCTCGTTCCGAGGGTACCACCATCCTTGCGGAGCGCCTTACGGTTTCGAAATGTACTACCTCAACGTGATGGCTGGGCCGCTTCGGAAGTGGCGCTTCATTCCGGCTCCTGAAGTCGAATGGATCATGAAACGCGACGCCTGACGGCTCGCCGAGACCAACGACAATCAGTTCGAGGATACCCCAATGCCACTCATGAAGTTCCACATCTATCGCGGTCGCAGCGCGGAGCAGATCGATACGCTGCTCGATGCCGCGCACGACGCCATGGTCAGGTCGTTCAACGTTCCGGAGCGGGATCGATACCAGATCCTCAACGAACACGAGCCGAGCCATCTCCGTGCTCTCGACACAGGACTCGATATCCCGCGGACCGACCGTTTTGTGATGGTCGAAGTCATCTCGCGCCCACGGTCCACCGAAGAAAAGACGACCTTCTACGAAACCCTCTGTTCGGCTCTCCAGGAACGATCCGGGACAGCCCCCACCGACGTGATGGTGTCCTTCACGCAGAACACCGACGAGGACTGGTCTTTTGGCCGAGGCCGGGCGCAGTTTCTGACCGGAGAACTTTAGGCCGAGTTGTCCGTCGCTGTGGCTTGTCGGCACGGCGACGAACCAAACCGATTGCAGATCAACAGTCAGCACAACGAAAGTGAATTCAATGAGCCAGCAATCAACCCTGCCTTCGTCGAAGGCACGACTAGCCGTGAGCCCGCTGTCGTGGGCGAATGACGTCCTCGAAGATCTCGGTGCCGATATCTCCCTTGATACCTGCTTGAGGGATGCATCGGCCAACGGTTATGCGGGCGTCGAGCTGGGAAGGAAGTTTCCGCGCGAAGCATCGGTCCTGAAGCCGCTGCTTGACAGTAACGGCCTTGCCCTCGCTTCGGGATGGCATTCTGGTCAACTGGCAGAGAAGTCGGTCGATGAGGAGATGGCTTCCGTCGCTACGCACGCAGAACTTCTGAAGGCCATGGGATGCAGTGTCCTCGTGTATGGCGAGGTCGCGATGATGACGCCCGGCTCGCCGCTCGACGAGCCGATGTCCCGCCGCCTTCTCATGCCGTCTACGCAGAGGATCGGATATTCCTCCCGCCTGACTGAGTTCGCAAAGCGGCTCTTCGACAAATACGGCCTTAGGCTTGCCTATCACCACCACCTCATGATGGTCGCGGAGACCTTCGAAGAGATCTCCGACATCATTGGAGCGGCTGGGCCGGAAACTGGGCTTCTTCTTGACACCGGACACGCCGCAGCAGCCGGATTCGACTACGCGAAGCTCATCGAGCGGTTCGGCGACCGCATCGTTCATATCCATCTGAAGGACGTTCGCAAGGCAATCCGCGCCGAGGTCCAGTCAAAGGATCTGAGTTTCAATGACGGCGTGCGGAGCGGCATGTTCACGGTTCCCGGCGACGGCGTTGTAGATTTCGACCCGATTGTGCGGTTCGTGAAGGACAGTGGCTACGCCGGTTGGCTGGTTGTCGAGGCGGAACAGGATCCTGCCGTTGCGGCGCCGAAGGAATACACGGCGAAGGCGTTCGAGTTCATCCAGGCTAAATTCCGCGCCTAGCTTGGAAATGGCCGAAGTCGGCGCGGCGACAATGAGGAGCGCATCATCATGACTGCTGCGAAGCCCACCAGTATCAGTGAGTTGAAGCAATTCATCGTCGCCACCGGGCTTCGGCTGCCGGAGCAGCAGGAGCGCGTTGCTCGCCTAGCACTAGCTCATCCGGAAATCGTCGCATTTGGAACTGCCCATTCTCTCGCCGACCGCTGCGTGGTTTCCCCGTCAACGGTCGTCAGAGTGGCCAACGCGCTGGGCTTTGAGAGCTTCAAGGAGTTCCGGCAGTTTTTCCGTCAGCATGTTCGTGCGGTTGCGGGCACAGCTTGAACGCCCTCATCGATACATGCAGCGTCGACGTTCCCTGACTTTTCCTGGTCGGATTTGGTTGGCTCGATTGAATTTCGTGGGGCCAACAAAACGGGGCCGAGCGTGCCGGCAACCGTCGCAAAGGGGCTGACTGTCTCAATCTATCAGGAACCGAGTCAGCACTAGGGCTCAAGGTCCGGATCGATTTCGTCCAGAATGTCCGGCGTATCGTTCTTTGGCGACCCGACTTTCCTGCCGATCGGCCACATCTTCATCTGGCTTGCCGGGAAGGGCTTCATGAGATCGTCTGGATCAGGCTCGGGCGACAGCCAGCGCTCGTAATCTTCTCGGTGCAGGATAACTGGCATTCGGTCGTGGATACTCGCCATCATCGTTGCTGGCATGGTTGCCGCATCCGGAACATTTCAGCCTCTTCGCCAGATTGGCAAGGGTGATGCGTTTACCAACCTGCCGCCCGAGTTCCCAGCGATCGATTGATGAGTTCTTCAGGCATGCTGGGCAAGCGGCGACCAGCACATACATTTCCGGCAACGAGCCAAGGGTTTCGTGAGCTAGATCTATGGCGTAGTCCCCAGGTGGCGCCAGACTGATGCCCCTGTGGTGGCGCATGTTCATTTCCGTTCCAGCGTCGGCGTCCATCCTCGCGTCATGCCGCGGCTCATCACACCCTCGCTCAGGACCAACTGCTTCCGCAAATGCCGGATGTCCTCAAGCAGCGTCGCGATCGTAGCGTGGGCATCGTCGTCATGCCAAGCAAGCGCGGCCTGCACCTCGAAGTCGAGGCCCTCTTTGGTCAGCGGGATCATCAGTGAAGATCCAATTTGAGTTGCTGGCTTTTGATCTGAGGGATGGGCCGACTGATCTCGATTTGGCCGAAAGTGCGCTGCCGCCTTTCGGCATCACGTTCTCGTTCAGCGCGACAAGCGGCTACGACGGCCAGTGCATTTGCGATGACTTCCTCTGATCTGGTCATTTCTAAACCTCGTCATTTGTTCACTTTATGTTCTATCGTTGCGGAAGAAAGTCAAGTGCGATGCGGTGCTCGGCAAAACCCACTGTGAGAAGGCGAACGAGTTCAACGCGATCCTACTTCGGTTTGAAGACTTCTTGAATGCTCGTTCCACGCTCTCAATGCAGGGAATTTAGATCGCTCCGCCGGGTCGCGCCGTCAAAAGCAAGCCCGTTGCTCCCGCATGATGCGGGCGAGCGCCATTTGTGATTTCGCGGGTCACTGTTGATTGAAGCCGGGCGTGATGATCGGAGAGGCGTCGCCCGCCATCTTACCGTCGGCATTTGTACCAGCAGCCCCCACTCGCCGATTTCTGAGGTACCCGGCTATGTCGCCGCCACATGCCTTGTTTAGATCCTCTGCTGAATAGCCAGCGGCTTCGGCTTCCGCTCGGATGATGTCGGCTTGCTGTTCGATGGCGGCTTCGTCATCGACCTTCACTTCGTCATTCACATTCTCGTCAAGCCAGTCGCTGATGTTCTTCATCGCATCCTCCAAATCCAAGGAGCGCAGCTGAGGGCCGCGTCATACCTCAATAACGTTGAATATGGCCGGAGGTTGCGGAGGGCGGCGGGAAGCGCGTCCCTATCAGATGCTTACTGGACCGAGCCACGAGGCGGCCGCTGGGCGGCTTTTTGCAGGCAATACTGCTTCACGTTGCGGTCCCGGGCGACACAGCATACTTTTTGTCAGGGTCGAATCAACTATCACGCGCGCGTCATGTTCTTCCGGATACCTTCCACTGCTATCCCGCCGGACGCGCGAGACTGCGCATACCTCATCGTAGACAACTGGGACGACTGGTTCTCTTTCAGTTGCCCATCGCGCCAGGATCGAGACTTCCTTGACCTGAGGATCACGCGCCAGATACTGGAACAAATTCTCGACGGCGTTGCGGGTATAGTTCGTGCTTTCGCGGTCATAGCCATAGGCGAGCAGACTACCCCTGGAGGGCCATGTCGCGAGGACCGGGACGCTGTGTGCACCGGAATCGTGAACGATCTGTGAAACGGAAGACCGCGTCCTCGAAATGATTGTTGAACCCGTGGATGAAGACAAGGACGCTGCGGTTTGCGCACGGAACGGCTCAACCAGTTTTCGGCCGCCGGCCCATCGATTTCCTGCGCCCTCACTGTGGCAAAATCCGTTGCCAAGTTCGGGGGAAGCTTCCGTGGCCAGGAGACCTCGCCCGCTTTGCGGGCGCTATCGGGCGGCACGGATACCGTGATCTCGGCGAAGTTTGGAGTGAGCACCCGTTCGCCGCTGAACATCTCGCCGGGCTTATCTGCACGACCCCGTGTCGTTGCGACCAGCATTGCGACCTGACTGGCGGATGGCGATGCGGCGACTGGCGTGGAACAGGAAGGTCACGCCGGCACGAACGCCGAAGCCGTCTGGACCGCGGGCCGTCGATTGGTCATTGACATGTCAACTGGTATGATGAGCTAACCATCACGCGTAGACGCAAACCATGCCATCGCTTCAATCATGATGACGGCCGACGCCGCGCCCGGGTCGACGTGTCCCACCGCCCGATCACCCAGCCGGGCCGCGCGACCCTTGCCGGCGATCATGCCGCTCGTCGCCTCACAGCCGTCGCGCGCCGCTTGAACGGCCGCCGCCAGGCATTGGGAAAGGGAAGCTCCTCGACGCCGGGAATCCAGCGCAGCGTTGGCCGCCGGCCCCCAGGCGTCCATCATCGTCTTCTCGCCGAGCTCTGCCTTGCCGCGCTCATGGATGCCTTGAACCATCGCCGCGACAACAGATAGGAAGTCGTCGGCGCTCAATGCCTGCTTTTCCTTCGCGGCATTTCCGGCGCGCAAGAATGCCGTGGCATACAAGGGCCCCGAGGAAGCGCCGACCGCGTTCAAAAATGCCTTGGCGGCGGTGTTGAACATAGGCGTCGGCGCAGTCTGGGTGGAGTCGAGTTCGCCAACGGCCTTCGCGACTGCCTGGCAACCAGCGTCCATCGCGAGGCCATGGTCCCCATCGCCGATGACTCCGTCCAACTCGCAAAGACGGTCACGGTTCTTCGCCATGTCCTCGGCGATGCGCGCAAACAGGTGCTGCAAATCCCTGGTTGTGATCGTCATTGGTCACCTCGTAAACATGGCGCAATCGCAGGGGTGGTCGATCAAGCGCTGAAGCTCCCCATCGAGGTGCATGACGGTGATCGAGGCGCCGGCCATCTCAAGCGACGTGCAGTAATTTCCGACGAGTGCGGTGTGGATGACAAGTCCGGTAGCATCAAGCCGGGACTTCACGCGACGCATCATGATGTAGAGTTCCATCATCGGCGTCGAACCCAAAGAGTTGACCAGGACTGCGATACGATCGCCGGGGCTGGCATTCATCTCCCGAAGAATGCTGTCCATGAGTTCGTCGGTCACCTCGTCGGCCGTTTTCAGTGGCCCGCGAGCCACGCCGGGCTCTCCGTGAATTCCCATCCCGATCTCCATCTCGCCTTCGCCGATCAGGAAGTTTGGTCTGAGCGTCTGAGGCAGCGAGCACGGCGAAAGCGCGACGCCCATCGTGTAGGTCCGCGAATTGGCGTGCCGGGCGGCGCGCTCGACGTCGTCGAGGGAATACAGGAGATCGCATGCCGCACCAGCGGCCTTGAATATGAAAACGTTGCCCGCCACGCCGCGTCGCTTGTGCATTTGGTCCGAAGGGGCCGAGGCAACGTCGTCCGTCGTCAGAACGGTCCGCACTTCTATGTCGTCCAGGGCAAGCATTTCGGCGGCCATATCGAAGTTCATGACGTCGCCGGCATAATTGCCATACATGAAAAGAACACCGGCACCGCCGTCGACGGCTTTGGCACACGCGATTATGGGATCGGGCGGTGGCGATGCGAATACATTGCCTATCGCAGCAGCGTCTGCGAGCCCTTTGCCCACAAAACCGAGGAATGTCGGTTCGTGCCCGGATCCGCCGCCGATGACCAGCCCGACCTTGCCTTTGCGAGGTCCGTTTTTGGCAATGATCGCCCGTGGCATGTCCTCGGCCGCATAAAGATGGTCCGGATGAGCCGCCAGGACACCTTGCAGCATCTCATCGACGACGTTTGCACCGGAATTGATAAGCTTCTTGGTCTTCACGCCGATCCTCCCCTGATCCAGGCACGATGTCATAGATGCAGTTGCTAGGCTGAAGGTCAATCGGCGAGTGGAAAGACCGCTGACGCGAGGGGGGCAAGTTGAAGGATTGCGCTCGCATCTCCTGACGCTCTCGTGCACGCGCCACGATCGATGGTTTGTTCGCAGCCCGTCAGGTTGACTATGTGAAGCCTTGCCCCTGTGGTGCCGTTAACGACAAATGCCAGGACCTTCGAGGGGGAGGAGGACAGGCACTCCTGCCAGGATGAACCAGCCAATGCAGACAGCGTCCGCACCGTATTGAACAGCGGGCGCCGGCCGCCTTCCTGGATCGGTTCAGTCGGACCGGCGATCAAACCAGACGAACCGGTCAACGCCGATAGCGTCAGGCATTCGAGATCGGCATCCAGCGCTCGGATGGCGTAACCAAGTGCAAAGGCCTCCGCGAAACGTCCGTTATGGCGCGGGTCGCGGTTGGCCATGGGGATGCGTGCACCCGACGGATTATCCATCGTGCGGCTGCCATAGGGGTTCTGTCGCATCGCGATGGTCGATGGGCCGATCCGGTAGGGTTTCCGGCCGTAGGTGGCGCGCACGGAGCGGGTGATGAAGGGTAGCGCCTCCAATGTCTGCATGACGCTGAGATCGTCGGCCGCATGCACGATGGGGTTGGTGCAGTGGCTGATGAAGTCAAGCGGTCCGTCCGGTACCTGCTTGCGGTTGAGTTCAGTAAAATAGCTCAGCATGCCGCCGCCGATGCGAATACCCGAAAAGGCCGAGCGGGCTCCCGCGTAGACTTCTTCAAGAGGTGGGCAGTCGGGCCATTTGCTGCCGGGCGGCGTTGATTGCCGGTCGACCGAGGGCGAGATCATGATCGCATCCGGGTTGAATTCCGCCAACTGCATCTGTCGGGCAATCGTGGCCGCCTCGATTGCTGGGGATTTCTTGCAGGGAAGTGCGATCTCCAGCGTCGAGCGGCCGCGGTGAATGGCGGCGATTGCGGCGAACCGGTTGAGCGCTTCAACGCCATGTCCAGAACCAGGATCGAAATGGAAGAGGAGTTCCTGGGGAGCGATTTCCGATAGTATCGTCTTTGCCGAGAGCGTCGCATCAGCTTCCTCGGGTGTAATGATGAGACCGATTGCCGGCATCGTACCGGTCCGCGCCCCGAGCTTGAGTTTTATAGTTTTGCCGAAGGCCGCAGCCGAGGGTCGTGGGCCGCGGCGGCCGTCCCTGATGATGAGCGATGTTTTCTGCCAGACGGGCTGATTTTCCGGAATTGCATAAGGCCACGGAAGGGCGAGTGGTCTGACGTAAGTCTTGAATGAGGCATCCGACCAGTTTCTCTGGTCTTCCATTTCAAAGGTGTCGCCCTCCATCCTGCATTCCGCCTTGACGTCAGGCATGACGTCATGGCTGATGGCGCGCATGTCCTTGAACGGTTGCCACGGCGCGATCAAATCGGGAAACCTTGTCGCGACGATCCTGCCGTCGACGTGCTCGACGGCAGCCCGCGTTCCGGCTATTCCGACGATCGGATGCAGGATACAGAAGCCGCAGCGGTTGGTCTCGAAGCCTGTTTCCGAGACAGCTTCGGCCTCGAAGTCGAGCCGGTCGGTGCTGCCAACGATGCGAACGTCGACGAGGAGCGTCGTGTTCTGCGGTCCGTCGCACCGAGCCCGGTAGCCGACCTCGAAACGATCGTCCTTCTGGCTGATCTTGAGGTCGGAGATCTCCGGGCTGTAGGTGCCCCAGTCCCGGTCGCGCACAAGGTAAGAGATTGCTCTCAGCACCTCGGTTCCGTCATAGCGAATGGTGCGCAGGCTGCCATTGGCAAGGTCGGCCTCCAGTTTTCCGGCACGCAGTCGGACCGGCTTCGGTTCGACGAGACGGGTGCCGTAGAGCAGAAATGGATCGAGCGTCATTGCAGCATCGCTCCGACATCGATCGTCTGACCCTTCGCCGCACTTTCATAGGCTCCCTCGACGAGTGCGAATGTCCTCAGATTGTCGGCGCCGGAGGTCGAGTGTTCCATTCCGCGCTTCAACTGGTCGACCCAGTGCTGCTGGATCGCGTACACGCTCTCCTGAATGTTATGCCAGGGCCGTGACGCCCATGGCAGCAGCTTCGGAGACACGTTCGTAGTCGTGGTGCCCTGCGCGTTGGTCACTTTGAGGCCGTAACCTTGGGTGAGCCGGATCGTGCCCTTTGATCCGTCAAGCTCGACCAACGTCTCGGGGAACGGTTCGGTCGAGAGTTTCGTGGCGTAGCTGACGTCGACGACCGATGTGGCGCCGTTTTTGTGGTCAAGCAAGATAGTCGCGACGTCCTCGCCCTTGATCTTGGGATTGACCCGCGTCGTGCGAGCCGTGACTGCGGAGACGTCGCCGAGGATGTAACGCGCAATGTCGAGTGCATGGATGCCGAGGTCCTCGATGATGAACCGCTCACCTTCCGCTAGATACGGCTGTCCCGAGAAGACGTCATAGCCGGAGCGGAAGGAGAAACGTCCCCAGAAGGGTGTGCCGATTGCGCCCGCCTCCAGCGCCTTTCGAACCGCCTGGATCGGCGTCTGCCAGCGGAAATTCTCGTGCACCATCAGCGCTACGCCGGCATTGCGGCACGTCTCGACCATGATCTTTGCGTCCGACAGCGTCTTGGCAAACGGCTTCTGGCAGATGGCCGGCACCTTGTGCCGGGCCGCCATTTCCACAAGGGCGCGGTGGCTCTCTACCGTCGTGGCAATATCGACGAAATCGAAACCGCCGTCTGCAAACAGTGCTTCGGCATCGCTATAGCGACGATCGATGCCGAACTGATCTCCGACGACCTTCAACCTTGCCGGATCGCGGTCACAGATCGCAACGATCCTGGCGCCTTCGACATCGTTCCATGCGTGCATCTGGTTGATCGAAAAAAAGCCGCAGCCGATCAATGCACCTTTCAATTCGGTCATTTCAACCCGCCTTTGCCATCTGCATGAGAGTAACGCGTTGCTGCAGTCGACGCTGGGCCTGATCGACAACCACGGCAATGATAATCACCAGTCCCTTGATGACCATCTGCCAGAAGGACGAGACGCCCATCATCACCAGCCCGTCCGACAGGATGCCTATGACGAAGGCGCCAATAATCGTTCCGCCGATCGTCCCGCGGCCGCCCGACATCGATGTTCCGCCAAGAACCGCCGCAGCGATCGCGTTGAGTTCGAAGCTCTCACCAGTCGCCGGGTGCGAGGCCATAAGTTCCGATGAGATGACGACGCCGACGATGGCGGCGCAAAGGCCGGAGAACATATAAACGAAGATTTTCACGAGATCGACGCGGATCCCCGACATGCGCGCTGCGCGCTCGTTGCCACCGACGGCGAAGATATGACGGCCGATCGGCGTCGAGCGCGCGACATAAGCTGCAAGCAAGGCGAGCGCGATGAGGATCCAGATCGATACCGGCAAGCCGAGCACCCGACCTGCGCCAAAGAAGTCGAAGCCGGTCGTGGCATATTCAGGCCGGCCGACAAGGTTCGGAAAGGTCTGACCGTCTGAGGAAAGCAGCGCGAGACCGCGGGCGATATAAAGGGTGCCGAGCGTCGCGATGAACGGGGCAACGTTGAGCTTCGTAATGAGCAGCCCGTTGATCAGACCGATGATGAGGCCAATCGAAAGCGTGATCAAAACGATCTCGAAGAGGTTGAAATAGATGGTGTAGCCGATTGGCAGCTCGATGCCGTAAAGGATCAAACCGCCGGCGACCATGCCGCAAAGCCCGACGATCGATCCGACCGACAGGTCGATGCCGCCGGTGATGATGACGAACGTCATGCCCATCGCCAGGAAGGCATTGAGCGCGACGTGTTTTGACATCAGGATCATGTTCGCAGTCGAGGTGAAGTTCGGTGCGAAGATCGCGAAGAAGACGATGACGGCGAAGAGCGCGATGAAGGTCCTGAGCTTCATCAGCGTCAGGAGGAAAGAGCCGTTGGCGCTCGCCGGCGATGAGGTGGATGAAGTAGCGGCCGTCATGACGGGTGTTTCCCTTGATGTCCATGTCCCTTGGCCGAAGCCTGGACAATAGCTTCTTCCTTTGCCTCGCTGCGGTCGAAAACGGCCACCAGTTGGCCGTTGCTCAAGACCGCGATGCGATCGGAAAGCGCCATGACCTCTTCGAGGTCAGAAGTCGAAAACAGAATGGCGAGCCCGTTCGCCGCCAGCCGGCGCATGGTGCGGAAGACATCGGCCTTGGCGCCTACATCGATGCCGCGGCTTGGCTCGTCCATCAAAAGCACTTTTGGGTTGGTCATCAGCGCCTTGCCGATCACCACCTTCTGCTGGTTGCCGCCCGACATCGAGGTTACTTCAAAATCCGGGTTGGGCGCCTTGATCGAGAGGTCCCGTATAGCATCGCGAATGGCGTTCTTCTCGGCGCCGCTGTCGATATGGAAGAGGCGGGTAAAGCGACCAAGGCTTGCCAAGGTCAGGTTGGAGGCGATGGAGAGCACCTGGACCAGTCCCTCCCGCTGCCGGTCTTCCGGAATGAGCGCAAGGCCGCGGCGGATACGCCTGGTGGTATCGCGGGCGCGGACTTCCTTGCCTTCGATGAAGATCTTGCCCGTCGAATGCAGGTGACGTCCGATCACGCATTCGAAGAATTCGCTGCGCCCGGCGCCCATGAGACCATAGATGCCGAGAATTTCACCCGCTTTGACGGAAAGCGAGACGTTGTCGACCGCAAGCCCGCCCGTCGGTCGCGGCAGGCTGATGTTTTCGGCGCGGAAGACCTCGTCTCCGACGGCGTGATCTGCCGACTTTGCGAAATCCTTAGCATCAGAGCCGATCATGGAGCGCACGATCCAGCGTGTATCGATATCGCGAACCATTGCCTGGCCGGTAATCTGGCCGTCGCGCAGCACAGTAATGTAATCGCCGATGCGCATCAGCTCTTCAAGCCGGTGTGAAATGTAGACGATCGCCACCCCCTGAGCCTTCAACTCCGCAATCACCTTAAAGAGAACTTCGACTTCGGCGGCCGAGAGGGCAGAGGTTGGTTCGTCCATGATCAGGATGCGCGCATTCAGCGACATCGCCTTGGCGATTTCGACGAGCTGCTGCTGGCCAATCGGCAGATCCTCGACCATCGCTTCGGCCTCGATTCCGGCATCCAGACGCTTCAGAAATTCATTGGCTTTCGCGGCCTGTGCCTTGTGGTCGATGCCGAACAGGCCGCGTGTGATCTCGCGAGTGGCGAAGATGTTCTCCGCGACCGACATGTTGGCGAAGAGATTGAGTTCTTGAAAGATCATGCCGATTCCGAAAGCTTGCGCATCCGCCGGGCTCCCGAACGAGACCGGCTCACCATCCAGGATGATGCGGCCGAGCGTCGGGCGCTCGACCCCGGCGATGATCTTCATCAGCGTTGATTTGCCCGCGCCGTTTTCGCCGACCAGGACGTTAACGGCACCTCTGTGCAGCTCGAGATTGGCGCGCTTGACCGCGACGATGCCGGAATAGACCTTCGACACGTCGTCGAGGCGCAGGATAATGTCGTCCTTCGGCGTGGCGCTCGCCGTCATCATGACACCGTCAGTCGGCAAGGCGTGACAAGTGGAAGCTGTCCGCTGTTTGGCAGAGGGAAGGCCCCGATGACGGTCACTGTCTTGCCGGCCAGGTCGTCGCGGGGGATAGCGGACAGGAAGGCCGTATTGGCCTTCTCGTTGAACGCCTTGCCAAACTGCGCCCACTCGATCTGGTTCTTGAATTCGTTGAAATTGACGAAGGCGAGCGTGTCGCGCAACGCTGTGCCGCGCAGAGCCGGCCCGATCTGGAGCTTTGCGTCGGCCTTTCCGTCGCCATCGGCGTCGACATCGAGCGTTGCTGCACGCGATGCCGTGTCGGCGGCAATGACCTTGCCGGTGAATTTCACCGCATAGGTCCACGGCGAGCTGCTCTGCTTGCGCGGGTTGCCATATCTCTCTCCCGCCTGGTCTGGGCTGGAGGTGGCCAGCTGCAAGACTTCCTTCAGTTCGCCTGCGCGCTTCTCGAAATAGGGTACGACCTTGGGCTGCCAGATTGCCTCGACCTTTGCATCCGGGTCGAAGGCGGTCTTGGCCGCTGCAGCCGCCTTTTCCTCTGCGGTCGGCGTCTTGATGATCTTGCAACCGGGCAAGGCGGCCGCCACGACAGCAGCGAGCAGAGCGCCCTTCATTCTCAACATGCAATAAACCTCGAGTCATACAATATGCACTGCAAAGGGCGCAGTGCTGCGCCCTTTGCAAGACACGGCTGCGGTTAGTTCGTGAGCGCGAAGGTCTCGAGTTTGTCAGCGTTGTCGGCGTTAACGAGAACGCAGTCCATGAGCTGCTTTTCTTCCTTGGGTGTCGTCTTGTTCTTGATGTAGGCGTCTGCCTGTTCGACGGCCAATTGCGCCTGGGCATAGGCCGGCTGCAGGACGGTCGCCTTGATACCGTCGGATTTGATGGAGTCCCGGACATCGTTGGAACCGTCAAAGCCGACGACGATCACGTCCTTGCGACCGGCAGCCTGGAGGGCTGCGATCGCGCCCATGGCCATCGTGTCGTTGCCCGAAATCACGCCCTTGATGTCGGGATTGGCCTGGAGGATTGTCTCCATCTTCGAATAGGCTTCCGTCTGGCTCCAGTTCGCCGACTGCTTGGCGACCAGTTTCAGGTCCGGATAGTCGTCGATGACGTCATGGTATCCCTGGGAGCGGATGCCGGCATTGGTGTCGGACTCCTTGCCCACTAGCTCGACATAATTGCCCTTTTCACCCATCAACTTGACGAACTCCTGCGCGCCAAGCTGGGCACCCTGGTAGTTGTTGGAAACGATCTGGGCAACGGCGACCCCCGTCGCATTGATTTCACGGTCGATCAGGAAAGAGGGGATGCCCGCATCCTTGGCCTTCTTGACGGCCGCGACAGAGGCGTCTGCGCCGGCATTATCGAGGATGATGGCCTTGGCGCCCCTTCCGATTGCGGTGTCGATCATTTCGGACTGCTTGTTGGCGTCATCGTCATGCGTCATGACAAGGGCCTCGTAGCCAAGTTCCTTCGCCTTGGCCTCAGCGCCGACGGCTTCGGCCTTGAAGAAGGGATTGTCATGGGCCGGCGTGATGATGGCGATTAGGTCGGCCGAATATGCCGGAATGGCCGTTGCGAGCGCGAGTGCGCCGGCGAAGGCCGCAATTGTCAATTTACGTGTTAGTCTCATTTTCTCCTCCCGGGTGTGAATAGCGCCCCGTCTCCCTTGGGGCGGTTGAGGGGAGGCGTTGCCTCCCCAAGCCAGTTCAGGTGATACGCCGGATGCTTTCGGCGATCTCCTGTGGTTCGAATACCTTCTTCCAGTCTTCGCGCATCAGCGCAGGGATGCCGAACTCGATTGCCTTGTTGCAGGCATCCGAAAACACGCCGTCAACTTCCTTGAAGATGACCGCGCCGAGCACGTTCATATGGCCGAGCAGGAAGTCGCGGGCGGCTTCCTCAGGCACGCCGCGCGCGACGCATTCGTCCATGGCCTGTCGCATGACGACGAGCAGCGATGCGCAGACGGTTTCCGACAAGCCAGGTTCGAGCATTGCAAGTTGGTCGACCGTAACCCGGTGCGAGCGCATGACGGGCGCCCAGATGATCTTGGCGATCTCCTCGCCGAGCGCGTATGCGCTTTCTGGTCCCTGCATCAGCGCCGAAACAATGTGCTGCTTGGCGAACAACCCCCCGAAATGGTCCTTCTTTGCCTGCATCTCCGTCTCATCATTGAAAATTGGCGGATGGCAGGGATGGGTGACAAAATAGGTGAGATCGTCGCGCTTTGGCAGATGACCGGCAAAGGGAGCCGCAGCGTCCAGGGCCACGACCATGGTGCCGGGCTTGAGCTTGTCGACGATGCCTGCCGCGACTTTTCCAATCGCCGTGTCCGGCACGGCAAGGATGACCGCCTCCGCGCCATCAAGGGCGGCATCGACCGGCATGCATTCGAGATTGAGGTCATTCTTCAGTCGGACTTTGCCGGCGTCGCTAACCTCAACATGGCGCACGTCGAAACGCGAACCCTTGAGGTTCTTGGCGAGCCGATATCCCATTTTTCCGCCTGCGCCGAATAGGGCAATTCTAGTCATATTTCCCTCACCTGTTCTCAAGTCTGATAGGATCATATACTGGTATAATGAGTCAATCACCATATCACCAATAAAACATCACGGCGCATGGTTTTCTTTGTTGAGCCGATCAATCGCCCGTACATTTTCAGCCGAAGGGCCAGAAGGATCGAATTCGGGCCAGGCTTCGCCCGTCCACACGCCGGGCTCCTCCCAGCGCATGTTCTGGGCGCCGACCTTGCGAACGGCGAAGGAAGGCATGACGAACCGCTGGATGCGAATGTCACGTTCACGGTCCGCATCGGCAATGGGCGCGACGGCGAGCGCTTCGTCGGCTTGTTCATGTTAAAGCCGGTGCCGACCCAGAAGCTCATCTCAGTTCTTCCTTCCATCGCGGATCTGCGCGAAATAGCCGTCGGATCCGACCTGGCCGCCCTTAAGAGCGATCTGCAGGCCATTCGTCGGCTCATAGCTGCCATGCGCGAGGCAAAGCGGAGAACCCGGCGTGTGGGGAAGCGGAAGAAGCGTCGTCAGAGCGTCGATCCTCAACTGCCTGAGTGCGTGACTGGAGGTATCGCCCCCGGCAATGACCGCACGCGAAAGCCCTTCGCTCTCGATCAAACGGCGCAAGACCGAGCCCAGCACACTTCCGAGCTTGTGACGAGCGCCCGGGACCATGTCGATGTGGATGCCAACGTTCGCCGAAGGGCCAAGGGCGGTATAGAAAATGACGCTCTTTCCCTCTCTCAGCTTTCGAGTGCCGGCCTGTACCGCTTCATCCGCCGAGCGTTCGCTATCTTCCGACACCAGTGCAAGAGGGTCGAGTGCAATGCTTTCAAAGCCGTCATGGACCGCATTTCGGATTTGGCGCTCGGTCGTCGCAGATACGCTGCCGGACACGACGGCGAGGCGGTCAACCGGGCCGACATCGGCAAACTCGATGCTGCTTTCGCCGATAACGCCGTTTCGCCGCCAGGCACTGAGAAGCGCGTATTCGACCCCCGACGAGCCGGCAACGAAACTCGAGGATTTGCTGGTAAGACGGAGTAGCTGTTTACCTGCAGCCACCTGCGTTGACTCGGATTCGACATCGATGAGCACAATCCCGTCCGAAACCGACGCGAGTTCGTCGATACACGCGTCGGCGTTTGCGGATGTGAGCACAACAAGATCGGCGACTGCAACGGGAACGCGGGTTTGCTTTGCCAGGTGGACGGCAAGGTCGGCCTCATCCATCGGAGTCACCGGATGGCAACTCATCACCGGGTGCCGGTCGATGCGATAGATACGGCCCTGGTAGGCGGCAAAAAGGTTGCCGAAGGCGGTATAACGCTTCAATTGCGGCGCACCAACGATGACAGGTACAACGGACTGAGCGAACGTCGTCCGGCCGATTTCGATCGCCTTGCCGATGCTGCCGATCTCAGCACTGGAATCGAAGGTCGAGCAGACCTTGTAGTGGCATATCTCGGCGCCCAGAGACTTCAGCCATTCGAAAGCGGGCGTCAGGTGCTGTTGCATCCATGCGGGTGTCTCGCTGCGGCTTGTTCCGGCAATGCCGATCGCCTGGCAACCCTTGAAGCGGGCAAGAATTTCGGGCGTAGGGATGTCGAGAAAGAGCGCAGTCGCAATGCCGTTCGACGCCAAGGCTTCCATGACATCGGTGGAGCCGGTAAAGTCATCGCCGTAGTAGCTGACGAGAAGCTTGTCCATCGCGATCAGGCGCCTTTTCCGTCACTGAATTTTGCAATGGAAGCCGCAAGTTCCGGATGATCCTTCGCGTAGGCCTCCAGTGGTATGTCGGCGACTGCGGCCTGCCAGGCCTGCTGTACCGCCCGAACGCCGGCCGCCGGTCCGCCGGGATGACTGACGATGCCGCCGCCGCAAAGGTAGAGAAGGTCGGTGGTACGGCCGGTTCGTTGGTAGGTCTCCGGGGCCTGTCCTCCCCACTGACCGGATCCAGCAACCGGAAGCGGGCGATCGGAGGCGTCGAAGAGCGGCGTGGTGACGGCCTTGAACGATGCAATGAAGCTTTCGTCCGGTTCCCAGTATTTTACCCGGATGCCGTTGATCTGGAACTGGTCGACGCCGAGCAGTCGCCAAAATTGCTGGTAGACCTTGAAGTCCATGCCGGCGCCAGGGTCGCGCGTCAGCACGTCCCAACCGTTGCGATGCGCATGCAGCACCAGATTGGAACGCTTTCGAAGAAAACACATACCGCCGAAGCCGATCGAGTTGATGTTGACGACGGCGCAGTTGCCGCCGGCCTTGGCGACGATGTCGTGGTTGCGCATCATTTCGTCGGGGTCGGCATGCGAGATGCCGAATGCATACATGACCTTCTTGCCGGTCTTCTGTTGGTGATCCAGAATACGCGGCATGATCGCTGCGACACGATCCTTGAGCGGCGAATAGGCCGGGCTCATCAGCTTCTCGTCATCCTTGATGAAGTCGACACCGGATTTGATGAGTTCGCCGACAAGCTCCGCCGTTTCGTGCGGCCGCAGGCCAAGGGCCGGCTTGACGATCGTTCCGATGATCGGACGGGCTTCTACCCCGGTCAGGCGGCGACTTCCAGGAATGCCGAACTGCGGTCCTGGATGGGCATCCTTGAAGGCGTCCGGCAGCTTCATGTCGACGATGCGAATGCCGGTCATGCCCTTGATGGAATAGACGCCTCCGATCGCGATGGTCATCAGGGCCGAAAGATCTGTGCCGATCGCGTCCAGCGGGAAGGCGATGTCGACATCGGCGCGGTGGAGCAGAGTGCCGGGGCCAACCTCCGGCCATGTTGGACGGCCTGCATCGCCGAGGCGGCGGATCGCCAGCACTCGAGCGGCGACACGCGATTTCAGCTCCTCGGTTTCACCCGGAACGGGCACGAAGGTTCCGGTCGACTGGTCGCTTGCGATCTTGTCCGCCATTGATTCGACGCTCCCAGGCGTCTCGATGCGGTAGGTCAGCGTAATCATCATGACGTGCAGGTTGCTCCTCTCGCCACGAACGATTGTCATGGCGTCAACTTATGATGTGGTATAATGAGTATTCCAATTGATGAAAAGTGGAATCTTTCGATGCGCGAATTTCGGGCTGAGCTTTGTTCTCGGCATGGAAGATGGTAGGAGGAGACATTTTGAGCCAGCGAGACCTCATGACACAACCCATCGAACAGATCGTCCGCCGGAAACTGTCCGACGAAGTGTTTGATCGACTCGAGCGGATGATTACGTCAGGCGAACTTCAGCCTGGCGATGAAATGCCGTCCGAACGCGTTCTCATGGAGCGCTTTGGCGTTGGTCGTCCTGCAATCCGCGAAGCGATGCAGTCACTTGCCAATAAGGGGCTCGTGAACATTTCCCATGGTGAACGAGCCAAGGTACTGCAACTGACGGCTCGATCGATCTTCCGTCAGGTCGATTTGACCGCGAAGATCATGCTGTCCCAGTCGGCCGATTCCCTGGAGCATCTGAAGAGCGCCCGAATTTTCTTCGAACGGGGCATGGCGCGGGAGGCCGCTCAACGTACCAAGCAGAGCGACGTCGACGAGCTTCGCGACATTATCGACCGCCAGCGCCGCGCATTGGGCCATGCAGAAGAATTCATCGCCGCGGATATGCAGTTTCATACGCGCATCGCTCAGATTTCCGGCAATCCGATATTCGTCGCAGTGAGTGAGGCAATGCTCGCATGGCTGAAGGAATATCACACCGAAATGCTCATCTGGACCGGTAAGGAAAAGCTTACACTGGTCGAGCACGAGGAAATCCTTGAGCGGCTTGCCGCAAACGACGCCGATGGTGCTGAGGCAGCGGTTCTGAAGCATCTCGAACGCTCGCGGGCGCTCTACACGAAATAGTTCACTCACGTGGCTTCATCACTACAGATATCCGAGCGGCCTTACGGATGAAGGTTCGTTGGAGCCGCCACTCGGCAGCAGTCGCTTGCTCATGCTCTCTTGGAAATGCTCGCGGCAAAGGCCTGGAACAGGGCTAGCCCACTCGGCCAGTCCTCAAGCCCACTGCGGCCGTTGATATGGCCGACCGCTCCGACCTCGACAATGTGGCTGCCCCATTCGGCCGCCCGCATCCGGGCATATTCAATCTTGCCATAAGGATCATCAGCACTTGCAATGACGAGAGAGGGAAAACGGAGCTTGCCTTCAGGTGGGCCGCCGAAACCGGCAGCCTCCGCTGGAAAGGCATCGGACTGTGGATCGGGAACTGCCACAAGAAAGGCGCCTGCTACGGGAAGAGAAGAAATGCGCTGCCAATGGACGACCAGAAGGCACGCCAGGCTGTGCGCCACCAGCAGCGGCGCATTTTTGGTGGCGGCGACGGTTCGCTCCAGCGCTGCGGCCCAGTCCGGTAAATCCGGCTTATCCCAGCTCTTCGGTTGAAAACGGATCGCCCGGGGATTTGTCCGCTCCCAATGCGTTTGCCAATGTGTCTCCCCTGATCCTCCAATACCGGGCAGAATGATGATGTCGGCCATGTTTTCTCCTTTCACGCCGGGAAGATGGCGTCTTCCATCTGTCTCTGGAATAGGCAATCATCGGAAAACACATCCGATTTCCGATGAACTAAAGGTCAAAGCATGACACCCGCCCAAAACGGCCGCTTCCTGCTCGATCCGACCGATATTGCCATTATTGAAGCATTGCAGGAGGACGGACGGATTGCGATTTCGGAACTTGGGCGCAAGATTGGATTGTCTCAACCGGCGACGTCGGAGAGGGTAAAGCGGCTGGAAGACCGTGGGATCATCGCCGGATACGGAGCACGTATCGATGCCGCCCGGCTGGGATTGGGAATGATGGCGGTCGTGCGCCTTCGCACGACGCATGAGCACATCCGCGCATGTCTGAAGCAATTTTCCGAAATGCCGCATGTCATAGAAGTGCTGCGGCTGACGGGAGAGGACTGCTTTTTCTTGAAGGTTCTGGTCCCGTCACCGGGAGACCTCGAGACGATCGTGGATTCAATCGCGAGGTTCGGGGCCGTAACAACGTCCCTCGTTTTGCGCGGCGAGCCGCCGAAATTCATCGGGCGCACGCTGATCCACCGGGTTTAGGAATTCCAGCACAAAGCCGATCAAGCGGATTTTACCAGAGCAAAAAACGGACGCAACGTCGACCGAGAAGAGGTATGCCTGTGCAGCAACCGATGCCGACAGAGACAGGGATTTTGCAGTTCCTCGCAATCTGTGACAGCTTCTATCCCGCTGATGCGGTGGCGGCTCCCATTTCCCAGCAAAGGCAATGGTACGATGCTCTGTGTGCGCGTTTCGACCAGCCCCTGCCTGAGGGACTGACGACTGAAGATGCCCTCGTTCTCGACAGGATCGCGACACGGCGTTATCGGCCGAAGGCGATCAGGACAGAGACTGTCCTGCTTTATCTGCATGGCGGCGGCTTTGTGGTGGGATCGCTTGAGAGCCATCATGCGATCTGCGCCGAGATTGCTGATTTTGCCGGTGCCGAACTCATTTCGGTCGATTATCGCCTTGCGCCCGAATATCGATGGCCGGCGCAAACGGATGATTGTTTCGAGGTGTTGAAACACCTGCTCGTCTCAGGCAGGCAGGTCGTGCTGATCGGCGACAGTGCTGGCGGCAATCTTGCCGCTGGATTGGCGATCAGAGCGCGGCAGCAGCGATTGCTCGGCATTGCTGGCCAGGTGCTGATCTATCCGACGCTTGGTGGAGACCTTGTATCCGGTTCCTACAGTGAAATGGAAAATGCACCGGGGCTGAGAACGTCGGACGTCGCCTATTACCGCACAAGCCTGAAGGCTCCGCCAGGCGATCCTGTCGCCGAACCCCTTGCCGCCGCCTCATTTGCGGAGCTGCCGCCCGCCTTTATCACCGTCGCTCATTTCGATCCGCTGCGCGACGATGGCCGCCACTACGCGGCCAAGCTTGCGAAGGCCGGTGTGGAGGTCTGGTTCCGCGAAGAGCCGCAATTGGTGCACGCCTGGCTCAGAGCGCGTCATATGAGCGATGGAGCCCGCCTGGGCTTTCGGGCAGTGTGCGAGGCCGCCAGCCGCTTTGCTGCAGCATGACATTACATCAGGTCCCGCGGGATCTGCTTTTCTGAGAAGATCTTTTCAAAGACCTGAGTCTCGCCTTCATAGGCCGTGACAACGGCGCGGATCATCCAACTCGTCTTTGTGCAGGAGATGCTGGCCGTCGACACGGTGCGGACAGACCAGCCGGGCCGCTGCATGTCACATGTCCACGTTGAAGTGCCGGTCATCGAGAGAGGATCGTCGGGTGCGATCGACCAGACTTCTTGCCTCAGCTGCCGCGTCGAAAGCCCGGTCTCGGGATGCTCGAAAAGACCGGTGTCCTCATGGATCTGATAATGGGTAAAATTGGCGCAGAGGTCACGGACGACCTGTCTTTTCGTGGCAGCAGGAACGTGCTCGACATACTTCGGAAGTGGATCAGGATCGTCAGGCGCCTTCATCTCGATCTGTTGATGGTCGCCGAGTTTGGGAAGCGCAAGGCCGATCGAGGCAATATCGATGCTCACGCCAGCGTCTTGCGGAGGCGGCAGTATCAGCGGCCAATAGGCAGTCGAGACTGAAAGGCGGATGCGGTGACCGCGGCGGACGCGATAGCCGCAGGCATCAAGGACGACGCGCACCGTGGTCCGTTCTCCCGTCTTCAGCGCTTGCGGCCTGGCATTGCTGTCGCGATGAGCAAGGTTGAGCACGCCGAACGAGATGCGTGTCGCTGTCCCATCGGGATGAACATCGACCAGACGCGCGCAAAGATTGGCGGTCGCCGCCTCTGAGCGAAGAGAGAGAGTGAGTTCCGGCCGGCCGAGATAGTCATGGTCCTCGGCAATCGGCACGGTCTCGAAAACGAGGGACCCTGCATCGTCGCCGCGCTGGTCGAGAGCCATCTCCGCATCCGGCTTCAGCGTGAAATATTCGCCTGACGCAGTGCCAGTATCGAGCGGTGAACGGAGATAGACGGGATGCTCCGGCGCCTGGGGGATCGGCATCCCCTCGGTCAGCCGGCCGAACTGCTCGACATAAAAGCACTGCATCTTTGGCGGCTCCCAGACATCCTTGGCGATCCAGAAGCCGGGGTCGAAATCGCGGCGCCGCGCCGGCCGGATGGCGTCGAGGATATAGGCGCGCACTTGCGGCAGCGCATCGGCGCCGTTTTTGTCGCCACGCAGCCAGCGGTTCCACCAGGCGATTGCCTCCCCGTGAAAGTCGGTACGTGGCTTTGGCCAGGCGAAATGCGGGTATTTGTGAACCCAAGGCCCGATGAGCGCCTTCACCTTGCCACCGAGACCTTCCACCGCCATCAGCGGCGTGTTGCGGTAGCCATCGGCCCAACCGGCGATGACAAGTGCGGGAATGTCGACGCGGGAAAAATCTTCCGAAATCGAGCCATGACGCCAGAACTCATCCTTGCGCTGATGCTTGAGCCACTCTTCCATGAAGAAGGGTTCGTTCTTAAGGCGCTGCAGCCACATTTCCTTCCAGCGGTCGCCGACGATTGCAGGATCCGGCGGGCGTGATTGATAACCGAGCATGGTTGCGGCCCAGGAAAGCTGAGCCGAAAGATGGCACCCGTTCTTGTAATGGATGTCATCGTTAAAACGATCGACCGTCGAAGCGATGGAGATGATCGCTTTAAGAGCCGGCGGGCGAAGGGCTGCGACCTGAAGACTGTTAAAACCGCCCCAGGAGATACCCATCATGCCGACAGAACCGTTCGACCAGGGCTGAGCAGCGATCCAGGCGATCAGTTCACAGGCATTGGCGAGTTCGAGCTCGGTATATTCGCCGTCAATGACATCGTCGGATTCGCCTGAGCCTCTGATGTCGACGCGCACCCCTGCAATGCCCGCAGCGGCGAAGACGGGATAGGTCGATTCATCACGAAGGCTGGTTCCGTCGCGCTTGCGGTAAGGCAAGAACTCGAAGACTGCCGGGACGGGATCGGCCACCGCGTCGTCGGGCATCCAGATGCGCGCTGCAAGCTGCGTACCGTCCTTCAGGGCGATCCAATGGTTTTCGATGGTCGTGAAGCCGCGTTCGGTCATGGTGTCCTGGTCAGCAAATGCGGAGGAATTGAACCGATGGGAACAATCCGCCCCCTGAATTCAGTTGCCGGCGCTCTCCATCCTGCGTGTGGTGAGCACCCGCTCAAGCCAGCCGATCTCCATCTCGGGTACGGATTTGAGCAAGAGATCGGTATAGTCGTCGAATGGCGGGGAGAGCACCTTGGCTTTTGGTCCGAAGCGGACGAGCTTGCCGCGATGCATCACTGCAACGCTGTCGGCGATCGCCCGCACGATGGCGATATCGTGGGTGATGAAGATGTAGGAAAGCTGCGTATCTTCCTGCAGCCGCAGAAGAAGGTTCAGGATGCCTTCCGCGACCAGCGGATCGAGCGCTGAAGTGGGCTCGTCACAGAGAATGAGTTCCGGTTTTGCGGCAAGTGCCCGCGCAATGGCGACACGTTGCTTCTGCCCCCCTGAAAGCTCCGCCGGGTAGCGATCGATGAAGCCGTTGCCCATCTCGATCTGATCGAGCAGTTCCTTGACCCGAGCGGTCTTGGCCGCCCCGCGCAGGCCGTAATAGAACGTCAGTGGCCGGCCGATGATGTCGCGCACGGTCTGGCGCGGGTTCATCGCCGTGTCGGCCATCTGGTAGATCAGCTGGATGCGCCTCAGATCGTCATGCGAGCGACTTTTGACATTCGACGTCAAAGCATTGCCGTTGAAAGTCACCTTGCCCTCGCTCGGCGGCAGAAGACCGGTGATGACGCGCGCGAGTGTCGACTTACCGGAACCGGATTCGCCGACGACAGCAAGCGTCTGGCCCCTTGGAACATGCAGCGAGACATCGTGCAGTACCTTGAAGCCGTTGGAATATTCAGCGCTCACATGGTCTATCTTCAAGAGCGTATCGGACTGGTCGGGTGCTTCTTCTCGAGCAGCCTGACGCACATTGACGAGGGCACGCGTATACTCTTGCCGCGGCGCCTCGATGATCTGTTGCACGCCGCCATACTCAACCTGCTTTCCATAGCGCAGCACCATGATGTCGTCGGAAATCTGAGCAACCACGGCGAGGTCGTGGGTGATGTAGAGTGCTGCCGTGCGTGTCTTTTCGATCGCGTGCTTGATAGCGGCAAGGACATCGATCTGGGTCGTGACGTCAAGCGCTGTCGTCGGCTCGTCAAAGACGATGAGTTCGGGATTGGGGCAGAGCGCCATGGCCGTCATGGCGCGCTGCAGCTGGCCGCCGGAGACCTGATGGGGAAAGCGATCTCCAAAGGTCTCGGGGTTCGGCAGGCCAAGCACCCGAAATAGGTACATTGCCCTTTCCTTCGCTGCCTCTTTGGTCATGAGCCCATGTTTCACCGAGGCCTCGATCACCTGATCGCCAAGCCGGTGTGCGGGATTGAAAGCGGCTGCCGCCGACTGTGCGACATAGCAGACGCGCGCACCGCGGATCCGGCGGATACCGTCCCTGTTGAGTGCGAGAATATTCTGGCCGTCGAGACGAACCTCGCCGCCTGTAATTTCGGCACCGCCTCGACCGTAGGCCAGGGCAGAAAGCCCGATCGTCGATTTGCCTGCGCCGGATTCGCCGATGAGGCCAAGAACCTTGCCCCTTTTCAGGTCGAAGGACACGTCATCGACGATCGTCACGCGCTTCGGCGGCTCGCCGGGGGGATAGCTGGTCGCTTCGATTTTCAGATTGCGGACGGAAAGAAGCTCAGGCATCGCCGCGCCCTCCCTTGAGGCTGGACGTACGTTTCAACAGCCAGTCCACGACGAGATTGACGCAGACGGCAAGAGCTGCGATCGCTGAACCGGGAACAAGGGCTGCGGAAATCCCGAAGATGATGCCGTCCTTGTTATCCTTGACCATGCCGCCCCAATCGGCAGCCGGCGGCTGAATGCCGAGACCGAGGAAGGAAAGCGTCGACAAGAACAGGATCGAGAAGGCGAAGCGCAAGCCAAATTCGGCAAGCAATGGTGTCAGCGTATTTGGCAGGATCTCGCGGAAGATGATCCAGATCTTGCCTTCGCCGCGCAATTTCGCTGCTTCGACGAACTCCATGACGGCGACATCAAGCGCGACCGCCCGACCGAGACGGTAAACGCGGGTGGAATCGAGAATCGCCATCACGAGAATCAGCACGATCAGGTTCTGTGGCAACACGGCGAGAACGACGAGCGCGAAGATCAGCGTCGGGATCGACATCATCAGATCGTTGAATCGTGAGAAGACCATATCGACCCATCCGCGCGAGACGGCCGCTGTGAAGCTCAAGATGATGCCGAGCGAAAAGGAGATGATCGTCGCGGCAAGCGCGACAAACAGCGTCGTGCGGGCGCCAAAGATCAGACGGGAGAGGATGTCGCGGCCGAGATTGTCGAGCCCAAAGAAATACTGGCCATCGGCTATCTGCCAGACGTTGCCGACCACTTCCGTTTCGCCATAGGGGGCAAGCAAGGGCGCAAAGATCGCGCAAGTGAAGGCGGTTGCAATGCCGAACATACCGATCCAGGCCGTGATGGGAACGTTTCGCAATCTCATCGCGGGTGCCTCAGTCGCGGATTGGCGATGATGGCGAGGATGTCGGCCACCATGTTCAGGAAGATATAGACGGCAGCGAAGATGAGGCCGCAGGCCTGCACGACCGGCATGTCGCGAACCGTGACAGCGTCGACCATATACTGACCCATGCCGGGATAGACGAAGACGACCTCGACAACCACGACGCCGACGACGAGATAGGCAAGGTTGAGCGCCACCACATTGATGATCGGCGCCAGCGCGTTGGGGGCTGCGTGCTTGACGATTGATCGGAAGGCACCGAGGCCCTTGAGCTCGGCAGTTTCCATATAGGCTGAAGACATAACGGAAAGGATGGCAGCGCGCGTCATTCGCATCATATGCGCCAGGACGACGAGAACGAGGGTCGCCGTGGGCAGGGCGATAGCTTTAAGTCGGTCGACGAGGCCCATGCTGTCATAGACGGTCGCCGGAAAGGTCGCGACGCCGAATTTGACGGCGAAGAAAAGGATCAGGAGATAGCCGATGAAGAATTCAGGCAGCGAAATCGCCGCTAGCGAGATGATGTTGATGATCTTGTCCGGCAGACGGTTGCGGAAATGGACGGCGAGCATACCGAGACCGACGGCAAGCGGGACCGAGATGACCGCAGCAAAGCCCGCAAGGAAGAGTGAATTGCCAAGACGCTTGCCGATCTGCTCACCGACGGAATTTTTACTGGCCCACGACGAGCCGAAGTCACCCCGCAGGGCATCGCCGAGCCATTCGAAATAGCGCGTCGTTATCGGACGGTTCAGCCCGAGTTCCTGACGGATATTGGCGACGGCTTGAGGGGTTGCGGACTGGCCGAGATAGGTTGTCGCGAAATCGCCAGGCAGCGCTTCCAAGCCTCCGAAGATCACGACGGAGACGGCAAAGAGCAGGATGATGCTGAGCACGAAGCGCTCGAGAATAAGGGCAAGCAGAGGAAAACGCTGCTTGAACCTCAGGCCGGGTAAAATGTGACCTGACGGAGGATTGGACATGGCAAAGGCCTCGTGCTGAAACGTCGGGAGGACCGCGGGGAGCATTCCCACGGTCCTGGCTGCGTTAAAGATGAGGGGCGTTAACCCCTTCACGTGCTAGGCGTCCAGCCAGACGCGGGTCGCGACGTAACCGTTCGACATGTCGTTGCCGATATCGTGAACATAGCCTTTTACCTGCTTGGTGGAAGCATTCACGAAGTCGTTGAACATCGGCAGGATGAGTCCGCCTTCGTCACGCACCATCATCGCCATGGTCCGGTACATGTCCTTGCGCTTGGTCTCATCGAGTTCGGCGCGCGCCTGTAACAGCAGCTTGTCGAAATCCGGACGCTTGAAGCGCGTGTCGTTCCAGTCGGCTGTCGACAGATAGGCGGTGGAATACATCTGGTCCTGCGTCGGCCGCCCGCCCCAATAGGACGTCGAGAAGGGCTGGACGTTCCAGACATTGGTCCAATAACCGTCGCCGGGCTCGCGCTTGACCTCGATCTCGATGCCCGCCTTCTTGCAGCTTTCCTGATAGAGAACGGCCGCATCGACTCCACCCGGGAAGGCCACCTCGGAGGTGCGCAACAGAACAGAGCCGCTGTGACCGGACTTCTTGTAATGGAATGCCGCCTTGTCGGGATCATACGCACGTTGCTCGATGCCCTCGGGAAACAGCGCATAGGTATTGTTGATCGGGAAATCGTTGCCGACCTTGCCATAACCGCCAAGGATCTTCTTGACCATGGTTTCACGATCCATGGCGTATTTCAGGGCAAGGCGCAGGTCATTGTTGTCGAACGGCGCGGTATCGCAATGCATGATGAAGACGTAGTGGCCGCGGCCGGAGGTCGACAGAATCTCCACGTTCGGTGCGCGCTTCAAAAGTTCGACCGTCTTCGGATCGACGCGATTGATGTAGTGCACCTGGCCGGATGACAGCGCCGCGATACGGGCGGTAGCATCATTCATGCCGATGATTTCGATGGAATCGACATAACCACGGTCGGAACGCCAGTCGTCCTTGTTCTTCTCGAAAGTTGCGCGAACACCCGGCTCGAAGCTCGTCAGCTTGTAGGGGCCGGTGCCGATCGAGGCGAGCGGATCGTCATTGCCGCCATTTGGCTGGATCACCAGGTGATAGTCGGTGAGCAGCAGTGGCATATCGGCATTGCCTTCGCTCAGCGTCAACACGAGATTGCCGCCATCCGCCTTGATATCCTTGATCGATCCCAGCACGCCAAGGGCGCCGGATTCGGACTTGGCGTCCGTGTGGCGCTTCAGCGTCGCGACGACGTCGTCGATCGTCAATTCCTTGCCGTCGTGGAATTTGACGCCCTTGCGGATCTTGAAGGTCCAGGTCGCCGCATCCTTCGACGGCTCCCAGGATTCGGCAAGCGCAGGGACTGCAGCCCCCGTCAGCGGATCGGATTCAACCAGCATATCGCCCCAGCAGCGGCCGACGCAGAACATGAACTGCGACAGGAATTTTGCCGGATCCTTGGAATCGGTTGCCGCCCCACCTTCGAGGCCGAGCTTCAGATGACCGCCACGCTTCGGCTCCGCTGCCTGTGCGTTTTCAGTGAAGAGTTTATCGGCAACAGCCAGCGTGATGCCTGCTGCCATGGCACGTCCGATGAATTCACGGCGGCTCAGTCCACCGGCAGTCACGCGACTTGTGAGATATTTCGTATAGCCGTTCATTCCCCTGTTCCTTCTTCTTGATGTGTTGATAGAAGTTTCGGGCAACTGGCGGCATGCGGTTTCCTCTTCCGCCTGCGCCGCCCGAGATCATGCGGGAAAAATGGCGGTTGCCGCCGCCTCGTCACTTTCCTTTCCACTTTGGGGTTCGCTTCTCCGCGAAAGCCCGCGCGCCTTCCAATTGGTCTTCGCTCGAATAGAGGGTATCGACTGTTGCAAGCTGCCGTTTCGTGATCTTGTTCATGGCAGTCTGAAACGTTGTTCCCTCCGCGTCGCGCACGATTTCCTTGATTGCGGCATAGACAAGCGGCGGTCCGCTTTCGAGCAGCCGGCCAAGTTCCCACGCACGGTCCATCAATTTGCCGGCCGCGACGACCTCGTTCACGAAGCCCCAGCGATGGGCCTCGTGAACATCGAGCCAGCGCCCGGTCAGGAGCATGTCCATTGCGATATGGTAGGGGATGCGCTTGGGAAGCTTGACGGAAGCTGCATCGGCAACCGTTCCCGAGCGGATCTCCGGCAGCGCAAAGGTCGCATGTTCAGCCGCGACGATCAAATCCGCCGAAAGGGCAATTTCCAATCCGCCGCCGCAACAGATGCCGTTGACCGCACAGATGATCGGCTTGTTAAGATCGCGCAGTTCCTGCATCCCGCCGAAGCCTCCGATGCCGTAGTCGCCATCGACGGCATCGCCCGCCGCTGCCGCCTTGAGATCCCAGCCTGCGGAAAAGAATTTTTCGCCGGCTCCGGAAATGATTGCCACGCGCAGGGCTGAATCGTCTCGAAAGTCGCGGAAAAGAACGCCCATCTCGCGGCTCGTTGCAAGATCGATGGCGTTCGCTTTCGGCCGGTCTATGATGACCTCGAAAATGCCGCCGTCGCGTCTCGTGCGAATGGAGCTGCTCAACTTCTGCTACCTCCTTCGCCGTATAAGGGCGTCGACTGCGACAACCCCCTTGTTTTCAGGAAGAACCATCAACGGATTAATGTCCAGTTCCTCCAGATGCGCGGCATTCTTTACGACATAATCTGCCGCTGCTGCGACAGCGACGACAACCGCTTCGAGATCGCCTTTTGGACGGCCACGATAGCCGTTGATCAATTTTCCGATCCTCAGACGCGAAATCGTCTCTGTTATCGCTGTTCTTGTCGTTGGAAGCGACAAAATGGCCGAATCTTCAAGCAATTCCACCAAAATTCCGCCCGAACCGACTGTGAGCGTCAACCCGAAGACAGGATCGCGTGTTGCTCCAATGATCAGCTCTGCGACGCTGTGCTCCACCATCTTTTCGACCAGGAATGCCTTGGTGCCGTTCATCGATGTGGCTGCGTCAAATACCGCCGTTGCGTCCTTTAAGTTGAGCGCCACCGCACCCGCCTCGGTCTTGTGCTCAATGGCGAGCCCCTTGAGCGCGACGGGATAGCCTAGCTCGTCCGAGCGCTCCATCGCCTCTTGCGGAGAATTCGCAACGAAACCGGCAGGGACGGGGAAGCCAAAGGCCGAGAGCGCCGCCTTTGCATGGGTTTCATCCAACGTTTCGATCTCGCCTTCGACTTGTGGCACGTCGAGAAGACGTGGCCCTGGTGGAACGCTCCACTCCCGACCGATGCGGCTTGCGATTTCAGTTGCTGCAAGCGTTTCGAAAATGCCGCAAAAAGGCACGACGCCTCTCGTCATCAGGCCGACGGCACGATCTTCAGGCATGTTTTCGGGAAGCGTCGCGACAACGCCTGCAAGCCCACCGGTGGAGGCTGAAGCGGCAACGATCGCATCGACCGTCGTCGTCCAGTCGGTAGCATCGCATCGGTCGGTCCGCGGGAAATCAAGCACGACGAGATTGAGCGCATAGCCGCCCTCAAACATTGCTGTAAAAGCGTCCGTCTGGCGACCGAGATCGCCCCACGCAAACGTGTGGTAGTCCAAGGGATTGGAAAGGGTGACCATTTCCCCGAGCGCGAGGCGAAGCGGCGCCACCTGCCCAGGCCGCAAGGCGCGAAATTCCACGGCGCGACCGACGGCGGCATCTGCCATGAGCGACGCTTCACCACCTGAACAGCTCATCGAGGAAATCGCATTGCCGGTAAGCGGTCCGGCAACATGCAGGAGTTTTAGCGTTTCCAACAATTCCGGTAATGAGCCGACACGGCCGATCCCCAGACGGCCAAGAACGGCATCGGCGACCGCGTCGCTGCCGGAAAGCGAAGCCGTATGAGAAACCGTCGCTCGTTTCGCCTGCTCGGATTTCCCGACCTTCAGTGCAACAACCGGCTTCTTCAGCTCGCGTGCTCGTAGCGCGAGCTCCTGGAGCGCAGGCAGGCTTCCGAAACCCTCTACGTGAAGCCCGACCGCGGTGACGCGAGGGTCCTCGAGCAGCGCGTAGGCGACGCTAGAAAGTGACGTCTGCGCCTGGTTGCCGACCGTGACCAGATAGGCGATGGGCAGGCCACGCGTCTGCATGGTCATGTTGAGCGCGATATTTGAAGACTGGGTAAGGATTGCAACGCCGCGGTCGACACGTTGCATCCCATGCTGGTCGGGCCAGAGCAATGCGCCATCAAGAGCGTTGATCAGGCCATAGCAGTTCGGCCCGAGGATCGGCATGTCGCCGGCCGCCTCCAGCAGGCGTCTTTGCAGATCCGCACCGTCGGCCAATTCGCCGGCCGCCTCGCTGAAGCCCGATGCGTAACAGACCGCACCGCCTGCTCCTCTTGCAGCAAGATCTCTGACGATGTCGAGTGTCAGCATCCTGTTGACGCCGACGAACGCGGCATCTGGCACGGCGGGCAGTTCCAGGATCGAACGATAGCAGCGCCGTCCATGAACCTCTTCGAGTTTTGGATGGACGGGCCAGACGTCGCCACCGAACCCCATTCGGTCGCACTGCTCGATAACCCGATGCGCCTCGCGACCGCCGAAGACGGCGATCGTTTGAGGTCTGAGCAGGCGGTCGAGCGCGCGCTGGGTCATCGTTTCATGCTCCGAATGGCCGCAGTAGCTCACGGCTGATGATGTGGCGCTGGATCTCGGACGTGCCGTCCCAGATGCGCTCGACGCGCGCATCCCGCCAGAAACGGGCAATCGGCAGATCGTCCATCAGGCCCATCCCGCCGAAGATCTGGATCGCTTCGTCAGTTACGCGCGCAAGCATTTCGGAAGCGTAGAGCTTTGCCGAGGCGATCTCGCGGTTGGCGCCGATACCTTGATCGAGCCGCCAGGCTGCAGCAAGCGTCAGCCAATCGGCCGCATCGATCTCGGTGATCATGTCCGCGAGTTTGAAAGAAACGCCCTGATTGGCCCCGATCGGCTTGCCGAACTGCTTTCGCTCGGCAGCGTAGGGAAGGGCCATGTCGAAGACGCGCCGGGCCCTTCCGACGCAGGTGGCGGCGACTGTCAGTCGCGTGCCGTAGAGCCATTCATTGGCGATATCGAAACCGCGATGGATCCCGCCCAGCACCTGGCTTTCGGGAAGCCGGCAATCGGTGAAGTTCAAGATGCAATTGTGGTAGCCGCGATGCGATATGGAATCGTATCCCTTGAGGATCTCGAAGCCCGGCGTGCCGCGGTCGACGAGGAAGGCCGTGATTTTCTTCTTCGTGCCCTTCTGTGTCTCCTCCTCGCCGGTTGCGGCAAAGACGATGACGAAATCGGCGACGTCGGCATGCGAGATGAAATGCTTCGTGCCATTGAGAATGAAATCGCTCCCATGGCGGCGGGCCGCACACTTCATGCCGCGCATGTCCGAACCGGCATCCGGCTCGGTAATTGCAAGCGCGTCGATCCGGTCGCCGCGCACAGCCGGCAGCAGATACCGGTCCCGTTGGTCACCTTCGCAGGCCATGAGAATACCCGAGGGACGACCGAAGAAGACCGTCAGGGCCATGGAGCCGCGGCCAAGCTCCCGCTCCACCAGAGTAAAAGTGGTATGGTCAAGCCCGGCGCCGCCAACCTCTTCAGGGAAATTGCAGGCGTAAAAGCCGAGTTCGATACACTTGCGCCGGATCGCCTGGCCAAGTTCAGGCGCGACGACGCCGGTGCGCTCGACGGCGTTTTCGTGCGGATAGATTTCCGTTTCGACGAAGCCGCGGACCGTTTTGACGATCATCTCCTGTTCTTCGTTGAGAGCAAAATTCATGACGAACTCCAACGCTTCTGACCGACGTGGCGGCCGGCTCCTTCAGGAGGGGGGAGAGCCGCATGGGCCGCGGCGATTGCCCCGGCTTTCTCAAGCACCCCGGCTGCGGCGGGTATCGCTTTGCCGGCCCTTGTGTTGACATGCAGCAACATGTGCTCGGCGGTTGCAATCGCCTCGCCGGTCGCCGTGTCATGGATCGTGTGGAACACCTGCAACCGCTTTTCATCGACTGAAAGCACCTGACAGGTCGCGTGGATTGCCTGACCGAGCTTGGCCTCTGCGAGATGGCGGATATGGGTCTCCACCGTATAATAGCTTTGCCCCGCCTCAACATAAGCGAGATCAACACCGATGAGGCGCAGGAGGGCATCCGAAGTGTCGCCGAAAACCTGCAGGTAACGGTGCTCGGTCATATGGCCATTATAGTCGACCCATGCGGGGCTGACCTTGGTTTCGACCAGTCGCAGCGGTTGTGAAAGATCGGATGATGCCTTCGTCGCTCCGCCCGCTGCCCAAAGCGCGTGCTCGAAATCCTTAAGCAGCTTTCCAGCACCCCAGCCCTTGCCGCCATTGGACCCCTTCAGGGCCTGAAGGATACCGACGAGATTCTCGTCGCGAATTCGTTCGAGTTCACGAATGGAACGGCCTTCTGCCTGCTCATCGGACTGCTGGCCGATCTTTTCGACGAGCGCGTCGTCAAGATCGACCACATTGGTGAGCTTCGTCCAGGGCCATGCGAGGCAGGGGCCGAACTGTGCGAGGAAGTGGCGCATGCCAGCCTCGCCACCTGCAATCCGATACGTCTCAAAGAGACCCATCTGTGCCCATCGCAGGCCGAAGGAATAGCGGATCACGTCGTCAAGTGTCTCGACTGTGCAGATATCGTCGTGGATCAACCAGAGGGCTTCGCGCCAGAGCGCCTCGAGAAGGCGGTCGCCGACGAAAGCCTCGACCTCCTTGGCGATGTGAACGCCTTTCATGCCAATTGGCGGCAATTTTTCCATCGCTGCCTTGATCGTCGCCATCGCCGTCTTCTCGCCGCCGACGATCTCGACCAGCGGCAGGAGATAGACCGGATTATAGGGATGGGCGACGAAGAGGCGTTGCGGATACTGCATGTCCTGCTGAAGATCGCTCGGCAGCAGGCCCGACGTCGAGGAGCCAATTAAGGCGTCCGGTCGCGCTGCCGCGTCGATCTGGGCTAACACGCTACGCTTCAAGTCGAGCCGTTCGGGCACGCTTTCCTGGATCCAGTCGGCATCGACGACGGCTTCTTCCAGGCTGCCGCAGAAGGCCAACTTGCCGCGTTTTGGCAGTGGCGCGCCTGTCAGCATCGCATAGGCCCGTTCGGCATTGGCGAGGACCTCGCCGATGATGCGGCGCGCGTCAGGATGTGGATCGAAGACGTCAACGTCTATACCGGCCAGAAGGAAGCGAGCAATCCATCCGCCGCCGATGACGCCGCCGCCTATGCAGGCTGCCTTGTTGATCCTGATCATCCGGCCCTCAGCGCTTCGTCAGTTTCAGCTTCTTTCGGACCTCTTCCGGTCCGATGATGTGCGCGCCCATGCCTTCGACCACCTGCACTGCCTTTTCGACAAGCTGTGCATTGGTGGCAAGCACGCCCTTGCCGGCATAGAGATTGTCCTCGAGGCCGACGCGAACGTTTCCGCCGGCGAGAATAGCCGCTGCCGGATAGGCCATGGCGTTGCGGCCGATCGAGAAGGCCGAAAAGGTCCAGCTCTGCGGCACGTTGTTGACCATCGCCATGAAGGTATTGAGATCGTCCGGCGCCCCCCACGGGATACCCATGCAGAGCTGGATCAGTACCGGGTCCTCGATCAGGCTTTCTTCGGCAAGCTGTTTGGCGAACCAGAGATGGCCGGTATCGAACGCCTCGATTTCTGGCCGCACACCGAGATCGGTCATCTTTTTCGCCATCGCGCGCAGCATGCCTGGCGTATTGGTCATGACATAGTCGCCGAGACTGAAGTTCATGGTGCCGCAGTCGAGCGTGCAGATTTCCGGCAGGCATTCGCCGACATGGCTGACGCGCTCGCTGGCGCCCGCCATGTCGGTCCCTTTTGGGTTCAGGGGCAGTGGCGTTTCGACATTGCCGAAAATCAGGTCGCCGCCCATGCCGGCCGTCAGATTGAGCACGACATCGATTTCGGCGGAGCGGATGCGATCGGTGACTTCCCTGTAGAGGTCGTTGCGCCGGCTTGCGGTACCGGTGTCCGGATCACGGACATGGCAGTGAACGACTGCCGCCCCAGCCTTGGCGGCGTCGATCGCGGAATCCGCGATCTGCTTGGGAGTAACGGGAACGTGGCTGGATTTCGAGACCGTATCGCCGGCGCCGGTCACGGCACAGGTGATGAAGACATCGCGGTTCATCACAAGAGGCATCTTGTTCTCCCTCGTATTGAGACCATTACGCGGCAAAGCCCCGGCCATTGCTTTGCAATAACGGAACTAGATGATACAGTTTCGGAAATCGTGGAGAGTCCATGCTGAGGCGATCGACAGAACGGCTCGATATCGACCTTCTGATTTTGCCGGAAACGAACCTGATCCTGATCGCCTCGGTGATCGAGCCGTTGCGAGGCGCCAACCGCATTGCCGGCAGCGAGATCTATCGCTGGCGTCTATTGACCCCGGATGGCGATCCCGCTCCAACCACCAGCGACATCCCCGTTCCCGCCTGCGCGCCCTTCAAGGCAACGGCCGATACGGCGCCGCTCTTCGTGCTCGCAAGCTACAACTGGCGGCAAAATGCCACTTTGACCCTGAAGATGCAGCTTTCACAGGCTGCTCGCTACCGAACGATGATTGCCGGCATCGAATCCGGCACGTGGCTGCTTGCCGAAGCAAGCCTTCTTGATGGCTATTCTGCAACTATACACTGGGAGGATTTCGAAGATTTCGCACTCGCCTACCCGCAAGTTCGTGCCTCAAGGGACCGCTTCGTCATCGATGGCAAGCGGCTGACCACCGCCGGCTCATTGCCGACCGTCGATCTGATGCTCGAGGTGATCCGGCAGCGGCAAGGCTATTCGCTGGCGCTGGAGGTCAGCCGGCTCTTCAGCTACGAACAAGCGAATTTCCATTCCGAGCACGAGCTTTCTCCATCGACGGTCAGTTTGCGGATGCGCGATCCGCGCGTCGCTCACGCGATCCGGTTGATGGAAGACAACATCGAGCAGCCTCTGGTTCTGGCCAGGCTTGCGCGCCGCGTCGGCATCAGCGCGCGCCACCTGCAGGGGCTCTTTCAGGAGAGCATTGGGGCGCCGCCACATGTGCACTATCTGGCGCTGCGGTTGAATGCTGCCCGTCGCAAGGTGATCGAGACCAAGGCATCTTTTGCCGATATCGCCGCCGCAACTGGCTTCAATTCGGCTTCCGCCTTTGCCCGGAGCTACCGGGCAAGCTTCTCCGAAAGCCCCTCCGACACCCGGCGACGCCTTCGCCGTCGCATCATGTTGGCGCAAGGGCGGCCATAGGCTGGAAGGCCTCCCGCACCCTTTCGGCCAGTTCCCGGATCGCTGCGGTGGAATGATGCCGGCTGCGGCGCAATACCACCCGGGATGAATCGACCAGCGGAAACCCGTCAGCACTCGTCAGTTCCCGGCATCCGGGCGGGATGTTGCTACGGGATAGCGTGGTTACCGCAAGCCCGGCGGCGACCGCGTTCTTCAGTCCGGAACTTGTATCGGCAATGAAGGCAATGCGATATCTGCGGCCGTGCTGCTCCAGCGAACGAAGTGCAAAATCGCGACACCAGGTTGAATTTCTGTAGATTGCGATCGGCAGCGGATCGGCGTCGTGCAACCGATGCACCAGCGAGGTCACCCAAACCGTAGGGTCGATGCAAAGTACCTCGCCGTTGATCTGATTGCTCCAGTCGAAGACGACGGCGAGGTCCAGTTCGTCGCGTTCGAGCGCTGCGAGATTGTGGGATGTGTAATCGCAAGAGATCGTCACCTCGACGGCCGGGTGGCGCACTGAGAATGCAGCAAGTGCGGCCGGCAATACGGTCTGACTATATTCTTCGGGGATACCGATGCGAACAGGCCCGTCCAGCGGCTTGGTCCGGATCGTCGCCGTTGCCTCGTTCAGAAGGTCGATCACCCGTCGGGCATAGGGAAGGAGCCGCGTTCCAGCGCCTGTGAGAGCAACGCCGCGCGCGCCTCTTTCGAAAAGCGTTTCGCCGATCGTGTCCTCTAGTCGTTTCACCTGAGCGCTGACAGCCGACTGGGTCCGGCCGATGCGCTGGGCAGCGGCCGAAAAGTTCGACGTTTCGGTCACAACCAGAAAGGTCCGCAGCAGATCGCTTTCAATTGGTTCACGCATGGGCAGCCACAAAGAAATCCGATGGCAGACATCTCTACTATTCGTTTGCCTGATGTCAATGAGGGGCGCACACAGATCATGTCGCTTCAGTCTCGTCCCAAGGCATCCCGCATGACCATCCACCTTCAGGCACGATCCTTCGCGCTCAGCGAGCACGAAAAAGGCATTGCTCTTGTGGTCGCCGCAACTCTTGCCTGGAGCGCCAGTGGCCTCTATTCGCGGCTTTTGACCGTCGATGTGTGGACGACAATCGCCTGGCGCTCGCTGTTCGGCGGTCTTTTTCTCCTGGTTCCGAGCCTCTTCCTGGAAGGCGGCTTTTCCAGGCGTCAATGGCGCTCGGTCTTCCATCCCTCGGGTCTTGCGATGATTGGATGTCAGACCTTCAGTCAGGCCTGCTTCATCGGCGCACTCTATATGACCAGCGTTGCGAACGTCACGATGATCTACGCCACCGCCCCGTTCATTGCCGCCCTCTTCGGCTGGCTGATCCTGAAGGAGAAAGTCGCAAGGCGAACCCTCGTTGCCGGAGGCGTCTGTTTCTCGGGAGTTGCGGTCATCGTGGCCTCTTCAATCGGCGGCGGTACAGGAACCGGCGACCTTCTGGCGCTCGGAATGACCGTCTCATTTGCCCTTGTCATCATCATTCCCCGCATCAACCCCGATGTGCCAAGCCTTCCCCCGACTATCGTCAGTGCGTTTCTCACCCTTATCCTCTTTGCACCTTTTGGTTCGATCGGTTCCCTTGATCTTCACAACTGGGTCGTGCTTGCGGCGTTCGGGGCTACGAATTTTGCCATTGCGTTGGTTCTGTTCCTTGCGGGTGCACGACGTATGCCGCCGGCGGAAGCTGCCCTTGTCGGCACCATGGAAATCATTCTGACACCTTTCTGGGTCTGGCTGTTCTTTGCCGAAAAACCGCCGGCCGCCACGTTCTTGGGCGGTGCAATCATCCTGGCTGCCGTGCTCTCACATACGATCATCGACTTCCGCCGCGGCCGCCGGATGCTCGCAAAGGCTGAGAATTCTCCTTTCTAGAACTAGGCTGATATTCACCAACCACCTTCCCGATCGCCTGTTTTCCTTCGATTACTCGCGCGGATTTGAGGAAATGCTCAAGTGGCCATTTCTGCAATCTTTGCTTGGGGCTCGTTGAGGAGTATTATCTCAAGTTAAGAACCTAGATCATGAGCGGGACGCGGTCGGACACGGCATGCCCTTTCCTCATCCCGCCCATCAAAGGGCGAGAAAAGCCCATGCTTTCGGGAGGAAGAAATGAAACGCAGAACCCAGGTCGAGGGGAAAACGTCGCGCCGTAAATTCCTAAGCGGCGCAGCCGTGGCCGGCGCGGCGATGATGGCGGCGCCAAGCGTCGTCAAGGCACAGGGACCGGTCAACATGCGCTGGCAGAGCACCTGGCCTTCCAAGGATATCTTTCACGAGTTCGCACTCGATTTTGCACAGAAGGTCAACGACATGACCGGCGGTGATCTCAAGATCGAGGTACTGCCGGCGGGTGCCGTTGTGCCGGCCTTCGGCCTGCTCGATGCAGTCTCCCAGGGGACGCTCGACGGCGGCCACGGCGTGCTTGTCTATCATTACGGCAAACAGACGGCGCTGGCGCTCTGGGGCTCGGGTCCAGGCTTTGCGATGGATGCCAACATGCTGCTTGCCTGGCATAAATATGGTGGCGGCAAGGAGCTGCTCGCCAAGCTTTATGAATCGATCGGCGCGAACGTCGTCTCGTTCCCCTATGGCCCAATGCCGACACAACCGCTCGGCTGGTTCAAGAAGCCGGTCGCCAAGGCCGAGGATATCCAGGGCTTGAAATTCCGCACCGTCGGCATTTCGATCGACGTCTTCACCGGTCTTGGGGCGGCGGTCAACGCTTTGCCGGGTGGCGAGATCGTCGCGGCGCTTGACCGTGGTCTGCTTGACGCGGCCGAGTTCAACAATGCCTCATCCGACCGGGTCCTCGGTTTTCCAGACGTTTCGAAAATCTGCATGCTGCAAAGCTATCACCAGAATGCCGAGCAATTCGAGGTCATGTTCAACAAGACCAAGTATGACGGCTTGCCCGAACAGATGAAGGCAATCATCACCAATGCCGTTGAGGCGGCGTCTCAGGACATGGCCTGGAAGGCGATCGACCGCTATTCGAAAGACTATGTCGAGATGCAGACGACCGACAAGGTGAAGTTCTACAAGACTCCGGAGGCGATCCTCAAAAGGCAACTGGAGGTCTACGACGAGGTGGTGAAGAAGAAGGCCGGCGAAAACCCGCTGTTCAAGGAGATTCTTCAATCGCAGATCGCCTTCGCAGAGCGGGCAACGCGATGGGAGCAGGACACCGTCGTCGGCCGGCGTTTGGTCTTTGATCACTACTTCGGACCGAACGGGGTGGCAAAGGAACTCTGAGGTATGATTCAAGCATCACCGGGCAGGAGCCCCGGTGATGCTTGCAGTGAGGATATGCTCTTTCCCGGGGGCACGCGTGAACGTTCAGCATTTTCTGCTCAGGGTGGATGCAGTCAGCGTGTGGGTCGGAAAAGCTTCGGCCTGGCTCATCATCGGCCTGATGACGCTCGTTTGCGTCGAGGTGTTCAAGCGTTACATCCTGAACATGCCGACGGCATGGATCTTCGACGCCAGCAACATGTTCTATGGTACCCTGTTTATGCTCGCCGGAGCCTACGCACTGGCGCAGAATGCGCATGTGCGCGGCGATTTCGTCTATAGCTCGCTAAGGCCCCGGATCCAGGCTGGGCTCGATCTCGTCCTTTACGTCCTCTTCTTCCTGCCTGGCGTCGCCGCCCTTGTTTACGCCGGCTATGACTATGCGGCGCTTTCCTGGCGGATCGGCGAGCATTCGACGGTGACCGCAGAAGGCCCGCCGATCTATTACTTCAAGACGGTCATTCCGGTGGCAGGCGCGCTCGTCATGCTGCAGGGGCTTGCCGAAATCCTTCGCTGCATCGTCTGCCTGAGGACCGGCGAGTGGCCGGCCCGGCTCAAGGACGTGGAGGAGATTGACGTTGTTGCCGAGCAGCTTGCGCAAAGCGAGCACGTAGACGCAAAGACGCGCGAGGCAGCGATCGAGCGGGCCCACGACCTAGACAGGGCAGCGCGGCAACGGGGAATGGGGGGAGATATCGAAACGTGAGCGATCCGTTCCTCGGGCTGATGATGCTGCTTCTCATCGTGGTCGTCATCATGATGGGGTTCCCGACCGCCTTCACGCTGATGGGGCTCGGCATGCTTTTCGGCTTCTACGCCTTCTATAATCCCGCCGAGCACTGGATCGACAATCGCGTCTTCGATCTGATGGTTCAGCGCACCTACGGGGCAATGACCAACGACGTGTTGATCTCCATCCCGCTCTTTGTATTGATGGGTTACGTGATGGAGCGCGGCGCGCTGGTCGACAAGATGTTCTACAGCATCCAGCTGTCGTTCCGGCGCGTTCCTGCGTCGCTTGCCGTGGCAACCCTGATCGTGTGCACGTTCTGGGGGATTGCGAGCGGTCTCGTCGGCGCCGTTGTCGTGCTGATGGGGGTGATCGCCATGAGCCCGATGTTGCGAGCGGGCTATGACGTGAAGCTTGCCTCCGGTGTCATAACCGCTGGCGGTACGCTGGGCATCTTGATCCCGCCCTCGGTGATGATCATTGTCTATGCGGCGGTTGCTGGGCAGTCCGTGGTCAAGCTCTACGCTGCCACGATGTTTCCCGGTTTCTTCCTCGCGTTCCTCTATCTCGCCTATATTCTCACCTGGGCGGCGATCAATCCGAGGATCGCGCCCGCCTTGCCGGAGGAGCAGACGCGGGTTCCGGTGGCAAGCTGGATGCGCAGTCTTCAGGCGGCCTATTCGCAAAACATGATGCTCGGTCTTGTGCGCGCATTGACCTCGCCATCGAAGGCGATGGCACTCGAAACGGCTGAGGGACGGCTCAACTACTGGACGCTCCTCAAGAATTTCTGTGCAGCCCTCGTGCCCTTCGCCTTGACTGCGTTCACGCTGCTGCTGGTGTGGTGGTATGTTGTTATCCATCCACAGGCCTCTGGAGAGGCGGAAGCCCCGGAGGGGCTGGAGCAGCTCGGAGCGCCCGCGGTGGATGCCGGCGCGGCCATGGTCAATGGCACGGCGACGAGCTTCTACGTGTCGTTCGCACTCGTTGCAGCAATCGCTGCTGCGGCTCTTTCCCGCTACTACTACAACATGGGTGCGGAGCGGCTTCAGGTGATAAAGCTTCTGGTGTCTTCCGTCATGCCGCTCGCGGTCCTCACTATCGTCGTGCTCGCCGTCATCCTGTTCGGTATCACGACAGCAACCGAGTCTGCCGCAGTCGGCGCGGCCGGCGCCTTCCTGTTGGCATTCCAGGCCCGAACGCTCAACTGGAAACGCACCAAGGAGGCAGTATTCCTGACGGCGAAGACGACGGCGATGGTCTGTTGGCTCTTCGTCGGCTCCGCGCTTTTCTCCGCCGTTTTCGCCATTCTGGGAGGTCAGGCGCTGATCGAAGAATGGGTTCTGGCGCTTGAGCTGACACCGGTGCAGTTCATGATCCTGTCGCAGGCGATCATCTTCATTCTTGGTTGGCCGCTGGAATGGACCGAGATCATCATTATCTTCGTGCCGATCTTCCTGCCGATGCTGAGACACTTCGATATCGATCCCATCCTTTGGGGCGTCCTCATCTTCGTCAATCTGCAGGCAGCCTTCCTGTCGCCGCCGGTGGCGATGTCGGCTTACTATCTCAAGGGCGTTTCACCGCCGCACGTCACGCTCAACCAGATCTTTGCAGGTATGATGCCCTACATGCTGATCGTCATCCTCTGCATGGTCATCATGTATATATGGCCGGGAATGGCACTTTGGCTTCCGAACTATCTCTACGACTGAAAGATGCTCTGCGCCGTTCTTCTGGCACAGAAGATGCTTGCATTTCCTTTTGAGGGAGGTGGTCAATGACGGATGATCGCAAGGCGACGCTCGTGCACATATCGGGAAGGGTCCAGGGCGTCAGCTTCCGCATATGGACAAAGACCCAGGCACAGCGGTTCGGCTTGACCGGCTGGGTGCGAAACGAAGATGACGGCTCTGTGACCGCATTGATCGCCGGACAGGATGCGGCGGTTTCCGCAATGTTGAAACAGTTTTGGAACGGACCCGCCGGCGCGTCCGTTTCCAGTGTCGTGACCGAACAGGCCTCCTTGGATGAGGCGCCATCGGACTTCCGGATCACGAGCTGAGGCTGACGGCCTTCGAAGAGGCATTTGCGCCCCAGACGTCAAACGCTGATATCCGATGACAAGCCCGGCTAGTGCGTTGCCGATTTCTGCTTGGCAATCGTCAGGATATAATCGTCAGCGATATCAGCGACCGCCATGGCGATCTCTGCTGCCGAAAACTCCATTAGCCTCTCGCTGAAAATGATCTCGTGAACGGCCTCTTCGATCTTCTGCCGGCAGGCAAAAAGACGATCGGCATGATTGACCTGTATAGAAGGTAATTCCATAGTTCTCATAACTCCGATCTTAGCGGTGGTGATCACCGACAATGCATCGACCCAATAGAAAAACTCGCTGACGCTGCGATTGCTCGCCCCCCATCGGCCGAAAGCCCCCAATATTGACGTAGGAAGCATAACTGTAAAAATTGGCGGCGATGCGTGAAATCGACGTGACACAATTTTAAATAGCAGTATAGTATTTCATGCTAAAACAAGCTGCCCTGGGACGCGTCGCACGTCTATTGCCAAGTCATGTACCTTAGATTGAAACCAGTTAGACTTGGTTGCATAACATTAAGACGGTCCTTGGTGGGACGCCAAGAATATCGTTCGAGAAAAGATCACCTTTAGTTGCATTTTTGACGGAATGCATCATGATGCACGTCGCATGAGCCATGAGGGGGCCCCGTGAAGGCGAAATCTCCAAATGCTATTGATGTATATGTAGGTGGTCGTCTGCGGCTCCGGCGCAAGGTTCTTGGCTTGAGCCAGGGCAGTTTAGCGGACGCCTTGGGTATTACATTTCAGCAGGTGCAAAAATACGAGAAGGGCATGAACCGAATTGGTGCCAGCAGGCTCCAGAGGATTGCCGAAATTCTCAAGGTCCCCGTCGGGTTCTTTTTCGAAAACAATGCGAGCGCGTCACCCGATGTCGAGCCGCCGCGGGAGACGGATGATGTCACGCTGTTTATGACGTCGAAGGAGGGAGTGGCACTCAGCAGGGCATTTCTGGCAATCGAAGATCCCAACGTCCGTCAAAAACTGCTTGCCCTTACCAGAAGCCTTGGCTCTGCAAACCCGGTCGAGAACCATCGCGACAGTTCCAGTCAGATAGAGCCCGAGCGAGGATAAACACTTTGGTGCTGTACCTGCAGACATTTGGCGATCTACGACTGAGCGATGCGAATGGCAACGCCATTCGCTATCCGGCCAAAGGCCTGGTGATGGCCGCCTATCTCTTCAGCCGCAAGACCCATGAACTGAGCCGTCATGAGCTCTCGGAGTTTCTATGGGCCGACGCCGAGGCCGAGCTGTCGGGACTTAACCTGCGCAAATTGATCTCGCGTATTCGACAGATCGACGACGATACGAACGCGGCGCTGCTTCAGATCACCTCCAGTTCGATCCGGCTTCGCACGGAGGCTCTTGCCGTCGATCTTCAGGCTCTCGACAGCGCAATGCCCCCATTGGGGCGATTGAGAGCGATCAGCGACCTGCTTCAGCGGGATTTCATGGCAAGCGTGAAACCCTCAACCAGGTCGATCGACAACTGGATCACGGCAGAGCGTCGGAATCATAGATTGAAGCTGCGCGAAGTGCTCTTTAACGCCCTGCCACATGCCCAAATCAACGATGATGTCCGGGCAATATCCACCGCGGGCCTTTATCTTCTGGAGAATGATCCGGGCGATGAAGAAATCAGGGAAATGCTTCGCCGGCTACCTGGAACCAACCTGGCTGACGAGGATAGGCGTGAAAAGGCAAGCAGGCCAAAAATCGACGCCCTGCCATCGAGCCCGCAAGACGCGCTCGTTCGCATCGAGCCTGGCAAGCCGTCGTCGTCAGTCCTTCCTCGAGTCGTGCTGCTTCCGCCAATTCCGCAGGGACATGTTGCCGGGCTCGCTATTGCCAACGCCCTGATCGAAGACGTCACCATCGAGCTTTGCGCGCTTCGCAACATTTCTATTGTCGCACCGCACACGGCCGAGCAAATTCGTCGCGATTCGGACAAAGCCCAGGTCGTTGCGCGGCATTCGATCTCCTATCTCCTTGAAACGCGGCTTTCGACTGAGGGGCTCTATGCCCAGCTTATCTATTTTCCCACCGACGAGGTCATCTGGGCAACGCGCTTTACGATGACATCGGATGCACTGCCGACACAAAGGCGGCTCATTGCCCAGAGGCTGACCTTTTCCCTGGTGCAGGAGCTGGCGAAGAACGAGCAGGCCAGATTGAACATCGAGGCCAATCCTCAAGCGTATCATTCCTATCTCGTTGGCGCGAGCTTGATGGGCAAACTGACGTTGCCTCACATCCGCAAGGCACGTAGCGCCTTCAAGGAGGCTCTCCGGCACAATTCCAACTTCTCGCCAGCACTTGCCGGCCTTGCCCGCACCTATACGAGCGAGTGGCTTGTGACCGCGCAGGGAAACGAAGAGCTGTTGCGCCTGGCGGAAACGAGCGCTGAGAAGGCCATCGAAGGGGATTCGATATTTGCCGGCGGACATCGAGAACTGGGGGTCACCAAGCTTTATCTCGGCGACGTCGATCACAGCGTTTCCGCCCTCAGTCTGGCGGAGGAATTGAGTCCGCATTTTGCCGACGTCATCTATAGCCATGCTGACACGCTTGTACATGCGTCGCGCCCGGGGGACGCGCTGTCGAAGATCAAAAAGGCGATCTCGCTCAACCCGATATCGCCCGACGCCTATCTCTGGTGCGCCGCAGGGGCCTGTTACTTTCTTGAGCAGTATGAAGACGCAATCGATTACGTGGAAGCAATGAAAGACAAGGCACCGGCTCACCGGATCGCGGCGGCGAGCTTTGCGATGATCGGCGATCGAAAGCGGGCACAGTTTTACCGGCAACGCGCCGAAGCACTGAATCCTGTTTTCGATGTCGAGAAATGGCTCTCTGTCGTTCCTTTCAAGGAACAATGGCAGAGGGACCTCTATCGAGAAGGCCTTTTAAAGGCCGGATTTTAAAACAACCCATATGGAGAAAATTCATGGAAAAAGCTGTCGTATTCGGTGTTGCAGGACAATCGGATCTCTGGATTGCGGATCTTGACGCAGGCACGGTGAAGTCGCTTGGATCGCCGGTTGGAGAGCTGGCACAAGTTGTTGGGGATGTCCGCAAGACAGGAGGCACCTTTGTGAAGAAGGTGGACTTCGCCATCGCGGTTTCTTCGGCGCAAACGGTGTTTTCCGGTCACGTCGACGGTTGAGATGCTGCTCTGACAGCCGCTCAAGTCGTTTCATATTCCGACCGGACCATCGTTCCGTCAGAGACGCTCACTCGTGTCGCGCCGTTTCTGGTTGACTTCGGCGTTACCCGTGTCGCACGTCACACCGGTCTCGATCGCGTCGGGATACCCGTCTGGTGTGCCTATTCTCCCAACGCCCGCTCGATCGTCGTCGCTCAAGGCAAGGGCCTGAGCGACGACGATGCGAAGGTATCGGCCGTCATGGAGGCCCTGGAACGGGCCGTTGCCGGCAATCCTTCCGTCGATACTGTCCAAGCAAGCGCGCGTCGCCTTCAAGAATCCGGCTACAGGGTCGAAAAGCTGAACTGTCTGGTCGGTCGCCACAAGAACGACATAGGCGATGACGAAGAGATCGAATGGGCGCTCGGAAGGGAACTCCTGTCGGGGACCGAGATCTATATCCCTTTCGAAGCTGCGATCCTCGACCGGACACGCGATTGCCGCTTCTGGATGTCCTCCGATGGCTTGGCGTCCGGAAACACGCTCGAGGAGGCAATGCTACATGGCATTCTCGAGCGCATAGAACGGGATGCCTATGTCCTTTGGCAGATAGGCAATGACATAGACCGCCACTCGCGTTGCATCGATCCACGCGGTCTCAAGGACCCGGCCTTGGATCAATTGATCGAAAAGATCGAAACCGCCGGGTTGGTCCTTCGGCTTTTCGACATGATGAGCGATATCGCCGTTCCGTGCTTCACCGCAATATTGGGCCCACGGGATATTCATGACGACGCAAATGTCCGTTTTGTCGAAGTGACGGCAGGAAGCGGCGCTCATCCATCGCCCGTTCGCGCGGCCATACGGGCTGTAACCGAAGCAGCTCAATCCCGGTTGACCTATATCAGCGGTGCACGGGATGACATATTGCCCGAAACCTTCCTTGCACCTCTCCCGTTGCAGACGCGCACTGCTTTCCAGGCCGTTCCGGCGATGCCGGCGACGATTGCGCCGGCGTATCCGCCATCTCCTTCTCAACATCTCGACTACACACTGAGTGCCTTGCGCGAAAAGCAAATAGATCGAATCATCGCCCTGGCCCTCAGCGATCCCGCACTTCCTTTTAGCGTCGCGAAAATCTTTATCCCAGCCCTTGAAAATCCGGAGGGCGAGCGCGCACGCCGCTTTGGAAATCGGGCGGTTTCAAGGGCTATCATGTCATGAAGGTCATCTTTGTCGGTCCGAGCCTTCCAGATGCGGCATCCTTCGCTGGAGATGAGGTCTTCGTCTGCCCACCTGCGGTTCAGGGCGATGTTCTTGCCGCCGTGAGGCGTGGCGCGAGTGTCATCGGGCTAATCGACGGTGGGTTCGAATATACGGCGCCGGTCTGGCACAAGGAGATCCTCTACGCGCTTTCTCAGAATGTAGCTGTATTAGGGGCGGCCAGCATGGGAGCACTTCGCGCGGCTGAATGCCAGCTCTTTGGAATGATTGGCATCGGTCGCATCTTCCGTGAATACGAGAAGGGCGCGACAGCCGATGACGCTGACGTCGCTTTGCTCCACGGCCCGATGGAATATGGATACAAATCCCTGACGGTGCCGCTCGTGAATGTCAGGGCAACACTCGACAAATTGGAAAGCGAGAAGCAACTTGCATCTGCTATGCGGGCAAGGCTTGAGGAGAGTGCTGCTCGAATCTTCTTCAAGGAACGGACCTGGCAATCGATCATCGCCAATTGTGGCGCAGCCAACATTGCGGCACCGCGTGAGTTGCTTTCGCTGCTGGTCTCAAACGTCGTCGATCAGAAACGGATTGATGCTCTTGCTCTTCTGGAAGCTGTTCGCGCCACCAGTGACTTCCCCCTTGGTAGAGAGATTTCCTGGCATTTGAACGAGACATTTGTTTCGCCCATTTAACAAGCGTATGCGCTGCTCAGTGCAATTACGGATTGTGTCACGCGTTTTTCACGGGCTCTTCGCCCTCATCCCCAATATGTTCTCCAGAGATTTTGGAGATCGAGATGAGCGCCACTTCTGCAGGTAATCCAGATGGCTCAAGCCACAATGCAAGATCCATTGAGGAGTTGGATGAGCTCATCGCGCTCGCCCGAATGATCACTTACGCAAGATACGCGGCACAGGACGTTGAGCTTGTCAACGCGACGCATTGGCTTGACCTGGCCCTGAAGGCCGTTACCCGCGAGATCGGGGATGGCGCCGAAACGGGGCTGGCCGACCTGACGCTGTCCGTGGACGCCATTAATCTGCACAAGCACTAACCGGCCGACAAGCTCGGCCATGGCTCATTGCTTCATCATCGCGGTTAGCGAAGTCGTTTGGAATAAACGCCAAGCCTGTTCGACGGCTCATACCCATTACCTGTGTAATAGTCCGCAACGCGGCCGCTCTGCTGGGAAACGAGCCAAATCTGCAGATAACCCATAGTTCGGGCTTCGATTTGGAGGCGGCTCAGCAGACCCGAGCCAACTCCCTTTCTTTGATGCTTGGGCAATACGGCTATTTCAGCAAGATGCAGGCCGCGGCCGATCACCGAGGTATGCGGAAGGGCGAAGGCGAACCCGATGGCTTCTTTCGCCTCGAACGCTGCCACACCAAGGCAGCCAGGTGTCGTGGCCAGTTCATCGAGACGCCAAGCTGCATTCTCGATCGACCACTCTTCATTCCAAGGCGGCTCGGCGTACGCCTCAACCATAATGGCTGCGCTTTGCGTCGCTTCGACATGCGTTATTCGTCTGAATTCGATGGGCATCCACACCTGCTATTGAAACGCCGCAGAGAAGAAACCGGCTTGTCGACTAAATCCTGCTTGAAGAGCATCAAGGCTGCACTGCAATCTCATTCCTGCAATGTTCTCCAAACCTCGAAATGGTGCTCCATCGCGATCCTGTTTCCATTGGATCTGCTCCATGGCGCCTCAGAGAACTAAGCACAGGCTTGCACAAAGATGTCGTGACTTTATCGTGACACCCTCAATGAGGGAATCCTAATGAAAATATACAATTAAAAGCAGTGAATTGGAAAGACGCTGGTTCATGGCGGCTGAACCAGCCGGTTTGAGCCTTCGCGACAAGTGCAGTTACACCCGTGAGATCTGCGGCGTCCATTGTGCCAGACAGGCGGCAAGCTGATCGCTGTCGGGTGCACCCGTGCGTCCGCCGAAGACCTGACACTTAAGTGCTGCCGCCGCCGATGAGATGCGTATGGCATCTTCGATTTGCAATTGCCGTGCGACGGCAAAGGCAAATGCGCCGTGGAAGATGTCGCCTGCCGCAAGCGTATCGACTGTTTTGGCGGGTCGCGCGGTCATATGCATGACGCAATCGTTGACATCGTCATACCAATAGGCGCCGGTTTCACCCGCCGTGACGCTGATAAATGCCAGCGGGAAACGCTGCTTGAGCACCCCGATCGCCGCAGCACAATCTTCCGTCCCTGCCAGCTTGCCTGCTGCAGGGTGCGAAAAGACGATGTGGCTCGCTGCCGGCCCCAGCCGCTCGATTACCCCATCGGCGGCGACGTCGCCATCCAAGATCGCCGGCTTGCCCAGGCTCCGCGCCGTTTCCAGGACCTTAAGAGCGAGCTCCGGCCATCGAACATCAACTAAAACAGCGTCGAAAATGGCGATTTCCGTTGTCGAAATGTGCTTGACCGATCGATGCAGTTCAGGGTCGTAAAAAGGGACGATGAGACGCTCGCCGCCGTCGTCAACCAGAATGGTCGAAACCGCAGATCTTGCGCCTTGCACGATATGCATTCCGCTTATGTCGATGCCGGCTAGAGAGAGATCCGCGATAATGCGCTTGCCTGTTTCGTCATCCCCAACAGCACCCCACAGGCTTGCCTTGCCCCCAAGCCTGACAACAGCATAGGCCGCGCTCGAGGCCATGCCCTCGGCTATCTGCAGCATGTCATATGGCAGAACCTTGCCTTGTCCCGCCGGCATTTTTCGGACGCGAAACAGTGTATCCAGCACAGCTGCGCCAACGCACAAGACGTGCGGCTGTCGGTCTTTTGCCTTTGAAACCCTCTCCCTGGTCAAAACAACATGCCCGCCACTCAGCTGCCTTTGACGGCGCCCGCCGTCAAACCAGCAACGATCTGCTTCTGGGCAAACATTGTCAGGACCAGCACCGGCAACGTGACGATCAGCGCTGCTGCCGCAAGCGGTCCCCAACTGACCTGCTCGAAGGAAAGCATGTTGTAGACTGCCACCGGCAACGTCCGGGTTTCGCGGCTCGCCAGCACGATACCGAACACGAAATTGTTCCACGAGAAGATGACGGAGAGGATGAAGGCGACGACAATGCCGGGCTTGGCGATCGGCAGCGCCACCAGGCGGAAGACCTGCCATGGCGTTGCCCCGTCGATACTTGCCGCCTCTTCGAGCTCCATCGGCGTTGTTTCGAAATAGCCGATCATGATCCAGACGACGATCGGCACAGTCACCACCAGATGGATGATGATCTGTGGCCAGAGTGTGCCGAGGAGATCCAGCCATTGGAACAGCAAGAAGAGCGGGATCAGAAAGGAAAGCCCGGGTGTCATTCGCGCGATCATGATGACCATTGCCGAACGCTCGGCCTTGAGCCGGGCAATTCCATAGCCTGCCGGCACGCCAATCAAAAGCGCCAGAAATGTCGCCGCTCCCGTCACAAGGATGGAATTCCAGAAATACAAGAAGAAATTGTTTTCCTCGAAGACTTTGACGTAGTTCGACCAGGCAAATCGCTCTGGGATGAAGATCGGCGGATAGGCTCCATTGTCGATTTCGTATTTCAGGGACAGCGAGATCATCCACAGAAAGAAGAGGATGACCGGCGAGACCATCACCAGGGCGACGAAGAAAAGACCGATGCGATCGAGCGTCTTGCGCTTCATCAGCGTGTCTCCGTGTCTGACCAGTTCGTCCGCGCGCGCACCATCATCAAGACGAAGGAGAGCGCGACGATGACGACGAAGAAGACGACGGCCATCGCAGATCCGTAGCCGATGTCGTAATAGGAAAAGGCCGTATTGTAGAGATAGATATTGATCGTCTCCGAGGCCGTTCCCGGTCCGCCTTGCGTCATCGCGTAAATGATGTCGAAGCTCTTTACGGCGTCGATGCTGCGGATGATGACGCCGACCATCAGGAAGGGGGCAATCATCGGCAGCGTGAGATAGCGAAACTTCTGCCAGGCATTGGCGCCATCGATTTCGGCGCTTTCATACGGCTCGCGCGGCAGAGCCGCAAGACCGCCAAGCACGATCAGCATGATCAGCGGCGTCCACTGCCAGGTTTCCACCAGAACCAGCGAGGGAATGACGCTCGTCTGATTGTAGATCCATTCCTGAGGCCCAATTCCGACCAATGAGAGAAGATAATTGAGGACGCCGAGCTGCGGATGAAACATCATCGTCCAGACGAGCGCGATGGCAACAGGTGTCGCCATCATCGGCATGACGAATATACCGCGCAGGAGTCCGCGCAGCGGGAACTGCGCGTCAAAGATGAGGGCGGCGAGCGTGCCCAGAAACAGAGGTCCGATCACCGCAAGCACCGTATAAAGGACGGTGTGCCAAAGAGAATCCCAAAAACGCGTGTCGGTCGCGAGACGGAGATAGTTGTCCCAGCCTGAAAAGGCTTGTGCCTGGCCGAGCGTCCAGCTGTTCACGCTCATCCACAGGGTGAAAACCCATGGAAAAACGATGACGGCAGCGATTACGATCAGGGCAGGAACGACGAAGGGCCAGTAGTTCGGAGCAAGCCCGCTGGGCTTGCTCCTTGAACTGATTGCCGTCGCTTTTTCGGCTTCAATGCTCACCGAAGTCATCATCCCTCGCTTCGGGCCAGCACCGGCTCGAACTGAGCCGTGGCGGACTTGAGTTCGGCGGCCGGATCTGCGCCGCCGATCATGTTCGTCAGGCCGACGCCATAGATGTCTCGGAATTCGGTGACCGGGATGATGACCGGCAGGGCGAGCTTCGAAATCTTGCCGGAGCCGACGACCGCGTCGACCCATGCACTCGGCATGGTGACGCCTTCGCGCACCTTGGGATCTTCAAGGATAGACTGGCGGAAGGGAACGCCGGCACCGGCCTGCAGGAGCCGGGCACCCATGTCATGGGAAACCACCCATTGGCAGAAGAGGTAGGCCGCTTCCTTGTTCTTGCTTGCTGCTGTTACGCCGATACCGTCGCCAAATGTTGCGGCTGCCTGCGCTTTCGGGCCCTTCGGCATGATCCCGTAACCCACCTGGCCGACGACGCGGGATTTTTCCGGGTTTTCGATCGGCGGTGCAAAGCCGACGCCATCGAGCCACATGCCGATCTTGCCCTGCAGGAATGCCGATTGCGCTTCTGCCCAATTGAATCCGGAGACGCCGACAGGCGCTGCCTTCGTCATCAGACGCTGGTAGAGCGTTGCCGCCTGGACGGCCTCCTCGGAAGTGGTGCGCAGTTTGCCGTCCGGCCCGAGGGGCGTCATGCCGTAACCGAGCATGAGGGCCGTCCAGACGGGGACGTTGGCGTTTTTCAGTCCGCGGGCAACGAAGCCGTACGTGTTGCTCGACGCGTCGGTCAGGGCCTCTGCGGCGTTCGCCATCTCGTCGAAGGTTGCGGGGTACGAAAGGCCTTTCTTCTCGAAGAGCTGCTTGTTCCAGTAGACGATCCAGTAGTCGACGGAGAAGGGCAGGGAGCGCAGGAGGCCGTCGGAATCCTTGGCGAATTGCAGGCCCGCATCGGCGAAATCACCCTCGACCAGAGACGGATCGGTAAGGGACGGATCCTTGAGAAATCCGCTTATATCGGCAAGCCAGCCGCCCTTTTCGAACTGCCGTTTCTGCACGTGATAGCTCATGTGAACGACGTCGAAGCTTGGCTTTCCGGAGCTGAGTTCGATCGTTGTCTTCTGGCGCTGCTGCTGTTCGGGCGTCGCCTCGGCATTGACCTTTATACCGGTCAGCTCCTCGAACTCGCCGAGATATTTGAGGATGATCTCACTGCGTGGGCTCTTGACGAGATTGACTTCGAGCGTCGTGCCGGCAAACCGTTTCCAGTCAACGGCGGCCGATGCCGCCCGCACGCCAAGAAAGCCGGCGGCGCCGAGAGCGGCAGAACCAGCCAGAAAGCTCCGGCGAGTTGGATTCCAAATTGAAGATGACATGCCATTCCTCCTCTTCTTGCCGGAGATCTCCTCACCGCCGGCTTGCCTTGCCTATAATCTGAGTGCGCGGTCCCTCGCGTGATGGATATGTGCGACGAGCGCGCTGACGGCATCTTCCGCCGACCGTCGCTCGATGGCTTCGAGAACCTTCAGATGCTCTCCCATGACCGGTCCGACACGGCCGTCGATACGAAAGCGCTCCTGGCTTATAAGGCGCATCTTGATTGAATTCACCCGGTAGACATTCGAGATGATGGTGTTGCCGAGCGCGTCGATGAAGGCGTCATGCATTCCCCAGTCCACGGCCTGGGCGTGAAGCTCAAGATCATGCGAATTGTTGCCGCCATTGATGGCGTCGGCGATGTCCCGGTGCATTTTCAGGAGGCCCGCGATCGTTTCGTCGGAAGCCGACCGGGTAAAAAGCGCAACCGCCTCCTTCTCCAGGAACACGCGAAGCTGAAAGGCTTCACGGATCAGGTTGAGATCGATATGAGCAATCTGCAGGCCGCGCTGCGGCACCGTCTTGATGAGGCCTTCGGCTTCGAGCCTTGGAATGAGTTCACGGATTGCGCCGAGCGTCAGTCCGGTCAGTTCGACGAGGCGGCGTTGGGAGACGAACTGACCGGGGCGGACATCGCGCGCCAGCAGATGCCGGGTAAAGCTCTCATAAGCTCTTTCCCGCAAGGTCGGCTGTTCGTCCAGTCCATCCATGGATCCCCCTTCGTACATGACGATTAAGCGGCCTTTTTTCGAAACAGGGCGTCAAAGGCGAGGGCAAGCTTGTTGCATCCTTCGCGGGTTATTGAAACGAGCGGTGGGCGGACCGCAAGCCACATTTCATCGTCGCTCAGATGCGCGATCATCGCCTTTACGGCGGGGGTCACGGGATACTTCAGGAGCTCGGCCACGAAAGCGACCACGCGCGGATCATCCTTTCCCTCTTCGGCCATGCGCTTGATCTCGGGGGCGATGAAATTCGCCATGCCGGAGATTGCGCCCTGGCCGCCCAGGCGCGTGCCTTGGGCCAGATGACGCTCATCGCCGATCAGGATGATGAGATCGTGATGGGCCTCGAGCAGCTTTTCGGTAAAGGCCCAATCGCCGGAGGAATCCTTGACGCCCGTTACAATTGCCGGAAAGGCCTGACGCAAGCGGCCGATCAGCGCAACGCTCAAGGGCACCATCGTGACGGAGGGAATGTTATAGACGATGATGTCACGGGCTTGGTCCCCGAGAATGCGGAATACGGCATAAAACCAGCGGAAAATGCCTTCGTCGCTGACATTCTTGAAATAGCAAGGCGGTGCCAGGAGAACGTTTCGGATACCCATGGACAGGGCATAGCCCGTCTGGGTGGCAGCATCCTCGACGGCATCGACCAGGACGCCCACGACGATTTGGGAGGGATCAATACCGGCCTCGATGAATGCCTCAAGCACCCTCTGGCGCTCAGCGCTGCCGATCGAGGATCCTTCGCCAGTCGTCCCAAACAGCGTGACGCTGGAGCAGCCGGCCGCAAAGCTGCGCTTTGCCTGAGCGATCATCGCGGAAACTGCAATGTTGTCGTCGCCGTCGAAAGGTGTCGCCAGCGCGACCGATAATCCAAAACGCTCCACGAACCTACATCCCACAACCTGACTATTCAGTATAGATAGGACTAACATGTTAGTTATGGCTCAGCAAGTGGAACTTGCCCCTGGGCAGCCATGGCTTATCAGGGAGCGGTTTGTCTCGAAGGCAAGCGTCATGCATAGGTGCGGGGACGCTACTGCCAAAACCAGGGTTTCGACGCTTCGGCCCGGGCCGCTTCTGGCGTGACGCCGATATCGTTCAGCTGCGCGGCTGTCAGTTCCAGGAGGCTGCGCCGCGTCTTGCGCTTTTCGAAATAGCAGACAAAGCCGGTTCGTCACATTGCCTGCGTCCGGTCGCGTATTCGAGGCTGCGCAATAAGGTTCGTGAGTCAGACGCAGGCAGCTTCGAGGCGGTGATGATGCTTAAGGCAGCGCCGCACGCCTTCTTCGATACCGATTTTCGGCGTGAGTCCGAACGACTTTTGAAGCGCAACGTCGCCGCAGCGGAAGAATACTCCTTCTGGACGGCTTGCCGTTCCTCGCACTTGCGGTGTCCAGCCGAGCTCGCGGCTGACAAGCTCGGCAAGCGCAATGAAAGAGGTTGCCTTGCCCGTCGAGAGGTTGAGGCTTGCGCCTGATGGCAGCGTGTCCATCGTTTTCCAGATGAAATCGACGCAATCGGAAATGTGGATGAAGTCGCGGCATTGGTGTCCGCTTCCCCAGACGGAGACTTCCGGCGCGCCGCGCTCCTTGAGAAGCCTGCTGCAGATGGCCGGGAAGGGATAGGCGAGGTCCTGGTCCTCGCCATAGCCGCTGAATGGCCGGTAGGCAACCGCCCGGCCGCCATAGCGCTCGACATAGAGCTTCATCAAGTACTCGCCGGTAAGCTTGGTCCAGCCGTAGCTGAGGTCGGGCACGCCGAGCGGGCGCTCGAAAGAGATCATGTCTTCGGAGAGCCTCGTCTGCATCGCCTCAGTCTGCAATGCCACGGGATAGGCCGCACTAGAGCTGAAATAGACGACGGTTCCGGGGCGGCATTCGCCTGCCCACCGCCAGAGCGCTGCGTCGACGGCGAGATCTTCGGCAACGAGCAGCGTCTGGTTCTCGAGCGTCATACGCCCGCCGACGAGCGCGGCGAGGTGAAACACATAGTCGAAATGCTCGTGGGCGCTTTCGAAAAATGCCCGGCAATCCTGCTCATTCAAGGTGAACTGACGATGCAAGCGCTGCCTTGAAACCGGTGGCCTTGCGCCCGTTCCCGGTTTCATCAAATCGACGCAGACCACATCGAAGCCCTCGGCCAAAAGCCGGTCACAGAGATGCCGGCCGACAAAGCCGCATCCGCCAGTCACGAGTGCACGCGTCATGATCCCCCCTAAGCAGCGAGAAATGCAGTCTCCCCCGTATAGATCGCGATCATCCGGCGTTCCCATTCTGGGCGGGTGGGCGCAATCTTCTTGCCAAAGGCGCGGGCGCCTTCGGCAAGCTTTTGCACAAGGCTGTCGCTCTTGACCTTCAGCAACGCTTCGGCGAGTGAGGCGGCATCGCCGCTCTTGAACACCAGCCCTGCGCCGTTTTGCTCAACCTCGTCAGCAATGAGGGCGTTGCTGCTTATGATTACCGGGATTCCGCTCATGATCGCCTCGGCGGCCACCAGCCCGTAAGGCTCCGGCATTCGAGACGGCATCACGAATATCCGTGCCTGGTCGGCAAGCTCGGACACGGTTGCATCATCGAGCCAGCCGGGGACCCAGCAATGGGGAAGCGTCACCTGCATTTCGTCGAGAAGCGGCCCGCGGCCGATCAGCGTTGCCGCCTGACCGGTCATGCGCAGCGCTTCGCAAAGCGTACGCACGCCCTTTTCCCAGGTCATGCGGCCGAGGAACATGATGCGTTCGCGCCGCCAAGGTTCCGTCGGCCGCCACGTAAGAGGCTCGGTGGGTGTGCGCAAGGTCTGGAAGTTCCTGATTGGCCCGGGGGTCAAATAGGCTTCCATTTTCTCATGCGCGAGGATCACCTCGATGCGCTCCCAGAAGGCGTCGCCCACGCCAATCTGCCCCAGCATGCGCCGGAAGCGCCAGAGCTTGTGCAGATAGTTGCGTTTATCGCAGTTGGTTGCCAGGCACTCGAATGACATCGGTTTGACCGGGCAGATTTCGCCGCTCTTGTAATTGAGCCGGCCGCCATTCGGGCAGTTCAGGAAAAAGTCGTGGGCTGTTACAATGACGCGGGCCGGGCTCTTGGCCAATGCATGGAAGATCGAAGGCGACAGGATCTGGTTCCAGCCGTGCACATGAACGACGGTCTCTTCGCAGGATTGCCCCAACAGCATTGCTAGCGCCTCGTATGCCCGCTTGTTGAAGTGACGGTCGAAGACATTGGCGATGACAGGCCCATCTCGAAGCGGCTTCTCGCCAAGCGCGATCGTAGGTACGCGTAGGCCGCACTCTTCCAGGCCGGTCCCGTCGTCGCCGACGAAGAAAGTGCAATCCAAGGCGGCCCGCACACAAGCCTGCAGACACTGGATCGCGACTTTCGTGGCTCCACCTCGGACAACGGAAACGTCGTTCACAACAACAAGGCGCATGTTCGAACCGCCCAAATTTACGCAGGGGCCAAAGCGGGGACCAGTATCGGCAGAGGAAACACAAAATCCCCGCTTTCAATGAGGCGATTTATCACGTCCGATTGCAATTCACCCAATGGTATTAGTCCGGAAAAAGCGCCGGCGGAATTTCTGTTTAAAAACAATCTGCTACTGTGCGACACAATAAAGTTATCCACCTCCCATCGGGAGTTTTTTCAACCCGCGACCGGGAATTGCTGGCGGCGGGCGGTGGACAAAAGCAACGGTGCGTAGACAGCAGCCTGAATAACACGACACGCAAGTTGTAACTGCGCGCCGCATCCGGCGCTTCACAATGTGAGGTGACTTCGAGCCGTGTCGGATGTACGCTATTTGATAGCGCACAATTGCGAGAGCAAAGGGTGCAAGATGACAATTGGAACTGTTCTGCTTCTTGAGGACGAGCCGATCATCGCTCTCGACGTCGAGAAGCTTCTACAAGAAAACGGCGCCGACAAGGTCGTCACCCTGTCGACCTGCGCCGAGGCTATCGGGTGGCTGGGTGTGAACACCCCGAATATCGCCATCGTCGATCCGCGCCTCAGCGATGGCGTCTGCTCGTTTGCCGTGAAGACCCTTGCAGAGCGTAGGGTCCCCTTCATTCTCTATTCTGGCGAACCAGATGCGGCGATCGAGAGCGAACCCGCCTTCTCCGCAGGCCAACTGCTTTATAAGCCATGTGAGCCCGACAGACTGATCGCCGCTCTCTCGCGGGCTGCTATCAGTTCGTTGAACCCGCCGCCCGCAAGGGGTGACCCACTCTGTTGAAAAAGGGCACCAACCGGACCGCCGGTTTATGATGACGCGGGCAGATGAATCCAAGTAGAACCAGCGTGCCTTGCGATAAGTTGGGACCTTAGTCCAAGTTGACGGCAAGCCCCTCCAAGCTAAACTAGGCTTACTCGTCCACTCTGCGGCGATTTCGCATTTCTCGATGCCCCGCCGCTTGCGGGGCATTTTTCTACGCAGTCGCACTGGAGTTTGCCGCAGGTGGCTGGAATACCCTATTTCCGGGATCGGCATAGCGCGGCTGTATGGCATTCTTCGCCTTGGACGGATACCGACCTGCTTGCGCAGCGGCACCGCTGAAGCTACCCACGTGCCGTAGATTAACCTGCTGCGGCGCGAGATGCGACGGGGCTCGCCCCGACCCCCAGACCCTCAGGGGCGAGCCCTTGTCGCATCGCATGAACCGGGTGCCCGTCCAACAGAGTGGCAAGCGGAACAACTGCTCGCTTGAACGGACCTGTCCCGCTTGCCAAAACACCGTTCGTCACTCGGCCGACCCCGCTCGCGCAATTTCCTCGCGGGGGCAAAACGGCCACCTCAAGAGTAGATTGGCTTGCTGGAGGCTGGCCGGTAATAGAGCCTGACTGTCGCAAAAAAAATGGGTCGCTGGTCGTTGGGCCCATGAGATGTGAACTCTACTTGACCGGTACGACGAGTGGCGTCCCTTTCTTAACGATATATGTGGCGAGTTCCGAGGCCTTGTCGCTGCCGACGTTTTTCGCCGTGTGGACCACTCCGGCGGGAATGAACAAAGTTTCGCCGGCCTTGAGCGTGACGGGCGTCCTATCCGCGAGCTGGTATTCCAGCGAGCCTTCAAGGACATAGGCGACCTCTTCGCCGGGATGAGAATGCTTAGCGGCAACTGCGCCAGGTTCGAAGTCGACGCGCACCTGAACAACTTCGCGCCCGGGCACGTCGAGATCGTGCTGCAGAAGATCGGTGCGCTGAATTCCCAGTTGTTGAGCCTGCGCCATGTGCGGCGTCACTCCGCTCCCGGCGATCAGCAGGGCAGCTGCTACGAGTTTGATCGTTTTCATATGGTCATCCTTTCGTGCTGAGCCGAGCCTCACCTTCGAGGACGGCACCGCCAATTTGAGCGAGAGCAGGTATCGTCGATGTGTCCGCGGGGCTGCGGGTTTGTAACGCCATGTAGAGGAACAAAGGGCTTTCATGTCGAGGGACTGCAGCGCCATTCTTCATGACGGCAACGGCGCGCCGGCCCGCTCCCGGACTATGTATTTGGCGGACCAGGTAGGCCAGTCCTGCGTCGGTAGCCGAGCTGCTTGTTGGATACGAGGGTCATGGTTTTTCCTCTTGTTTGAAAAAGGGCGGCGCCTGGCACGCGCCCTTGTAGATCATCAGGTCGACGAACGCAGCGATCTCAATCGTGTCGTGAGTTCCCGGGCGAAAGCCCGACCCTCACGTGCGAAGCTCCCTGCCGGCGGCTCAGGATTTTGCTGCCGCGGCACGCATGCCGCGATACTGGACGGTCGGAAGGCCACCCCAGCCCCAATTGTCGAGGTCGACCTCCTCAATCACCACGTAGGTCGACTCAAGGGGTTTGTTCAGCACGTTGAGCAGCACCTCGCTGACGCCCTTGATAATGGCGGCCTTTTCCTCGGCGGTGACCGAATTGCGGTCAGGAGTGGTCCCCTCGCGGGTAACCTGTACGGTGACGATAGGCATTGTGGTCTCCTTTCGAGAAGTTCACCAGCGGCCGGCGTTCTGGCCGCCATCGACGTGGAGGATTTCGCCGGTCACGAAACCAGCGGTTTCGAGGTAAAGGACGGCATCGATGATGTCGCGGATTTCACCCATTCGGCCAACTGGATGCAATTCGGCGAGCGCCGAGTGCGTCTCCACCGGATGCATCGGCGTCTTGATCACGCCTGGAGATACCGCGTTGACGCGAACGCCGCTCTTCGAGAACTCCATCGCCAGAGACCGGGTCACGGCGTTCAGGCCGCCCTTGGTCAAGGAGGCGAGCGCCGAGGGCAGCCCGACCATTGGCTGATCGGCAAGGCTCGTGGTGATGCTGACGATATGGCCCGAACCCTGCTTCAGCATCTCGGCGGCTGCGCGCTGGGTAATGTGGAAGAAGCCGGCTACATTGACCCCGAGGTTGAGGTCATAGTCTTCCTGGGTCATTTCGATGAAGGGCTTGGCGAGGAAGACGCCGGCATTGTTTACCAGTGAATCGATGCGGCCAAAGCGCTCAATCCCTTCGCGCACGATCCGTTCGGCCGTCGCCGGCTGACTGATGTCGCCGGGCACGGCGTGAACATCCGGGTCCGTGCTGGGCTTGATCGAGCGGGACGTGGCGATGACACGGAAGTTCCGGTCGCGGTAGGCGCGAACCAATTCAGCGCCAATCCCTTGTGAAGCGCCGGTGATGATGACGACATTTCGTTCAGTACTCATGGACGTGGATCCTTTTCGATTGCAGCGGGCGCTTTATCTGCGCCAGCCCTTCGCCCTCGGCGTTGGTGCAATTGATTTAGGTCCACCCGGTCTCCGGGAGAATTGCCGGCTTTTGGGTGACACCCGTCCGCAAATCGGCATAATCAGGAGAGTATACCTGCCTGGGCTGCCAAGCGTGCAAATTCCGAGCGCAGACGCGGTATGGCGAAATCGACAAAGGCGCGGACCTTCGGCACGGACATGCGACCCTGTGGTGCGAGGAGGTGAACCGGCAGCGGCGGGTGCTCGGCATCTGCGAGCACGATCGTCAGCCGACCGTCCCTCACATATTCCGCGACATGATACGAATAGAGCCTCGTCAAACCGCGCCCCGCAGCGGCCGAAGCGGCTGCAGCCCGCACGCTGTTGACAATGCACCGCGGCGTGAATTGGACTGTTCGGGGAATGGATGAGCCCTGTGCCGGCGTGAAGCTCCACGAGTCGAGACCGAAATTGGTAAACGCGACGATTTGGTGCTTCGTGAGATCTGCGGGTTCTTCGACGCGGGGATGAGTGGCAAGATAGCGAGGGGATGCAACGACTACGCGCCGCACATCGCCGCCGAGCCGGGTGGAGATGTGCGATGAGTCGGCGAGATGGCCGATGCGCAAGGCAATGTCGACACCTTCGTCCACCAGATTGACGAACCGATCCAGCAGGAGAAGCCGAACTGAAACGGCCGGGTGTAGGTCAAGGAAATCGTCCAGAATGGGACGCACGACTTCTTCCCCGACGATTGGCGGCGCCGAAATCGTCAGCATCCCACGAGGGGCGGAACGCTCACCGCCGGCGAGCATGTCAGCCTCCTCGAGATCGACGAGGACCCGCCGGCAGGCTGCGGCATAACGCTGACCGGCGTCGCTCAGCTTGAGGGTGCGGGTCGTTCGATGCAGCAGTTCAACGCCGACATGGGCTTCCAGGAAGCTCAGCGCCCGGCTGACCGCAGTCGGCGATCGCTTTAGCCGCCGGGCGGCACCTGCCAGACTGCCTTCGTCGATCGCGGTGACGAACACTTTCATTGCATCGATACGGTCCATTTTTATTCTGCCGATCTTCGGGATAGTGAAGGCCAATCAGCAAGTGTTCACCCGGAAATAGCAGGAAGTAAACATATGAGCAGACGGGCCGGTCTGCACCCGTTCACCCGCAATTAAACGCATGCCAAAGCATCAATACAAAAACCCCGCCAAATTTTGACGGGGTTTGTCAGCAGGTTGAGCCGGGCCAAACGCCGAGTTTTTTCTCCCACTGCAGAGGTATAAACGTTGCCGTCCGCACCTCGCGCTGCAGGAGCTTCTCCATCCCGAACCGCTCTGGGAGCTACGCTCTTTCTGCACACCAAAAATCTCGGAGGACCAGCTCGCCAATCACGTTTTGTAGTTCCGTCGCAAACTTTGGGCGGCCAGGGCGCTCGCGGGCGAATACCTCCCTCACATCTATGATGTGGTCCCGCCTATTAATCGCACTTGTCTTGCTGAGCCTGCGCAGCAGCGGTTTTATCGCCATGTTGCTGTGCCACCACGTCCTGTTGAGACGTCGCAAGATCGGGGCTCTTCGCTAACGGCAATGTTCCACCCTCTTTCTGAGGTGCATTGGCGCCAGCCTTGTTCATTTGCGCTTGCGTGGTTTCACTGCCTTCCATTGGAGCATGAGTACCATCTTTGGCGATGCCGCTACGGCCCTCCGTCTTTGTGGACCCGGTAATGTCCACGCAGTCGGCAAAGCTCGGTTGGGATGTCAAAGCTGCCATGCCAATGGCAATCAGTGCCAACGACGTGAGTTTCATGACACTTCCTCCTATTGTTGTTATTGATTAACCCTAACGAGGCAGCACACTCGAGGTTCCCACGTATCCTCCCTGACTGATGGGAGATCGCGCGGCAAGGCCTGAAAAGTCCTGATCATAGCGCGCCGTGCGGATCAATGGTGATCAGCAGGTGGTCCGAAGGGCCGGCCGCGGCTGACCGCGAAGTCGGATATTCCCCAATCTTCGGCATCATGGGCCTCTACCCGGCAAGCGGTGCGCATCGGCTTGGCGAGGAATGATATCCAGCCAGAAGGAGCGGCTACCTGGGAGGCCAGTCGTCATGGGCCCGCCTCCAAAGAAAGGAAGAGGCGAGCCCTTGGCCGCACATGCTGCAGGAGATGTTGCCTTCCAATCTGCAGCATTTAACGCGGTCGGTGGCTTCAACTACCAGAGCGATAAAAAAGTTCCTCTACATGCAGGTGCAACGGAGGGAGCGCCCTTCAAAACAACCGAACAACGCGGCAAAATTGCCGCGGACGCTGGCCATTGACCCTTGCCCCCCGGATTTCCCGGCATCATTGCGACAAACCTCGCCGTGTTAATTCACGGCCGGCACGTCTTCCTTCCGAAGGTCGTCGATGGCATCTATCGCTTCCTCGGCGGACCAACCTGCACGGAGTGCTGCGGCAACCATGCGTACTTCGGCCTCCTGCTGAAGTTTCAGATAAAGCCCTTCGAGCGCCTCTCTTGCTGTGACGACATGTTCATCGTGGAGCGGAATGGCTGGAATTCTATCTGGCTGAGGCATTTTCATCTCCCCTGTTAACGATGTTTTTTCTCGGGGTGGCGCCGTTCGAGCTGCGCGAAGGCTTTTGGTCTTCGCGACATGAAGGCGGTATTCTTCGTCGATGATATTCTTCGCGGTCGGCGTCGTGCGCTCGGCACGGTCCATGCGTTCTTGCTGGAGCACTTTCCATCCTCTCGATCTTGATGCGCCCGGACTGCAGCTAGAGTGTGCGCTAGATGCGTCAACCCCGAGTGTCAGCGCGGGAACGACCCAGTGCGGCTCTGGAGGTATGCAGCTACCCAACTTGTCGGGCCCAAATCAACAAACCGACAGTGAGCCGCATTGCAGCCCATCCGTTGCCGGGTCATGAACATTGACCGCCTGCAAAGGAACACTGCCGACATATTCATGCGTACCCGCGAGAGAAACGACGTCGATGCGCAGAGGAACCGCAACGCTTCCCGGCCGTTAATGGGAACGATCAGCGCGGAGGTAGCAAATGGCGTCCAGGTTCTTTTCCAAGTTCGCAACAGGAGTGGCCGACCTTTCCGGCCGACCGGGGACCTTCATTCTTGCGGTATCTTTGGTTCTGATTTGGGCGATATCCGGCCCGTTCTTCAACTTCTCGGAGACGTGGCAGCTCGTCATCAACACATCCACCACCATAATCACTTTCCTGATGGTCTTCGTCTTGCAGAACTCGCAAAATCGCGACGGGAAAGCTCTTCAGGCGAAGCTCGATGAACTCATCTTGACATCCCAGGCGCAGAATAAGTTCGTCGGAATTGAAAAACTTGGCGAGAACGAGCTTCGAGCAATGAGCAAGATGCTGGCGGAAAAAGCCGAGTGCGTCGATCAAAAGGCGGAGGAGAAGACGGCGGTTCAGCAGGACGCTCCGGGCGTCGCCTGACCAGCCTGGTGAGGAAAGCGCTGATCCCCACCGCAGCCTGTCGGATCACTCCGCGCGTATCGTCGGAAGCAGGCTTGCCCTGATGGCCGTTGCCGCAGTGATCGCAGTCTGGGTCATTTTCGGTCTGGCGACGGGTCCAGCCAAGGAATGGCTCATGGCCACAACTATGCTGGCAACACTGGCAACCTGCCTCATCCTCGTTCTTCTCCAGCATTCCCAGAACCGGGACATGCGGGCGCTTCAGGCAAAACTCGATGGCCCCATCAGGTCGAGTGGCGCGCGAAACCTCATGATTGGTGTGGAACGGCTGGAGAGGGACGAGGACATCCCGGTTGTGGGAGGGTGATCCTGGTTGCGGCCCGCAGGCGAACCAGACCAGGACGACGACGGCCGCTGCGAGCAAAGTACTCTGCAAGCTACCATCTCTCCTGCGTTTCCTCTTCTGGCAAACCGGGTCCGCATTCCGCCCACCGCAGGCGGCTTTCGACGCCATAGTGCCCCGCCGGTCGAATCCCCTCGGGATGATCGAGAGACCCGGCGGTAAGCCGTATCAATTCGTCCCCGTCGTACCGGAGAAACAGCGACGTCCCGCGGTCGGCACACAATCCACGCGTTGGAATCGGCGAAGACCTGTAGAGGGACGGCTTTCCGGTCGGCCAAACCAAACCCGAAAGCCTCGCCTGGACAAGAACCGCGAACGGGCCACCCGTTGGCCGCTTGCACATGTCGCAATGGCAATAGCCTGAATGGGGCGGACCGCCCTGGGACTCATACCGGCATCCTCCACAGAGGCATCCGCCCGTCCATTTTTCTTGGTCGCTCGTAATTTGCGAACTGCGATCAGCAAAGTTTGTTCCAGTGTTGGTTTCGAGGCCATGTGGCCGATGTTAACGTTCATGCCCCCGGCGGGTTTGCAGCGATCGACTGATACAACAGGGCCACGAACTTCGCCCGGTGCGGACAGGACTAGCGAAGGTCGGTCGTTAGGCCTCCGGAACATTGAACAGGCGTCAGCGTTAAGTCTCTGCAATAACTTCAAAACCTCAAGATCGGAGGCAACGCCATGGGTCGCGGTATTCTTCTTTGGCTTCTAGGCATTCCACTGCCAATCGTCATTCTCCTTGTTCTCTTCATGCGATAGGAGGTGTCCATGTCCATGTCCATGACAGGTCCAGACGTCGCGGCCACTCCTGTCGAATCGTCCAAGTCCGCGATGTCGTGGGGACCGATCCTCGGTGGTGCTTTTGCCGCCACAGGCGTTACTCTGATCCTTCTGCTTCTCGGATCTGGTGTCGGGTTGACGATGGTGTCTCCTTGGACGGGACAGAGCGCTTCGGCAGAATCCATTGGCGTGACTGCTGCGATTTGGCTTGTGGTCGTGCAGTGGTTGTCGGCAGCGTTAGGAGGCTACCTCACGGGCCGGCTCCGCACGAGATGGGCAGCTGTTCACACCGACGAGGTTTTCTTCCGGGACACCGCTCATGGTTTGATCAGTTGGGCGGTTGCCACGATTTTCGTGGTGGGTTTCCTGACGTCATCTTTGACCTCGCTTGCCGGGGCCGGCGCGCAGGCAGTCGGCCAAGCGGCGTCCAACGCAAGCCTTGCTGGCGCTGTCGCAGCAGGATCTTCACAGTCGCCGGCGACCGATCTCTCGGCGTCCTATTTCACCGATGCTCTGCTTCGACCAGACCGAAACCGCGCGCAGGCCACGACCGACCAGGGTGTAGCCACGGCTGAAGTCTCGAGAATTCTTCTTCAAGGCGCCGCTCAAGGCGGGATCCCAGATGAGGACAAAAACTATCTCGCAACGATCGTGGCATCGCACGCGGGCCTTTCGGAGGCCGATGCCAAGACGCGTGTTGACGCCATCTTAAAGCGTGTGGAGGATGCCAAGGTCGCTGCTCAAAGAGCTGCAGACGAGGCACGTGAGGCAGCGGCAACAACGGCGATGCTCGGCGCTCTTTCTCTGCTGATAGGTGCTTTCATTGCCTCTGCTGCCGCAGCACTCGGAGGCCGACAGCGGGACGAGGAAGAAGACGTAATCCTAAATCGGACGTAAGACCGACATCCGCCGCATGTCCCTAAAATGCTCTGCAGTCCCGGACCTCCGGTGGCTTTGAGGCAGAAAGTCCGGGACGAAAGCATGCGTAATAGATAGCGCCAGCGCCAGGATGACCGTGGCGCTTGCGACCTCGTCGCAAGGTGTCGTCCCGACGATGAAAACCTTGTTGCGAGCTTCGCTTGGTCCACGCGTGTTGTTATCGACCTGGCTGATGAGCGCTTTGGTATTCGTCGAGAACCGCCCGCACCGCGTCGATCAGCAACTCCTGCGGCCCAAGCGGCTTTCCGGCGTACCTCACCAAAGCGGGCAGATGCTGACGGAAGACAGGTGCGGGGATGATCCGACCGTCGAGCGCTTTCGTGAGCCGCGAGACCGCCGCCTCTGCCGCCGGGTGATTCCAGTAGTAGCGAATACGATCGGAATAGGAGTAATGACGCAGGATATGCTGCTTGGCCTGCGAACCCTGATAATGGCCTCTCCAGTGGCCTGGGTGCTCCCTCATCAGCCCGTCCATCACGGCCATGAGGTTTCGGCTCGGATAACCGGGGATGCAGTCGCTTGCGATCAGGTCGAGTCCGTAGAGTGCTTCCCGAAGTGCGAAGGTCAATTCCGGCCCGACCTTGAGGATGGCGAACCCGTCCTCGACGAGTTCGCGAAGCGCTTCCGCGCCCTGATAGTCCGTCGAATGCGCCTCGTAGACAAGCGCGGGCTCCTCGTCGAGCAGCGCGCAAAGCGTTTGTGCTCTCGCCCGGTCGTAGACAATGACGTTTTCATTGCCGAACTCGACTCCGGGCTGGACGACAAGCGCCAGCACGCGGTGGAAGGCCTTGCCGAGGCCCGCTTCGTCAAATCGCGTCCGGTGCAGCGCAATCGTCTTGCGCGCCGCCTCGACGCCCGTCGGTTCGAGCGTTGTGATTACATGATGCGCGCCGCCAGGCGGCGGCACTTCGGTTCCGATGACATAGACCGGTGGCTCACCGCCTGAAGAGGCCGCGCACCGTTCCGCCACGGCCGCCAGCCTGACCGCCCGCCCGGCTGTCGTCGCGTCGTCGAGCGCGACCGGTTCACCCGCGCAGCCCATGGACGTATCGAGATGGAGCTTGCGGAAGCCAGCCTCGACATAGGCGGCGATCATGTCTTCTGCTTTGGTCATGGCGACCTCGGCAGCTTCTGCGCGCCATGGATTGGGGCCAAGATGATCGCCTCCGAGGATGACCTTGTTTCGCGGCAGACGCTCTTCGCCGGCGATCTGCTCTACCAGCGCCACAAAATCACGGGGCTTCAAGCCCGTGTACCCACCGAACTGGTTGACCTGGTTGCAGGTCGCCTCGATCAATACCGGACCATCGCACGCCACGGCATGTCGAAGCGCAGCGCGGATCACGATGGGATGAGCCGAGCAAACGGAAGTGATGCCGGCCATGCCGCCCGTGCGTCGGCTGCGAGCCAGGTTGTCGAGTACGGATGTCATGTGCTGCGCCCCGGTGTCATGGCGATGAAGGCGTCAAGTTCGGCGCGGGTGCCGGCCCCCTCCATCGGCCCCTTGGCCGTGACATTGCGGGCGCCGGCCGCATTGGCATAGGTGAGCGCCTGTTCGATCGGCATACCGAGCCGGCGGCACGCGACATAGGCGCCTCCGAAGCAGTCTCCGGCGCCTGTCGGATCGATTTCTTCGACTGCGAAGGCCGGGCAGTCGATGCGTCTGCCTTCCCGTGTGAAGACGGTCGAGCCATTCGCGCCGCGCTTGAGTGCCACTTCGCTGGCGTTGCGGGCGAAGAGCGCATGGACCGCCTCCCTTTCGCCCTCGACGCCAGCCGCTACGAACAGCTCTTCTCCAGATGGGAGGATCAGGTCGGCGATATCGACAAGCCTTGCGAAGCGGGCGCGGGTTTCGGATTGCCCGAGCAACTCCTTGCGGACGTTCGGGTCGAAGGAGATGCTGCCGCCGCGAGCCTTGATCGCCGCAATCGCGTGTTCGATGATCTCGATCGCGCCGGGTATAGCAAAAGCGGTTCCCATGACATGCAGGTGGCCCGATCGGGCAATGAGCGCGCGCGCCGCCGCGGTAAGGTCGATCTGGGCGGCGGCGGATCTTGCTATGTTGAACACGAAATCGCGCGAACCGTCTTTCCGGTAGCGCACGAAGGCGCTGCCGGTTGGAAACTCTGGGCTGGTCGAAATAGCCGAGACGTCGGCGCCGTCTGCGCGCAGCCGTGCGACATTGACGCGGCCGAAGTCGTCTTCGCCCACGCAGGCGATGATGCCGGCCGAACCGCCTAATCTGGCGCATTGATCGATGAAGATTGCCGGAGCCCCGCTGGGGTAAGGGCCGATGAGAGTGATCGGCTCGAGAAAGCCCGTGCCGCGATCCGTTGCCATGATCTCGACGAGGATCTCGCCGATCGTTATCGTTGGTCCAAGGGCATCAGGGGCTAAGCCGGTCGGTGTCATGCAGCATCCTCGGCAGGGCGCGCGCTGTCGGTCAGGAGATAGCGCTGGTGAAGCATGCAGGCAGCGCCGAAGGCCGGCCCCACCGTCTCATCGTCATTTGTTTCGATCAAGGGCAGAGGAAAGCTCTCCTCCTGCATAGAGCGGATGTGATGCAGGACGCGCGCGGCCATCAGCGGATAGAGCGCAGCGACCGAACCGCCGAGGACGATCCTGTCGGCATCGATGATCCTGCAGGCCTGAATCAGGCCGTAAGCCAGCGCACGCGCCCAGTCTTCTGCTATGGCGACGGCGCCGGGAACGCGGTCGCGCACATCGGCCAGAAAAGTCGCGAAGTTCGGTTGCGGCTGCGTCGAGACGGAACGATAGATGCTCAAGATGCACTCCAGACCGAGGACGCTCTCAAGGCTGCGGCCGGGCGCATCGGCACCATCGACGCGCAGATGCCCGATTTCGCCGGCAAGTCCCCGCGCGCCGCGAAGCACGGTTCCGTCGACGACGATGCCGCCGCCCACGCCGCTTTCCATGACGAGATAGAGCGTGACCCCCGAATGGATCTCCCGAGCACCGTAGCTCGCGCCGGTCGCGAAGGCGTTTGCGTCATTCTCCACCATGACCGGCATTTGTGCCGGCACGGCGGCTCGCACGAGATCGGCAAGCTGTATGTTCTGCCAGCCGAGCAGGGGGGCGGTGTTGATCAACCCCTTTCGGTCCATTTGCGCCGGCACGGCGACGCCGAGCCCCTCGCAGCGGCCGCGGTGTTCGGCCGGCAATGTGTCGAAGGCGATCGCGATCGCGCGCGAAACCGCAGTCTCGACATCGACGGATGGGCCGTCGAAGGGCTCCATGCGGTTGTTGACGATGCGGCAGGCGAGATCGACCTCAACCACCGTGATATGTTCGACGCCGATCTCGATGCCGAGAAAAAAGGCGGCTTCGGGCAAAAGTTCGAGCATGATGCCCGGCCGCCCCGCGTGGGTCGTCTGTGCCTGCTCGGCGGTTCCCACCTCGCGGACGAGGCCATCGGCGGTTAGTCCGGCGATGATATGGCCGGACGAGGAGCGATTGAGGCCTAAGATGCGCGCAAGCTCCGCCCGGCTCAATCGGCCGTGGCGATAGAGCGCCCGCATCGCCGCGAGTTCATTGCGCTGGCGGATCCCGCTCGGAGACGCGATTGGATCCACTTCATTCACGGGCGGTTCTCCTTGCCTTTCTTTTTTGACCACTGACACAACACGGCTGGGCCGCAAACGCCCGGCTTTTACGGACTGGGCCTTTCCCCCATCTTTCGCCGTTACGGCCGCGCAACGGTCGCGCGACGGCGTTTCGCCTCGTCCATCTTGAGGTCGATGAATTGCTTTGCATGCTGCGCGAGCGGCATGTTTTCGGTCCAGGTGTCGCGCCAGATCGCGCAGGCAAGCGACAGACCTTCATCGACGACAGCGCGCGAGAAGGATTCGAAAGTGATGTCGCGCTCGTAGTTGATGTCGAGCAATGCATCGAACATCAGGTCGAAATTGATGACGCCGTCGCCGAGATAACCGCGATTGCTTTCGCCGATATGAAAATAGCCGATCTTATCGCCCGCCAGCCGGATCGCCGCCGCCGGGTTCGCTTCCTCGATGTTCATGTGGAACGTGTCGAGGTGCAGCCGCACATGTTCGGAGCCTACCTGCTCGATGAAAGCGAGGCCCTGGGCGGTGGTGTTGAGAAGATTGGTCTCGAAACGGTTCACCACTTCGAGAACAAGGTCGATCCCTGCAGACTGGGCAAGGCCAGCCGTCTTGGCGATGGCCGCGACGCTGCTGTCCCATCCCCTTTTGGTCGGCATCCGGGAGTATTTCGCGTGAGCGGAATAAAGGATGCCACCGAGCTTGCTCCCGCCTATGTCGCGCACGGCGCGCACGGCGTCGGCCAGCATGTCTTCGCCCGCTCGCACCGCCTGCGCATCTTCGCTCGACACGTCATGGCTGACCGGAAGGCCCATGGTGACAGCAATATCGAGTTTAAGCGCCGCAGCTCGCTTGGCGAGTGCATCGAGATCGAATTTCTCCGGTCGCAGGTAGGCGAACTCAATGAGGCTGTAACCGCAGGTGGCGGATTTCTCCATTGCTTCCTCAAGCATTGACTGGGTTTGCCCGCCCGTCCACACGAAAGAATGAATACCTAACCGGCCCATGTCTCCCCCTATCAAAAAGTATGTTGCAATGCGCAACAAATAAACCCTCATTTGCGTCTGTCAAGCGGATTTCAAGATCGATGGCGGTCGAGCATTCGATGCCAGAATGAGCAAATGCAGTTTTTCGGCATGCAAATGCTGCAATTATGGACGGGGTGTGCGCGGAACTTGGGGCCAATGGAGATTGGTGTTGACAGCTTTCTCAAATGAACTAATTTGTTTTTTCAGGCAACATATAAGGCGAAAACCGCGCCAACGGAAGGCGGACGTGCAGGGTGAACCAATGGCTCGCTTGCTCTTGAGCTGCGACTGGCCAAGGGAGCCGCTCTTTTGGCGTGCATGCCGACATAGCCGCCTGGGGAGCCACGGCTTGCCTGTCGGGAGGAGGTTATTTCCATGAAAGCCGATTTGCGGATCGTACCCGATTTCGAGATGATCATCTGCCCGCCGGCAGAATCCTTTCGCTGGAGCACGCATGACTACCCCTATTTCCGAGCGAAGTGGCACTATCATCCTGAATACGAACTGCATCTCACCCGCACGACTTCGGGTGTCATGATGGTGGGCGACTATATCGGCGAATTCGAGCCTGGCTGCCTGGTGCTGACTGGTCCGAACGTGCCGCACAATTGGGTCAGCGATATCGAGCCCGGCAAGCTGATCCGCAATCGCGACGTGCTGATCCAATTCACCCCCGAATGGGCCGATCGCGTCGCTTCATTTTGTCCCGAGCTCGGCACGATAAAGCCGCTTTATGAGGATGCGGTCTACGGCGTGCAATTCTTGGGCGCCACGGCGCTTGAAGGCCGGCGGCTGCTTGCGCAGATGGGCTCCGCCCACGGCGCCGAGCGCGTCGTGCTCTTCCTGCAGCTGATGATCGTGCTGGCACGCAATCCCGGCGAACGGCGCAGGCTGTCGCGGCTCGCGCCGGCCTCTTCGCAGATGGAACTGCCCCATGAGCTGGACGTCGCCATGCACTATGTGCTGGAGCACTACAGCGACGACATCGATCTGGCCTCGGTCGCAAAGGTCTGCGGTCTCGAGCCGCAAGCCTTCTCGCGCTTTTTCAAGCGCCAGACCGGTCATACCTTCGCGCGCTACGTCATCCTTGCGCGCATCTATGCCGCCTGCTCGTTGCTCACCCAGACCTATCGTCCGATTACCGAGATTTGTTTTGAGGTCGGGTTCAACAACATTGCCAATTTCAACAGGCAGTTCTTCAAGATCTGCGGGCGCACGCCCTCGGATTACCGGCGCAACGCACACAAGATCGGAACGCAAGCGCGAAGCGATCCCTTCCGGGAAATCCGTGCCTATTCGGCGGCCATGGCAGTCGGCGAAAAAGTATAGGTCGCGAGCAAACCACGCGTGGCGGAGCAAAAGACCGCGCACTAAGCTCTTCTTGCGCCAATAGGAACGAAACCGGGAAAGCAGCCAGGTCGCGATCCTATGAAGGCGAACCTTATCTGGAAGCCGGGAGGAGCCGTGCTGCCGGAAACCTGGGAGGAGCCGACCCCAGTCGGTCGTGGGAACGTACTTGCCGGCCAGCGCCTGCAAGTGGTGCAAAGGCACAAAGGAGGAGGAATTATGATCAGGAAAAGTGGAATTGGAATCGCCGCGCTTGCGATCGGTGTTCTTGCGAGCGTAATCCCCGCAAGGGCCGATTTCTGGTCGGATGCCGGCGCGAAATACAAGGGTGTCGTCCTGCACGGCGTGACCGAAAGCACGCCGCCGTCCAACTACATCAAGGACGTGCTTGCGCCCGAATTCGAAAAAAAGACCGGCATCAAGGTCCAGATCGAGACCACCTCCTGGGACCAGATGTACGACAAGGCCATCAAGGACATGGAAGCCAAGACCGGCATCTACGATATGGTCTATATCGAGCAGGACATCATCTACGCCTATCTGGCGCGCAGCTTCCTGATCGACATTTCGAAATCGCTGAAGGACGATCCGTCGCTGAAGGCGCCCGAATTCGACGAAACCCATTTCACGACATTTGCCAACTACTTCAAGAACGCCGACGGCGATCTCTTCGGTATTCCGATGGAAGCCTTCATCAAGATCTATCTCTATCGCACCGACCTCTTCAATGATCCAAAAATCAAGGAAGCTTTCAAGAAGGAGACCGGCAAGGATCTGGCTCCGGCCAAGACCCATGAGGAATATACGCAGATTGCTGAGTTCTTCACCAAGTACGGCAAGGACAACGGGATGGAGCTCTGGGGAACGACGGCCCAGGCGCACACCGGTCATCCGGCCTCCTGGTACGAATTCTTCGAGTCGATCGCTCCGACATTCGGCGTCTACAACTGGGGTATCGATGCCAAAAACAACTATGCCGCCTCCGTCGCGAATGGCGGCCAGATGAACAGCGACAAGGCCAAGGCCGCCATCAAATACTGGTTGCATCTGCGGGACATCGCTCCGCCTGAATCTGCTGCTTCAACCTGGACGGAAGTCGGGACGACATTCGCCGCCGGCCGCGTCGCACAGGGCCTGGTTTATGGCGAGAACGCCGCCTGGATCGCGTCGGATGCAGAAAAGTCCAAGGTCGTCGGTAATGTCGGCGTCGCGCTTCCGCCCACCGAACCCGATGTCCTCAAGGAGGTCGAGGGCGGCAAAGGCTATCTCGGCTACTATGACGGCGGTGCCTTCGGCTTGCCGGTGACTTCGAAGAACAAGGAAGCGACCTTGCTCTTCCTGCAGTTCATCGGCCAGGACTCGGTCCAGCCCGACTGGGCGATTGCCGCGCCTCGCATCACCAATACGGCGACCTATGACGATCCCAAGGTCCTCGACATGGATAAGAAGCTGAATGGCTACTACACCATGCTCAAGGACCAGGGAAAGCTCTTCGCCGGCGCGCCGCCTTTCCCCTTCCATGCGCAGGTGCGTGAAGCCACGGCGCCGATCTTCTACAAGATCCTCCTAGGCGAAGTAGGTCCGGACGAAGGCCTCGACCAGATGGCGGCGGCGGCCGAAGCAGAGCTGAAGAATCTCGGCTATCGCAAATAACACCGACAAGAGCCTGCGTCCGGGTGGCCTCTCCCAGGACCGCCACCCGGGCGCAGTTGCCGGTTAGTGCAGGCTGTTGATCTGCACGGATATCTTTCGGGAGCACGAATTCATGCGTTCAAATACTGTCGGCTGGCTGATGCTCGCCCCGACGATCGCGATCCTCGGCATCTTCGGCATCATCCCTTTCATATACGTGCTTTACGTGGCATTCCACCAGTGGAACCCGTTCGGCGCCAGCCCCGACATGATCTACAACGGCGCCAACAATTTCCGCCGCCTTGTCTTCGACGCCGAATTCCTGACCTCCATCGCCTTTACCATGAAATTCGCATTCTTCGCGGTGCTGAGCGAGATCGCGTTGGGCTATCTCCTCGCCCAGCTCTTCATGAAGGAATTTCCCGGACGTGGCTTCTTCCGCACGATCCACACACTGCCCCTGATCGTCGCGCCCATCGTCGTCGGCTCGGTCTGGCGCCTGATGACGACGCCCAGCATCGGCATCATCCCCTATCTCTTGAGAAACTGGTTCGGCTACGATCTCAACATCGGACGCGACGCCACCACCGCTTTCACCCTGACCGTCATTATGGACATCTGGCACTGGACGCCGCTGGTGACGCTGACACTGCTTGCCGCACTGCTCGCCCTGCCGAAAGAGCCGTTCGAACAGGCGCAGATCGATGGCGCCAACCGCCGCCAGATCTTCTGGCACGTCACACTGCCGATGATCCGACCGGCGATTCTCGCAACGGTCTTTATCCGCCTGATGGATGCGCTGCGCACCGTCGACGAAGTCTGGATGCTGACCTCGGGCGGGCCCGGCGCCGCAACCCGTTATGTCGGGCTGCACATCTGGAAGATCGTCTTCCCAAAGACCGACTACGGCTATGGCGCCGCGATCTCGGTGATCGTCCTCTACCTCACCCTGGTGATGTGCTGGCTGCTCTATGTCGCCCTCGTGGCTCGACGCGAACGGAAGAGGACATTCTGATGCAGGGCCGCAATCCCCTTCTTTACATGGCGCTTTGGCTGTTGTTGAGCCTGCTGACGCTTTTCCCGATCTATTGGCTTTTCGTCATCTCGGTGAAGCCGGCGGTCGATCTCTTCACGACGCCGAGCCTGTTTCTCGACGCGATCTACTGGAAAAATTACGTCAACGTCTTGGGCAATGAGACGCTGCGCGGCTACATGCTCAATTCGATGATCATATCCAGCGGCAACGCCGTTCTGGTCACGGTGCTGGCCTTCATGGCTTGCTATGCGCTCTCGCGCTTCGACCTCGCCGGCAAGGAGAACATCTTCTTCTGGACGATCACCAACCGCATGGCGCCGGCGGCGGTGTTTCTTTTGCCGTTCTTCCTGCTCTTCACCCAGATCATCACGTTCGGCGACTGGAAGCTTTACGACACCAAGATCGGCATGATCCTGCTCTATTGCACGTTCAACCTGCCTTTCGCGATCTGGACGCTGAGGCCGACCATCGACGGAATTCCCAAGGAACTCGATGAGGCCGCGACCGTCGATGGTGCCTCGACATGGCAGGTTATCCACGAAGTCATCTTCCCGCTTGCACGGCCGGGCCTTGCCGTCACGCTGATCCTCACCTGGGTGTTCGCCTGGAACGAGTTCCTGCTCGCCGCGACCCTGACCAGCTTCAACGCGCGCACCATCACCACAGGCCTTTCGGAATATGTGACGACAACGGGAACCGAATGGGGGGCGATGGCGGCGATCGCCGTGATCACGCTCATCCCCGCGCTCGTGATATTCGCAGTGGTCCAGCGGCATATCGTGGCGGGTCTCACCTTCGGCGCAGTCAAGGAGTAGAGCGATGCAAGAGCCATTCGACCCCGGGCAGATCGATGCCGAACCGGAAGTGGCGGGCCGCAAGTCCGAGCGGACAGGCTTCCTGCCGATCACCACCAACTGGTTCGACCGCGTCTTCGTCGGCATCTACCTGTTCGTTGCGCTCGAACTCTTCTGGATGCGATTCCTCGAACAATCGATTCCGCTGACCGTTTGCCACGTCCTGGCCATCGCGCTCGGGGTCCTGATCGTATGGCGCGGCTGATGCTTCTTGAGACAATAGGACAGAGACAATGAAAGCGCTGGTACTGGAAGAGAAGATGAAGCTGTCGCTGCGCGATTTCCCGATCGAGCGTGACGAGGTGCTCGGCCCACGCGACGTGCGCATCAAGCTCCACACCGTGGGCATCTGCGGCTCCGACGTGCATTACTATACACATGGCGGCACCGGCGTATTCCAGGTGAAAGCGCCGATGATCCTCGGCCACGAGGCGTCCGGCACCGTGATCGAGACCGGTGCCGAGGTCACGTCGCTCAAGGTGGGCGATCGGGTCTGCATGGAGCCGGGCATTCCCGATCCCAATAGCCGCGCGACGCGCCTGGGCCTCTACAATATTGATCCGGCAGTCCGCTTCTGGGCGACGCCGCCCATCCATGGCGTACTGAGGCCGACGGTCGTCCACCCGGCGGACTTCTCCTACAAACTTCCCGCCAACGTGTCCTTCGCCGAAGCCGCGATGGTCGAACCGCTGGCAGTGGGAGTACATGCCGCCACCAAGGCGCAGGTCAGGCCGGGCGACATAGCGTTGGTGATCGGCGCTGGTCCGATCGGCCTGGTGACAGCGCTGTCGGCTGTCGCGGCCGGCTGCGCGCGGGTGTTCGTGAGCGACATCGATGACGCCAAGCTGGAGCTTGCCGCCAAGCTCGGTCCAATCTCACCCGTCAACGTTGCGCGGCAGGAACTGGCCAGGGAAATCCTCGCCGCCACCGGCGGCTGGGGTGTGGAGATCGTTTTCGAGTGCTCGGGCCATCCCGGAGGCGCCGAGGGCGTATTTGACCCGCTGGCACCCGGCGGTCGTGTGGTCTTCATCGGTTCGCAGGTCCATCCGATCCACTACGATGTCGGCAAGGCCATGGTGCGGGAGGCGCGCGTGGAGCATGTCTTCCGCTATGCCCATGTCTTTCCGCGCTGCGTGGCGATGCTGTCATCGGGCGCGATCGACGTGAAACCGCTCATCACGCGCACATTCGATTTCGACGAAAGCGTTCGGGCTTTCGAGATCGCGGCTTCCGCTGCGAAGGGCGAAGTCAAGATGCAGATCGCACTGCCGCAATAGAGGAACTCATATGGCTCACGTCACCGTCAAGAACGTTACAAAGAATTATGGTGCGCTGCCGGTCATCCACGGTGTCGGCATAGACATCGCCGATGGCGAATTCGTGGTGCTGGTCGGGCCGTCCGGCTGCGGCAAGTCCACCCTGCTTCGGATGATTGCAGGGCTTGAGACGATCTCCGGCGGCACGGTCGCCATCGGTGGCAGGGTCGTCAACGACGTCCTTCCCAAGGACCGTGACATCGCCATGGTGTTTCAGAATTACGCGCTCTATCCGCACAAGACCGTGGCAGACAATATGGGCTTTCCTCTCAAGCTCAAGGGCGCGCCAAAAAGCGAGATCGAAGCGAAGGTCCGCAGGGCGGCCGAAATCCTCGATCTCGGTAAACTGCTTGATCGCTACCCGAAGCAGCTCTCGGGCGGCCAGCGCCAGCGCGTCGCCATGGGACGCGCGATCGTCCGTGATCCGCAGGTCTTCCTGTTCGACGAGCCGCTTTCCAATCTCGACGCCAAGCTGCGCGTGACCATGCGCGTCGAGATCAAGGAACTTCACCAGCGGCTGAAGACGACCACCATCTATGTGACGCATGACCAGATCGAGGCCATGACCATGGCCGACAAGATCGTCGTGATGCGCGACGGACGGGTGGAGCAGATCGGCGCGCCGCTCGATCTCTATGATCGTCCGGCCAATGTCTTCGTGGCCGGTTTCATCGGCTCGCCGTCGATGAACTTCGTTCCCGGCAGATTGTCGATGGAAAGCGGCCGGCTGGCCTTTGTCAGCGACAAAGGCACCGTGCTGCCGGTGCCAGAGGGAACGCCGAGCCACAGCCAGCCTGTCATCTACGGCATCCGTCCAGAACATATCGATGTGCGGCCCGACGGAATGCCTGCGACAATCTCGGTTCTCGAACCCACCGGCTCGGAAACACAGATCTTTGCACATCTCGGCGGCGATGCCATCATGGCGGCCGTTCGCGACCGCATCGACGCGCCGCCGGGCGAGGCTATCTCGCTGCGGATCGACCTCGCCCGGGTGCATCTGTTTGACGCAAAGGGCGGCCGGCGTCTCTAATTCTGCATAGCCACGGAGCAAGACATGTTCTTCGAGAAATTCCGGATGGATGGCCAAACCGCTGTGGTGACCGGCGGCGGACGGGGTATTGGCCTTGCCTGCGCCGAAGCGCTTGGCGAGGCGGGCGCCCGGATCGTCATCATCGATCGCGACGAAGCGGTGGCCGAATCGGGCAGGCGGGCCTTGGCCGGCAAGGGTGTCGAAGCCGATGCGCTGGTCCTCGATGTCACGCATTCCGCAGCCGTCGACAAAGCCGCTGCGGATATCTTCGCAAAGCACGGTCGCATCGACGCGCTGGTCGCCAACGCAGGCATTGCCCGGACCGGTACGGCCGCAGAGGATACACCGGACGAACTCTGGCTCAATGTCAACGATGTGAACTACAACGGCGTCTTCTGGTGCAATCGCGCCTTCGGCCGCTACATGCTGAAGGCCGGCCGTGGTGCAATCGTCAATATCGGATCGATGTCCGGCTATATCGTCAACCGTCCACAGCTGCAGACCTATTACAACGCCTCAAAGGCCGCCGTCCACCACCTGACCGCGTCACTCGCCGTGGAATGGGCCGAACGTGGCGTTCGCGTCAACGCCGTCGCACCAACCTACATCGAAACCGAAATGACGAAGACCGTGGTCGACAAGACGATGATGGACATCTGGATCCGTGACACGCCGATGGGCCGGATGGGCCAGCCCCATGAGATTGCGTCGGTGGTGCATTTTCTCGCCTGCGACGCATCGAGCCTGATCACTGGCGCGACCGTCAAGGCTGACGGCGGCTTCACTTGCTGGTAGGAGGTATTGGCGATGGATTTTTCGAACAGGCATGTGGTGGTGACCGGCGCGGGCAAGGGCATCGGGCGGGCGACTGCCGTCATGCTGGCGCAGCGTGGGGCCAAGGTGACCGCGCTATCGCGCTCGGCGGCCGATCTTGAGGAACTGAAGAATGAAATCGGATGTATCCCAATTGCGGTCGATCTTGCCGATCCGGACGCGACGCGCGCTGCAGCCCTTAAGGCCCTACCGGCCGATTTTCTGATTAATTGCGCGGGCACGACCGAGCTTGAGTCCTTTCTCGATCTCAAGGTCGAGAACTTCGATCTTCTCTACGCCGTCAATACGAGGGCACCGATGATCATTTCGCAGGAATATGCCCGCGACATGGTGAAGAACAGCCGGAAAGGCGCAATCGTCAACGTCTCGAGCGTCGCCGCCTTTGTCGGTCTTCTCGATCACGCGGCCTATTGCGCTTCCAAGTCCGCGCTCGACGGGCTGACCCGGGTAATGGCCAAGGAACTTGCGCCAAAGGGAATCCGCGTCAACGGCGTGCATCCCACCGTGACGCTCACGCCCATGGCCATCAAGGCCTGGAGCGATCCAAAAAAGGCAGCCGGCATGCTCAACCGCATTCCTGTCGGCCGTTTCGCCGAACCCGAAGACATTGCCGAGGTCATTCTTTTCCTGCTCTCTGACGAGGCAGCAATGGTCAACGGCCTGTCGATGCCTGTGGATGGTGGTTACATGATCGCCTGACGGCTTTGCGAGGCAGATGCCTCAAATTGTAAACCTTCCCGCCGCCGGTCTGGCGGCCTCAGAGATTCCCAAGGATCAGCGCATGACACGCTTTGACGCAAAAATCGCCAAGATCAGGGCCGGCAACTACAAGCGAACGGATTTCATCATCGCGGACGCGAAGGATGGCGACATGGGGCCGAGCATTCCATCCTGCGGCCCGAGGCTCGAGAAGGACTGCTCCTACACACGCTACCGGACGCGGACGGAATTCCTCGACCAGATCAAGGCCGTGATCACCCAGGACATCGTCGATATCATGCTGACCTCCGCCTCCAATCTCGAACTGCTGACGGAAAGCGGCGCTTACGCAGGCAGCAATGTTAAACCCGCCATTCGCGCCAATGATGCGACGGATATCTGGGTGGGGCGCGGCGCGACCTATGCCTCTCAGCCGTCACGGCCTTATCGCACTGCTTCTCTGTCGGTCAACCGGCGCCATACCGATCTCGGCCTCTATTCGATCACCTTTAACAACGATCTCGACGCGGACTACAATTCGCTGCTCGCCTTCCTGGATTTCGTAGAGGACGCGCACGACAACGGCTTCAATTATTTCCTCGAAGTCTTCAATCCGAACGTCGACACCGGTATTTTGCCCGATCTCCAGCCACATTTCGTAAATGATTGCATATGCCGGGCGCTGGCCGGGCTGACACGTGCGCAGCGGCCGCAATTCCTGAAGATTCCGTTCAATGGCCCGAAGGCGCTGGAGGAACTCACGTCTTACGACCCGAGCCTGATCGTCGGCGTGCTGGGCGGCGGTGCGGGTACTGCCCGCGACACGTTCGAACTCATCCACCAGGCGGAGAAATACGGCGCCCGCGTGGCGCTTTTCGGTCGCAAGATCAATCTCGCCGAAGACCCGCTCGCCATGGTGAAATTCATGCGGGCCGTGGCGGATGGTGATCTCAGACCAGAGGAGGCGGTCAAGGCCTATCACGGCGCGCTGCAGGCAGGCGGGCAGACGCCGATGCGGACACTCTCCGACGACACGGTCATTACCGAAAAGGTTCTGATGAATTGACACCGCCAAGGGAGGAGAGCATGGCCGGAACGATAAGGCGCGGCTTCATCGCCGGCGGGACCTGGTGCCTCGACCGAAATCGCAGGATAGACGCATGGCCTAGGGAAGACAGCGTCGGTATCGCCTGGGGGCTCGAGGAACGTGGCGGCGGCCCGGCCTGCAATCTTGCCATCGACATCAAGAGGCTCGACCCGGCAATCCCGGTCGAAACCATCGGATTGGTGGGCAATGACGAGGCCGGCCGAAAGCTCGTCGCCGAAGCCGAGCGAGCTGGTCTCGACCATCGGCAGATGCATGTCAGCGACCAGGCGACCACTCATACGACCGAGGCCTTCATCTCGCAGGCAAGTGGACTGCGCACACATATTTCCCAGATCGGCGTTTCGGCGCTGCTTTCGCCGGATCATTTCGATTTTTCGGGAACCACCGCGCGCTTCTTGCATCTCGGACTTCCCGGCATCCATCCCACGATGGATGCACCCTGGGGCGACAATGCCAACGGCTGGGTGACAGTGCTCAAAGCCGCTCGCGCCGCTCATCTTGAGACCAATCTCGAACTTTGCACGGTCACGCCAGAACGCCTGCGCGGCTTGATCCTGCCCTGCCTACCGCATCTCGATACGCTCATTGTCAACGACAAAGAGATCGGGGCGCTTGCAGAGATGGAAACCACTCGGGACGGCAGGACTGACGTTGATGCCTGCGCGGCGGCCTCGGCCGTCATGCTCCACCAGGGCGCGATGCGGCTTATCGCCATCCACTTTCCGGAAGGCGCGATCACCGTCACGCGGTCAGGAGAGAAGATCTTCGTGCCCTCCTTCAAAATACCTCGGAATGCGATTGTCGGACCGAACGGTGCGGGCGATGCCTTCGCGGCAGGCTTCATGTACGGCCTGCACGAAGACTGGGCAGTCAAGGACTGTCTTTGGCTCGGCCATGCGGCGGCTGCCTGTTCGCTGCGGAGCGCGGGAACGACTGACGGTGTCGTTGAGTGGAAGCAATGCCTCGAAACGGCACGCCAGTGGGGAAGCCATTGAGTCAGGTGGCGGCTGGATTTGCAGAATTTGATCTGACGCAGAAGGAGACGAGCATGGTCAAGCAATTAGAAGGCATGGTGGCGGCGGTCACGGGTGCGGCCTCCGGCATCGGACTGGCGAGCACGAGGGCGATGGTTGCGCAGGGCGCGCGCGTGGTGCTCGTCGATCGCGACCAGAAGGCGCTGGACGCAGTTTGTGCGGAGCTCGGTAATGTCGCAATCCCCCTGGTGATCGATCTTCTCGATCCCGCCAGTTGCGCGACCCTGATGCCGTCTATCGAGAAATTGACCGGCCAGCTCGATATTTTTCATGCCAATGCAGGCACCTACATCGGGGGTGACCTGATCGAGGCCGACACCGCCGTTATTGACCGGATGCTCAACCTCAACGTCAACGCAGTCATGAAGAACGTCCATGATGTTCTGCCGCACATGATCGCGCGCGGCTCGGGAGACATTATCGTCACAAGTTCAGTGGCGGGGCATTATCCCGTTCCATGGGAGCCTGTCTATTCGGCGTCGAAATGGGCCATGACCTGCTTCGTTCAGACCGTGCGGCGCCAGGTCAACAAGCAGGGCATCCGCGTGGGCTCGGTTTCGCCCGGACCGGTGATCAGCGCGCTCCTTGCCGACTGGCCAGAAGAAAATCTCCAAAAGGCGAAGGAATCCGGAAGCCTCATCGAACCGTCAGAGGTGGCCGATGCCATCATCTTCATGCTGACCAGGCCGCGAAATGTCACAATTCGCGATGTCGTTGTGCTGCCGACCAATTTCGATATCTGACTGTGTGGTCGATCTTTAGGGAGATAACCCGCGCGATGATACCAGGCCCAGGATGCTAAAGCTCGAACCGGGACCGGGTTGATTTCCAGTCCCATCCAGGGCTTTCGAATGTTGCTGGCGATGATGCCCGTGTGGCGGATATGCGCCATCTGCATCGCTCAACGGCTCGTACAAGTCGTTGACGCGTTGCACGCCGATGGGCGCGATAGCGACGCGCGTCCGGTGAAACTGCGTCATGTCAAGGCCATTTGAAGAGGAGACCGGCGTCGGCAATGTCGTCGCCTGACGTCCGTTCAGGTCTCTGTCAGGTTCTTCAGCCACCTAGGCGCTACCCACTCTGGAAGCGCACCATGCCTGAAATCCTTAGCACCAAAGTTCCAGTCTTTTGCACCGCGCCAGGATATCGAGCGCGTTGGATGCATTAGGATGAACAAAGTCTTGCATAGCTATCGGCCCACCGTCGGAAGCGTGACAATTTGCGCGGTCACGACCCTTTATCTGCTTCTTGTCACGAACTGGACATTCTGGACCAAGGCGTTCGGCTATTTGGCAAAGGATCACTTTGCGTTCATTCTTTTTGCCGTTGGCATCTCGGCAATGAGCATGGCCATAATCACGGCCTTTTCTGCGAAATACGTAACCAGGATATTTTTGATCTTCTTTATCATCACCGCGTCTGCGGCGTCCTGGTTCACCGATCAGTTCGGTGTGGTCGTTGATCGCGAGATGATCCGAAACGCCGCCGTCTCAACGGGTGCTGAAGCGGGGCACCTCTTAACTTTGCGCTTCGCCACACATCTCCTTATGACCGGGCTCCTTCCATCGCTGGTCGTTGTCTGGGTAAGGGTCGCGCATCGCCCATTCCTGGCGAAACTGGGGCACAACAGCGCAATAATCGTCGGATGCATCGGGATCTTCGCTCTGGCGGCCGGCTCCGACTATCGAACCTTTGCCGGGGTCGGCCGGGCGCACCGGGACATCCTCGATCCACTCAATCCCTTCTTTCCGATATCGAGCGCCGTTCGGTTCATAATAGACGCGACCCAGAATGCCGAGGTTACCGCGCAACCACTGGGAGTGGACGCACATCCCACCGGGTTGGGGCCAAAACCGCGGGTGACGGTCATCGTCGCGGGAGAAACCGCTCGGGCAGACGATTTTTCGTTGGGCGGATATGGCCGGGATACGAATCCCGAGCTCCGCGAGCGCGGCGTCGTCTACTTTCCAAACACGACGAGCTGCGGCACGTCCACGGCCGTCTCGATACCGTGTATGTTTTCGGTCTATCCGCGCCGCGCCTACACACATCGCAAGGGCCTTGAGACAGAGAACGTACTCGATGTCCTAACGCATGCAAACGTATCAGTGTCATGGTTTGACAATGATACCGGCAGTTATCACGTTACCGACCGCGTCGCTTACGAATTCCTCCCGAGTTCTGCCGATCCAAGGTTTTGCAAGGACGGCGAATGCCTGGACGCCATTCTTCTCGATCGCATGGATTCCTGGCTTAGCACCGTCAAGGGCGATAGTGTTTTGATCCTGCATCAGCTGGGAAGCCACGGCCCGGCCTATTTCTCGAGATATCCAAACGATTTCAGGCGCTTTGTACCAGATTGCCGGGCAAATGACTTCGGCGCTTGCTCCGCGCAGGAAATCAAGAATGCCTATGACAATTCGATCCTCTATACCGATCACATCGTGTCGCAGGTGATCGATAAACTGAAGGCGCGCTCTTCCACGATTGCCGGATCGGTCATCTACCTTTCAGATCACGGCGAGTCGCTTGGTGAGCACGGCCTTTATTTGCACGGCGCGCCATATGTGTTCGCGCCGTCGCAGCAAACCCATGTCCCATTCCTTGTTTGGATTGGCGATGACCTGCAGCGCTCGGGTGGGTTTGACATGGGATGCCTGGATCGGAATGCCGCGCTCCCAAACTCTCATGACAACTTGTTTCACAGTGTTCTCGGTCTCATGGACGTGTCCACAAAGGTTTATGATCCCACGCTCGACATCTTCGCGAAATGTCGTCGACGAGGCACCAACCTTGCTGATGCAAGGTGGGTTTCCATGGCCGGCTAAGAGGGCGATCCCGATCAAACGCGTAGCGTAACGGTTCGTAATCATGTGGCAGAACCGCAATGCGACAAGGGCTCGCCGCAAGCCGTGGAGGAAGACAAGCTCTTGTCCACTTGGGTGTGCTTGGAGAGGGAGGGACCATCTCCCGTAGCACTCGGATAAGGGAGGAGAACGCGCCACGTCATCCACTGCGGCAAACATTCAGGAGGATGAAAAGTTCCGTCCTTTCCAGTGAGCCGTTAAAGTGGCAGCATCATCGCTCATTGGAAGCAGGCGTTACACCCACCCTCCTTGCCTTTTCCGGTGAAGCCGTCACGAATAATTCGATTTCGTCCTGCATCAGGAACGGGCATGCTTTCGGAGGGAACGGCGACGACAGCGTCTGGCTCGGTCGGAAAGCTATTGGATCTGTTCGCGAGCGAGCCGAGGTCGTGCCGGCAGGCGTCAGCAAGTGCTAATGGGCTTTGGTAGATGGCATGGAGCGCTCCATGGATTTCGGTCCATCGTAAAGAGCGATTAAGAGGGCTGTCAGATCTTCGACGGAACCATGACCCTGGTTGAAGAGGTCGATCACCGAACTACACAGCAAGGCCGAGCATCGCGGTTCGGGTGCCAAGCCAAAGTGTCTGTACCATGCCTGGACCGCGCCGGACATCAAGCGCAGGTCACTTTCCCTGAATGAAACCCCCAGCACTTAAACCGCCCCCGGTCATTTCCGCCCGAGGCAATTTAGCCGCGATTGAAATGCCGTCAACTTGGACCAAGGTCCGAACTCCTTTGAACTGTCGAGCGACAGGCACAAGAGGGCGCGACGTGTGGCCCCCGGCATGTTCATCTGACAACGAGCCTCGCCGCATACGATAGGAGCCAGACCTCGACAGCTCCCGACCCAAGTGCATTCATGGATGTGCTGTAATTCTGTGAAGCGGAGGATCATCCTGCGGGGACGATGACTGTGGATGTGGTGGAGGCGGATGTGGCGGGGTGACTGACTGGACGATTTGATTGCCCGCCGCCATGGCGAAGCCTCGAGCGGAGTTTGCACGGAGCTGGTACGCCATCCTTCCCTTGGTATTCCTGACAAACCTGCGCTCAGCCAAATTCTGCCCTCATGCGCGCGAGGTCGTCCCACAGGCTTTCGGCAAATCCTCGCAGCACGATAATTTCGAATGTGTCGGCATCGACACAGGTGATATGGGCCGCGATATGTCCGATGAACGTCGTTGCCGATTGTCCGACAGGGAATGTGGCGGGCGCAAGATCGACCGCCGTGCCTTTCGAAAGGACGCGCCTGGCCAACTTGCCGCTGATCCGGATGCGCACGCGTCCATGGCTCTGGTCGACGCCGGTTGCGCGCGGTTCGAGCCCGTCGAACAGATCCTTCATGTCCTGATATGCCATCGGTTCTTCGCCAACGATGAACCACTGTCCGGGCGAAACAGAACGGACGGCGAGGGCGGCCCGTTTGGCGAGGCCGTCGAGGAAGGACGCTACATCGCGTTCGCCGGGCTGGGCGAGCACATGAATGATGACGCCTTCGGCAAGCGGAGAGAGGCTGACGGCAGTAGAAGAGATCACCGGTTTGGCGCCGAGCGCCGGGCGAAGGGTCGGGCGGAAATCAGACATGGAGCCTCTCGTTCTGCGGATCGAAGAAAACCGGATTGCACAGGCGCGCGGGGGTGAATTCGTTGCGCAGGCCGTTCCAAACCACCACCTCTTCGCCGTGCCGCTCGGATCCGCGCTTGACGAGGGCAAGACCGATGGTCGATCCGACATGGGGTGAAAACGCGCTTGAAGTGACGTAGCCCTGGTCGTTTTCGAGCGTTGCAGCCGCATCCTTGGAGAGAATGTGGGAACCCGTGCGGAAGGATTGGTTGGGATCGAGCGGCACAACACCAACCAGGCGCGGCCGGTCGCCAGCCGCAAGACCGTCACGCCCCACCATGGCCTTGCCGATGAAATCGGCCTTCGCGGCCGAAACCATTTTTGCAAAACCGAGATCGGCCGGAACGACGGTGCCGTTGATCTCGTTGTGTGTGACATGGCCCTTTTCGATGCGCAAGACGCCGAGCGCTTCGACGCCATAGGGCATGATGCCATCGACTTTCCCGGCGTCCATCAGGGCATCGGCAACGCTTTCGCCGTAACCGGCCGCCACCGCAAGCTCATAGGCAAGTTCGCCCGAGAAGGAAATCCGGAAGAGGCGGCCGTGAAGCGTGCCGTTGAAAAGAGAGATCTCCTTCGCTGCGAGGAAGGGGAAGGCAACGTCGGAGATGTCGTCGTCGACGATCTTTTGGAGAATAGAGCGGGCTTTTGGCCCGGCGATCGCCATCTGCGCCCACTGGTCGGTGACCGATGCGAGGCGAACGTCGAGATCCGGCCACAGCGCCTGCGCGCAGAACTCCAGGTGGTTCATGACGCCTGCGGCATAGGCCGTCGTCGTCGTCATGAAGAAGCGGTCTTCCTCAAGGCGGCTTGTCGTACCGTCGTCGTAGATCATGCCGTCCTCGCGCAGCATTAGGCCATAGCGGGCTTTGCCGACCGGTAAGTTCAGGAAGCCATTGGAATAGATCCGGTTCAGAAATTGGGCCGCGTCTTTGCCGCAGATCTCGATCTTGCCGAGCATTGAGACGTCGCACAGCCCTGCATTCCGCCGCACGTTCAGCACTTCTCGGTCGACGCTTTCGCGCCATGTATGTTCGCCCTTTTGCGGGAACCAGGAGGAGCGATACCACAGGCCGGTCTCGACGAAGACGGCGCCGTTCTTTTCCGCCCAGCCGTGCAGCGGCGATTTGCGCACCGGCTGGAAATGATGTCCGTGATAGGCGCCTGTCAGCGCGCCGAAGGAGACAGGCGTATAGAAAGGCCGGAAAGTCGTCGTGCCGACATCTGCCGGCGAGACGCCGCGCGCTTCAGCCAGAAGTCCGATGGCATTGATATTTGAAAGCTTGCCCTGATCCGTCGCCATGCCATTGGTGGTGTAGCGCTTGGCAAGCTCTACATGGCCATAGCCCTCGCTGACGGCAAGGCAGAAATCCTTGCGATGCACGTCATTCTGGAAATCGACGAAGGCCTTGCCCTTCACGCCGGCTATGGACCAGACCGCCTTTTCAGGCGAGGCGACGATATCGTTCTCCACCGCGCCGAATTCAGCAGGTGCTGCCTTGAAGCCGAGCCCCTCTGCCATGGCTGCGCCCTGCCGCGCGCCGTCCGCAAGGCAGGCGGCAAGGCCGCTAACGGCGCAAGCCGAGCCGGCGAGTGCCATCCCGTTCAGATTGCGCGGTGCGAGGAAGGCTGCATTGTCATCCGACCAGACCGGCTTGCCGCCGCGGTGACAGGCAAGGTGGATGATCGGGCTGAAACCGCCTGCCATTGCCAGGGCATCAACATTCAGCCGTTCCGTGCGGCCGTTTGAGCGGATATCGATTGCGCTCAACGCCTTGCCGCCCTTGGTATCCGACACCACGGCACCCCTGATGATGCGCGCCGGGCCAAAGTAGCCGCTGCCGCCGTGCTCGCGGGCGTCGACAATGGCGGCAAGATGAATGCCGTGCGCTTCGAGATCGCGGGCCAGTGCGTAGCCGCTGTCATTGGTGGTGAAGATCGCCGTCGCCTTGCCGGGGGCAACAGCATAACGGTTAAGGTAGTGGCGCATGGCGCTCGCCATCATCACGCCCGGAATGTCGTTGCCGCCAAACACTACCGGACGCTCTTCCGCTCCCGTCGCCAGAACGCAGCGCTTGGCGACAATGCGCCAGAGGCGTTCTACAGGGACGTTGGGTTGCGGTTCAGACACATGCTTTTGCACCCGCTCGATGGCGCCGAAGACATTGCCGTCATACCAGCCGAAGACGGTGGTGCGGGTCAGAAGGGTGACATTCGGCAACGATTCGAGTTCGCAGATGCAGTCGGCTGCGAAATCGGCTGCCGCCTTGCTGCCGATCGATGCGGTCTCGCTCAAAAGCGCGCCGCCGGCAACCGAGTGCTCGTCGATGAGAATGACGCGGGCGCCGGCCCGGCCGGCACTGATCGCGGCAGCGAGCCCCGCCGGACCGGCACCGATGACGAGCAGGTCGCAATGCGCCCAGCACTTATCATAGGCGTCCGGATCGGCTTCATATGGTGCCTTGCCCAGTCCGGCGGCCTTGCGAATGATGGGTTCGTAGATCTTTTCCCAGAACGCGGCAGGCCACATGAAGGTCTTGTAATAGAAGCCGGCGCCGAGGAAGGGCGACAGCAGGCTGTTCAGTGCGCCGATGTCGACGTCGAGCGACGGCCAGCGGTTTTGGCTTTTCGCTTCGAGTCCGGCATAGAGTTCTTGCATGGTGGCGCGCGTATTTGGCTCGGTGCGGCCGCCGCGGCCGATGGTCATCAGCGCATTGGGCTCTGCTGCGCCTGCAGTCAGGATGCCGCGCGGCCGGTGATATTTGAAACTCCGGCCGACAAACTGGCGGCCGTTGGCAAGCAGTGCAGAGGCTAGGCTGTCGCCCTCAAGGCCCTGCATGGCTTTGCCGTCGAAGGTGAAGGACAGCGACTTGGAGCGGTCGATCAGCCCGCCCTTCGGCAAACGGAAGGATGTCATGCGCCTGTACCTTCCTTCTCGCCAGAGGAAGCGTCGCGGCATGCGGCGATCTCATGGGTCACCGTATCGCGGGCGACGACCAGCCACCGCCGGCAGCCGGACGTGTGATGCCAATATTCCTCGTAGGCACCGCGGGGATTGTCGCGCAGATAGACGTAGTCGAACCAATCGTCAGGACCGGCATCGGGCTTCGGTCGCGCAAGGGCGGCGCCCTTGATGGTGAATTCCTCTCTGGGTCTTGACCCGCAATGCGGGCAGGGCACGAGACTTGCCATTTCGAATGTCCTTGATCCGCGAAATCAATGAAGGTTGGGCTGGGCGCCTTGGCCCTTTTCGTCGATGAGATAGCCGCGCTGAAAGCGGTCGAGGCGGAAGGCCATCGCCGTCTCCTGCGGGACGCCGCGGGCGAGAAGATGGGCAAAGCAAAAGCCCGACGCCGGAGTGGCCTTGAAACCGCCATAACACCAGCCGGCATTCAGGTAGAGATTGTCGATATGGGTCCGGTCGATGATCGGCGAACCGTCCATCGACATGTCCATGATGCCACCCCAGGAGCGCAGCACCCGGACGCGCGACAGCGCCGGGATCATCGCCTTTCCGGCTTCCGCCACATGTTCGACCGTCGCCAGATTGCCGCGCTGGGCATAGGAATTATAGCCGTCTATGTCGCCGCCGAAGACGAGGCCGCCCTTGTCGGATTGCGAAACGTAGAAGTGCCCGGCGCCGAAGGTGACCACTCCGTCGATGAAAGGCTTCAGGCCTTCCGAGACGAAGGCCTGGAGCACATGGCTTTCGAGCGGCAGTCTCAGGCCAGCCATTCGGGCGACCTGCGAGGAATTGCCGGCTGCTGCGAGCGCCAGCTTGCCGCAGCTAATGAAGCCCCGACTGGTTTCGACGCCGGTGACCTGCCCGTTGCTTAAACGGATGCCGGTCACCTCGCAGCCTTGGATGATGTCGACGCCGCGCTGATCGGCTCCGCGCGCATAGCCCCAGGCGACCGCGTCATGGCGAACGGTGCCGCCGCGCTTCTGCAGCAGGCCGCCCTGGATCGGGAAACGGGCATTGTCGTAGTCGAGAAAGGGCAGCATCTTCTCGACCGAAGCGCGGTCGAGAAGCTCGGCGTCGACGCCGTGCAGCCGCATGGCGTTGCCGCGGCGGGTATAGGCGTCGCGCTGCCCGTCCGAGTGGAAGAGATTGAGCACGCCGCGCTGCGACACCATGGCGTTGAAGTTGAAATCGCGCTCGAGCCCCTCCCACAGCTTCATGGAAAGCTCGTAGAACGGATTGTTGCCCGCCAGCAGGTAGTTGGAGCGGATGATCGTCGTATTACGGCCGACATTGCCGGAACCGACATAGTTCTTCTCCAGCACCGCCACATTGGTGATGCCGAATTCCTTGGCGAGGTAGTAGGCCGTCGCAAGGCCGTGTCCGCCACCGCCGACAATGATCACGTCGTAATGCGGCTTGGGCTCGGGCTGCCGCCAGGCGGGCGCCCAGTTCCTGTTTCCAAAAAGCCCGTTTAAGAAGATGGACAGTGCCGAGTAGCGCATCGATGCTGCTTTCCAAGAAAGACCTGTTGCCGGTCTCATACCATGGGAAAGTGATCCGGTGTTGCATTCATGGGACATTATGATGTAAATTTAGGACATGAACGCTGGCGACCAGAAGAACCTTCAGCGGATCGGCTTCGTCCTCGTGACGAATTTCGCGCTGATGTCCTACGCCTCGGCGACCGAGCCGTTGCGGGCGGCAAACCTGATTGCCGGGAGTGCTCTTTACGAAGCGATCCCGTTATCGGCAGATGGTCTTCCGGTTTGCAGTTCGTCCGGCCTGACGATCAATTGCAACAGCCTTTCCGAGGCCGGGGGCACCTGTCATACGATCTATGTCTGTGCCGGCGGCGATCCGCAAGACTGGTACGCAACTGCCTCCCTGCATGCGCCGCTGAGGAAGTTCGCGCGAAACGGCCTGCGGATCGGCGGCATATCGAGCGGCTCCTACGTGCTGGCATCGGCGGGCCTGCTCGACAACAGCGACTTTACGATCCACTGGGAACATGCCCCGGTTCTGAAAGAGGCATTCCCGCATCTTTCCCCGCGCCAGGCGCGGTTCGTCATCGATGGTGCACGCGTCACCTGTGGCGGAGGGGTGGCGCCGCTCGACATGATGCACGCCGTGATTTCCGAGCGGATGGGCGCCGATTTTGCCCGCCGGGTGAGCGATTGGTACCTGCATACTGCCGTTGCCGAGCCGAGCGATCCGCAGCGGGCATCGGCCGCCAAGCGCTTCGGGACCAATCACCCGGCGCTTCTAACCGTGTTGGAGAAGATGGAGACTGCGATCGAAAATCCGCTCAGCCGTGCCGAGATGGCGAGACTGGCCGGTATCAGCGCGCGCCATCTCGATCGCCTCTTTCTCAAGCATCGCGGCATGACCTTCCTCGACACTTACCGGCAGATGCGCCTACGGCACAGCCGCCGGCTGCTGGAGCAAAGCCCGCTGTCGATTTCGGAGATCGCCTTTGCCACCGGCTTTTCGAGTCCCGGCCATTTCTCCAGATCCTTCAAAGCGACGTTCGGTGAAAACCCGACGGATGCGCGGCGCTAAGATAACAGGAGACTGGTTCGCGCATATTGCGGTCAGTCCCAAGCTGTCGGCTGCGAATTGTCTGACACCCACCCGAGCGCGTTTTTCTCTGAAGTCCGGCCTGTTCTGGAACGCATCCAAACACAGGCCTCTCGCATGCCCATTGAGAACGGGCGTGGGTTTTTCCTTTGAGTCGTGAAAGATTTCCTGAGAAGATAAATTTTGCTTTCTCCGGAGACATCATGCCTTCCAAGACACAGATCGAAAATGCCGTGGCGCTGGATCAGAATCCGCACGCGGTTCGCGAACCGCGCCTCAACAATCTCGAGATGGCGATCGGACACGAGGTCCGCAATTTCCGCAAGAAGCTCGGCATCACCGTCACCGACCTGTCTGCGGCGACTGGCATCTCGCTCGGTATGCTGTCGAAGATCGAGAACGGCAATATTTCGCCGTCTCTGACGACACTGCAAACGCTCTCCAGGGCGCTCGGCGTTCCGATGACCGCCTTCTTTCGCCGCTTCGAGGAGCCACGGAATGCAACCTTCGTCAAGGCGGGTGAAGGGGTGAATATCGAGCGCCGCGGCACGCGCGCCGGACATCAATACAGCCTGCTCGGCCATATAGACAATAATACCAGCGGCGTCACGGTCGAGCCTTATCTGATCACCCTGACTGCCGAATCCGACGTCTTTCCCACCTTCCAGCACGACGGAATGGAGTTTCTCTATCTTTTGGAAGGGGAGGTGGTCTACCGCCATTCTGATGCCCTCTACCGGATGCAACCCGGCGACAGCCTGTTCTTCGACGCGGATGCGCCACATGGGCCGGAGGAACTCGTCAAGCTCCCCTGCCGCTATCTTTCGATCATTTCCTATCCGCAGCAGAAGGCCGTCAGCGATTAGTGTATTGCCTTAAAAGAAAAAATTATTCTTCATAGTTGATTATCGCCAACCCCTCTGGTAGCACTCGTTCAGACACGAACGGAGGTTGCCAGGTCATGTGCGGCATTGTTGGACTGTTTCTCAAAGACCGGAGCCTCGAGCCCCAGCTGGGGCAGCTGCTCTCGGAAATGTTGATCACCATGACGGATCGTGGTCCGGACTCTGCCGGAATCGCAATCTACGGATCGGCTGCCGAGGGAAAAGCGAAGGTGACGATCCAGTCGGCCAAGCCGGAGGCGGATTTCGCCGGACTCGAAAATGATTTGGCAGAAGCCGGAATACCGGCGAAGGTCAGCATCAAGAGCACCCATGCCGTCATTGCGATCGCTGCGGACAAACTTCCGGCGATCCGGCCGCTTCTAACCGCGCTTCGGCCCGATGTGCGTGTCATGGGCTCCGGCGACAGCGTCGAGATATATAAGGAAACCGGCCTGCCGAAGGATGTCGTCGCCCGTTTCAGCGTCCGCTCCATGGGCGGCTCGCACGGCATTGGCCATACCCGCATGGCGACGGAATCGGCTGTCACGACGCTCGGTGCACACCCGTTTTCGACCGGTTCCGATCAATGCCTGGTGCACAACGGTTCGCTGTCGAACCACAACAACCTGCGCCGCGAGCTGGTGCGGGAGGGCATGACCTTCGAAACCCAGAACGACTCGGAAGTTGCAGCGGCCTACCTCACCTCCGAAATGGCCAAGGGCAAGGATCTCGGGCAGGCGCTGACTGGTGCGCTCGACGACCTCGACGGCTTCTTCACCTTCGTGGTTGGCACCAAATCCGGCTTCGGCGTCGTGCGCGATCCGATTGCCTGCAAGCCGGCTGTCATGGCCGAAACGGACCAGTACGTCGCTTTCGGTTCCGAATACCGGGCGCTCGTCAACCTGCCGGGCATCGAAACGGCGCGCGTCTGGGAGCCTGAGCCTGCAACCGTCTATTTCTGGGATCACCAGAAAGCCGCCTGAGCGGCACCTCCTGCGCATTCTCCAAGGGTTATTGAAAACATGCCTGTCATTGATCTCGCCGTCACCCCTTTGCGTGAACTCAACAGCGCCCTGCACAGCATCCAGCAGGGCTCGAACGATCTTTCCTTCGAGGTCGTCAATCCGCGCGGCAGCCATTCGGTTGCCGTTGGCATCGATACGCCTGTCGCGGTCGATGTGAAGGGGTCCGTCGGCTATTACTGCGCCGGGATGAACGACGGCGGAGCCGTTACCGTTCATGGTTCTGCAGGCCCGGGCGTGGCGGAAAACATGATGTCGGGCACAGTCGTGATCGAAGGCGACGCTTCCCAGTATGCGGGTGCAACGGGCCGTGGCGGTCTGCTGGTCATCAAGGGCAATGCAGCGTCGCGCTGCGGCATCTCGATGAAAGGCATCGACATTGTCGTTCATGGCAATATCGGCCACATGTCCGCCTTCATGGGCCAATCCGGTCATCTGGTGGTGCTCGGCGATGCCGGCGATGCGCTGGGCGATTCGCTTTACGAGGCGAAGCTTTTCGTGCGCGGCTCGGTCAAGAGCCTGGGTGCCGACTGCATCGAAAAGGAGCTGCGTCCCGAGCATCTGACGAAGCTGGCCGAACTCCTCGAAAAGGCGGGCGTGACCGGAGTGAGGCCCGAGGAATTCAAGCGTTACGGCTCGGCCCGCAATCTTTACAATTTCAATATCGACAACGCCGACGCGTATTAAGGCGAGGGACCATCATGAGCTATCACAACCCCTATACCCCGCCGCGCAAGTCTGCGACCTTCGACGATTATACGCTGGCGGAAATCCGCCGCGCTGCGGCGACCGGCATCTACGATATTCGTGGCGCAGGCACCAAACGCAAGGTTCCACATTTCGATGACCTGCTGTTTCTCGGCGCGTCGATCTCGCGCTATCCGCTCGAAGGTTACCGCGAGAAGTGCGACACATCGGTCGTCCTTGGCACGCGCTTCGCCAAGAAGCCCATTCACCTGAAGACGCCGATCACCATTGCCGGCATGAGCTTCGGCGCCCTGTCCGGCAATGCCAAGGAAGCGCTCGGACGCGGTGCGACGATTGCCGGGACCTCCACCACCACCGGAGACGGCGGGATGACCGATGAGGAGCGCGGCCATTCACAGATACTGGTCTACCAGTATCTGCCGTCGCGTTACGGCATGAATCCCAAGGATCTGCGACGTGCCGATGCCATCGAGGTGGTCGTCGGCCAAGGCGCAAAGCCCGGCGGCGGCGGCATGCTGCTTGGCCAGAAGATCTCCGATCGCGTCGCCAACATGCGCAACCTTCCCAAGGGCATAGACCAGCGTTCGGCGTGCCGCCACCCGGACTGGACCGGCCCGGACGACCTTGAGATCAAGATCATGGAACTGCGCGAGATCACCGATTGGGAAAAGCCCATCTACGTGAAGGTCGGGGGCGCGCGTCCCTATTACGATACCGCTTTGGCGGTGAAGGCTGGCGCGGATGTCGTTGTCCTCGACGGCATGCAGGGTGGCACTGCGGCCACGCAGGACGTTTTCATCGAACATGTCGGCATGCCGATCCTCGCCTGTATCCGCCCCGCAGTTCAGGCCCTGCAGGATCTCGGAATGCATCGCAAGGTGCAACTGATTGTATCGGGCGGTATCCGCTCCGGTGCGGACGTCGCAAAGGCTCTGGCGCTCGGTGCCGATGCCGTTGCCATCGGTACGGCGGCGCTGGTTGCACTGGGCGATAACGACCCGAGATGGGAAGACGAATACCGAAAGCTCGGTACCACAGCGGGCGCGTATGATGACTGGCACGAAGGCAGGGATCCGGCTGGCATTACGACACAGGATCCGGAACTGGCGGCTCGCCTGGATCCGATCGCCGCCGGCCGCCGCCTCGCCAACTATCTGAAGGTCATGACGCTCGAAGCCCAGACCATCGCTCGTGCCTGCGGCAAGAACCATCTGCACAACCTGGAGCCGGAAGATCTTTGCGCGCTGACCATGGAAGCGGCTGCCATGGCGCAGATCCCGCTCGCTGGGACGAGCTGGTATCCGGGCAAGGGAGGTTTCTGAAACCGCATCGAAATAGTGAGCCGCATTTGGGAGGATGCGGCTTGTTTCCGTTGAGTGTCTGAATACAAAAAGGGGAATGACATGACACTGGATCTGTCGACATATGCCGCGGACAACGGCATCAAATATTTCATGATCAGCTTTACCGATCTGTTTGGAGGCCAGCGCGCCAAGCTCGTGCCGGCCGAAGCGATCGCAGACATGCAAAAAGACGGCGCGGGTTTTGCGGGCTTTGCCACCTGGCTCGATCTGACGCCTGCCCATCCCGATCTTTTCGCCATTCCGGACGCATCGTCGGTCATCCAGCTTCCCTGGAAAAAAGATGTGGCCTGGGTCGCAGCCGACTGCGTCATGGAAGATCAACCGGTCGAGCAGGCTCCCCGGGTTCTCCTCAAGAGACTGATTGGTGAAGCTGAAAAGGCGGGCCTGCGCGTCAAGACCGGTGTCGAGCCGGAATTCTTCCTGATCTCGCCAGATGGTTCGAAGATTTCCGACGAGTTCGATAATGCCGAAAAGCCCTGCTATGATCAGCAGGCTGTCATGCGCCGCTACGACGTCATCGCCGAGATCTGCGACTGCATGCTGAAACTGGGCTGGAAGCCCTATCAGAACGATCATGAGGATGCCAACGGCCAGTTCGAGATGAATTGGGAATATGACGATGCGCTGCAGACGGCAGACAAGCATTCCTTCTTCAAATTCATGGTGAAGTCGGTTGCCGAGAAACACGGTCTTCGCGCCACCTTCATGCCGAAGCCCTTCAAGGGCCTGACTGGCAACGGATGCCATGCCCATATCTCGGTCTGGGACCTCGAGGGTAGAAACAATGCGTTTGCCGACAAAGCGATGCCGTTTGGTCTTTCCGCCAAGGGCAAGACCTTCCTCGGAGGCATCATGAAACATGCCTCGGCGCTGGCCGCGGTGACCAATCCGACAGTCAATTCCTATAAGCGCATCAACGCGCCGCGGACGATCTCCGGTGCGACCTGGGCGCCGAACACGGTGACTTGGACCGGCAACAACCGCACCCATATGGTGCGCGTGCCGGGCCCTGGCCGCTTCGAGTTGCGGCTGCCCGACGGTGCGGTCAATCCCTATCTGCTGCAGGCCATCATCATCGCGGCGGGACTTTCTGGACTTCGCAGCAACGCCGATCCGGGGCCGCATCACGACATCGACATGTACCGCGACGGACATACTGTGACCGATGCCCCTAAACTGCCGCTCAATCTGTTGGATGCGCTTCGTGCGTACGAGAAAGACACCGAACTGCAAGCCGCCCTCGGCACGGAGTTCTCGGCGGCCTATCTGAAGCTAAAGCAGGGCGAGTGGAACACCTATTGCTCGCAGTTTACCGCCTGGGAGCATGAAACGACCCTCGACGTCTGATCTTTTCCCCGCTGCCCTTCGTGGCCTTCCTCCGCGCTGTGCACTGCTGTGTTTTTGACATCACTGCCAAGAGAGCCTGCCATGACGCAATTCATCCTGACGGTCACGTGCAAATCAACGCGCGGCATCGTGGCCGCCTTGTCCGGTTACCTGGCGGACGCCGGCTGCAACATCATCGACTCGTCGCAATTTGACGACCTCGATACCGGTCTTTTCTTCATGCGTGTCAGCTTCCTGTCTGAAGCGGGCCTCGGTCTTGCGGAGCTTACCGAAGGTCTAAAGCCGATCGCCGCAAAGTTCGGGATGGAAGCTAAGATCCACGATGGGGCGCGCCGCATGAAGGTCATGCTGATGGTCTCGCGCTTTGGCCATTGCCTCAACGATCTTCTCTATCGCTGGAAAATTGGCGCGCTGCCGATCGATATTGTCGGCGTCGTCTCCAATCATTTCGATTACCAGAAGGTGGTGGTCAATCATGATATACCGTTCCACCATATTCCGGTGACCAGGGAGAACAAGCCGCAGGCGGAAGCCAGGATCATGGACCTGGTGGAAGGAACCGGCACCGAACTCATCGTGCTCGCACGCTACATGCAGATCCTTTCTGATCGCATGTGCACCGAGATGTCGGGCAAGATCATCAATATCCACCACTCCTTCCTGCCGAGCTTCAAGGGCGCCAATCCGTACAAGCAGGCCTACGGTCGCGGCGTAAAGCTGATCGGCGCGACGGCTCATTACGTCACCGCAGACCTCGATGAAGGCCCAATCATCGAACAGGACACGGTGCGCGTCACCCATGCCCAGAGCCCTGAAGACTATGTTTCGCTGGGCCGCGACGTCGAGGCGCAGGTTCTGGCGCGCGCCATACACGCGCATATCCATCGCCGCACCTTCATCAACGGCAACCGCACCATCGTCTTTCCGCCAAGCCCGGGGAGCTACGCGTCCGAGCGCATGGGGTAAAATGCAGCGTGCGCGAATAACTGCGCCGCCAGTTGCAATCGCCCGACCCTGTCGATAAGTATTTGGTACGCCATAATATGGTGTGGTCGGTTCAATTCCGGGCGACGCCGGCGAGCATGGCATATCAAGACAGAGGCGGACAATGGCGATTGGTTTGAAAGATTCGACGATCAAAGTGGAACGGCCCGCGAAAACCCTGCGCGAACTGGCGCTGGACAAGGTTCGCGAGGCAATCGACAGCGGTCATTTCATGCCCGGCGATCGTCTGGTGGAGCGCGATCTCTGCGCCCAGCTTGGCGTCAGTCGGACGATTGTTCGCGAGGTGCTACGGCATCTTGAGTCGGAAGGCCTTGTTGCAAATCTTCCAAACAAGGGCCCGATCGTAGCCCGGCTCGATGCTGATGAAGCGCGACAAATCTATGAAATACGCGGGGCGCTAGAGGGCATGGCGGCGCGCCTGTGCGCCGAGCGTCGCGATTCTACAATCGTTGAAGCGCTCGAGGGGGCGCTGGATGATATTCGCCACTGTTACCGCAAAAAAGACATGCCGGGCGTGCTGGCCAGTACCTCGGCCTTTTACCAGGTGCTCTTCAGCAAGGTCGATCGCCACGTTGCCTGGGGTATTGTCAATCTTCTGACTGTCAGGATCAATCATCTCCGCTCGATGACGATCAAGACGGATAACCGCAACGTCGAGGGTCCCGCACAGATGGAGCGGATCATCGAGGCGATCAGGCGAGGCGATGGTGAAGGCGCCTATCGCGCTGCGATGGACCATGTAACAAGTGCGGCAGCCATCGCCGAGGCCGTGATTTCTGCCCAATCGCCGGCTGTCTGACATCTTCGTCGTTGACGTGAAGCACAGCGGTCATTGCCGGGCGCTGCTGCTTACTCACGTCGCGGAAGCAAGAGGTTTGGCGTGTTCTATTCGCTCAAATAGTACATTGCTTCCCACAAATCGGTGCGGAGCTGCACATTCGGCCAAAAATCAGGTCCATCGGCGAATACGCGCGTCAGAATGAGCGCGGTCGGAGCCGTTACCGTGTGGCGATTGTTGCAAAGTGCGTTCACGCAGTCATCGCCACTTTGTCACCTCATCAACAGCAATGGTCGTCGAGATTCTCCTTGAACGTCTCGAAATGACTGCTTGGCGGGTCTTCGTGTCCCGTCCGAAGCTCTCAGTGACAATCATGTGGAGTTCGCGAAACAAGCGGCTTGCGAGATCGGATGGAGACGCGCCGAGGAGCAAAAATTAGGCTCTGAACGAGACGGAATGGTTCGCCTCTATGGCCTCGCAAGGTGGGGGCGGGATCGAGCAAGAATTCTCTAAGTAACTGATCGGGATACAAAATCTACTGAAGAAGCGCCGCAGCCGCTTGTTCCGAATAAGGCTATTGACGAATTAATATTATGGCATACCATAACACCATATGTAGCTGAGGACGTCGCATGAGCATCCAGATTCGCAAGACGCTGTTGCAAGTTGAAACTACCTTGATCGAAGGCGAAAAAGCCGCGCCGCTGCCGCTGAAACTGTATTCGGCTTTCGCGGTGGTTAAGAACCCATGGGCAGGCAAAGGCTTTGTCGAGGACCTTAAGCCGGAAATCCATGCGGGCGCCCCTGTGCTCGGAGAATTGCTGACTCGCATGATCATCGAAGCCGTTGGTTCGGGCGAAGCCGTCGAAGGTTATGGCAAAGCCGCGGTCGTCGGTCTCGACGGTGAAATCGAACACGCTTCAGCGCTGATCCACACACTGCGTTTTGGCAATCACTACCGCAATGCCGTCGGTGCCAAGTCTTATCTTGCCTTCTGCAATACCCGTGGCCCGGCCAATGCGCCGATCATGATCCCGCTGATGGACAAGAACGACGAGGGCCGCCGTTCGCATTACCTAACCATTCAGACAGCCATTCCTGATGCCCCGGCCGCCGACGAGATCGTCGTAGCCCTGGGTGCGTCCGTTGGGGGGCGTCCGCATCATCGCATCGGCGACCGCTATCAAGACCTCAAGGATCTTGGCCACGACGTCACCAATCCTGCAGGCGTTTAAGAAAGGTCAGCTGGCGCCATGCAAACGAGACACTCCACATCGTCGGAAGAGGCATCGATGCACTTCCAGCGCCAGCACACCATCAACGGCGTCTCATACTTCGAGGCCGGTGAAGGCGAACCGTTGGTTCTGATCCATGGTGTCGGCATGCGGGTCGAGGCTTGGGCCCCGCAGATCGCGATGTTTGCAAAGACGCATCGTGTCGTCGCCGTGGACATGCCTGGACATGGAGAAAGCGCCAAGTTGCCGACTGGAAGCAAACTTGAGGACTTCGTTGCCTGGTTCGGCCGGTTTCTCGACGAGTTGAACATCGATGCCGCCAATGTTGCCGGCCACTCCATGGGAGCTCTGATCTCCGGTGGAGCTGCTGCTACCTTCGGCAGGCGGATCCGGCGGGTCGCATATCTTAACGGCGTCTATCGCCGCAATCCCGAGGCGAAAGCAGCGGTCATGTCTCGCGCAGCCGCGATCCGCGCCAACGGCGTCGACCGTGATGGCCCGCTGAAACGTTGGTTCGGCGACGATGACAATAGCCTTTCCGCGCGTGATCTCACGCGTGGCTGGCTGGGCATGGTCGATCCCGAGGGTTACGCTATCGCCTATTGCGCCTTTGCCGGTGGCGACGATACCTATGCGGAACGCTGGCGAGATGTCCGCTGCCCGGCTTTGTTCTTGACAGGCTCCGACGATCCCAATTCGACACCGGAAATGGCGACGCAGATGGCGGCGATGACCCAAAATGGCTGGGCTCGTATCGTCGACGGGCATCGGCACATGGTTAATCTCACCGCGCCTCATACCGTGAACAGGCTGCTTGCGGAATGGCTTGAACATCGAGAGGAGGAGCCGAGATGACGCCAGAGTCCATCGATCCACGCGCACTGAGAGACGCCTTCGGCGCTTTTCCGACCGGTGTAACGGTCGTGACCACCCGCGATTGCGACGACCGGCCGATCGGCTTTACAGCTAACTCATTTACGTCGGTGTCCCTCGATCCGCCTCTCCTGCTTGTCTGCTTGGCAAAGACCTCACGCAACTATGCGACGATGACGGGTGCGAAGCACTTTGCAATCAACGTCCTCTCGGAAAGTCAGAAAGATGTGTCGAACACCTTTGCGCGGCCAGTCGAGGACCGTTTCGCCGCAGTCGAATGGTCTGAAGGCAAGGCCGGCAGTCCAATATTCGCAAATGTCGCGGCGTGGTTCGAGTGCGCCATGGAAAAGATGGTGGAAGCTGGCGACCACGTTATCCTGATGGGGCGCATCACGGCCTTCGAGAATACCGGCCGCAACGGATTGGGCTATGCCCGCGGCGGTTACTTCACTCCAATCCTTGCAAGCCGGGCCGTTTCTGCCGCAGCGGAAGGCAATATTGAGCTCGGTGCCGTTCTGGAGCGCGACGGCGATGTTCTCCTTCTCGGCGATGACATGCTCTCGCTGCCGGGCTGCGACGGCAAGGAAGGCAGCCCGACCGAAATTCTGCGAGATTATCTTGAAGATCTGACCGGGCTGAAGGTTACGATCGGTTTCCTGTATTCGGTCTATGAAGACAAGAGCGAGGGAAAGCAGCACATAGTCTACCGTGCCTTTGCATCGGAAGGCGATCCGGCCGCTGGACGATTCCTGAAGCCCAAAACACTCACTGCCGAGCAATTCAAGACAAGTTCGACGGCCGATATCATCGCGCGTTTTGCACTGGAGAGTTCGATCGGCAATTTCGGGGTTTATTTCGGGGATGAGTCTGTTGGTACGGTCCGCCCGGTTGCAGCGAAGGTGGCACAAGCATGAAGTTTTCTCTCTTCGTCCACATGGAACGCCTCGACGCAAGCCAGAGTCACAAAGGCCTGTATGACGAGTTCGTGGCTCTCTGCGAGATCGCTGACAAGGGTGGCATGCATGCGATTTGGACGGGCGAGCATCACGGCATGGATTTCACCATCGCGCCTAATCCCTTCGTGACCATCGCTGACCTGGCGCGTCGGACGTCGCGAGTGAGATTAGGCACAGGAACGGTGATCGCACCCTTCTGGCATCCGCTCAAGCTTGCCGGCGAGGCAGCCATGACCGACATCATCTGCGACGGCAGGCTCGATATCGGGATTGCCCGTGGCGCTTATTCGTTCGAATACGAGCGTCTGCTTCCCGGTCTGGATGCCTGGGCCGCCGGCCAGCGCATGCGCGAGCTCATTCCGGCTGTGAAAGGTATTTGGAAGGGTGACTACGCCCACGACGGCGAGTTCTACAAGTTTCCGTCAACCACGTCGGCGCCGAAACCGCTGCAGCAACCGAATCCGCCGATCTGGGTCGCGGCGCGCGATCCGAATTCCCACGAATTCGCTGTCGCCAACGGCTGCAACGTCCAGGTCACCCCGCTTTGGCAGGGTGATGACGAAGTCCAGACACTAATGGGTCGCTTCAACGATGCCTGTGCCACGAACCCGGATATGGACCGGCCTAAGATCATGCTGCTTCGGCACACCTATGTCGGTTCCACCGAGGAGGATATCGCCCAGGCTGCCCACGAACTGAGCGTCTACTACAATTATTTCTTTGCCTGGTTCAAAAACGAAAAGCCGATCACGCAGGGCCTGATTGAACGCATTCCGGACGGAGATATTCGATCGAACGTGATGCTGTCGGACGCCGTCATGCGCACCAACAACGTTGTGGGAAGTCCACAAACCGTAATCTCGCGCCTCAAGACCTATGAGGCCATGGGTTATGACGAATATTCCTTCTGGATCGATACGGGCATGAGCTTCGAGCGCAAGAAAGCATCGCTTCAGCGCTTTATCGCCGAAGTGATGCCGGCATTTGCGGAGTGAAGCCTATGCAGCGTTTCCAGTATTATATCGATGGTCAATTCCTAGACGGTGAAGCACGCTTCCCAAGCGTTGATCCGGCCTCCGGGAAGGAATGGGCTGACTTGCCGGAAGCGCGCGAGGGTGATGTGGATCGGGCGGTCAACGCCGCTGAACAGGCACTCTATGACGGGGCCTGGTCAAAGATGACGGCCACGCAACGCGGCAAGCTCATCTACCGGCTCGCTGATCTGGTCGCAGCCAACGCACAGAAGCTGGCAGAGCTCGAGACTCGCGACACCGGAAAGATCATCCGGGAAACGTCGGCCCAGATCGCCTATGTCGCGGACTACTATCGCTATTACGCGGGCATCGCCGACAAGATTGAAGGATCCTATCTTCCCATCGACAAACCTGACATGGATGTCTGGCTTCGCCGTGAGCCGATCGGTGTCGTTGCGATGGTCGTGCCCTGGAATAGCCAGCTGTTCCTGTCTGCCGTCAAAATCGGGCCGGCTCTTGCGGCCGGCTGCACGATGGTCGTCAAGGCCTCGGAAGACGGGCCGGCGCCGCTTCTGGAATTTGCGCGCCTCATTCACGAGGCAGGCTTTCCTGCGGGCGTCGTCAATATCATCACCGGCTTTGGCGCATCCTGCGGGGCAGCACTCAGCCGCCATCCCAAGGTCGCGCATGTTGCCTTCACCGGTGGCCCCGAAACGGCGCGTCATATCGTGCGAAACTCGGCGGAGAACCTTGCCTCCACGTCGCTCGAACTGGGCGGCAAGTCACCCTTCATCGTTTTCGCCGACGCCGACCTTGGGAGTGCTGCCAATGCTCAGGTCGCAGGCATCTTTGCTGCGACCGGTCAAAGTTGTGTCGCCGGTTCGCGCCTGATTGTCGAGCGGCGGGTCAAGGAGGAGTTCCTGACCCTCTTGAAGGGCAAGGCTGAGGCGATCGTTATCGGTGCGCCGTTGGACATGGCGACCGAGGTCGGTCCGCTTGCAACACGGCGCCAGCAGGAGCACATAGCAGCGCTCGTCGACAAGTCCGTTCAAAGCGGTGCCCGCCTTGTCACCGGCGGCCACAGGCCCGGCGGTGAGGGCTATTACTTCCCGCCGACAATTCTTGACTGCGACGGCGTCAATTCCCCTTCGCTGGTCAACGAATTCTTCGGTCCGGTTCTGTCCGTCGTCTCGTTCGAAACAGAAGCCGAAGCGCTCGCGCTTGCCAACGATACGCATTACGGGCTTGCCTCTGGCGTATTCACTCAAAACCTGACGCGTGCTCATCGCCTGATGAAGGGCATTCGCGCCGGCATCGTCTGGGTCAACACCTATCGCGCCGTCTCGCCGATCGCGCCATTTGGTGGCTTCGGTCTGTCCGGGCATGGCAGGGAAGGCGGCATGGCCGCAGCGCTCGACTACACTCGGACAAAAACGATCTGGCTGAGGACCTCGGACGACCCGATCCCTGATCCTTTCGTGATGCGGTGATGGCGATGTTTTACGAGATCCGGACTTACAGACTGAAGAACGGTGCGATCCCGCAATATCTGAACGTTGTAGAAGAGGAGGGGATCGCCATTCAAAAGAGCCATCTCGGCAACCTCGTCGGTTATTTCTATTCGGAGATCGGCACCATCAACGAGATTGTCCACATCTGGGCGTTCTCGAGCCTGGACGACCGTGAGGCAAGGCGCGTGCGCCTTATGGCTGACCCTCAGTGGCAGGCCTTTCTGCCGAAAATTCGCGATCTGATCGAAGTGGCGGAAAACAAGATTATGAAGGCAACCAGTTTCTCTCCAAAAAGCGGGAACGGATTGCCGGCATAGGAATGCGCATTAGACACTCCAAAACAAGGAAAAGGGAACATGAAACACACAATTGCATTCACGGCCTTGGCGGCAATCATGGCAGTAGCCATTCCTGCAAAAGCCGAAACGCTCGTCTTCTCAAGCTGGGGAGGGACGACGCAGGACGCGCAAAAGGCAGCCTGGGCGAACTCATATACGGAAAAGACCGGACTGCAAGTGGTGCAAGATGGCCCCACTGATTACGGCAAGCTGAAGGCCATGGTCGAGGCGAACCAGGTAACCTGGGACGTCGTCGATGTCGAAGGTGACTATGCCGCGCAGGCAGGCAAGAACGGACTGCTTGAGAAGCTGGATTTCTCCGTCATCGACAAGTCCAAGCTCGATCCGCGTTTCGTAACGGATTATTCCGTCGGCAGCTTCTACTATTCCTTTGTGATCGGCTGCAATGCGGATGCGGTTGCTGCTTGCCCGAAGACCTGGGCCGATCTGTTCGACACGGCAAAATTTCCAGGCAAGCGCACCTTCTATAAATGGTCGGCGCCTGGTGTGATTGAGGCGGCGCTCCTGGCTGACGGTGTTGCCGCCGACAAGCTCTATCCGCTTGACCTCGATCGAGCATTCAAGAAGCTCGATACGATCAAGTCGGAGATTATCTGGTGGTCCGGCGGCGCCCAGTCGCAGCAGCTGCTGGCATCCGCCGAAGCACCGTTCGGAAGCCTCTGGAACGGCCGCATGACAGCCCTCGCTAAAAGCGGCGTTAACGCCGAGACCTCCTGGGAGCAGAATATTACCGCCGCGGATTCGCTTGTCGTTCCGAAAGGCGCTCCGAATCTTGAGGCGGCCATGAAATTCATCGCATTGGCAACCTCGGCAGAACCACAGGCAGCGCTTGCAAAAGCCACTGGATACGCGCCGATCAATCTGGAATCGGCCAAGTTGATGGATGCCGAGACGGCCAAGACACTGCCGGATCAGCAAACGGCCAGCCAAGTCAATGCGGACATGAGCTATTGGGCAGAAAACCGGGATGCCATCGGCGAGCGGTGGTATGCATGGCAGGCAAAATAGGTTGAAAATGCAGCGCAATGCACGGTGGCCCCATGCCCGCCGTGCTCAAAGCGCAGCGTGCTCGGTCGGCCCCGAGGATCTGCGGCGCTTGTCGGAACGTTCGGGCAGGAAGGACTGTCATGTCGACCTATAGTGATGCTTCAAGCGTGAGTGCGCCGGTGCCAAGAGCGCTCAGGCCAACAGGTTTCAGCGGGATCGTCCCGGCTCTTACCTTCGTGGCCATCTTCTTCATCGTGCCGGTGGCGGCACTGTTGCTGCGAAGTGTATTGGAACCGGCTCCCGGGTTCGGCAACTACGCTGAGCTGCTTGGATCTGCAACCTATCTCAAGATTTTCGCCAATACCTTCATCGTATCAGGGTTGGTGACCACTATTTCGCTCTCGATCGGCTTTCCCGTTGCCTGGGCGCTGGCAATCATGCCTGGAAGGCTGGCATCGGTGATTTTTGCGATCCTGCTGCTCTCGATGTGGACAAATCTGCTGGCGCGCACCTATGCCTGGATGGTGCTTTTGCAACGGACTGGTCTCATCAACAAGATGCTGATGGGCATGGGGCTCATCAATCAACCGTTGCCGCTCGTCAACAATCTGACAGGTGTGACGATCGGCATGACCTATATCATGTTGCCCTTCATCATCCTGCCGCTCTACGGCGTGATCAAGAAGATCGACCCGGCAATCCTGCAGGCGGCTGCCCTTTGCGGTGCCAGCCGGGGGCAATGTCTCACGCGCGTTCTCCTGCCGCTGGCCGTGCCGGGCATGGCTGCCGGTGCCCTCATGGTCTTCGTCATGTCGCTTGGCTATTTCGTTACCCCCTCGCTTCTCGGCGGTACGGCGAACATGATGCTGGCCGAGCTGATTGCCCAGTTCGTCCAGTCCCTGGTCAATTGGGGCATGGGGGGAGCGGCTGCCCTGGTACTCCTCGTTGTAACGCTTTCGCTCTATGTCGTTCAGCTGCGTTTCTTTGGCAGCCAGAACACCGGAGGGCGCTGACATGCTGCTTAACTTCGATCGTCTCGGCTGGTGGAAATACGCGCTTTTGACGATCACCATCCTGGCGGCTGCATTCTTGCTGCTGCCGATTTTCTTTATCGCGGCCCTTTCCTTTGGATCCTCGCAGTGGCTGATCTTTCCGCCTCCTGGCTGGACGCTGCAATGGTATCGGGAACTTCTGGCCGATCCCCGATGGCTGGAAGCGGCCTGGACGAGCTTTAAGATTGCATCGATCGTCACCGTGCTTTCCGTTCTGCTCGGCCTTGTAACGTCGTTCGGGTTGGTTCGGGGAACGTTCCTGTTCCGTGACGCGCTGAAGGCGCTTTTCCTGACGCCGATGATCCTTCCCGTCGTCGTTCTTGCCGTCTCACTCTACGCCTTCTTTCTAAGGGTGGGCCTCGGTGGAACCTTGGCGGGCTTCGTGATTTCGCATCTCGTCCTTGCTCTTCCGTTCTCCATTCTGTCCATTTCCAGCGCGCTTGAAGGTTTCGATAAGTCCATCGAGGACGCGGCGATACTTTGCGGCGCCTCGCCGCTTGAGGCGAGGATCCGCGTAACGCTGCCTGCAATCAGCCACGGGATATTTTCCGCCGCTGTCTTTTCGTTCCTGACATCCTGGGACGAGGTGGTTGTGGCGATCTTCATGGCAAGCCCAACGCTGCAGACCCTGCCGGTAAAAGTATGGGCCACGCTCAGGCAGGATCTTACGCCGGTCGTGGCTGCCGCCTCGACGCTTCTCATCCTCTTGACGATCCTCTTGATGGCGCTTGTCGCTCTCGCACGCAAGGTATTGAAATCATGAATGACGCTTTCCTTCAGATCAAAGGCATCCGCAAGGAGTACGGCCCTGTTGTCGCGGTTCACGATGTCAACCTGCATGTTCAGCGCGGTGAGTTTCTGACCTTCCTCGGACCGTCGGGGTCGGGAAAAAGCACGACGCTTTACATCCTCGCGGGGTTTGAAACTCCGACAAAAGGCGACATCACGCTTGACGGCAAGACCCTGCTGGAAACCCCTTCGCACAAGCGCAACATCGGAATGGTCTTTCAGCGCTACACGTTGTTTCCGCATCTGACCGTTGGCGAAAACATTGCCTTTCCACTGAAAGTCAGGCGCAAGTCCAAGGCCGAGGTCGACAGCAAGGTGAAGGAGATGCTGCGTCTCGTTAGACTTGAAGGATACGAGGATCGCAAGCCCGTGCAGATGTCGGGCGGCCAGCAGCAACGCGTCGCCCTCGCCAGGGCGCTTGCCTACGATCCTCCGGTTCTTCTGATGGACGAGCCGCTCTCGGCGCTGGACAAGAAGCTGCGGGAGGAAATTCAGCATGAGATACGCCGGATCCACCAGCAAACTGAAGTGACGATCCTGTACGTGACCCATGACCAGGAAGAAGCGCTGCGGCTGTCCGATCGCATTGCGGTATTCTCGAACGGCATCATCGATCAAATTGGCACTGGGCCGCAACTCTACGCCAACCCGCGTACGCGTTTTGTCGCTGAATTCATCGGCGACAGCGACTTCATTTCCTGCGACCTGTTGTCAAGTGCAGAAGGAAAGGCGACGATCTCACTGGGCGGCGCGGCCGTTTTTGACCGGATCCCGGTCCATGGCAAGGCGGTTTCCAACGGGAAAGGGACTCTCATGCTGAGGCCGGAACGCATCCGGCTATCGCGTCATGATGGCGGCAACGGTCTCAGTGCAACAGTCAGGGCCATCACCTTCCTCGGCAATAATATCCATGTGGCAACGGCTACGACCGCCGGTGAAGCCCTGTCGGTGCGACTGCCTTTTGGGCACGAGGCAATCGCCGGCCTGAGCCCTGGGGACCGGGTTCGGCTTGAATTCGACCCCGGTGCCGCGCACGTGTTCTGTTGAGGTTCGGACATGAAGCCCGACGATCGTTCGCTCTCTAAAGAGAAGTCTGGACGCGTCGTTCGACACTGATCTTTTGGTATCAAGCAATCTGAGCCTGTATCGGTCTGACCCTTCAGGGCCCAGACCAACATTTCCTCCACAGGAAGGGCTACCTCTCAAAAGAAGTGACTATGTGCCTCGCGAATTGTCTCGACGGTGGCAAGCGTGCCTGTAAGGTGGCGGCGTACGGCTTCCTGTGCCCGCGGGACGTCTCCATCTCGCACATTGTCCATTATTTCCCGGTGGGAGCACAAGATCGTGCCGGCTTTGCCGGGATCCATCAAGTTGAGCTTACGAAGCCGATCAATATGCCCGGATCGCGACTGGACCAGCACCCAGAGATCTGCAACGCCCGCACCTTCGAACATGGTTTGGTGGAACTGGCGATCGAGAAGCGCGAAGCGTTCTAGGTCATGATCCACGTTGAGCGCCGTTTCTTGAAGGGCCACCAGACGATCGGCTTGTTTGATGACGGTTTCGGGCTGGGTTTCCGTCAGAGACCGAATGACTTCCAATTCAAGAGAGAGCCGCAGGAACTGCGTCTCGCGCGCCTGGCGCAAATCGATGCGCGTGACTTCCGTGCGGGACTGCGGATAAACCACAACGAGGCCCTCCGCCTCTAGCATTTGCAGAGCGTCACGCACCGGTGTCTGGCTGACGCGGTAGGCCAAGGCGATCTCGCTGCGCGACAGATGCATGCCCGGGGGCAGATCGAGCGAGATGATGCGACCGCGCAGCACGTCGTAGAGCTGGCGCGATGTCGAGGTGCGTTTGAGCGCAATTGTCGGGGAAAGATCGTTCAGAGCGTCCATGAAACCTCACTTTGACGCGCATTATAGCCGGTAAGAGTCCTGATCTCAAACTAATATATTAACATAGTTGACCAACTGATATTTTAGTGTTTCACTCTGCCGGTGCTGGGAGGCACGTTTCGTACGTTTGGGAACTTACAGTGGGAGGATAGGATGTTGAGACTTTTGGGTGCTGCCGCGATCGCAGCTCTTTTCGCGACCACGCTTCCGGCTTCGGCTCAGGAAAAGACCGCGATCTCCATTACACGGCAGCCGGGGATTCTGTATCTTGCGAGCCACGTCATGGAAACGCAAAAGCTCATTGAGAAACAGGCTGCGAAGGAGGGGCTGGACGGCCTCACGATCGAATGGCGAACCTTCAGCGGCGGTGGAGCGCAGACCGATGCATTGCTCGCAGGCAATGTCGACATCGTCAACACGGGGTCGGGTAATCTTCTTCTGCTTTGGGATCGTACAAAGGGCCGCGTAAAAGGCATCATTCCGAGTTCCGCGCAGCCGGTCATCATGGTCTCCAATGATCCCAAGATCAAATCACTCGATGATATCGGCCCGAGCGACAAGATCGCCGTTCCGACCGTCGGCGTCTCGACGCAGGCGATTCTGCTGCAGATGGCCGCCGCCGCAAAGTATGGCGAAGACCAGGTCCGCAAGCTCGACAGCAATACCGTACAGCTTGGCCATCCGGACGCGGTCGCGGCCATCGCCAATCCCAATCACGAAGTCAAGAACCATTTCTCAGCACCGCCCTTCCAGTACATCGAGCTAAAACAGAAGGGCGTGCATCGCGTCACGGACTCGCGCGAAATCATCGGAGGTTCCCTCACTCAGGCGACGTTCTTCACGACGACCGGGTTTGCTGAAAGCAATCCCGTCATCATCAAGGCCGTGCGTGAGGCAACCAAGCAAGCAGTGGCCTACATCAAGAACGATCCAAAGGGCGCCCTCGAAGCCTACAAGACCATCACCGGAGACAAGACGTCGATCGACGATCTCATGGCGATCATGAACGAGCCGGGTTTCATCGACGACTACCGGACCGAGCCGCAGGGGACGATGAAGTTCGCAACGCATTTGAACAAGATCGGGACGCTGAAGATGCAGCCAAAAGCATGGACCGACTACTACTTGCCTGAATCCGCCGACCTCAACGGCAACTGAGCAGCATCTATCCGGCAGAAGGCAGGCAGCTTTTTGCCGGATAAGCCCGCCCCCTTTTCATGTGAGGACGTCGTCAATGTTCCAGTCCGCAGCAGCTGTTTCACCGGCGCATCAGGCTATTGCGCAAGCGGCTGAACCACTCTTGAGTGTCGAGAAAGTTACGCTGCGCTACAAGACGCCGAACCTCCTGGTCACCGCCACCGAACAAGTCTCCTTCAGCGTCAGGAAATCAGACCGGTTCGTGCTTCTAGGTCCATCGGGCTGCGGTAAGTCGACGCTGCTGAAAGCCGTAGGCGGATACATGAAGCCCGTCAGCGGTTCCATCCGCATCAACGGCCGGACGGTGACGAAACCGGGTCCGGACCGCATGATGGTGTTTCAGGAATTCGATCAGCTGATGCCCTGGAAGACCGTTTTGGAAAACGTGATGTTTCCGCTGCTGGTTGCCCGCAAGCTGCTGCCAAAGGAAGCGGAGGAAATCGCCCGCGCCTATATCGACAAGGTAAAGCTGACGCGCGCCGTCGACAGTTTTCCCCATACCCTATCTGGCGGGATGAAGCAGCGTGTCGCCATTGCGCGCGGCATGGCGATGCAACCCGACATCCTTTTGATGGATGAACCTTTCGCGGCGCTCGACGCGCTGACGCGCCGCCAGATGCAGGACGAACTGCTTCAGCTTTGGGATGATACGAAGTTTACCGTCATCTTCGTCACTCATTCGATCGCTGAAGCGATCAAGATCTCCAACCGTATTCTGCTTCTGTCACCCCACCCGGGGCGCGTCAAAGCGGAAGTCGTGGATGTCGACAAAGCCTCGAACGAGGACGGGACCGCAGCTGCACTCGAGCGGGATATCCACGATCTTCTGTTCTCTGAACCAGGCCATCGGGAGTAAGCCATCATGAGCGCACCACAGATCCTGCTGGCCGAAGAAAGCGCCAACGCGCGCTCGGCCTATGCCAACATCGCCGCGATCGAGCAGAAGCTAGGGCCAGTTGAACTCATCTGGGGTATCGGCGCTGTTCGAAAGGCCCTGCTGATTACCGTGCTTGCGCTCCTGTGGCAGGTCTACGCCACTTATCTGGACAATCCGCTTCTATTTCCGACCCTCACCGACACGCTGGTGACGCTCGTTGATCGCTTCGCGGATGGCACGCTGCCGGCGCGCATCTGGACCACCTTGAAGATCCTTTTGATGGGATATGCGGCGGGAACGATCCTGGCGGCCATCCTGACCGTGCTGGCGATCAACACGCGCATCGGCACGGACTTCCTCGAGACGATGACCGCCATGTTCAACCCGCTTCCGGCCATTTCACTTCTGCCGCTGGCGCTCATCTGGTTCGGCCTGGGTGCCTCAAGCCTCGTCTTCGTGCTCGTGCATTCCGTGCTCTGGGCCGTGGCGCTGAACACCCATTCCGGCTTTCTCGGCGTCTCCCGCACTCTGCGCATGGTCGGGGCCAATTACGGCCTGTCCGGCTTCTCCTACGTCGTTCGCATTCTCATCCCGGCTGCGTTTCCCTCGATCCTTACCGGTCTTAAGATTGGCTGGGCCTTCGCCTGGCGCACACTGATTGCCGCCGAACTCGTCTTCGGCGTCTCGTCCGGGCAGGGCGGCCTTGGCTGGTTCATCTTCGAAAACCGCAACCTTCTCGATATCCCGGCCGTTTTTGCCGGACTGCTGACCGTCATCGTCATCGGTCTGGTGGTCGAAAATCTGGTTTTCCAGACGATTGAACGCCACACTATCCAGAAATGGGGCATGAAGGAATGAAGACTGTTTCCTTGTTTGTATTCGCCTCCGTTCATCAGCCTTCTCGGACAATGCCATGAAAAAACGCAAAACTTACGAGCAGCTGCGCTCCGCCCGCTGGATGGTCCCCGATGATCAACGATCCTTCGGTCACAGATCGCGCACCATGCAGATGGGCTATGACCCCGCCGACTGGGAGGGCCGCCCGATCATCGCCATTCTCAACACCTGGTCGGATGCGCAGCCCTGCCACATGCACTTCAAGGACAGAGTGGAATGGGTCAAGCGCGGCGTGCTGCAGGCGGGAGGCTTCCCGATGGAGCTTCCAGCGCTGTCACTGTCTGAAAATTTCGTCAAGCCAACGACCATGCTCTACCGCAATATGCTGGCGATGGAGAGCGAGGAATTGCTGCGCTCCCATCCCATCGACGGCGCGGTTCTCATGGGCGGTTGCGACAAGACCACTCCGGGCCTGGTGATGGGCGCGCTCAGCATGGGTCTTCCCTTTATCTACCTGCCTGCCGGACCGATGCTGCGCGGCAACTGGGCGGGCAGGCATCTGGGTTCCGGTACCGACGGATTCAAGTTCTGGGACGAACGCCGCGCCGGCACGATTACCAAGGAAGAATGGCAAGGGATCGAAGGGGGCATTGCCCGTTCCTATGGCCACTGCATGACCATGGGAACTGCATCGACAATGACGGCGATCGCCGAGGCTATGGGACTGACACTTCCCGGCGCTTCCTCCATCCCCGCTGCCGATGCAGGTCATCAGCGCATGTCCACGCAATGCGGCCGGCGCATTGTCGATATGGTCTGGGAGGACCTGACGCCCGACATGATCGTTACGGCGGCAGCGGTGGAGAATGCCGTGACCGTGGCGATGGCGACCGGCTGTTCCACGAATGCCATTATTCATTTGATTGCCATGGCGCGCCGCGCCGGGATCCCGCTGGAACTGGATGATCTCGACCGCATCGGACGCGAAACGCCCGTTATTGCCAATATCCGGCCATCGGGTGCGACGTACCTCATGGAGGATTTCTACTACGCCGGTGGTCTCCGGGCGCTGATGAAGCAACTGGGCGACAAGCTCAATTCATCGGCGATCACCATCACCGGCAAGCCGCTTACCGAGGGCCTAGACTTGGTAAAGGTCTGGAACGACGACGTCATCCGGCCGCTGTCGAACCCGGTTTATCACGAGGGATCGCTTGCCGTCCTCAAGGGCAATCTCAGTCCCGACGGCGCGGTGATCAAGCCCGCCGCCTGCGACCCGAAATTCCACCGGCATAAAGGTCCGGCTCTCGTGGCTGAGAGCTACGCCGAGCTGAAAACGATCATCGACGATCCCGACTATCCGATGACGCCGGAGACCGTTCTCGTCTTGCGCAACGCCGGCCCCCAGGGCGGACCGGGAATGCCTGAGTGGGGAATGATTCCCATGCCCAAGGCGCTGTTGAAGCTCGGCCTGCGGGACATGGTACGACTGTCGGATGCGCGCATGTCCGGCACTTCGTTCGGCGCCTGCGTGCTGCATGTGGCGCCGGAAGCCTATGTCGGTGGCCCGCTGGCGCTTTTGAAGACTGGCGACGTCGTCGAGCTCGATATCCCCAACCGCAGCTTGAACATGCTCGTGCCGGACGAAGAACTCGCGCTTCGCCGACAGTCCTGGAAGCCGCCGGCTCCACGCTACGGCCGCGGCTATGGCTTCCTATTCTCCAAGCATATCGAACAGGCCGACAAGGGCTGCGATTTCGACTTCCTGAAGACGGAATTCGGCCCTCAGGTCGATGAACCAGCGATCAACTGATCTTTCCAGCCGGAGATGATAATGACGGACTACGCTCTTTCCGACGAAACCCGCGCAAAATTGATGAAGGCGTCGACCGCCTCCGTTGCCACTGCGCTCTACAAGCGCGGCCTGCGCAACCAGTTCATCCAGAATGTCCACCCGGTCGCCTGGAAGGGCAAAAACATGGTCGGACAGGCCTTCACCCTTCGCTACATTCCGGCGCGCGAGGATCGCAATCCCATCACTGTGTTCCGCAACGCGGACCACCCGCAGCGTGTCGCGGTCGAAACCTGCCCGCCTGGTTGGGTGCTTGTCATGGACAGCAGGAAAGATGCGCGGGCCGCATCGGCAGGCTCTATCCTCGTTACAAGGCTTGCGATGCGCGGTTGCGCCGGCGTCGTATCTGACGGAGGGTTTCGCGACGCCGAAGGCATCGGCAGGTTGGATATGCCTGCTTACCATCAGCGCCCGTCGGCGCCGACCAATCTAACCCTCCACGAAGCGCTCGACATCAACGTGCCGATTTGCTGCGGTGACGCCCCCGTTTTCCCCGGGGACGTGCTCGTCGGCGATGGTGACGGCGTCATGATCATTCCAGCGCATTTGGCCGATGAGATCGCCGAGGAATGCGTCGGCATGGAAAGCTTCGAGGATTTTGTTCTCGAACAGGTCCAAGACGGCGCTGCCGTGATCGGCCTTTATCCGCCAACGACGGACAAAGCGCAAAACGACTATGCTCAATGGCGTAAAAGAACCGGGCGCTGAGCCCGAGTAAGCCGCATTCCCCGAACCCGAAAGCTCAGTTGAGGTCAGGAGATCCGGAAACGAGCTCGCGGCCATCATTCCGACGCAGGCTCCGGCCGTTGGGGAATAGCCGCGAGCTATTGCCAAACGCCCTGGCCGCTTTCGAGCCAGAACGGGACGAAGCTGGACGCTCCGCCGTTCCAAAAAGGCCGACCGCTTCGATCGTTCCTAGACGCGGAGGGAGCAGGGGTCCGGTTCACGCCGTCGTGTCGCGCATCGGCCGAAATTAATCGTCGTCGGCAGCGAGGAGGTCGGCCGCCTCGCTGCCTTTGACCGCCGGGATTGGCGCTGATCGCCATCCGAATTGCGTAAATCGCATAGAATACGTATTATAGGTAATTCGGTACGGAGACTTGGCAATGAAGCAATTCACCTTCTCAGACATGAACCGCGCTTCGGGTGAAATCCTTGAAGCGGCTTTGATCGAACCCGTCACCTTGACAAAGCGCGGCAAGGACAAGCTCGTCATTCTGACCGCGGAACAATACCGCAAGCTCATCGGTCGTTCCCATATCGTTGCATACGACCTGATGGATGCTCCCGAAGACATCCACCGTGAACTTATGACCGGTCTTGAGGATATTATCGAGGGCGATAATGCTTGAACCTGGGCAGATCGTCCGCTTTTTCTACCTGTGGAGACGCCAGGCGACCGCAGGTGAAGAGTCCGGCCGCAAGGCAAGGCCCGTTTGCGTTGTCGTTCGCACCGCGGCGGTGCCGGGAGCTGTATTTATGTTTCCCGTCACATCGCAACTGCCCGACACGGAGCGGCTATCTCTTGCGATCAGCCAAATGGAATGCCGTCGCGCAGGGCTGGATTTCCCGTGCTGGATCATTCTCGACGAGTACAACAGGGTTGAACTCGACATGGCAACTTCGAGTCAACGACGCCTCTGGGCAGTTTCAGTCCTGCCTTCCTCAAGAAAATCGCGCTGACCGTCAAAAATGCGGCTGCAGCCCGAAGGCTCGCTGGTATCAGGCGTACCTGATGCCCGACGCCCGCCTCAGAGGGCCCATGGCCGTCCTCCACTTCATTGCAGCCCTGCGGACGCGCCGATCGTCCCCGGTTTTATCGACAGCCATCGTGAGGCCGCGATGGGCGCGACCCCGGCAACATCGACCAACGGCTGTGTCGGCACCATCAAGACCCTCACCCTCACCCTCAACGTCAAAGCGAATATCGTCCGTGTCGAATGCACCTTTGAAGACGCTCCCGACTTCCGGATGCTGGCCGGCAATGTCGGGTTCGGTGCCGGCTGGCAGAAACAGGCCCGCGAAACCGAACGCGATCACATTCAGTCAAGCTCGACGATCCGAGCGCCCAACTCCGATCTACGCCACTCTGACCGAGGTTCAAGGCCAGGAAGGCCTGCAGCTCATCTGGATGCGCCGCTGACGGAAAGGAGGAGCCCCGTTTGGAAGCGGGCAGGCGCTGAGCATGGTCCTTTCGCCGCCCTCGTTTCATCTGCGTGCGGGGTTGCGATGGTGGTACAAAGGGGCAACGGCGATGCCGTGCCCGCTTCCCCAGGTGGCTAGACTTCGGATTCAGATCTGCTTGCCAAGTTTGGCATCTACAGACTGCGAATTCGATCCCCGAACCGCGAAGAACAAGAAAATGGCAGTCCAGAGGATCGATTTCTCGGCGCCACCAAAGCCTTCGCCTCGCACCACGCCATGGAAATAGACAGTGACGAGGAGTACAATCATTGCAGCGAAAGCGGCTGGCCGCGTGAACAGCCCGATTGCGATCAAAATGCCCCCGAAGAATTCGGTTGCCGCCAGCAACGGCGACCAGAATAAACCGGGATAGAAGCCGAGACCTTCCACCATGCCGACAGCTCCGAAGGGATTCAGGATCTTGCCGTAGCCATGGGTCACCAGCAGTCCGCCGGCGATGACACGCAGAGCCGTTTCAGCGATGGTGTTAAATGGCATGTAAATTCTCTGAAGTGCCGGCACCATCGGGCGGGGTCGGCTATCGGCAAAATCTGTCATGGGTGACCTTTCCGTTCATTGCGATGCAACACATCTGCCGTGAACCGATTCAAGAGCCAAGTCCGACAAGGTAAAATATGATCGTTTGAGTTAACAATGACGTGATTTTGACGTCACAATAGCGAATGCGGGGCTGCGGAGCGGGCAGACGCTGCATATGCCGTGTTGCGAGCTTCGTCCTTGACCACTGGGTCCCGCCCGAAGAGTTTCGGAAACAGATAGCCCGCCACCGATGAAAGTGGCGGGCCTTTGAAGGCTCTTACTCAAGCTCCAGGAAACAGATTTTAGATCTCGGGGCATCCGCGCACGTTGGCAAATACGATGCGTGCGGGACCACGGCGCGTAAAGCCTTGGACCACGACGCTGCGTGGCGAGACACGAACGATACGAGCTCGACGGAGACCTGCATCGCGCGCACTGTCAAGTGCATCGTCCGGGTCGCATGCCCGCCGAGCCGGCCTGTAGCGGCGATCGTAATACCGGTCCCGATCGCGGTCGCGATCGTAAATGCCAACTCCACCTGGACCTACCCGCACTTCCAGTTCCTGCGCGCCTGCAAAGGAATGGCTGATCGTAACGCAACTGAGTGCGGCAAGACCGATCATAGCCGATTTAAAAATATAGCGCATAAGTGCCTCTCTCCAGTTCTTCTAAGGGAATCTTTGCTCCGCCCTGCGGCAAAAGACCCGGCTCCTCGTCAAGCCGGGCCTCTCCCAGTCCGCCTGCATCTCAGCGCGGTGCCGCCGTCTAGGCCCTCTACTTGTCATCGTCAAGAGAGGAGCAAAAGCCTCGGTGACATGTAGCAACGCTGCCCGCACCCAACCGATCCTTCTGACATGAGGAAATCCACTGACACCGATGATTGACCTGCGATTCACAGCATGCGTGTCGAGCGTTGGAGATAAATCTGATCGCAGCTGACCGAACTGCGCGGCGCATCAGAGCGTTTCTCGAGGAAAGTCGAACTCAGCATGTCGAACCGTCGAGAGCACCAGACGCGCGAAGGCGCCTTCAAAGAGAAGATCGGGGAAACCACCTCATTCCCCTACGACCGACTGACGGTCGAGCGTTTTCGCGCGGCTTTTCCCCAAGCGCGGTGGAGCGATGACCTCAAGGCATGGTTCGTTCCCGGGAAAACTGCCGGTCGCCGGATCGCCCGCTGGCGGGCGCGTGAGGCAACGCAGGTCGAAGCCTATGCCGACGAGAAGGGACGCGACGCCTTCCAGTTCGATCCGATCGAAAGTCCTTATCTGGAGGTCGGGGAGGCGGGCCTAAGGGTCCGGACGCCGTTTTCCCGGACTGTCGTCAATGAGTTGCGCGACGTTCCCTGGGCCCATTGGGACAGCGATCTTAGGGTCTGGCATGTGCCCTTCCGGTCGTTCGACAACCTAAGGCGGCGATGGCCGACGATCGAGGCGGCGGCTCGGCGGAACGAGCCCGAAGAACGAAAGCGCAGGGCTGAAGAGCGAAAGGGAACCGAGGACGACAAGCGCGCCCGGCTTCGCTCGGCCGAGAGGAAGCGTCGGCGCTATCCGCTGGCGCGCAACGACCTGCCTCCGTTGCACCGGCCGGTGGCGACCGAACAGTACGGTGTCATCGTCTTCACTGAGATCACCGGCGAACTCGTCGAGCCAGATACCGTTGCGGATTTCTATCCGGGTGCGACGGAAGACCACGTCTGGGGACTGTGGCGAACGCCGACGCTTGACGAACTGATCAGCACATGGCCCGCCAATCCCGTTTCAGAAAACCGGAGGCGAGAATGGTGGCTCCCGAGCATCGATGAGTTGAGGCCTGCTCGCCGGCTGGCGCGCTCCCGGGAACGGCGCAGACGAAAGTAATTGAGTGCATTCATATACATCGGCATAAGGGGCGCCTTAAGTTCGAGTTTGATGCGCGACGCGAAGGTCTGCCTGTGTCACCCATCACGAGAGAACCAGGTGTGTGCTCACAGACCTATTGGACAGGATGACACGATGACCATCGAACAACGGCTTGCAACCTACGGATCGCTCGCCCCTGGCCGGGTGAACCATGGCCAGCTCGCCGGCCTTGAAGGAACCTGGCGCAAGGGGACGGTTCGAGGGACTCTCGTGGATGCCGGATGGGGAGCTGCCCTTGGTTTTCCAGGCTTGCTGCTCGATGAAGGTGGTGCGGCAGTGGACGTGCTTTTATTCGAGTCGCTGGATCTCCCGGATCACTGGGAACGGCTCGACGCGTTCGAAGGGCCGGGGTATCGCCGTGAACGGGCGAAGATTAGTACGCCGGACGGGCAACTAGATGCCTTTATTTACGTGCTCGCGCCCTAGGCGCATTGGCTGGTGCGAGAGTGCGCCTCTCATGCACTGCAGCTTCGAGTGCCGTCTAAGCCCTTTTCTCCAGCAGTCGGTTCGCATTGGCGTGGCGACGCTGATGAACGATTGTGTTCATGAGCGGCTTCCCATCTTCGTTTCCTAAACTACGGGCGTCTCATTCAGGGCCTCTAGCCACGTTCTGGCATGGACGGCGATCCAGTGTAGGAATGATACACATGGATAGTCAGGCCTGAATAGTCATGCTATCGAAACCCGGTTGGGGAACGGATCCATACGATCCAAAGGGCGGAAGAATGAGACTGAAGCTCGTTGCAGTCGCGGTTGCGGCGCTAGCGCCAGTTGTCGCGATGCTCGTTTATAACGAAGTAGAGACACGCCTTCAGCGCAACGAGGAAATCAGGGGCAACGCTGCGCAGGCCGCGCGGCTGGCGGCTTCCGAAGTCGAACGGATCATCGAAGGGCTGCATGGCCTTCTTGTCGCCGTTGCCTCAATGCCCGCGATCCAGGATCTCGACGCGGCGGCTTGCGATCGGGCCCTTCGGTCGGTCGCCTCGAGCGTGTCCAATATTCGCACGATTTTTGTGACCGACTTGGCGGGCCATCCTGTCTGCGGCAGCGTCGAGCCGCCGAGTGGCGTCCGGTTCGCGGATCGGGACTACTTCAGGCAAGCCCTGGCGTCAGGCCGGTTTGTGGTCGGCACCTACACCGACAGCCGGATGTCGAAGGGTGCAGTCCTTCCAGTAGCGATGCCGCTGATGAAGGAGGGGGTCGCCCAACGTGTGCTGGTGACGGGCCTGCGCTTGGAATGGCTGCAGGACAGGATCGCCGAACGCGGCGTAGAGGGTGGCAACGCCATAACGATCGCGGACAGCAAGGGGACGATACTGGCACGCGTGCCATATCCCGAGCGCTTTGTCGGAACCGCCATACCTGCTGCCTTTCAACACCTGATCTATGCGGATTTTCCAGGTATCATCGAGGTTGCAGGACAGGACGGAATCAAACGGATCCTTGGATATCGCCCGATCAAGCATCCAAACAATCCGCTCTACATCGGCGCCAGCATCTCGAAGGAGGAGGCATTCGCACCGATCAACCGAGCGACGGAAGTCAACGCGCTGTCCATCATCGGCGGCGCACTGCTCGCCTTTCTGGCCGCCGTTCTCATAGGCAACCGGTTTATCGTGAGACCGATCCACCACATCGCTCGCGTGATGGGAGACTGGCGCGCCGGCAGGACCGACGTGCGCACGGGAATGAATCCGGCGAAAGATGAACTTGGTGCTGTGGGTGCCACACTGGACAGTCTCCTTGACGAACTGGACACCCGGCACCGGCAAGCGAAGGAGGCAGAGGACGAAAGAGACCTGCTGTCGCGGGAGATGGCCCATAGAGTCAAGAACGGCTACGCTTTGGTGCAGGCGATCGCCCGACAGAGTTTTGCGAAGAGCGATCCTTCGCGTTATGCCGTGTTCTCCGAAAGGCTAACGGCACTGGCAGGAGCCTACGACCTCATTCTCACAAGAGAGGCCCATTCGGCGGATATGTCCGAGACGATCCGAAAGTCGCTGCGCCCCCACCATGAGGTCGATTCCAGCCGAATGGAAGTAATAGGTCCACAGGTTTCTCTACCGGCGGAACTCACGCTGGCCCTGTCGCTTGTCGTGCACGAGCTCGGGACGAACGCGATGAAATACGGCGCACTCAGCACCGACGAGGGCCGGATTGTCGTTAACTGGACCCTCAAGGACCGGCGGGTTCTGCTGACCTGGCAGGAATCAGGGGGGCCCGAGGTCACTCGGCCCAACGCCAGAGGGTTCGGCTCGGTGCTGATCGAAAAGGCCTTCCCGGCAAAATATCAGGCAAAAAGCCTTTTCACATATGGGACCAGCGGCCTGATATTTGAACTGGCATTTTTTCTGCCGGAAGATCCGACGGATGATCATCCGGCGACGTCTTTCCAGGTCGCCCGCGCACAAAGCGAGGATGGCGCAATCGAAAATCCGCGCAAAGCGGGCCACAGTTGAGAAAGGCGGCTGCTCGACGAACCGTCAAAGGCACTGAACCCCGTCCGCATACAGGCTGTTTGCAGGCTCGCCTGAAGTCCAGGTCATTCGCTCCGAATAAGGAGCACCTTCTTCCGTTGAAGAAAATTCCGCCCGACCTAGCATTTAGTCTCAGGAATGGGAGATCAATCATGCTGCAAAGACTGGTGCGGGAACCCGATTTTGCCGTGCTCTCGCGAGCTGTCGGTGAATGGTACCACTATTATCAGGTCGCTCCTGATGAGAAGACAACGGATTTCCTATGTGCTTCTGCCCTTGCATTCTTTCATGACGGTTATCGTACTTCCGACGACATCGCGACACTGCTCATCGGCACCCACATAGGAGAGGTGGCAACACGCGTGAACGCGCGGTCTTCGTCGGCGGTTCACTAGCGCCTCGTCGGCTGCTGCCTCGGCACCGAAATGACGTGAGTGGGAATTGTCGAGTTCTGTCGTAGCTAGCGGATCTCGATCAAGGTGCTCTGCCCGATATCTACGTCGCGGGTTCATTGCGGCTGATCCGGCAATGCGGGCGCTTGCCAGTCGGGCGTATTTTAGCATCTTCGAAAGATTTCATTTGCTTTGCCTCCGGTGGCAGCGCATGGTTCCCGCCTCCAGCAGTCATCATCACGGGCGCTGCTGTTTGAGGGCCGCCATGCCCTTGCCCCGACCGAAAGGAGGACCTTATGTCTTCCGAATTTTCTACGAAATATCTGACGAGCCAAGACCTCGGCATGCTGCAGCAGGTGCTGAGTGATGCTGGCTATACAGACGATATTCTTATCGACCCGCCTCGACCTTTCAATGCAGCAGCCAAGCTGATGATCCGCCTCTTTCAACAGGGAATGACGGATCCCACCGACCTCGCCAATGAACTTGATCGGCAATTCGGGAAGTCTCGGAAAATGGAGAGGGCTTTTGCAGGTTCACCGCTTCATCGCTTCGCGATCCAAGGTCTTCCGACGGAGCTCCGTTCTATTGTTCATTAACGCCCTGCTCAAAGGCGAGGCTCGATCATGCGGCGGCAGAACTGGCGAACGCTTTGAAAGACGAGGAAGTAGACGATGTTTGAAGGCAGCAGAAGGGAACTGGACGACTGGCAAGCTGAAAACATGGGCGCGTTAGCGCCAAAAACTGGAAAGTTGCTGGGTGACAATCCGTATGATCCCCAAACGGAACCGGTTCGCTACCGGCTTTGGAGAGAGGCGTACTTTAAGGCCCAGAATGAGATCGACGGCTTTAAGCAGGACCCCGCATTGCTCCGAGGCCTGCGCTCGTGAAATCCAACTTTGATGATGCCGGTGCTGATCGCCAGCGCGATCTTTGCGCCAATCACTGGCACAAGGAAGCTGCGAAGGACCGTTGAGCCGCACCGGAGACATTCCGTCGTTCGACCGAGGAAAATCAATGTCGCTTAAAATGCGCCCGAACATGCCGCCGTTCGTCACCAATGAGAACGGCCATATCCCAATGACCGACATTGCGTCGAACTGGCTCGTGATCGTGACGCGCGAGGCTTTGGAACGAGTAGCGTCGCCGCCCGACGCGTCGCTGGAGCGCCTGCTGGCATATGCCGACACCTTCGGCGAGGTCGCCACATATAAATTGGAGCATGGCCGCGCCGGCGAAGAGGAAACCATCTGGGTTCAAAGCGCGGATGTCGTCGAATGGCGAAGCACACAATCTATGTAAGATCTCTCGACTGTGCGGGCCGCAACCACGCCTTCGCCCGCCTTTCGATGCGCGATACGCTCGTATCGTTCATCGGAAGGTCGCGAGCGCTGGACCAGATTCGAGCGGCTATGTGAGGAAGACCGCTCAAACCTAAAAGAAGACGGCAACCGGATTTCAGGCTGCCTTAACGGGAACACTCGCCGCCCTGTAAGCGATCAAGTCTTCGATGGTGATCAGATGGAGGCCATGTCGTTCAGAAAACCGTTCGAGTTCGGGAAGGCGTGCCATCGTGCCATCGTCGTTGGCCACCTCGCAAATCACGCCGGACGGGGACAGACCGGCAAGCTTGGCGAGATCAACCGCTGCTTCGGTGTGGCCAGGGCGGGAAAGAACGCCGTTCGGGTGGGCTCGAAGCGGAAAGATATGACCTGGCCGGGCAAAATCCTCGGGGCGAGAGCCTGTTCTGACGAGTGCTTGAACGGTGGCAGCCCTGTCGGCGGCCGATATCCCAGTCGTCGTTTCGGGAATGTAGTCTACGGAGACGGTGAAGGCAGTCTTCAGCACCTCGGTGTTGCGTGGAACCATCAATGGAATATCGAGCTCGTCGAGCCTGTCGCCTTCCATCGCAACGCAGATAAGGCCACGGGCATGGTTCATCATGAACGCGATCGCTTGCGGAGTGACGGCCTGCGACGCGATCACGAGATCGCCTTCGTTTTCCCGGTCACGGTCATCGACAACGACGACGATCTCGCCCCGCGCAATAGCGGCGACCGCATCGTCGATTTTGGAAATTGCCATTTTCTTGCCTTTCAAGGGTTAGCCGTTGTGAGCGGCGTGCATGGCCTGTCAAAGCCACCATTTTCCCTTGGGCGAACAAGCATAGGAAACGCCGCGCTTGAGGCGGCGTCCGCTGCATTGCTCTCTTCCATCCGGACTGTAACCGTCGGCTCCGGCATCTCACCGGATCTGCTGACCCTCCGCTTCCACGAAGGCGCTCGCGGGCTCCGAGTTGCCTCGATACCGCCGGTGGGGAATTGCACCCCGCCCTGAGAACGCATGTAACATAGAGGATCGATGCCGTATTCTGCAAGAGGCTGCCGGCTGCCGGCCCATCGAGAATCTGTTTTTCGCGGTGAACGCACCGTTCCTCATTGTCGAATGAAGCTACGACATGATCAGACCGCCATCGACGTTGATCGTCTGGCCGGTGATGTAGGCAGCATCGTCGCTGGCAAGGAAGGTGACGAGACCGGCGACATCCTCGCCAGATCCTGCCCGCTTCATGGGAATCCCTTCGACCCATTCTTTCATGAGTTCTCCGGGGCCGTAGTTGCCGAGGAGTTTGCCCCAGGCCTGATCGTTATAGGCCCACATGTCCGTTTCGATGATACCGGGGCAGAAGGCATTCACGGTGATTTTTTCGGTCGCGACTTCCTTGGCAAGGCTCTGGGTGATCCCGACGACGCCCATTTTTGAAGCGGCGTAGTGTGGTGTGTAGATGAACCCGTCGCGCGCTTGGCCGGAGGCGGTGTTGATGATGCGGCCGCCGCGTCCCAGCCTGCGCATGCGCAGAATTGCTTCCTGCGCGCACAAGAAGACGCCCTTGGTGTTGACGGCCATGACCCTGTCCCACTCGCCTTCTGTCATGTCTTCGATGCGGGCGATGGTGATGACGCCGGCGTTCTGGATAGACACGTCGACAGTGCCGAAAGCTTTCTCCGCTGCGTCATAGAGAGCCTTCACGCTGGCTTTGTCGGTGACGTCTCCGACGAAGGAGATAGCATTGCCGGCATCGGTTTTGATTTGCTCGGCGACTGCATGGACCGACTCTTCGTTTGCTGAGACCACGAGATTGGCGCCTTCTTTCGCAAACCGCTTGGCGATCGCTGCGCCGATCCCGCGGCTGGCTCCCGTGATGACGACGGTCTTGTTTTCGAAGCGTTTCATTCTCTCTTCCTTTCACGTGCCAGGCGATATCGGTCGTCGGCCGCAGAGCGTTCCTGTTGCGTCATGCTGCCTTCAAGCGGCTGCAGAAATGATCTTGGCTTTGTGAGCCGCAGTGGCCGTCTGCAGCAGGCGCCCGGCGCCTTTCGTTGACGGTGTCGGGCGACGGTAATCGCGGTCGAACCCTTCGATCGCGCTTCGCGGGGATTTCGATCGGCGTGAAGGGCGAGCGGACGACGATGTCGCACGCCGCCTCGCTCGTAAGTCCCTTCAGCGCCTCGATCTCGGCCAGGGAGGAAGCGAGACCGTGTATTTTCCAGCTGCCGGCAATCAGCTTTGGCATGGCATCACCAGCAGCAGAAACCGCCGTCGACAAGCAGATCAACGCCTGTCACGAAACTTGCCGCATTCGACAGCAGGAACACGGCCGGACCCACCATCTCGTCGACCGTTGCCATGCGCTGCATCGGCGTCTGCTCTTCGAAGAGCTTGGTCTGATGGACCATCTCGGGACGCGTGTTCATCGGCGTCGCCGTGTATCCGGGCGAGATCGTGTTGACGCGGATGCCACGGCCGACCCATTCCATCGCCATGGACTTCGACATATGGATCACGCCGGCCTTGGAAGCGTTATAGTGCACCTGGCTCAGTCCCCGGTTGACGATCACGCCGGACATGGACGCGATATTGACGATGGACCCGCGTCCGTTCTTCAACATGGCGCGGGCCTGGGCCTGGCAAGAAAGGAAGACCCCTTTCAGGTTGATGTCCATCAACGTCTGGTACTGATCCTCTTCCATCTCTTCCGCCGGGTTGGCGTTGGCGATACCCGCGGCGTTGACGGCAAGCGTCAGTGCGCCGAGCTCCGCCTCGGTGCGTGCTACCGCCTCGCTGAGAGATGACTTGCGCGTGACGTCCGCTTCGATCTGGATGGAGCGGCGGCCGGCGGCCTGAATGTGTCTAGCCGTGTTGGCCAGTCCGTCGTCGGTTCGGCGGTCGAGCAGCGCGACGTCGGCGCCGCACTGTGCAAGACCCATGGCAATGCGCTGCCCAATTCCGCTGCCGGCTCCGGTCACGATGGCAACCTGGCCACTGAGATCGAAAAGCTTCGGGGCGTTCAGAGTGATGTCGGACACCGCTCTTCCTTTCTCTGTCTATTTAGATTGTAGCGAGCTCCATGACCGAGACGTCGTTTGCCTCGTCACGATTGAGAATGCCTGCCTGCTTGCCCTGGGCAAGCACGAGAATGCGATTTGAGACGCCGAGAACTTCCTCGAGGTCCGAGCTCACGACGATGACCGCTACGCCCTGTTTTGCAAGATTGACGATGATCTCGTAGATGCCCGCTCGGGCGCCGACGTCGATGCCTCTCGTGGGTTCGTCGAGGACCACGACCTTGGGATTGCGCATGAGCCATTTCGCGATGACGACCTTCTGCTGGTTGCCGCCGGACAGGTCCGAAGCATGTTGCTCTGCGCGACCCTTTACGCCGAACTTGGCAACCGCCTTCTCCGCGAACGAGCGCTTGACGCGCGGTGTGATCCAACGCCCACCCAACATGTCGAGATTGGCGTAGATAATGTTCTCGCCGATCCGGTGCTCGACCACCAGACCCTGATCCTTGCGATCTTCCGGAACCATTACGATGCCTTTGGCGATCGCGTCGGCAGGATCGCGGAGCCTGAGTTCTTCGCCTTCCAGCTTGATCGAGCCTGCACCGATCGGATCCGCTCCCGAAATGGCGCGCACAAGTTCCGTGCGGCCGGCGCCGACCAGTCCGGCAATTCCAAGGATTTCGCCTGCCTTCACGTCGAAGGTAACGTCGCGGAACGAATTGTCCGGAGAACTCAGGCCCGACACCTGAAGTACCGTATGGTCCGTCGGAACGGGCAGGGCCGGGAACAGACGGTCGAGCGAACGTCCAACCATGCTCTCGACAATCGTGCGCACGGGCGTCGCGCTGTCGGCGAATTCCTGCACGCGCTCCCCGTCGCGAAGCACGACGATCCGGTCGGTAATCTGCCTGATCTCCTCCATGCGGTGGGAGATATAGATGATGCCAACGCCTTCGGACCGAAGTTTTCGGACCTGTTCGAAAAGAGCTTCCGTCTCGGCGCCACCGAGTGCTGCGGTCGGCTCGTCCAGGATCAGGAGCTTGGCATTCAGAGCCAGCGCTTTCGCGATTTCGATGAGCTGCTGATTTGCGGTCGAAAGGCCGGCGACTCTGCGCGTTGCTGGTATATGAAGGTTCAGGCGAGCGAGCTGCTCGGTTGCGCGGCGAACCATCTGGGCGCGGTCGACGACGCCGTTCTTCATGGGCCAGCGTCCGATGAAGACGTTTTCTGCAATGGAAAGCTGCGGAAGGAGTTGCAGCTCCTGGTGGATCAGGACGACACCCTTGTCGATCGCCTCCCTTGGGGTGGCCGGGGCATAAGGCTGTCCCAGCCATGTCATTGATCCTTCGGATGGCGTGCGTGACCCGGCGATGATGCCGGAGAGCGTTGACTTGCCCGCTCCGTTCTCACCCAGAAGTGCAACAACTTCGCCCGGATAGACGTCAAGGCTGACATTCCTCAGAACCTGGAGCGGTCCATATCGCTTGGATATGCCCCTCAGGGAAAGAACCGGATCGGTCACGGCACACCTCCTCAAGACCTCGACTTTGTTACGGGTGGCTAGCGATGAAACCTGCGACGTTTTCCTTGGTCGTCAGCGTGGCATCCAGGAGCTGTACCGGCGGCACCTTCTCACCGGCGACGAGCTTGGCGGCGTTTGTGACCGCGTCGCGTCCCATCTTCTGCGTTTGCTGCGTTGCAGTCACGTCGAAGACACCCTTGCTGAGCGCTTCGAGGGCTGCTGTGTCACCGTCGAAGCCGCCCACCACGATCTTCTGGGAGGGATTGGCCACCTTGATTGCCTGCGCGGCGCCAAGTGCGAGTGCGTCGGCTTGGGCAAATACGATCGAGACGTCGGGATTTGCCTGGAGCATGTTCTGCATGATTTGGAATCCTTCGTCCTGGCTCCAGATGTTCGAGTACTGCTCGGCAACAACCTTCACGTCCGGATTGGCCTTGAGGGATTCAGCGCATCCCTTGGAGCGGTCGACCTCGGGCGTCGTGCCCTTCTGGCCATGGATGATCACCATTTTGCCCTTGCCGCCGGCTTGCTTCAGAATGTAGTCGCAGACGGCCTTGGCGGACGCGACGGAATCCGTTGCAAGGAAAGTGTCGCCGGGTGCTCCGTCGGCGTTTCGGTCAACGTTCACCACCGGCACGCCGGCATTCTTGGCAAGCTTGACCGGAACGGTCGCTGCGGCCGCACCCGCCGGAATGTAGATCAGTGCGTCGATGTTCTGGGTCAGAAGGTCCTGGATCTGGTTGACCTGCGTCGGTCCGTCGCCCTTCGCGTCGACCGTGACGACTTCGATGCCATGCTTCTTGGCTTCGTCCTCGACGGACTGCTTGATCTGATTGAAGAAATTTGCCTGAAGGTTGGCAACGGCCAGGCCGAGCTTCTTCAGCTCCGCCGCATGTACGGGCCCGAGCGTGAGACCAAGTAGTGCGGCAGACGCGAGCATGGTGCGCGCAATTTTCATTTTAATTCCTCCGTTGTTTGATGGAACCCTCGGGTAATTCCTCCCCCTCGGGGTATTGATCCGCCCCAACCCTTGGGCACGGAATTCGTGGAGCGGGCCAACTCGGCGGCCGGCTCGTCAGGCGCGACGCCGACGAATTGTCTCCGCGCCGACCGCAAGCACGATGACGATGCCGATGATCACCTGCTGAAGGAACGGCGAGACATTGAGAAGATTGAGACCGTTACGAAGGACGCCGATGATGAGGACACCGATGAGCGTCCCCCCGATTCCGCCGGCGCCGCCAGAGAGGGAAGTCCCGCCGATGACGACCGCAGCGATGGTGTCCAATTCATAGCCAAAGCCACTGGACGGCTGGACCGAGTCCAGGCGGGCCGCGAGCACGATGCCTGCTAGTCCTGCAAGGACTGCGCTGATCACATAGACGCCGATCGTCACGAGCTGGACGTTGATGCCCGCCAGGCGGGCGACCTCCGGATTTCCGCCTACGGCGTAGAGCATTCGACCTTCGGAACGAAAGTGCAGGAACAGCCAAGCGGCAAAGACGACGGCAAGCATCAGAAAGACGGTGGCCGTCAGCACACCGAAATGGCGATCGATTGCGAGCATCATGAACCAGTCAGGGAATCCCACGATCTGCTGACCGTCCGTGATCATGTTTGCAACGCCGCGAGCCGCGGACATCATGGCCAGAGTGGCGATGAACGCCGGAACCCTGAACTGCGTCACCAGCAGGCCCACGATCAGCCCCGAAACGGCGGATGCGATCAGACCGAAAGCGATTCCGACGGGAAGCGGAAGGCCGGCGATGTTGGCGGTCCAGCCCATGACCATCATCGCAAGGGCAAGAACCGAACCGACCGACAGATCGATGCCGCCGATGAGGATGACGAATGTCATTCCAACCGCCATGATGCCAAGAACGGTGATCTGATCGAGGATATTGAGGCCGTTTCGAACCGAGAGAAACGCGTCTGTGCTGAAGCTCAGAAAGACGCAAAGCGCGAGCAGCCCCACGAGCGGGCCGGTGGCCCCCTTAACCTTGCTCAGCCAGGTGCCGGATGAAAGCCTCTGTTCATTGATGTCGAGCGCCACCATCGTTCCTCCCTGGGTCTAGCTGGTAGCCAATATTCGTGCAGGTCAGAATAATTATTCACACCCGTCGGAAAATTCATTAACAAGTTGGTTTGCGGCTGTCAACAGCATTTGTCCGTCGCCATTGGTGTGAGATGTTCGCGTAAGGGGCTTGACTAAACGGCATCATGTGCAAAAATATTGACAACTGAATATTTATGCATACGAGGAATCCATGGATACCACAGAACTTGAGCGCCTCGCTCGCGAGATCCGATTGCGCGATCTTCGGGCAGTTTTTGAAGCAGGTGCCGGCCACATCGGCGGCGAGATGTCGGTCATCGACATCCTCACGGCCCTTTACTTCCGCGTTCTGAAAGTCTGGCCGGACCAGCCGAAGCATCCCGATCGAGACAGGTTCGTCCTTTCCAAGGGGCATACGGCGTGCGCGCTGTACGTAACCCTGGCAAAGCGCGGGTTCATTCCCGAAGAGGAGATTTCCACCTTTCTGCAGCCGCACTCGAGACTGAATGGACATCCCAACTGCAACAAGGTTCCAGGCGTCGAAACGAATACTGGTCCGCTCGGCCATGGTCTGCCGGTTTCGGTGGGCATGGCGAAGGCCGCCAAGCTCTCCGGCGCGACGTATCATACGTACGTTGTCACCGGCGACGGGGAGATGCAGGAGGGTTCCAACTGGGAGGCAATCATGGCAGCCGCCCAATTCAAGCTGGATAACCTGACGTTGATCATCGACCACAACAGGTTCCAGCAGGGTGCGGCACTTGCCGACACCAACGACATCGCTCCACTTCGTCCGAAACTGGAAGCATTCGGCTGGGAGGTGACCGAGATTGACGGTAACAATATGCACGAGATCGTTCCTGCGCTCGAATATCGAGGCGACCGCCCGCATTGCATTGTCGCGCACACGAACAAGGGACAAGGAATCTCGTTCATGCAGGATCGTGTCGACTGGCATCACAAGGTTCCCAATAAGGAACAATACGAAATCGCAGTGGCAGAACTGTCGGAGGCACTGTAATGAACGCCCCAGTAAACGCACCCAAGCTTTACGACTGCCGCGATGCGTTCGCAGCGACGCTCGAACGCCTGGCGACCGAGAACGAGAAAGTTGTAGCGGTCTGCAATGACTCGGTAGGCTCGTCGAAGCTTGGCGGCTTCAGATCGAAATTTCCCGAGCGCCTGGTCAATGTCGGCATCGCGGAACAGAACATGGTCGGCGTTGGAGCAGGCCTCGCCAACGGCGGGCACCTACCATACGTCTGCGGCGCCTCTCCGTTCCTGACCGGAAGATCGCTTGAACAGATCAAGGCGGACATCTCTTACTCGAACGCGAATGTTAAGCTCGTGGGCATCTCCTCTGGAATGGCGTATGGCGAGCTCGGTCCAACCCATCATTCGATCGAGGATTTCGCCTGGACGCGAGTCCTGCCGAACCTTCCTGTAATCGCGCCCTGCGACCGCATCGAGACCGCCGCGGCCGTCGAGTGGGCGGCGACCTACCACGGGCCATGTTTCCTCCGGCTTTCGCGCGTGGGCGTGCCCGACCTTCTTGCGGAAGGTCACAAGTTCGAGCTTGGCAAGGCAAATCTTCTGCGCGAAGGTTCCGACGTCACGCTCATTGCGAACGGCACATTGACTCACCGTATGCTGAAAGCTGCCGAAATCCTCACGGAACGTGGCATTCAGGCCAGGGTCCTCAACCTCGCGACGGTTCGCCCCATCGACGAGGATGCCATCATTGCCGCTGCCACGGAAACCGGAGCGATTGTGACGGCAGAAGAGCATTCGATCTTCGGCGGGCTGGGCTCTGCAGTCGCCGAGGTGGTGGTCGACCATGCGCCCGTTCCGATGAAGCGCCTGGGCGTTCCGGGCGTCTATGCTCCGACCGGTTCGGCTGAGTTCCTCCTCGATGAATTCGGCATGGCCCCGTCGGCAATCGCGGATGCCGCCCAAGTGCTTATCAAGCGCAAATAAGCCGGTCGCACGCGATCGAGCCGGGACGCTCAGCCGCCCCGGTCTTTCAATTTGTGGAGGATACGATGCTCGCTATTCTGGCGATCGATCAGGGCACGACCAATTCAAAGGCAGTTCTGGTTTCCGAAAAGGGAGAAGTCCTCGGCAGAGGCTCGGCGGCTGTGGGGATTTCCTATCCGAAGCCCGGCTGGGTCGAACAAGAACCGAACCGTCTCTACGCGTCTGTTTGCGAGGCGATCGAAGTCTGCCTGAAAGCGGTCCCGGACGTGACCATTGCGGCTGTGGCAATTTCCAATCAGCGCGAGTCGGTCACGGTTTGGGATGCTGATACGGGAGAAGCCCTGGGACCGGTCCTTAGTTGGCAATGCAGGCGCACGGCACCTGATTGCGAGCGTCTCCTCGTCGAAGGACATCTGGATCGCGTGAAGGCGCTCACGGGCCTACCCCTCGACCCAATGTTCCCAGGTTCGAAATTCCGATGGCTGCTTGATCGTGTGTCGAACGGCCGACCAGTGCGGTTGGGAACGATCGACAGTTGGCTCGTACACTGCATGACCGGCGCACGCCGGCATGTGTGCGATGCCTCGAACGCCGCCAGGAGCCAATTGTTCGACCTTGAGGAGCAGACGTGGAGTAAGGAGCTCGGCGAAATTTTCGGTGTCGATACCGCACTCCTCCCGGAGGTGCTCGACAGTTCCGCCGATTTCGGGACAACAAAGGGGCTGCAGGGCGTACCGGACGGCACCCCTATCAGGGCCGCGATCGGGGACAGCCATGCAGCCCTGTTCGGCCATGGGGCGTTTAAACCTGGTGATGGAAAGATAACCTTTGGAACCGGGTCTTCGGTGATGACGACCCTTCCGCGGTTCATCGCCCCACGCAACGGTGTGACGACCACTGTCGCCTGGCGCATCGACGGAACGCCGACTTTCGCTTTCGAAGGTAACATCCTCGTTTCTGCTGCGAGCCTTCCATGGATGGCCGGCATTCTCGGCCTTCCGGACGTCGCTACGCTGATCGACCTCGCGGCGACCGCCGAAGCAGGCGGACCGGGATTCGTGCCAGCCTTCGTAGGACTGGGCGCACCGTACTGGAACTCTGACGCTCGCGCCCTTTTCTCTCAGATCAATTTCAGTACGACGCGTGCGCAGATGGCACGTTCGGTGACCGATTCGATCGCGTTTCAGGTCCACGACGTGATCGCGGCCATGCGAGCACAGAGTGGCGGCGAACTCGGCGCCCTTTATGTCGACGGCGGGCCAAGCCAAAACCGCTTCCTGATGCAGTGCGTGTCGAACCTTATCGAGCACACCGTCATCCAATGCGAGGCCCCAGAGGCGTCGGCCCTTGGCGCCGCATATCTGGCAGGACTGTCGCTTGGTCTGTGGCGCGATCTTGAAGTCATCGCGGCAATACCCAGAAGCACGCAGATCATCGCCCCGGAACCTGTGGACCGGGCAGCGCTCCTGAATACCTGGAATGATGCTCTCGCCCGCTCGACGTCGCGCCAAACAATGGCTAAAGGTGAATAAAAATTCCCACCGGGATCAGCCATGGCTCGCCTCAACGAACTCCGCCTCATGTCAAGAGTGGCCCAGATGTACCACATCGAGGGGCGACGGCAGGCTGAGATAGCGCAGCATCTTCGCCTGTCGCAGGCCACGGTCTCCCGAATGCTGAAACGTGCCGAGGCCGAGGACATCGTTCGGACCAGCGTCATTCCTCCTGTCGGTACGTACAGTGAGCTTGAGGGCGCTCTCAGGCAGAAGTACGGACTACCCGAAGCCGTCGTCGTCGAATGTAGTGAGGATCGAGACGGCGCGGTCATGGCACGGATTGGGGAAGCGGCTGCCCATCTCCTTGAGGTCACCCTTGCCCCTGGCGAGATCATTGGAGTTTCGAGTTGGAGTCAGACCATCTTCAAGATGGTCGAAAACATTCACCCGCAGAAAAGCGCTCAGGCCAAGTATGTTGTCCAGACGCTCGGGGGCATGGGCGATCCCTCGGTGCAGACACATGCCACTCAGCTGACGACTCGACTGGCGCGTCTGACCGGCGCCGAGCCGAAGCTGCTTCCGGTGCAAGGCGTGACGACCTCGCGAGAGGCCAAGCTGCTCATGCAGGCCGATCCGTTCGTCCGTGAGACGATGGACCTGTTCGGCAGCATCACACTGGCAATTGTCGGAATTGGAGCGGTCGAACCCTCCGAGCTCCTTGCGCGATCGGGCAACATCTTTTCGTCGCGGGAGCTCTCCGACCTGGCTGAAGCGGGAGCCGTTGGCGATATCTCGCTCCGGTTCTTCGACAGGAACGGTAAGGCGGTTAAGACGCCGCTTGACGAGCGCGTTATTGGTATCCCGCTCGAAGACCTCGAACGTGTGGATCGCGTGATTGCCTTAGCCGGTGGGTTTAAGAAGACCGCCGCCATCGCCGGCGCCCTTCGAATTGGGGTCATCGACATGCTTGTCACGGACAAGTTCACCGCCCAACGACTCATTGATCTGTAGATCCGGCATTGGACGACCCAAAATGTCGGCGCCTGCATTGTCTGCCCACGGGCGGGAAGGCGAACTGCACAGCCTCTGCGAGGCTGCAGCAGTGGTCCGCCAGCTCGCAGGCGGTGTCCGCAAAGGTCAATTGATGTCTTCAGGAATGAAGCCGCCTGTCTGACGGTTCCAAAGACGAGCAAACAGGCCATCCTGTGCGACCAGTTCGTCCGGGCTGCCTTCTTCCACGATGCGCCCCTGATCGAGCACGACGATTCGATCCATCCTGGCGATGGTTGAAAGGCGGTGTGCGATGGCAATGACCGTCTTTCCCTCCATCACCAGATTGAGTTTTCCTGGATAGCTGCCTCAGATTCGCTGTCGAGTGCGGAGCTCGTCGAGCACCAGAATGGGCGCGTTCTTCAAGAGGACACGCGCAATGGCGATAGGCTGGCGCTGGCCACCGGAGAGCTTGATGCCGCGGTCGCCGACGAAGGCGTCAAAGCCCTTGCGGCCCTCGCCGTCCGCAAGATCGGCAATGAACGCATCGGCCCTTGCCGTCTTTGCCGCCTGTTCGATCTCGTCCTGCGTCGCCTCTGGCCGGCCGTAGCGGATGTTGTCGCCGACCGAACGGTGCAAAAGCGAGACGTCCTGCGCGATGACCCCGATCGCGCGGCGAAGGCTTGCCTGCGCGACCGCTCGGATGTCCTGTCTGTCGATCAATCGCGCCGTCGCATATGTCGTAGAAGCGCAGCAGCAGGCTAACCAGCGTCGTCTTGCCCGCCCCGGACAAGCCGACGAGACCTACTTTTTCGCCGGGCCGCACCCTCAGCGACAGCCCATCGATCACCGGCTTGCCGGTTTTATAGGCGAAGTGGACATTCTCGAAACGGATCTCCCCACGGTTGACAGTCAGTTCGGCCGCGTCCGGCCCGTCGATGGTGGTGGGCGGCGTTGTCATCACCGGCATGGCGCGCCCGCCTCGCTGTCTTCAGCAGCGAACTGTTTGATCATCTGCATGTTGCTGTAGAGATGCGCCGGCGACCAGGCTGCGCTGCTTGGCGGTGCGGCGCGAGCGTTCGGCAAAGATCGGCGCAAGCCTGACGGCAAGCGCGACGTTGAGGATGATCCAGATGAGGACCGGCAGGGCGAGCTGCCAGGACAACGTGCTGAGCAGGATCATCGAGCCGACCATCTGCAGCAGAAAGCGCGAGATGGACTGGAATGCGGCAATGATCTGCTGCTGTACCGCGGACGACACCTGCGACAGACGCGAGGCAACCTGTCCGGCAAAGAGTTCGTGAAAGAAGGCGAGATCCTGCCGTTCCACCGCCTTGTGACCCTGCCACTGGATGGCGGCCGGCATGCCGACGCCCAGCGTATGCGAGGTGAGGGTGTTTACAAGGAACGAGGCGACCGGCGTGCCCGGAAAGATCAGGAGGCCGAGAAAGGCAAGCAGCGGCCATTCGCTGTGCGGGAAGGCGAGGGCGCCTTGAGCCGTCACGCCGTCGACGATGACCGAAAGCCCCCAGACGATCGTCAGGCTGATGGCCTCGACCACCATCGAGGAAAGCGCCAAGACGATCAGAACGCCGCGGAACATCGAGATGAAGTGCAGAAGGACGGCGAGCGGGCCCTCGGAGGGCACCGGGCGGTAGGGGATGTCGAGCGGCCGGACCAGCGTCTCGAAGGGACGGTCGATCGCATCTGAAATCGACATGGGCCGCTCGGGTCAAAAATCGGGGGAGGGGCTTGGGCACACAGCTACGCAGATTCGCATAGGACCATCTTCCGGCTGCAATCTCAACTAGAAAATTTCAGCAGATGTTCGCAATTGAGGTCGAGAAAAACGGATCTGATATCGTGGGACAGCAAGCGGGCACGCGATCGCACATAAAACGCCAGACCGGCCATGAAGCGTTCGGCGTTTCCACCTTGTTGATCCGAGGGCTTTCTGAACATCCTGCCTCATCACGACGAGAGGGGGCGAGGAGCGGTCATCCAGCATACCTATGCGGCGGCGCATCGGCTTTTACTGCATATCGAGTCGCATAGAAAACGGATCGGGAGAGCCCTCGTGAGAATTAGTAATATAATTCGCCCCGTTGGCGGAACAATCCCGGCTGTTTTCCGTTTCGGCCGCATGAAATCGGAACCAGACGAACCGGCCGTGCTGCAGTATCTGCCGTACGAAACTGACAAAGCTCTTGTTCGGCAGTTGCAATCGCTGCCGACATTTGCCGTGCCTTCAGACACCGACGAGGCTTTCGGCCGGTTCTTGAAGAGACTTGACGCCATTCGCGAACGCCGCGGCGAAGTCACCTCCACAGAGTAGTTCGCAGCTGCGTCCGATTCCATCCAAGGAAATGGACCTGCTCCTCATTCGTCGCGGCATTGTGCCTATGGGGCTGCACCGGCATGATCCAAGTGCCGCACCTGCAGAACCATAGCGACATCAAGGAAGATCAGGGCTGGTCCGACGGAAAGATCGAGAGCTCAGTTTGTTAACAAATGCTGTCGAAACGGAGCCGTGCCGATCAGTTACCATCCAGGCAAAGCTTGGGTGCCGACAAGGCGAGCGAACGCGTCACCTTGTGCGTCGGCACCGAGGCTTCCTTTTCTGCTCGTTGCGTCATACGGTCAGCAGGTTGGCAATCCGCATAACCGCAAGTGCGCTTGCGTCGTTGCGAGCGCCCTCCTTCGTCCCTCGGCACAGGTCCACACGTGATTCTTTTTGGCCTGGAACTCTTTGCCATCTTGCAGAAGCATTAGTTCCCCTTCGGTGATGTGGCAGATCATAGCATTGGGCATGGCGCTGACAGGCAGGTTCGACTGCGGCTGAAACACGAGATCGATGAGCGAGACTGTCTTGTAGCCAGGGATCATCGCAGCCCCCTTGCCGAGCTCCACAGCCCGGACACCCGGCGCCAACTCCTTTCCCTCGTCAGCTCGGTAGGTTTGGGCCCGCGTCGGGCTACCGGCGCCCGCCAGTGCGGCCGCTATGGCGCTAAAGGCGGCGGCGCCACCGTAGACGAAGTGCCGACGATCGACGGATATTTCTTTGCTGTCGATAAACATGAAACCAGCCTCCCTGTTAGGTCGCCTCCGATTGAAGATCTCTGGCGCGCCGCAGAGATCGGGCGGAGATCATCCTGAATCTCGCTCGGCGTTAGACAAGAATGCCGTGCAAACACTAACGGCGGGTGTTTTCAAGCGCCGCTCTGTAAGACGGCACGATCGCAGCTAGGATACTCCTGTCTCCCGCAGCACTCCACAAGTAAGCGGCAGGATGTCGATGTTCCAGGCCTTCTACAGGGCGATCAAAGGTGGACGGAACAAATCCCGGCCGTTTTCCGTTGCCGTCGCACGATATCGGGAAACAGACAAAGAGAGGCAGTCCAGTATCCTGAGATCTTACGATATCGCGTCTTTGCCAAGACCGGTAAACACGCGATCCTGATACGTCTTAGCAGACGATTTCGCGGGTAGGGAGGGCTCGTCATCCGATGTGCGGCAGGCCCTCGTTCCATCTGGAGGAGGACGGGATGTACGAGCGGACGATTGGGTTCTTGGTGGCGGCCGAACTGTCGGCTATGTTCTGGGCCGCTCTCTTTCTCGTGCTCGGTTCCATTTGAAGATCGTTCTGCCGGCCACGGCCAGTAGTCGCGGCCGACGCTGCCCAGCTCGGAAATCAAGGGTGCTCAGCCCTTCTTTGCCTTAGGTGGCATGCACACCCATCTCTCCTAAACCGGGGGCTTCCTTTGGGAAGACAGATCTTGCGGTTGTGTCAAGCAGTGGTTGCGCGGGCGGAATACTGCACCGACGGACTAGTTACGACGAGGGCTCGCCTTCGGATGAGTGGGCTAAGGCGAGCCCTGGCCGTACCTTGTGCCGCTGCTGCCTTCGGAGCTTTGCGACGCTTGGAATACGCAGTACAAATTAAGGGCCGTCCCTGGCTGCACGAGGAGAGCCCTCACCCTTCGCGCGCGCAATGCGCACTTCGGGTCACTCAGAACATGCATTATGCTTGAGGCGGATGATATTGGACCGAAGTCTGAATATTGGCGGGACTTTGGTCCTAGCCGGGCGTTGGTTTACGAAACGTGACTGCCGCTCACATATTGAGATTATGATAAGGGAGGCACAACCTTTTGGGGAGGGCTGAGCGATGAGCGAAATTCCAACCTTCGATGATTTACGCCCAGGGCGCCATGGCAGACAAAGAGCCTGCCGCGGATATATTGTATTTCTTGATCGACCAGGCGCTGGACGAAGCATTGCCGAAGCGAGGCGGCGCGACCTGGCTGTTCCACCGGAGGCGGCATCAGACCAGCATTGAAGAAATGCCCGCGTGTGGCGAGGAAAGCAGTGAAATACTGCTGCAGCGCCAAGCTCGCCAAGGGAAACAAAGCCGCTCGACTACCCTCATTGCCGCCACCGGAAGTCGCTGGTTTTAGCGGCGAAACACCGCCGTCTGATAAGATTGTTTGGTGCCTCGTCAAGCGCACTTCAGGACGCATCTATTTCATTAACCGTCCATGGTGTCTAACGGAACACCTGCTTCTTTCGCTGCTGCGATGAAGCCTGCGCGGGCTTCGTCAGGCTCTCGGATACCGGCTTCGACGTCGGAGCAGATCAGCAACGCGGCCATGAACGCCTTTCCGTCCGACACCGGCCAAGAATTCGTGAGCACCTCGAGCGCCTCGGCTGTGGATGCGATGGTCGAGAGCTGCCCGGTCCTCCTGCAGATGATCATTACGGGGTGATCCCAACGTCTGTTACTCATATCCCGCCCCTCGCCAGAAAAGTAGGTTAACGATGGACCGCCGCGCGATGCAAGTGGGGAATGTCTGGCATCCCTGGCAAGGCGCGGACTATGAAGAGGCCCCAGCCTGATTGCAGCGAATTGCAGCAGCGCTCCTCATCATCTGACATGCACGGGAAGCGAAGCGGCTTTCTGCGCGACGGACGACATCTGGAACAGAATGAAAGGCGTCTGACCTGGTGGTGGGCGTTTGAACTGATGGCCAAGGGTTGCGAGACGACACCGAACGTTACGAAAATGCGATCACTGATGCCTGGGTGTCGGCGAATGCGTCTTCTGGTCGCGATCGCTGCCGCTTATCCGTGATGGAAGTCCCTGGATTGCATATCTGGGAAGGCGCTGCCATTTGGACCCAACAGTGTTCCGGTTGAGGATATCCATCAGTTCAGTGGCATTTTTTTCAGTCAGATCAGTCAGTTGTCTGCATCCTATCATGGCGGGATAACCGGTGACGGTGTCAAATACTGTCCATTTGCCGTCTTGTTCCGTGCGGCAGCCGTATGGCATGTAATGGATGTCGGAAGACATAGAACCTCCTTTCGCTGAAAGGCAGCGAAGCCCACGAAACGGGGCGAACCTTAGAGGTTGCTTCAACATCATAAATTTAGCAAGCGCTTAATTAATAGTCTTGGGGCGCCTGACTCAGCGGGCCAGGACGAAGGGCGTAGCAGCCGCGAACTCATCGAACAGCAGAAGCGCAACGGCGGCAATTTCCTGTTGCGCTAGAGCCCGCGCCGGACATCCATTGGGTGGGTGCGACCAATCGCGGCCAGCTGCGGGGCGTGGCGAACCTGTCGATTCTCTCAGCAAGTTTTCCAAATGTGTCGAGGACCAAGAGCTGTCACGCGTCCATCCTCACTCTGTCGAGGCCAAACGCCCTGCATCGTTGAAAGCAGCCGCCACGCCGCAGGAATTCTCACAACATCGGCGGTTCTGGATCAGGATTGATCTGCTCGATAATGTCCGGCGTGTCGTTTTTCGGTGAGCCTACGGCTTCGCCGATCGGCCACATGGTCATCAGTTCGGAGGGGAACGGTTTCATCAGATCATCAGGCTCCGGCTCCGGCGACAGCCAGCGCTCGTAGTCCTCTGGATGCAGAATGACCGGCATACGGTCGTGGATCGCAGCCATCATTGCATTCGCCGGGCAGGTGATGATGGCGAAGGTCCGAACATCGACGTCGGCCGCATTGCGCCAAGCTTCCCAGATGCCGGCAAGTGCGAAGGGTGCGCCTGACTTCAAGGCGACGGCATACGGTTGCTTGTTCTTGCCCGTGCCCAAGATGTCCTTCCATTCGAAGAAGCCGTCGATTGGAACAAGGCAGCGGCGAGCGCGATAGGCAACCTTGAATTTGCTGGTCCTGGCGATGCCTTCTGAGCGGACATTGACCTGCGGCCGTCCTCCCGGTTTCATCCATCCAGGTATTAAGCCCCACCCGGCGCTGACGAACACTGGTCCCATGACATCCGGTTCGCGCACCATTTCCCTGATGATGATCGGATAGTCGAGCGACGGTGCGCCGTTATACCGCGGGAACTGGTTGGCCAGGCCGAGCACGCCTTTGCGATCGGCAAAAGCAAAGGCATTCATCATGCTTTCGAGGTCGGTTTTGATGAATACGCGTCCGCACATGTCAGGGCCCGCTCGAAATTCTCAAGAGCTCTATTTAACGCGCCATTTTGCCTTTGAGCAACGTCTGACGCTATTCATCTCGCTCGTATGCCAGTGCAACGAGCCCAATGCGATTATTGCAAGACGGCTCCGGCTCATGGCATGACCGTGGTGACAGGGTTGCGCGATTGGACAGGTGCGAGAGTAGGTGCTGACACCCGAATACGGTCCTCATTAGGATGGCCCTGCCCAGGAGATCAAGGGCATTCGATGCGATCTGATTAAAAGACACGCGCAATGTGGTTAGTGGCGTTGCCAGGTGACTGACGATCGGGTTGTCGTTGCAGCCCACCAGCGAGAGGTCATCGGCGACCGAGGGGCCAGGCCTCGACAGGCGGAGAGTCCACCGGTCGCTGTGTTATTCATTGACTGCGAAGATCGCGGTGGCCGCGGCTCGACCCGCATGAGAGTTTCGGCGGCCTCCGATCCGGAATCAATGCCGAATGTCGATGGAACGATGTAGACCGGATCGATTGTTACCCCAGCTTCATTGAGGGCCCGCTTGTAGTCCTCGACGCTACCGCGGGAACCGGAGGCCTACGACGGTCCCCCAACAACACCGATACGGCGATGCCCAAGATCAAGGAGATGCCGGGTCGCCTGATAGCCGCCGAGCTGTCGTCGCCGACAGAGGACAGACTTCGGCCAACTGGGCGGAGTGCTACTGAGTATCGAGACCGAAATTAAGGGTGCAACAGTGCGGTGCCTTAAGGTCTCATCGGTCTGGAAGGCCAAGCTTCGAGCGGAGTTCGTCGATCCGTTTCGAGGCTTCCGCTTTCGTCAGTTTCACCGAGAAAAGCTCCGGGGCGTTCGCCTGCTCGGACAACGTCTTCAGATAGGATTGCTGGGCTCCTGTCATAGGCTCGTCGCCACTGACCCAGTCTTCAGGATCCTTTTCCAGGTTCGAATTGGTCGTATTTGCCGTCTTAGTCATCGCTTGACCTCCTCGCTTGCGTTTATGAAACGGCCCAAGGTTCCGTAGGTTCCGAGTTAGGAGATCGGTATCCGGCAACCCGTTGGAGGTCGAGCGCGCGGGCAGGTTGACAGGCATGCGTCCCAAAGCTGCGAATGCAAGCTTCCTGGCGACCGGCAATTGAACTCTATCCCGCTTGTGCAATTTTTATTTGATCCAAGCAGTCGTTGCAATGCCGGTCGGCGTCCCCATATAAGGGCGAGGGTGGCATGTTGGAACGGGCGCCATCTTTTCGGATCGGTTTTTCGAAGCCCCGACAGGAGGACGGTAATGTCGTCCCCTAAACTTTCCAGTCATCTTACGACCGCCACTATGAGCACGATGGATCGTGTCCTCGCGAAAGCCGGCGTTTATGAACTTCGCCCAATCGAGGACCTCCCGGTCATTCTGAGCGCGACGAAGTTTCTCATCGGCCATGTGCTGAACACGAGCGTCGGCGAGGCCGGGTTGCTGTTTGCGCTTCTCAACCGCAGGGAGCAAGCCACCGTGCCGGTCATACGTGGTCTGAAGCCTTCGATGAATGGGGGGCGCGGGAGCTCAAGTGCAATGCCTGCCCCCGCATCCCCGGCTGCTCGTTCCGATCAAGTATCAACACAATCAAAACCTGATGGAGAGAAGTGATAATGCCCCTCAGCTTCCCAAATAAAAGTCGCAGTTTCGACGAAAATCGTAAGGGGGTCCGCTTCTTGGGCTACGATGGAATGTTCGAAGTCCGATTTCTGATCGAAGCGACCGCTCTGCGGTCCACGGACCAACCTAGTCGATCCGAGATTGAGTGCCTCGATGCGTTCGACGCAGAGCGGCCATCGATTCTGGAGGCCGCATCCAAAGCCTATAGCCGTAGCCGCAGAAACAATTACACACTGACGGCAGAGGACATCCGTCGATAACCTAGATCTATATGCGGTCAATGTCCCGCAAGGACGGGTGTGTTCGTGAACCTTAGATAAGCCCTGGAGACAGCGTATGTCAGTCAATAGAAAAGATCTGGGTGTAGTAGCTCGCGCCGCAACGGCACTTCCAGAGGCGGCTGATATCGAGTCGGCCGTTTACGACGCCTTGGCATGTGCCGCCGATATCGATCCGACCTATATTTTCGTATCGGCTCACGGAGCCGAGATCACTCTTTCCGGCTGGGTCTCCGGCCGCGCCGAGATTTCCAGGGCCGTGGAGGTTACTCAGCAAACCAAGGGCGTGCAAAAAGTCCGCAATGAATTATCGCAAACTTTGTGACCGCCGTCTTCACCATGACGGCGTGACTTTTCGAAAAAGCAGTTACGGCGCCGAAGTTAGTCGCCGAAGGATCGTCGTCGGTTTCACGGTAACATATACTGCTGCTACCAAGGGACGCGCCAAAGAGCGACGGTATCATGAATACTGCATCATATTTGACTGCGAATTCCTTTGCCTCAGCGCCTGACGTGCACGGGCGTCAGGAACGCGCACGATTGTGAACGGGCTCGGCCTCGTCTCGGCCTCAGTCTCTCGAGCAGCTCCACCCCATCAGTGCCTTACAGCCGCGTCTGAGCCGATATGCGCCTGCGTGCGCGGCGACGACTAAGCCCGTAGCTCAGGTAGATAGATTGCCGATTCCGATTCCAAAGGTTGAAGGGTTCGAAGCATGACCAACGCTTCGTCTGTTTTTAGTCTGCATCGCCACATAATTGCGGACTGGATACAGTTAAGCGTGGACTGTGGACACCATTGGCGTGGATTCAGAAATTCCTTATTGGGCGACAACCCTTTATCGCAGGCTTTCCGGCATTTTCGCCTCCTGGCCACCCTCGACGGCCGCGACGTGAAGGCGGGCTATAATGTACCGCGGTGAAGAGCGGTAGCTTCGACGCGCTGGACTGCGGCGCGAACCCGGAGAGCGGGACCGAGTTTGACGACGGACGGCCGATGGCTTATTCTCGTATTACAAACGGAGTGAAAAGACGTGTCAAATCGAGAGCTTTCGGATCCGATCACCATGCGCCTTCCAACCGACGTCCTTGCGGAGATGGAAGAGATCGCGGCAATTTGCGGCCGCACCCGGAGTTGGGTGTTCGTCCGGGCGCTGAAATCGTATCTCGCCGCCGAAGGAAGGGAGATCATCGAAATCGACCGCGCCCGGCGAGACGTCGAGGCTGGCAACGGACATGATCTCGACGACGTCATCGACGAGCTTGAGGGCATCGTCAAAGGCGCGGCGGCGTGAAGGTCACGGTCTCTCCCGACGCACGAGAATACATCACGACAGAAGGCAGATATCTCAGGGCGCGGCATCCAGGAGCGGCACGGCAGTTCCTCGACGATGTGAAGAAGCTCCGTCAGGCGCTGTCTCAATTCCCGGAAATGGGCAGACAGACCGACGAGATGCCCGCTCCGGGCGTCCTGCGCTTCGTAATGGGTTCTTACCTTGTCGACTATGAGGTCGGCGAGGACGAGGTCGTCATCCTCAAGATGAGGCACGGGCGGCAACGCCCGCCAAGCGTCGAGATCGAAGACGACTTCGACTACGAGGACGACGCCTCTCGTCGTTTCGACGGTCCCTGAACATGCGTTCAGAGACGTTCCCGCCAGGCGTCGAGCCTTCACGGTCGTTCGTTGAAATTGATCGGGATCCACAGCCAGGAGACGTCCCTCGCGTCCGTCGGTACGAGGAAGGATTCGCCGAGATTGCTGCATGGAGTTCGCGCTGTTCCAATCATTGATTCGACCGGGCACCTTGGCCTGAAGGCGGAGGGTAAGATCGACGTCGATCTGAGAATCCGAGAACCACCGCGAATCCTTATATGAGCGACCGCGGATCTTGACGCGAAAGCGTCAATGCGGCAACTTTCGCGATAATTGGATTCGCCACAGTACCATTTGAAGTTATCGCATCGTTCATTCCGATCGCGCTGCCACATGCTGTATCGGGCGCTGCGCAGAGGAGTGCGAGATGGCTGAGCGTTGGCTGGGAGTCCATGTGTCGGGCGATGCGGTGACCATCGTGTGCGCCGACGTCGAGAAGACTGGGCCGATCACCATCGTCGCCGATGAAACGTGGAAATTGCAGGGCGGTGACCGCTCGAAGGCATTTCGGACGATGTACACGCGGCTTGCCGACTACGCCACCGAACAGAAGATCGCCCAGGTGGTGATCAAGGAAAGCGCGATCAGTCTGGAGAAAGCCCATTTGCAGGCTGCCGAACTGCGTGGCGTCGCCACCTGCGCCCTCGCTTCGGCCTGCGACGTCAAGCAGGTGTCCAAGGCGGCCATCAGCCGGAACTTCGGCGAGCGGAAAGCCGACGATTACATCAAGGACGACGGCTTCTGGAAGGACAATCTGACGGGAGCGCCCATGCGGAGCGGCAGCCGCGAAGCCGCCATGCTCATTCTCGCGAGCCGCTGATGGCAGACCTTCTTTCCAGCCTCAAGATCACTGACAAGCTTGGCAACGGACACTTCGGGGAGGTCTTCCGGGGCAGCGATGACGTACGTCCGCAGTTAGCGGTGAAAGTGATTCGTTCGAAGGCGAATGACACCCCGGAGCGGTGGGAGCAACGCAAGGCCAATCTCATCAAAGAGGGATCTAACCTTCAAAAGGCAGCGCATGAACATGTCGTCCAGGTTCACTACATCAACAAGGCCCCGACCGAAGACGCCATCTATCTCGCGATGGAACTCTGCGAAGGCGGCTCGCTGCAGGGTCAGTACGATGCCGGGCCGATGACGTCCGGCGAGGTTCACAAGATCGCTACGCATGTATGCCACGGCCTCGGATCACTGCATCACCGGGACATGCTTCATCGAGATCTGAAGCCAGGCAACATACTCGTCGACAAGAAGGGTACGGTGAAGCTCGGAGACTTCGGGCTTGTGACGGACGACCTTCTTCTCCGGTACCCGCCCTGACACCTTCGAGCACACGATCTTTCTGAAAAGTTGATTTGACAACCCGCCATTATCGCGCTTAGGTTGTTTTAGGCTTGTCTTACATTTGTGCCATTTTAAACGAGAAACATCCAAGGTGGAGTCATGCGCCCGTTGCTTGCATCGGTAGCGTTGTTTTTTGCGGCGACAATGGCCGCCGCAGGTGATCCCTTGTTCGATGCCGTTGCAACGGGAGACACCGCCGCCGTCGAGCGGGCTCTGGCTGCGGGTGCCGATGTCGACAGTCGGGCACGAGACCAGGCGACGCCTCTCATCAACGCCGCCCTCGCAGATAAGCTCGCCATAGCCGAACTGCTGATCCGCAAAGACGCCGACGTCATGGCTCGCAATTCTGGCGACTTTACGCCGCTTCATGCTGCGGCCTTTTCCGGCAGCTTGCCGATCAGCAAGCTGCTGCTCGACCACGGTGCGACGCTTGACGACGCGGCCAATAAGGCGGGGGTGACGGCGCTGATGGTGGCCGGTGAGGAAAACCACGCAGCCCTCGCCGAGTTTCTGCTCGCCAAGGGGGCCGATGTCGGTCACGCGGAGGTTCACGGCTACACGCCGGTCGCGCGGGCATTCTGGAAGGGCAACACGGACATCGTCCGGCTGTTCAAGCGGCACGGCGCGACGTGCCCTCCGGCCAGCCTCATCGGCGACCAGGGTTACGCGAAATGCATGGAAATCCACGATTGAACAGGAGGTTCAGATGGATGTACTGACCAGAAGCAGCGCACGAGGCATTGGACGCTCTGTGGCGAGGACCGTCCTGGCAGTGGCAGCGGTTGTCGGTGGGTCGCCTGCCTTCGCCGATGACTCGGTGAACACGGGTTACTTCGGCGGTGTGGCGATCATGGGATACGACACGGTCGCCTACTTCACCGCAGGCAAGGCGACGAAGGGATCAGAGAAATTCTCCTACGAATGGCTGGGGACGCCGTGGCATTTCGCCAACGCCGAACACCGCGACATGTTCATAAGTGAGCCTCTCAAATACGCGCCTCAGTATGGCGGCTACTGCGCGGGCGAGGTGATCAATGGGTCGGTCACGGTCAACATCGATCCGGAAGCCTTCAAGATCATCGACGGCAAGCTTTACCTTATCTACGACAAGAAGCATGCGGAGGGGTTCGCCGCCCACGCGGAAGACGCCGTGGCGAGGGCAAACGGCAATTGGCCGAAGGTCGCGGCCGATCTCGAAATGGATCAGTATCACTGACAGAAGATCGACCAAGGTCTTCTATTTCACGGGCGAGAAATAGAAGACCTTGGTCGAGTTCACATAGGCATAGCTGGTCTCGTCGTCCGAGTTGGCACGTCTGTAGACCGGGCCGCAATCTGCTTGACCGAATGCATTCTCGCTTTGCTCGCAGAGCATGTCTCCATTGATGGAAACCGTTTCGGTCATCAACTGCGTCGACGAGCGGAATGCCGCGTTGCCATCGAGGCCGATTTGCATGAGTGCCTGGCTTCCTGAGGGCTCGGTCTTGCCCCGCAGCAGTTTGCCTATGACGGTGCTTGCGATTTCGTCCCCGTGCAGCCGGTTACGCTCGTCGCCTTTGAAACCGAACGGCCACTCCGGCAGGCCGGCCTCGCGCAAGCCATCGAGGATAAACGCAAGATCCTGCTTGCGGAAGTGGGCGTAGCTGAGCCGCCAGCCTGCCAGGCAATCGCGCCCGGCCTGAAGGCGGATTCCCTCGGCGACAGCCGCGCGGGCGTCATCAAGGCGGCCGCCACGGACATAGGCCATGGCAAGAGGGGTAACGAACTCGCCGTTTCCCGGCGAACCATCTCGGGCGCGTTCGAAATTGTCGATGGCCTTCGCGTAGTCGCGCAGCAGATAAAAAACCAGACCAGCAGTGTATCGGTCGATGGCGGAGAGGTTCGGATCGTGCTGGAGCGCCGTCTCGACGGCCGCAGCGGCTCCGTCATGCTTACCGGAGACCAGTTGAACGTATGCGAGCGCCATATAAGCCTCGGCATCGGCGGATCCAAGGGACACCGCCTTCTGCGCCGAAATGATTGCCTGTTCGTAACGGCGGTCCACGACCTGCATGACGGCAAGGACAGCGTACGGTGATGGAAGTTCGGGGTCAAGAGCCAGCGCGCGACTTGCCTTGTCGTAGGCCCTTTTTCGCGCCGGCGCGCTCTGTAGAACGTCGTCGTAGGCGCTCCGCCAGACATAGGCGGTAGCGTGCGCGTCCGCCGCGAAGGCCGCCGCAAAACCGGGGTCGAGGGCCTGCGCCTTGTCGAAGAGCGCCAGCGCCTCGAGCAGCCGGGAACGGCGGCCGGTCCGCGTCGCCTGCTCGGCACGCAGGTAGTAGTCGTATGCTTCGAGATTTGCTGTCGGCGGCCGGGCAATCCGCTCGGCCTCGGACGGAGTGAGTTTCAGGCCGAGCGCTTCGGCGATCTGCCGGCTGATCTCGTCCTGCACGGCAAACACGTCCGCCCCGCCGCGGGCAAATCGGTTGGCCCACAGATTGTCGCCGCTTGCCGCATCGATCAGTTGCGCGTTGACGCGGATTTGACCGTCGGTCCGCCGCACGCTGCCCTCAACGACAAACTGGACACCGAGATCGCGTTTGATGTCTGCCAGAACGCGGGGCTTGCCTTTGTAGGCAAACACCGAATTCTGGGAGATGACGTCAAGGTCCGAAAGCTTGGCAAGATCGGTGATCAGATCGTCGGTGATTCCATCGGTGAAATAATCCTGGCGGGGGTCGCCGCTCAAATTGGCGAAAGGAAGTACCGCGATCGATGGACGTTGCGGCGCAAACGGCCATTGCCATGCCAGCACAATCGCGGTGATCGCGATCAGCAGCGCTGCGAGCGTTACCAAGACGATAGCCCGCCGTCCGGCCCGGCGGACGGGGGCGGCGACAATCTTGCCCGCCTCGGAGGGATCGAGCAGAACGCGATACACGCGAACCGGATCGGCTATGTTCTTCAGGTGCTGCTCACCGAGGGCTGAAAACCCGACGTCGGCCTTGTGCGCGGCGTGATCGAACGCAGTGCCGGATATGCAAATTCCCCCTGGCGGGGCGATACCCTGCAGGCGCGCGGCGATGTTGACGCCCTCGCCATAGATGTCATCCCCTTCGACAATGATGTCGCCGAGATTGACGCCGACCCGGAACTGAATTCGCTTTGTCTCGGATAGGCCTTGGTCGCGGCCTGCCATTTCCCGCTGGATCACTGCGGCACACCGGACGGCGTCTACGACGCTCGCGAACTCAACCAGCGTACCATCGCCCATGAGCTTGATGATGCGGCCGTGGAACTCCTTTATGGCGGGATCGACCAACTCCCGGCGGCAGGCTTTCAAGCGATCCAGCGTGCCGCCCTCATCCTCCCCCATGAGGAGACTATAGCCGACCACATCGGCAGAAAGTATCGCGGTGAGCCGCCTCTCCATATCTCCGCCCCCCTTTCGAGGTCGTAAGAGAGCTGTTTATCAACCACGTCGAAGGCGCACAGGCGTTGCCGATCTCGTACGGCTTGCAGCCCGCGGCTGCATCATAGGCAGGCAGCCGAACCGCCAGCTCCTCAGAAGTGCAACAAGAGGAGAAAAAACGTCGATCTCCGGCTCCGCGACCAACACACTGGCTTTCCTGGTGTTGGATGCCGAGGACGCGGGTATACCATCATGACCGCTCCCTATTCCAGGATCGCTTCGAGTGTAAGACAAGGCGGCTGCCGAGGACATTATACGCTTGGATAGTTTTCATACCCGATGGTTGTTGAGGGTGCCTGCTTCAACTGCCCGACGCGCCTAAAGCGACGGTGAGATTTGCCGATCCATGAACATGTCACTCGCTGAGCGGAAGCTCAGCCGTCCTACAAGCCCTCTCGGTGGCGTCTGCCGCATTTTTCTACGAGAGCCTTTTGGAGGACATCCACGAAATCGTCCGGCAGATCGATGAAACCGGCCGAAACTTCATCAGGAGCAAGCCTATCGACCTCGACAATGTCGACATGCGCGACATGTGGGACCTCGTTCTGACGGTCAATATCGATCGAAGCAACGACGATCATCCGCGACCACCACAGCGACGTCCCCCTTGTACGCGCGCTTGAATGCGATGGCGCAGGGCATTGGCTCTATTCCCGCGAAAACGGCAATCTGGACGATTCCCATGTCTTGACTCTCATTTCACGAGAACATAATAAGAACATAAGGCGTTGCGGCCGCCATCGCCATACCTTTTGAAACCGGAGAACGGATATGCTCCTACATCCGAACGATAGGCCGCGTCCTTTCGCAAGAGGCGGTCGAGATTGACGCTGACGATGACGATCAAGGCACGTATTGGACCCCGGCTGGACCAATGACGGTTAGCGAGGCTCATCCCAACTTGATTGCTGAACTGCCACCTCGGCTAGGCTTCCAACGCATTCGCCTCATGACTGCCTGCGCCTACGACGCGGCTTCAGGCGGCCCTGTAGGTTATTTTGAGATCGCCCTCGACCCGGACAGCGAGCGGGCGTGGGAGTATTCAGGACGATATTCGAAGGCGAGGACATCACCAGCAAGCCGGTGTGGTTCCCGTGCGAGAACGATGTGGAACTTGCTATCGATAAGGTCTTTCGGATCGCGCAGACTGATGGCTGGGTTCTCTGATGCTGACTGGCCGGAAGGAAGACATCGACCATGAGGTTGAAGCGGCCCTCGCGCTTCACGACGACGACCCCAAGGCGACGACGGCGACGTTGCTGGCCGATAATCATCACTTGCGGCTGCAGCTCGCATTGGCAGAAAGCGCCTTGAGCCGTGGCTTGGTGCGCGGCTGGCGCCCGAGTTTCGACCGGGACTAATCCATGCCCGAAATGAACTACATGCAAAAGCTATCTCGATGGACGCTAGCGGACGCTGCACATGCCGGGCAGCTCCTGATGATCACCTGCCAGTACTGCAACGCGACGCGTTGTTATAAGCCGCGCGATATTCTGCAGTTCCGCGACAATATGAGCCTTGACCGCCTGGTGAGCAAGTTCCGGTGCGAGCGCTGTAATCGCCGCGATTATATGCACCTGCACGTGCATCATCCCAATGGTGCGGATTTTGGCAAGCTCGTCGTCCGCCGGCTGGTCGAGGTCAAGACGGTCAAAGTTCCCGTTTGAGGACACTGATCGCGACGCTTTCAAAGCCCCATGGCTTTTGCAACGATCCAAGTTGGAACTCCTGCCGTCACTGCTGACGCCAGCACTATCGAGACGACCTTGATAGCGTAAGCCCGGCGCTCGCGGGCGTCATCCCACTCATATCCCATCGACCAACTCCCCAGCCTGTTCTCAAATAGAACCATTGGGGTCAGGGATGAGTCGAGTCACGATTCCTCAACGTCGTTAACACTGTGAGCACGTGCCCCGATGAAGTTCGGCCAATCCGATTTCCACATCACGATCGGCTCCCCGCGGCGAGAGCCACCCGCAATCGTGGCCGAGGCGCAAGCTTTCATTGCTTGGTGCGGCGGGGCCTCGATGTGCGATCCACCTGCGGTGGAAAACGGCTGAGCAGTTCCGTAGCTGGAGGAGTTGATTGCGACGCTTGTGGACATCAGCCGGCCCGAAGGTGGGCTGAAAACGAGACAGGCCGCATCCGCCGATGCGACCCGCCCAACTCGCGACGACCAAATACAACTGCCGCGTTAGTTTTTTCTAACATGAGAACCGCCAAATCGAATTACCTCTTTTGGGTAATTGTCCCCACATTTTTTGCAGCTTCACAAATACCCGCCTTGCCCCTCTAACGACTTCGTACGCTCTCTTGCGTAAGCGTTGTACACAAGGGCACGGATCCGGTGGGTGATGGCACGCTCCTCATCGGCATTAGCCCAATTGAAAGGACGTCACCTTCGCGGACGCAACCTGGTCACGAACGGCGCAGGAAGGTGCCCGTGGCGCTTGGAATTCTCCCGCGATCCGACCGCAAGCGATGCTTCGGCCCCATCCAGGCGGCCAAGCGCAATATTTGTGGAAGCACGACGAACGATCACCCCCCACTCAATCTTTAAGGCTTGAAGCTATCTCGTATGGTGCACAAAAAAGGGCCCGCTAATGCGGGCGAGTGGGACGAAGAGGGACGTTAGCGACTACGTCCGGAAAATGAACGCACGACAAAAACGATAGTTCCTGCGCTAGCCGATTGTGGGTATGGAGGAGGGGCACAGCCGCCTACAAGGGGTGAACATCTTGACCTGCCGGATTCCATTAAGCAACGTTCGGGCATTCAACGGTTCCCGTTGGGAAGGCAGCACCGATTCCAGAGAGCTGGATATCTTAACACAAAAAGCCCCGCAACGGCGGCACTTGGTATCGCGCTTTCCAAGCCAAGAACATGCCTTTGATTCAATGCATCTTATTGTCTCGACATGCGTTGTGAATAGTGCTGCAGCCAGGAGGATGAAATGACATGATCAAGCGCAAGCTCACCGATGGCAACGCCGAGGAACGCTACGCTCGACGCAATGAGAAGGGACAGTTTGCGGGGAGCGTCGACGACGGCGGCTTGCTTTCCTCCGATTGCAGTCACAAGGCGAAGGACGAGGCAAAGGCCGGCGAATGTGACCGCGCAACCGCCGCACCGAGCTCTGATTGGCCGTGAAAATCGCCACCTTCAACGTCAACGGCATAAATGGCCGGCTCGATGTTCTCCTGCGTTGGCTGAAGGAAGCCTCGCCGGAGGTTGCATGTCTCCAGGAGCTGAAAACGCCTGACGAGAAGTTCCCACACCGGGCGCTTGAGAAGGCGGGATATGGCGCCATCTGGCATGGCCAGAAAAGCTGGAACGGTGTCGCCATCCTGGCCAAAGGAAAAGAGCCTGTAAAAACCAGGCGTGGACTGCCCGGCGATCCTGACGACACGCAAAGCCGGTATATTGAAGCGGTCATCGACGGCATCATCATCGGGTGCATCTATCTTCCCAACGGCAATCCGGCGCCAGGCCCGAAATTCGACTATAAGCTTCGCTGGTTCGAGCGCCTTAAAAGCTACGCTGCCGAGCTTCTGGAACTGAATGTTCCAAGCGCGCTGATAGGTGATTTCAACGTCATGCCGACCGATATCGACGTTTACGCCCCTGAGCGATGGCGAGACGACGCTTTGTTCCGGCCCGAGGTGAGGGCGGCCTACGCTGATCTTGTTTCGCAGGGCTGGACCGATGCGATCCGGCATCTCTATCCTGATCAACGCATCTACACATTCTGGAAATATTTTCGGAACGCGTTCGCTCGCGACGCCGGCCTTCGCATCGATCACTTCCTGCTAAGCGCATCGTTGGCCGACGATCTGGTAGCTGCGGGCGTCGACAAGTCTGTCCGATCGCTACCGCACGCGAGTGATCACGCGCCAGTTTGGATAGAAATCCGCGATTGACAAAAACTGCGATCGTCACGCCAGTGGGCGGCGCTTGTCGAGCGCGGTCTAAATTTTGATCAATATGTAATTCAGGGGCTCCGTCAAAAGAGGTCCTGATGGGAGCTGTTGCTGCGGGCACGCGCCGGATGGCGCGGATATCGCCGCATCTTCCGCTGTCTCGCGGCTTTGCCGCTTGACGATCAAAAGGTGCGCGCGTCGCCTGTGCGTCATTTGACGTCGAAGGACGCACCTGCCGGGCGGGAGCGAGCTTGGTAGAGCTTAAAGCATCTCGAACGACGATTGACGCAGAAAATCGCCAATCGCATCGGCAGACATCGGGGCGCCCAAGAGGTTTCCTTGCAGTCGGTCGCATTTTTTTCTGCTAAGCCAACCCGCTTGACCGGCTGTCTCGACGCCTTCTGCCGTAACCCGCATCCCCAATCCATGCGCAAGGCCGATGATGAAGCGAACGATCGTCTGGCTCTTCGGGTTCGTCTCGACATCATTGATGAAGTGCTTGTCGATCTTGATCGTGTCGAACGGGAAGCTCTGTAAGTAGCTCAGCGACGAATAGCGAGTGCCAAAGTCGTCGAGCGCGATCCGGGTGCCCAAGACCTCAAGGGTGTGGAGCGTATCGAGGTTGTTGGTCGTGCGCTCGAGCAAGACCGTTTCGGTTATTTCGAGCTCCAGCCTATCGGCCGGGAACCCGACCTCGTCGAGGATCCGGGTTATTCGGTCGGTGAAGCCGGCGCGCAGGAATTCCGCCGGAGAAAGATTGACCGACACAATAAAATGCGAGGGCCAGGTCGACGCCTCACGGCAAGCCTGTTCGAGTACCCACGCTCCAATATCGCCCATCAGGCCGTCGGCTTCGGCCATGGGAATGAAAAGACTCGGCGGAACAACGCCAGCATAAGGGTGACGCCAGCGCAGGAGGGCCTCGAAGCCTATGATCCCGTCCGCAATCTCGACGAGCGGCTGATACTCAATGAAGAACTGTTGTTCTTGGAGGGCAACACGTAAGCTGCGCCTCAGCATCTCACGCTGTTCCAGCATAATCATCATCGAGCGGTTGAACGTTCTCGCGCGGCCGCGTCCGTCATTCTTGGCCGCGTAGAGCGCAATGTCGGCGGCCTTCATCAATTGTTCGCCGTCGTTGCCGTCAATCGGGGCAATGGCAATTCCTACGCTTGCGCCCACAAACACACTGATTCCGTCGATGGTAAACGGATCTTTGAACGCCCGGACCAAGGATTCGGCCAGACGCTCTGCTTCAGCGGGCTGGTCGTCACAGGATTGAATGACGGCAAATTCATCGCCTGCGAGCCTGTAGGCGGTCTCACCGTCGCGAAGAACGGCTTGGATCCGTTCCGCCGTCATCTTGAGCACGACGTCGCCGGCGCCATGACCAAGGGTGTCGTTGACCGGCTTGAAGTCATCGAGATCGATCTGCATCAATGCAAGCTTGTACCCGGCAAGCATCAGGAGATTCGCCTGAAGGTCGCTGCTGAACTGGCGACGGTTGGCCAGTCCCGTCAATGCGTCATGCCTCGCCTGATGAAGAAGCAAAGCTCGATCTGCATCTGCATTCGGCGCCTTCGAACGAGCCGTCTCGTTTCGCGTCTCGATGACGCCGAGTCCCCGTTCTGTGCTGAAAAGGAGAAGATTGCGCCCCTCGTTGGACGCGCCAGGTTCAATCGCAATGTTGCACGGAATACCGCCGGCAAGCACGGCCTCGACACGCGATTTGCGGTCGGGGGTCAACAGCTCTGGATACACCTGCCAAAGAGTCGCATCTGCGGCGGCTACGATTCTGTAGGCCTGCGCCACCTTTGCAGAGCATTTTACCAGTCTTAGGCTATTCCCATAATAAGAAACAAATTCATCAGCTTGACCGTTCATAAACGCAGCCACATTAGAATCTTTCATTCCCACCTCAGGCTGTTGAGTCATTGCTAACATGCTGGAGGTAATTTTTTCAATCAGGTTTCGCTTTGGTTAGCAAGATAACAACTAGGGAGCGTCAAATGAAAAGAAAGTGTCCGGAATCGGCCTTCATTCAGATGATGATGCGATCCCGCCGGCATATGGAAAAGTGCGGTATCCACCAAAGCCAGCTTCGCGGTCAAATGCCGTCTGGAGACGCAAACAAAGTTCATATGGTAGGCAGGAGCCTTTGCTTTTTATCGCGCCGATCAGCGCGATTGCGGCCCGGCTCGGAGCGCCCTAGCGCTTCTTCACTTCCAATCGGCATCGTTCCATGCGATTTGGCTCATTCTACGCCCTCTTGTAGATTGCGTCGCGAATAGCTTCGATTGCGACCTTAATCTTTTGCGCTGTCTCGGCATCAATCCCCACAACCTCGCTGATGCACTTCGAAACTGGCGCGGTACGAACCTTAAGCGCTTGACCCTCAGCCGTGAGGTTAAGAAGCACCTGGCGCTCGTCCTGCCGATTGCGTGTGCGAGTGACAAGACCCGCAGACTCCAGTCGCTTCAGCAAGGGCGTCAAGGTACTGGAGTCCAGGAACAAAGCCTCTCCGAGTTCCTTGACGGTGCGTCCGTCGCGGCTCCAGAGCGAAACCAAAACCAGATACTGAGGGTAGGTAAGACCAAAATCGGCAAGCAGGGGCCGATAGAGCTGGTTGAAGGCGTGGCCCGCCGAATAGATGGAAAAGCATAGCATTTTACCGATGTCAGGGAGGTCCCGTTCAGTATCGGCTGCGTTGGCGTTCATGGCATCCTCCTTCCTTCTGATAATATTTTGTGCGCGATCTGTTTGCAAGCTATTGACTGCAAAACCAAGCTCGTCTATTTATATTGTGCACAAATTAATTGTACGAAATTCATATACGGGATGCTGCTTCGCCAACTTCGGTGCCAACGTGTTCGCCCAAAAAGCCGAACATCACTTAAAAACGGCCGAGCCATTCCGGGGGGCCTGAAACCACCAACGCTAGAAAGGAAATGACATGTCCAAGTTTGCTACCGCCGTCGCCCTTATTGGTGCTCTTTTCGCAGGTAATGCTGCCGCACAGTCGGCCAAGCCCACCGTCGTCCTCGTGCATGGCGCATTCGCCGACTCTTCGAGCTGGAACGGCGTCATCCAAATTCTCGAAAAAGACGGCTATTCGGTCGTCGCCGCGGCCAACCCACTGCGCAGTGTTTCGAGTGATGCCGCATATGTCTCAAACCTCGTGACCAGTATCGAAGGCCCCGTCGTCCTCGTCGGCCACTCCTATGGAGGGCAAGTGATCTCGAACGCGGCAAGGGGTCATGAGAACGTCAAGTCGCTCGTCTATGTCGCAGCTTTCGCCCCGGAAGCTGGAGAAGCGGCAGCGGACCTGGCTGGTAAATTTCCGGGTGGCACCCTTGGCGAAGCGCTCGCGCCCCCCGTCAAACTGCCCGATGGCGGCGTAGACCTTTACATCGACAAGGCAAAGTTCCACCAGCAGTTTGCACACGACGTACCGTCGGAACAAGCCGCCCTTATGGCGGCGGGACAGCGCCCGATCGCCGAGGCGGCACTGACCGAGAAATCCGGCGAGCCCGCCTGGAAAACCTTGCCTTCATGGTTCATCTATGGCGATGGTGACAAGAATATCCCGGCAAAGGCGCTAGGCTTCATGGCGGAGCGGGCAGGCTCCAAGCACACCGTCGTGGTCAAAGGCGCTTCCCATGTCGTGATGACCTCGAAGCCGCAAGTCGTCGCCGAGTTGATCGAAGAAGCCGCGCGATAGAGGCCTCTGCCATTTCGCCATCGAAAGAGGCCGGTGCGTCCTCGCACCCGGCCTCTTTCGCGCCGATGCGAATCAGGTGCTGCCCGCAATGCGCTGCTGCCATATTCGAAGGATATGGCCGGTTCCGCGGCTGATGACGAGCGTTATGTCCGGGCCGACTCCGGATGGTGGATAGGCCAGGAACAGCACCTAGAAATGGAGCTTAGGTCGGGAGATCGTTCCTCTGACACAGCTTGCGTGCGGATTGAGGTGCCCGAGGGAATCCGTCACATGGGTCTCGATGCAACTCAGTTCCGGCCTATCATGGGCGTTCCAGAAAAGTCCGAACTAAGCCGGCCACTTTTTCAGGGTCTTCCCAGTGGAGGTTGTGGCCGTGGCCGGGAAGAGAAATGAGCTCCGCGCCGGCGATCGCTTCAAGCATCTGGGCCTGATGTGCCTTAGTCGCGATCATATCCTCCTCACCTCGCAGGATGAGGGTCGGCGCGGAAATATCCCGGAGAAGTGGCGACGGGTCATAGGCAAGCTGCTCGTAATAAATCGAATGCCAGATACGTGACGGCAACGCGGCGGTTTCGCGTCGAGCATGGGCAAGAAAATTCTCGTCGACCGGAGTTTTTCCACGACACCATTCCCGTATGAATGCGCATTCTGGATCGATCGGATCGCGGAGCATCTGGATGTTTTCCCACAACCACCCCTGACGTTCGCGCAGCGCGGCTGAGGTCGATATGAGAACGATTTTGCCAACGAGACGAGGCCAGCGCTCAGCGACCGCTTGCGCAAGCCGCCCACCAAGCGAATGGCCGACCACGTGGGTCGGCACAAGCCCCAGCGCCTCTATGAGGAACCGGACATCAGTTGCCATCTCGGGTATCGTGTAGCAGCCCTCAGGTCTGTCAGAATGCCCGTGGCCGCGCAGGTCCGGCGCAACCACGCGAAAGCCTGTCGCGAGATATGGTGCGGCGAGGCTCCAACTTCTGGCGCTGTCGGTAAATCCGTGGAGCAGAAGGATCGGCACGCCGTCAGGGTCGCCGATCTCGACATAGGCAAGCCGGACCCCATTCGAAAGAACGGCGTTCCGCTTCAGCGCCGAGAATTGCTCCTGCGAAATAGGTTCGACCAAAGTTCACCCTCAATGCCAACTTCATAATGTTAACATGACCCGTGGGGATTGGTGACGTCCGCTTTCGGAGCCAGAAAACTAAGCAAGATCGCCGCCGTCGATCCCGATGACGTGTCCGCTTATATAGGAACTGGCATCGCTGGCGAGGAAAACGACCAGGGACGCAACCTCCTCCGACGTGCCGGCGCGCCGCATAGGGTAGGGGCCAACGAGTTGTTCGGTCGTGACTTTCCAGTCGCGCCGCACGCGCTCGAGCATCGGCGTCTCGATCGCTCCGGGCGCGATGGCGTTGATGCGTACGTGCCGTCCATACTCCTGTGCGGCGGCGCGAGTCATGTGGATGACGGCAGCCTTTGAAGCTCCGTAGGCGACGATGTTTGGAAAGGCATGCCGGCCGCCGATCGAGGCCATGTTGATCATCACCCCTTCGGAGCGGACGAGATGCGGCAGCTCGTATTTCATTGCGACGAAGACACCGCGCAGGTTCGTGGCAATCTGATCATCAAAGCCGGCAATATCGGTGTCGGCGATTGGCGCTGGCGGCAGGTCGATGCCAGCATTGTTGAAGGCGATGTCGAGGCGGCCGTAACGCTCGACTGTCTCAGCCACGAAACGCTCGACCTGACGGGCGTCGCGCACGTCCGATTTGATATAGACGACCTCGCCGCCATTGGCCCGAATCCGTCCCTCCACTTCGTGCCCGAGTGCTTCTCGCCGGCCGTTGAACGCAACCTTGGCTCCGGCCTGAGCTAGGACGCCGGCGGTCACCGCGCCGATGCCAGACGTTCCCCCGGTAACGATTGCGACCTTACCTTGAAGGACACCAGGAGTCTGCGCCGCTGCCGGTTGAGCGGCGAACCCCGTGCCAACCGTTGCGCCAGCAACAAGCATGCCAGTGAGAATGTCGCGGCGTGGCAGAACCATTGTGTCGGATATAATTGTGTCGGTCATGTCCTATCTCCTCTACCGTCGGTGGGCAAAGCCTAACCGAGGAAATTCCCGGGAAAAATCCCGATCTCCTTTCAGCATTTTAAAGCATGGGTTAATAATCGGCGCATGAGCTTGCGACCGGATCCATTCTACGGCCTCTCAGCTTTCCTTGCGGCGGCGGCGGCGGGCAGCTTCACCGCAGCGGCTGCGCGACTGGGTGTGTCGCCAGCTGCCGTAAGCCAGGCGGTGAAGTCCCTCGAAGAAAAGCTTGGGACGCCTTTGTTCATCCGCACGACGCGGCGCGTCGGCCTGACGGAAGCCGGCGCGGCTCTGGTGGCGCGCACCGCTCCTGCGGCCGCCGAAATCATCGCCGCTGTCGAGGACGTCGCCTCAGTGCACGAACCTTCGGGATTGTTGCGCCTCACAGTGCCGCGCATGGCGGTGCCGTTGGTTATGGAGCCTGTCGTTCCCGCGCTGAGGCGCGCGTATCCGAGGGTCGCAGTCGACGTGGCGGTCGAAGATGCGACAGTCGACCTGTCCGCACGCAGTTTCGATGCCGGCATCCGCATCGGCGAGTATGTCGAGCGCGATATGGTCGCGGTGCGACTTTCCCGGGACATTACCTGGGCGGTCGTGGCGAGCCCCGCATATCTCGCCGCTCGTGGACGACCGGAGGCACCACAGGACCTGGCGGGCCATGAGGCAATTCGGTATCGCTTTCCGAATTCGGGCGCGCTCTACAGGTGGGAATTCGAACGCGACGGCCGGAGCTTCTCCGTCGACCCGCCGGGTAGCCTGATCGTCAATGACGGTGCGTTGCTCGTCTCTTGGGCACGGGCCGGCCTTGGCCTCGCCTATGTCGCCGATATCGCCGTAGAAGCGGAATTGCGCGCCGGCGAACTTGTTCCTGTCCTTGAGCAGTTCCTGCCGACGACGCCTGGTCTTTTCCTTTATTTTCCGCGGCGCGCTCAAGCCCAACCGAAGCTGCGCGCCTTCATCGATCTGGCAAGACAGGTCTTGCGGGCAGGACGCTGAACGCGCTCGCCACGTCAGCCCAGAGACCTCATACTGGCGTCGATGTTAACCGCGCTCGATGTTGAGAGAAGCTCCCGTATGGCATGCGCTGTCGAACTGGTTCCTCGACACCGAGTTGCAAGCCGAGGACTGTCGTCAAACAGCCGAGGTACCGGCTATCTCCGGCTACTCTTCCGTTGAACCCCCGTCAATACTGGAGAACGAGGTGGCCCTGCGTTCGCTTCCAACCTCTTGGGCAGCAGGCGAATGGGCCGGTTGGAGCGAGATCGACGTAAGGAGGTCATTCTCTATTCGCCGTGCCGGCAAAACAGGAGAAGCTTCCCACCTCTTCGGCCCCTCCTTTAAAGGCCTGCGCTGAAGAGGTGGGAACTTTTCCTTCTCATGCGCGTTACTAGGTGCACGCTTTTTCAGCGCCCTCCAGTCGCTGAAGTCGACGTGCGCTCTAGTGCAATGTGGGGTCATCCCTCGAGCACCAGACTGATGGCTTGGGCTCGCCTTCGACCCCTCTCTAGACGAGCCCTTGTCGCAAAAACTTCGTGAGGTACCTTACCCCGCTTTTGGCGGGGTTTCTGTTGGCTTCTTAGGGAGTGTTGAGGAACCAACCATGACCAGAGACCATTTCTATGCCCGTGAAATGCCTTTGCAGAACGACGATGTTGAAATCTGCAAGAGAATCTTCGATCGCGTCTGTACTACCCATCACATAACGAGCGATCCTGAGCGCGACCACCTCGCAAGCCAGATCATCTATTTCTATCAGCACGGTGTTACCAACGAACAAAGCCTGGAGCGGCTAATGGCTAGCATCGCCGGCGATAAAAATTGACGTGACCGTGATTCCGCTCACCAAAAAACAGAGACCAATGTGATAATTCGAATAAGCCGGCAATATTACGTCAAACGCGACGAAGATGGCATCACCTGGTGGATTGGCGACATGGAGACGCGCAGGGTCCGTCATTGCTGAAACTCTGCCGCTCAAATACTTTGATGAAGCCACGACAATGGAGATTGTTGATGCCTGAGCAAGAGGCATTTAGCTTCTGAAGAACCCGGCGGCGCCTCCGCTGAACGTGCGCGAGCGTACTAATCCTTTTTAGCTAGTTTGCCCCCGTGTTGACTTTTGGCATCATTTTCACAGGGACACAAAGACCGTGATTCCAAGTGCAGCGGGAATTGAGATGAGCTCCCGCGGCACGAGGTGCGACAGGGCTCGCCATTTTGAACCTTTTGGACGAGCCCTCGTCGTATTCTTCAGGTCACGGCAGCGGTGATCAGTTTCCGCGCCTCCTTGCCTGCGCCGCCTCAATCGAACATCGCGATTGGTAAGGATCCGTTGGGGATCTATCCGTCGCTCGCGTTCAAGCGCAAGACGCTGCCGGTGTCACCGAGTTCGCTGTGACGATTCCGCTCAGAAGGAGACCTGCGATGGTCCTCAACCAGTGTTTATCCTAGGCTGCCCTTCGGATAGCATGCAAGCACCGCCTGCCACCGAGCGCACTTCCGAAGATCTCTATCAGGCAACAGGTTGGAGGTTTGCGAGGGCTTCGGCGATCCGCTGAGGCGCCTTGGGACGCGCGTACATCCGCTCAAGATAAGCTTTGAGATTTGGGTAGCCGTCAACCAGCCCATTTTCATTGCCCCAGTCCACAACATAGGCGGTGACGCAATCAGCGATGGTTATTTTGTCGCCAACGATGAACTCACGCCCGTCCATGTGACGCTCAAGAATTGCCGCCATCGCCATAAACTCCTCTCTGGCGAGAGCTATGTCTTCTGGCAGTCGTTTGTCTTCGGGATATATAAAGGTGTGCTTGGCGATCCGCCATAGCGGCTGTTCAAGTTCGGTCACCGCAAACATAGACCAGCGATACGCCCGCGCCCGCTCCCTTAGGTCGGCGGGCATAAGCCCTTTGGCGCCATACTTCTCTGCTAAATACATGACAATCGCGGCGGATTCTGTAAGTACAAGGTCGCCGTCAACCAGCACTGGGAGTTTTCCGGCGGGATTGAGGCGCAGGAAGTCGGGGCGACGGTTTTCGCCAGCCAGGAGATTGACGGGCACAAACTCGAATTCCGCATCAAGCTCTTGAAGGGCCCAAAGTGCGCGAAGCGAGCGGGTCGGACCTAATCCATATAGTTTCATCATCTTGATTTCCTCCAGTTTCAAAAAGACAGCGTCACGGTGTTGACAAGTGCGAGGGGGTGGGAAGCAGAACGCTTCGGCCACCTAAGCTGTCAGAACCGAGGCCCCCGAGTGACTGATGTGATGCGTCTGGACATTTCCAACTTGGAACTGCACGCCAGTCGTCCGCCGAGCGGCCGGAACGTTGTAATGGCCCGCGACAATCAGCATGTTCATTCTCCTCCCATCATTGAATTCGTGGTCGCATTCAAAGGACGTTGGAGGAAAATCCGATCCGACAGCGGCTCACAAAAAAGCGGTATTAGGTAGCAAATGCCACCAGCGGCCGCTTCCGGCCCGGAGCCGTCCGTCATAAGGTCTTTGGTGGTGGTCTTACCACGGCATCGATGAACGGTGCGTTCTGGGCTAGGTATTCCTCGATGCCGCTCTCGTTTGTCGACTCCAACTCTAGCTTCAGGCTTTGATATCCGCGCCGCAATTCGTCATCCTTCGCGGCCATCCGGGCCGGCGTTTTTCCGAGTGCCTCGGCGATCTCCCCGTTGGCCTTGCCGGCAGCGATTAGGCTCGGAATATCGGCTCGCGCGGCGTCAGGGGATCCAATGTCATGATTGCCCGGCAGCTTCCAGAATGAGCTTGGTGATCTCATTCGGATGTGAAATGAGCGACAGATGGCTGGATTTGAGTTCGATGGCTTTAGCGCCCATGCGTCTGGCCATGAAACGCTGCAGGTCTGGATTTATCGTTCCATCTTGCGTCGAAACGGCGTAGTAGCTTGGCTTGGAACGCCAAGCAGCGTTTGAGGTTTTGCCGGTGAGCAACGCCTTTTGGAATGGTTGTTGAACGGCATAGAGAACCCTCGCCCTGGCCTCGGGAAGGTCGCCCCCGAAATCGCGCAGGAACGCTTCCTCCGTCAGCCGTCCTTCGTCGCCGTCGAAGACAATGCCCGCGGTTGCGGGTGGTGTCGGGTAGGTTTTTGCCAAAGCTGCATAGTCCTCACCTGCATCCGGTGCTCGGGCAGCGACATAAACCAGTGAAGAGACGTTCGGATGTACGCCTGCTTCGGTGAGGATCATCCCCGAAAAGGAGTGGCCGACAAAGACGGTTGGACCGTCCTGCCGGTCGAGGATGCGCCGGGCGGCCGCCACGGCATCGGGCAGCGTAGTGAGCGGGTTCTGGACCGCCGTGCAGTTTAGGCCCTTCGCTTGCAGCAGGGCGATAACCTCGGTCCAGCATGATCCGTCGGCGAAAAGTCCATGCACGAGAACGACATTGCGCGCCTTTGGAGGCGTGTGGGTGGCGGCCAGACCGGCATGTGTCGCAACAAGTGACGTGGCAGCACCGACGAGCAAAGTTTTCGAAAATGTGCGTCTGTTCATCATCATGATCGAATCTCCATCGTTTGCGAAGCGGTAGGATTATTTGAACTCGGTCCGGACCGGCATCTCAGATTGACATGCCGCCGGAGACCTCGATGCGTTGGGCATTGACCCAGCGGTTGTCCTCAGAGAGCAGCGAGGCAATCATCGGACCAATATCGTCGGGCAGGCCGGCGCGGCCCAGCGCCGTCATTTCGGCGACACGCTGGTTCAGACCCGGATTGTCGCGGACCATACCGCCGCTAAAGTCGGTCTGGATGGCGCCGGGCGCGACGACATTGACGGCGATGTGACGCGGTCCCAGCTCCTTTGCCATGTACCGGGTCAGCACCTCGACCGCTCCCTTCATCGCACCGTAAGCAGCGCTGCCAGGAACAATGATGCGAGTCAGGCCGCTCGACAGGTTGACGATCCGGCCGCCGTCATTGATCAGCGGCAAGAGCTTCTGCGTCAAGAAGAAAACACCCTTGAAGTGCACATTGTAAAGCATGTCCAGTTCATCTCCCGTCGTCGCCTCGATGCTGTTGTGGTGCGAGGTTCCGGCATTGTTGACGAGGTAGTCGAAGCGCTCGGCGGCGCCCAGATCGGCAAGCGCCTGCTTTACGGCGTCGACGAAAGGGTCGAAACCGTGGGCGTCGCCGGTGTCGAGCTTGAGGGCAATGGCTTTGGCGCCGGCTTCAGCAACCAGGGCCACGACCTTTTCGGCTTCCGCCCTGCTGGAATTGTAGGTGAGGATTGAGTCGACACTACGTCTGGCGAGGTTGAGCACGGTGTTGCGGCCCAGCCCGCGGCTGCCGCCGGTGACGATTGCGATTTTGCGTTGGGAATTCTGTGTCATCGCCGTTCTCCTTTGTGATGACGGTGAACATAAGAGGGCGAAGCACGGGCGAACATGCCGGAACCGGCTTCTTTCTTGCCTGATCCTGCCTCCAGCGTTAATTTGGAATTCCAGATTTGCGGGGGATCCGATTGAGCACTCTTTCGATGTTGCATGATGCCGTCGTCGCCGCGTTTGCGGCTCATGGAAACGGGAGCCCCTATTTCACCGCGATCGACGGACTGGCCTTGCTCCGATCCTTCTCCGAGCGGCATCCGAACCACCTGATCCACCGGCCAGCGCTCTGCATCGTGGTGCAGGGCGCGAAATGGACGACGTTCGGCGAACGGAGGCTCCATTATCGCACCAGCCAGGCCATGGTCGTCAGCGTCGAGATGCCGGGTGCAAGCCAGGTGGTGCACGGCGCGCCGGATGCGCCCTATCTCAGCGCCGTGATCGAACTCGACCAGGCGATCCTACGCGAAGTCTATGAAAGCATGGAGGCACCGCCCACTCCGGCCCCCGACGAGCATGCCGCCGCCTTCGTTATGGAGCTCAACGAGGCGATCCTCGGCTGCGCCGCGCGCGCCGTCAGCCTGCTTGGCGAGCCGCAGGCAATCCCGCTGCTCTATCCCGGCGTCAAGCGCGAACTCTGCTACCGCCTGCTGGCCGGGCCACATGGCGGTGTCTTCGCCCGCATGGTCGTCGGCGCGGAGCGAAACCGGCGTCTGGTCGAAGCGATCCACGCATTGCGGGGCAATTTCGACAAGCAGGTGCGCGTCGATGATCTTGCCGCGCTCGCCGGCCTGAGCCCGACAGCCTTCCATCGTCAGTTCAAGGCAATGACCGCGATGACGCCGGTGCAGTTTCAAAAGCAGATCCGCCTGATGGAGGCGCGCCGGCTGATGCTGTCGCGCGAAATGTCGGCGGAAACGGTCGCATTTGAGGTGGGCTATGCCAGCCCCTCACAGTTCAGCCGGGAATATGCCCGGCTGTTCGGGGCTCCGCCACGCCGAGACATCGGAAAGCTTCTGTCGGCCTGACTGTTTCAGCGTGCACGCTGAAACTACGCATGACCGCTGTTGGCGGCGCAAAGCGGTCACCGCGCACGATCACCGGCTGGTGGCATTTGCTACATAATTCCGCAAAAAAAGCCATCCGTGCGGCTTTCAAGAGAACGAAGAGGTGCAAGCGGCAAGGAACTTCTTTCACCGAGGCAATTCGACACCTCATTACCCACTATGCCAGCAGCGCAGATTAGGTTCCTTGGCGGCTTGATTGCGATTTCTCGGGACGAAGGAGGGTTGCGCTCCTAACCTCACGGTCCGTTCAACAATCCCGCACCTGCCCTTTCTCCAGGCAGGGGCAGGTGTTGCGGTTGCATTGAAGCAAAAGGGTAACGAAGAAATTTCGTATTTCCTGCTACCATTGCGTGATCGCGGTTCGTGCGGTTCCGGGCCGTAGAGAGCACGCGACGCCAAGGGTCGAGCGACCGGCGGCAGGGCCGCTATGAAGGATCTTTTGCCATCCGGGCAGGCGCACGATCGCGGCGTGGGGCAGCGCGGATGATATCATCAATTTGCAAGCAGACCTGTGGCCAGGTAACGGAAGGCCTGGGCGGCTTTCGGTAATACATCTTTCGGATCTTCGCTGGCCGCAATCCAGAGGGCCGCATTGAGCGCGGCGCCATTCAGAAGCCGGGCGGCCGCCTCTGCATCCACTGGCTTCAAAATTCCTTGCGTGATCAGCTGCTGGACCGTCTGCTTTGTCGCCTGCAAGCAGTTGCTCTGACTAGGCCATTGCGATGGATCTCCGAGGACCGCTGGCCCGTCGAGCAGAACGATCCGCTGTACTTCGGGATCGAGCGCCATTTCGATATAGGCTGTACCCTCAGTAGGCAGCCCTTCCCAGGCGTTTTCTGCTCGGCCGCCGATCTCCTGCGCTCGCGAGGCCATTTCAGCGTCTACCTGGTTGACGACGGCAGCCAGAAGTCCACGCTTGTCGCCGAAGTTGTGATAAAGCTCTCCCCGAGTGAGGCCGGCCTCGGCGGTCAGCTCGTCCATGGAGGCAGCGTAGCCTTTTTCGGCAAATGCCTTTCGCGCGGCCGCAACCAGCTTTGCGCGGGTCTCTTCCATCATCTCGACGCGTCGCTTTGCCATCATCATGACTCCCGCTTTTCACATACGTGACGTATATGTATTGACATACGTGGCGTATGTCTGGTAGTTGCATACGTGGCGTATATCAGTGATGCGACAACCTGTGAAGCTCCGCAAGCAGCGTTTTGCTCATCGAGTGCCACCCACCAAAATGAAGAGAGATCGACACATGACGCAACGCGACGCAATTTTTCCTGCCGATAGGCATGCACTTTACCAAGCACATGGCTATTCAGCCGCGATCCGCTCCGGCGACCTCCTCTTCGTCTCCGGGCAGGTCGGCAGTCATTCCGATGGGACTCCCGAACCTGATTTCGGGCGTCAGGTCGAACTGGCCTTCGACAACCTAAGGGCAACACTGAAAGCGGCAAGCTGCACCTTCGACGATATTATCGATGTGACCACGTTCCACACAGATCCCGAAAACCAGTTCGAGACCATCATGGCCGTCAAGAACCAGATCTTCAGCAGTCCGCCTTATCCCAACTGGACCGCAATCGGTGTGAACTGGCTTGCCGGTTTTGATTTCGAAATCAAGGTCATCGCTCGCATTCCTGACCCGGCATAAGCTTCTTCCTGTCAGAGCGGTTGCTCACGCTTACAGGCGCGCAGCAAGGGCAGCCTGGTGCTTTCGCTCGCGGCGGTGTTTGACGGCGTAGGCCGAGCAGATGCCGCCCGCGTCCCATGTAGCTGCATATTGCAAGAGCAGCCATCATGTCCGCTGAGGAAGCTCGCGCTTTCTGCCGTGTCGCGCGAACTGAACCGGTCGAGAACATCCGGCAGTACATGCGCCCCAACCGGCTATCAAATCCCGTCTTCGACATTTATGCGGCGCTCATTGGCGCAGCTTGCGAGGCCTGGCGGAGACGCGCAAACCACAATGATGACGTGCATCGGAAATGAGCGCTTGGGACACATGTCGGTCAGCCGTCATGACCCCTGGTTTTGTTTGAAAGAAACGCCTGCTTCTTCACTGAGGATGCCATCTGGGTGGCTGTCTGGACGTTGATCACCGCATGACCGGCGAGACCATTGAGATCATGCATTATGTGAAACCAGATCGGGAGCCGGCGAGCTATTGAATTCTCTTTCCGACGACACATATGGAGGCTACCACCCAAATGTGATGGCATCCTGCAGCGATCTTGTCGCGCGTTTGAAGCTGTCCGGGTCGGCGAAGGGCGCTCCCCGAAAGGGTCGAGCGCCCTTCGGATTTACGAGGTTCAGACATCTGGGAACGGATCAGCCAAGGATTGCATTGTTGAATATGCAGCGCGGACCTCGTTCGGGAGACGATGAACCAATACGACGACTCCACTCACAGTCAGTCTTGAACCGATAGCCTAACGCGCGTCAATCCTGCAGCTCGTCATTGGTGATCGTGTATTTCGATTGAGTAATGCGTCGAAACAAGTCCGCGACATCCGTTCGAAGCGATGGCGGACAAATCGCGTGTCGCGCAGCTAGGCGGCGACCAGCCGCCGCGCAGTGGTTCGGATGGGTGAGCGCAGGGCCTCGGCTGAGGCGCCGGAAATTTCCCTATCCTACAACGGGCTGCATTCAGGCCGAGGCTGTACGGCTTGAGGTACAGTGGGCGTCGGCTGAATGACGTTGGGCGAGCGGGTCTGTGGCGTTGTCCTTTGTTGGATCGTATTGAATCGGTCAGTGGCGGCGTATGCCTGGTCCTCAACAGATTTCCAGTCTCTCAAATACCGTATGGAAAAACTACGGGTTCCCCAGTCCCGAAACTGCTGAACATGCTTAAGCTCATGAACCCATAGCCCAGGATCGTTTGCTGTAGCTTCATCTCTGAAAATAACGGTGTCGATCAATGTCACCGCGTCTGCATCGCCATATCGCATGGCCAGGTCTGCGAGGTTCAGGGGCGCGCTACCACCAATTTTGAAACCCACCATGTCATAGATCTGCTTGTCGTAAAAGTTTCCGAGCGCTTGACGAAGCGCCGGCGGCATTGGCATCACACCGCTGGAGCGGGCACTATTTCGTGATGCGATGATCCATTGCTCCAATGCCGCAGCTGCGGTCAAGACTTGGGCTTCCGAGCGAACACGATCCAATTCCTTTCCAATATCCGCGATCTCCCAGCCGATGCGGCCAAAGATATTTGGCACGTCCCTTTGTGAATTGCCCGCTTCTCGCTGGACGTTGCGCAGAAATTGTTCGGGATGGCCGATGTCGCCAAGCCGAACCCACGCGACAGCAAACGACACAGTGAGTAATAAAATCGTCATTGTCATCATGACGCACGTTCTCGTGAATTTGGCCACCGACAACAGTTCTGGCACAATATCACAAGACGCTAATGTTAGCACTCGCACACTAAATCTCGCCGGTTCGCCAAGTCTGCTCGAACGCTCGCGCCCGTCCTATTGGAGGCTTGCATTCGGGTTGTGGCCCGGCTGCGGGCCGCCCTAGCATACTCGTTGTCGCCCCATGGGGGCGTTAGAATCGACACCGGGCCAAGGCCGAGCAGGCTAGGAAAGGGCGGTACGTCGCCATCTCGTCAGGGTCAGGTATAAGATTGGCGGAGGCCGGATCTGCGGGATCGTCCCAAGCTCTCGGCACGGCCGCGAGATCGCTATGAGCCGGACCGGTACGTCGACACGCTGAAGGTCAATCGCAGAACCGCCATTGGTCGACAGGCATCGACCCTGACTGTTGCAGCATCGTGAACCATTCCTTGCCCGGCACTGTCTGAATCCAGTTGCTCTCTTGCCCGCCGAAACCCGTCGTGTAGCCTTCCTGATCAATAACAAGCTGGCTTCGACAGGAACGATCCCACCTTCCGACATGGCTGCTTTGCTATGAAACGGAGCTACAACGGCATCTGTCGAAAGTCGCGCGGAGATCCACTCCATCCAAGCCATCACGTGCTGCGATGGCGATTATCCGGGTTAGTGGCTCTTTGCCATTCCATTCGTCCCCGACTGTGATATCAACTCGCTTGCCGACAACTTGAAGAATGACCCGTCGGCCCGGTTCTTCGGCCGTATGCACCACGCCTTTGCATCGGTAGACGCTGGCAGGAAGCTTGCGCGCCGCTTCCCGCAATGGTTCCAGGGAAAGTGGCGCGTCGGTCTCGTAGCTCCATGTCTTGAAGGCTTGCAAGTGGTCATGCCGATGGCCGTGAGCGCTATGCTCACAATCATGTCCATCACAGTCGTGAGGATGGCTGCTCTGGTCACGAGAAGATGTGCCATCGAGCCGGGAGGGATCGAACCGACCCACCGATAGCAGGATTTCCAAAGGCACGTCTCCGCGGGATGTCTGGACGAGCCGATAGCGGTGGAACCGGTCGTCGAGCCATGCCTTGATCCGCTCGATCTCCTTCTGGGTGACGAGATCGACCTTGTTGAGGATAAGCATGTCTGCAAATGCCACTTGGCGGAGCTTTAGTTCCATCATCTCCGGTGCAGCAAAGATCTGCTCTGCGTCCACGACGCACATGATGCTGTCCAGCCTGATGCGGTCGCGCATATCTTCGTTCATGAAAGCCAGTGCGATTCCGGAAGGATCGGCCACCCCGCTGGCCTCGAGCAGGACGAATTCGGGCTTTTCAGGACGAGCCATCACCTGCGTCACCGCTGCGACCAGATCCTCGCGGATGTTGCAGCATACACAGCCGTTGGCGAGATTGATGACATCCCCGTCGCTTTCAATGCCGACAACCAGCTCGGCGTCGATGTTGATCGAACCGAAGTCGTTCACCAGCACCGCGACTCGAAGGCCATGACCGCCATTGAGAATGCGGTTCAGGAGTGTCGTCTTGCCTGCTCCGAGAAAGCCAGTGAGGACGGTCAACGGCACCGCCTGCGCGGCAGATTGCTGGAGCGCGTAGAACGACGCCGCTTCGGTATCGCTTGGCGGGAAGGTGATGTCACGATCCATCGCTACTCCCTGCTTCCTTCAATAGCGTCGATGATGGCCTGGATTTGCGCGGCCTTTTCCGAGAGCTTCGTCTGGGCCTGTTTTGCCTTCACCAGAGCCATTTCGCGGACATCGATGGTGTAGTCCCTCGGGTAATCCTTATGCGGTTCGCGATACACATCCGGTGGGTAATATTTCTTGGGGTCGATGTCCCCGTTGAGAGTTTCCGGCTCCAATTGATCAGCAAGCGGATTTCGGGGATTTGGAAATGTGACCTTCAGATTTGTCGGCGTCAGGCCGAATAGCTCAACCGCCTCCGCAGGGCTTGGACGTGTCATATTGCCGGAATCGGGAATTGCTGCCTTGCGTGACCAAATTGCATCCTTTGTGACATTGACGACCACGACGTCTGGCGCGCCGAACTGGAACAGCCCCTTATAGTGAACACGGATCCCGGCCGTGATCTCCGGGATCAACTCCTCGTCGTAAGTCGTATGCGTGACCATCGCGAGGCGCGGCTGGATCTTGTCGAACATATAGCCCACCGCGTAGTGGGGGCTATGAGCCTGGTCGATCGTCGTACTCATGATGACTGACGGCATGCCCATTTTCATCGCCTGGAGATTGGCCGTGTCCGGCTGCACCTCGGTCACAAAGACGTCCACCCCCTTCGCCAATTCCAAAGTGCGTTCGTCCGGTCGACCGTCGCCGGTCCAGACGAACGATAACCCGTTCCAGTCGAGCCTGTAAGCCGAGGCGCCGTCCTTGGTGTGCGATCGCCGCCAGTGGCGGATGGTCACGCCATCCTTGTCATAGCAGACGCCGTTGTCGTCCCGGAAATCGAATTCGTTGACTTCGACCTCGTAGCCGTCGCCGATCGGACACGCGTTGAAGGAGTCCGTATGCCAACGCGTCATCATCTTCATGCCCTCGATCATCGTCTTGATGCCGTCCTCGGGCGTGCGGCCAGATGGACCATGCACGCGCAGCGGCTTCCAGCGCCCCATCCAGGGGGCGAAAGCGAATAGATACGGCAGGTCTGCGTAGTGATCCACGTGAAGGTGAGTGAAGAAGATGTCGTTGACGACCGACAACGGCACGGCCATCGCAATGATGTTGCGCACGCAGCCGGAGCCGAAATCAAAGAAGAACCGCTTCCCGTTTCCGAGCTCCACCATGATGCAGGTGCCGGCCTGTGCACGGGTGACCGGGATCGGCGTACTGCCGATGAAGGCAATCCGCATCTCATCGGGTCCGAGCTGTTCCTGGCCCGGATAATACACGTTATTGCTCACCAGGCTCGGAGTGGGTCGGTAGTAGGGTGGAAGCGTGATCCCGCCGCTCGGCACCCCACCATAAGGATTTTTCGCCTGGACCGCGGCTGGTGTTTCCTCAGCCGTTTGCGCCGATGACACGGTAGCCGTTGACAGAGCCGCGGCTCCGGCCAGTCCTGCTGCCTTGAGTGCCTCGCGGCGACTTATCGGCCGCTGACCAGCGCCAGCTTCATCACGTATGCTCTTTTCTTCTGTTGTTTCCGGGTTCATGGCGCGTTTACCTCACCGATCGGAGCCCTCCGGGACGGTTTCATAACCTCAGCATTGAGGCAAAACCCTAGCAGTAGTAAACACCGGCCGCGCAGCGCCGCACCGTGCGCCGCGCCACCCCGGCGACGCTGACTGGGGTACGCGGTCGTCCAACCCTCGCCTCGCTGGTCGCCACAAAACTGTGCACGCCCGGAATTGAAAGCTCCGATCCCAGTTCCAGCCCGAACAACGCCACCATCCCCGCCAGCACGGCGATTTTGAGTTTCGTCGATATGTTCATTTGGCGTCTCCTACGACAAAGTTATCTGGAAGCTCATCGATATCGATAAGTTGCTTCGGGTCGTCGACCTTCTTGGCGTCCGTCGGGGGCTTAAAGCTGAAATCCTCCGCGTCCAATTCTGCACCGCTCTTCCAGTCGCTGAACTGGACGCTGTATTGTGGCCCCTGGTCTATTTGACTGGACGTGATGATATATTTGCATGGGTACGGGTGCTCCCCTTGGGCGATCCATATCTGCCAGTCGACGTCCTTTGTCCGAAACGCGAGATGATCGCACTCAGTGCCAGCAATCACACCGCTGCCGAGATCCTTCACATCGACAACGTCGCGCATCAGCTCGTCGTAGACGTTTGACAGAAGTAAATCAGCGCCCGGTACGGGCAGGTGATGCTTCGTTCTCAACTCCTCGATCAGATTGTCGATCGAACCGGGCACTTCGAGCTGGGTGTAGAGATTGACGTCCTTGCCCATCAGCGTCAGGGATTTGCCGTCGAAGGTTATCTCGACATCGGCAAACCCGCCGGACCGTGTGGCGCGAATCTTGTCGGGACGAGCCATTCCAACCTTGCCTGAACTCGCCAATTGCAGTTTCTGATGTTCTGTGGTGACGACCTCGAAACTGGTATCGTAGGCGAACGAGACGGTTTTTTGTCCCGCCAGATAGTCGGACATGGCTTTGACCAGCTCCTTGGCCTCCGCTTCGCCAGCCTTTGCGTTCGAACCCGTTCCAGACACAATGATCAGTGCCAGCATAGCCGTTTGCGCTATCGTCCTCATCGAGGTAGCCTCCCTTGAACGTTCGTCAGGTATCGACCTGATCCGGAGTCATTTTGTGCAGGCTTCGAATATGCATCTGTGGTTGAGGCTGAACGACGCGATGGCCGCCTGACCTCGGACCCAGTCCCGGAGATGGTTTCCCCGACCACATTTCGCTGAACGCATCACTGGCACAACACCAGTTCAGCGTGTGTATCTTGAGCAGTGAGAGGTCACCCAGGCATGTAGGCAGGCTAATCGAACCGGCCACATACTCGGCAGCGGCTTTAGTTGTTTCCCATTGGCCGAAATGCCTTTGGCATATAAGCATCTGCTACTAAACGTACTCCGCAAATGCAGCTCCGTCCATAGGCTGTTTCCGACATTCCTCGGCCTCGGTCGAGAGGAATGTGTGAAGCGCTTAAAATCGTCATCCAACCGTCGAGGCGAGCGGCGGCATCGCACACAAGAGCAGCGCGACCCGCAAAGCCGATAGCCTGTTCAAGGCGCAGGTGAATACCAAATCGGCGATGTGTAGGCGCGCTCCTGGATTTCCATCTTGGCTTCCGGCGGCACTTTAATGCCGTAGTATTTGGCGTCATGGGCGGTCCATCGCGGCGTCGGGATCTCCAGCACCCGGCCGTAGTAGAAGGCGCTTTGAGCTGGGTCGAATTCCGGGTCGGTCCAGACGGCGACCAGTTCGGGCGCTCCGATCGTGTTCTTCCACGTCGCATTGTTGATGTCGACCGTGGTACCCACTGCCGGCAGCTTGCCGTCGACGCCGGGCTTGCGGTCGCCCGACCAGGCGACGTCATAGATCTTTTCATGGACCTCGCCGGCGGCGTCGACCCAGCCCTTGACGATCTGGTAGCGGTCGAGGTTCGCGCCGATCGGGTCTTTGAGGGCGCCAACCAGGAAGGTCGGTGCCTTGCCTTCGGGCGCCGACACCAAGTCGCCGCCCATCGGCACGCCCTTAAGATAGCCGGCGATGGCCGGATTTCTGGTGTTGGCGTCATCGGCGTTGAAATCCCATCCGCCGAACAGGCGCACCGCCATGCGTGGACCGGTCGTGGCATAGGTTTCGCGCCGCTCCATCGCATCCCACAGGGATTCGCGCGTGTTCTCCATGGCCCAAACGGCTGCGTAGCCCGACGCGGAAACCTCCCAGTCCATGATCTTCACGCCGGTCTGCTTGTTATCGATGAACGCGGCGGTGGTACGGTGCCGGCTTGGCTCCTGGGGCACTGTCTTGCCGAAGAAATTGTCTTCCTCCATCGCGCTCAGCGAGGTGTGCGCGTCACTGCTGCCGATCAATCCAAACTTGTACGGATTGACCCCGAGTTGCCTGTCAAGCTTCAAGCCGTTTTTCAGCGCCGAACGCGCATATTCGAACTCCAGCATCTCCTTGGTCTTTGCGACGCTTCCGTCGAGGTTCCCCTTGTCCCATCGCTCGAAATCGGCGAACTCATCGTTCGGCGATAGGAACGGATGCGCCTCGCTATCGCCCTTGGTCTGCGTCGCCTCGTAGAGCCGTTCCCACTTCAGCCGGGTTTCGGCGTATTGGCTGTCGAGTCGCTTTCCCAAAGCCTCGACGATCGGAAACATCGTGCCGTTGCTGAGGTTGCCGTTGTGAGCAATGGCCAGCACGTTTCCGCCTGTCTTGCTTTCGTAGGCTTCCATCCACTTCCAGAGGTCGACCGGATTGTCGCTGCCCATGGGAGGATAGACCGTAAACGGTTCAACCTGGCTCGCCTTGTCGCCATTGTCGCGGAAGATGACGTTGCGATGCAGATTGTTACCGCCAGTATTGGATGTCCATTCGTAGCCGATGAAAGCGGTGAAACGGCCCGGATCGTTGTACTCCTCTGCCGCTGCAATAGTTTCCTGCCAGGCGCCCCGATAGGCGGTCGTGCCGGGAAAATACATCAGATCCTTGGGGAAGGTTCCATGGGAAAAAGCGACGATGATTTCAATCGCTGCATCGGCCCCCTTGCCAGATTGAATCATGTCGTACCATTTGCGGCCGGTCGGATCGGCGAGCATGGCGGGCTTGCCGGCAAACAGGTCGGGGAAGAAGCCCATATTGTCGGAATGATCGGCAACGACGAGGAAATCGAGTGGTCGCGACAGCTTTGCGGGCTGGCCAGTGGACGATGTGACCTCCTCGCCCCTGGCGAAGCGATAGGCGTCCCTTGGTCCCAGCCGGGCGCCAAAGGCGCCCGCGTCCATTGAGAAGGACGTATGCAGATGCGTGTCGCCGAAAAGCGGCCGGGTCGGGAACTTACGGCCCGCATAGGGCGAGTAGGGCCGCTTGGTCGGATAGAGCTGGTCGGCGGTATCCTTGTTGAGAGTTCCAGAATCGAGGGCTGGCGTGTCGTCCTGCGACACGGCAGGAGAAATGCCTGTCAGGGCTCCAACAAGGATGGCGGCCGAAGCAAGCAGCAATAGGTGATAGGTTTTCATTGTTTCCTCCATTTTATTCGGTTGGTGCATGCCAAGCCAATTTTTTCCTGGAAACTGCTCATCGGAGATCATCGGGCGGAGCGAGCCCACCCTTGGAGCTCCCGCCTTCATCGGACCTTGAAAGGTATGCGGCGACTGCAAAACGCGATGCTTCGTCGAGCCCGATGCCAGTATTCAAGATTTCACGCAGCCGGGGCACGAAACGCGTCACTTTCCAGGCGAACAGATCATTTGCGACATAGCCGGCAAGCTCGGGATGAACCGCCAGCAAACGTCCGTATGCGTCGATGATCGAGGGCTGCAATTCGACTGCCCCGCCTGTTCCCTGTACCGACAGCGCCTTCACAATTTCGAGCAACTCACCGTTACTTCGTCCCGATTTAACGAAATATTCTTCCGCAAGCCGCGTCACACCGTCCGCGCCTGTCATCTCGATGAGCGCCGTGGCGTAAGCAGCGAGATTGGTCGTCAGCCTATACTTCGCCGCGGTCTTCAGTTTTGCGCGCACGAAAGCGACGTCGTCCGGTCGGTCCGACGTGCCGAGCATGAGGATGTAAAGCCCATGCCATTCGACATGAAAGAAGTCGTTGACGATCCGATAAATATCATCTCGCCCCACATTTGTTTTGAGATTGCGCAGCGTTGCGTAGGGCGCGCGCCCGACCTCCAGAAAAGCCAGCTCCGCGAGCCTGCGATCTTCGTGCCGAAGGTAAGGGGCGAAGAATATCGCGCGTTCGGCTGGCGTCTTCGAGTCCGCATACCAATCAGCGAGCTGGCGCATCACACCTTGATATTCACTTCCCGCCAGCCCTAGGCCCGTCCAGATCCCGCCGGGGTGGTTTTGAACGAGAATGACCCGAAGCGTCGGATTGAGCCTGAGGGCGCGGCCCGTCATCGAATCGAGGAACAGAGGGATCGCGCTGCCGTCGTAATGTCCCTTGAACGTTTCCTGGACCACGTAGGAGAAAGGCTTTACCGGATTCTCGCCGGCGAAAACCGCCGTACCACTTCCAATGACCTGATCGGCATTCGTCTCTTGAGGATAGGGCAAGCAGAGCACGCAAGCGTGAGCGGGCGTCTGGACGACGAGGAAAGCAGCAGCAATCATGGGCATCAGCCGGGCCAGGATGGCGCTCATTGGCCCGCGAGCTGCAACTAACGCGAATGAGATGTCCATGTGCCATCCCCCTGATGACCTTAGAACGCCGCGACCCTTTCGATGACCCAGAACATAGCGATCGTGCCGATGGCGTATGGCGGCACGAGGTTAAGCCAGGTAGGCAAAGGCCGCTTGGCCAATCGGATGAGCGCGACAAGTGCAAGCACTGCTCCGATGAAAAGAAGCTGACCGGTTTCAACCCCGACGTTGAAGAAAAGCAGCGCCAATGGAATCTGTCCCACTGGTAATCCGATCTCACTCAGGGAACCGGCAAAGCCGAAACCATGGAGAAGCCCGAAGGCGAAAGCCACCAGCCAAGGCGCTTGGGCAGAAAGACGTCTGCGCCCCTGGCGAACGTGAACGATCTCGACCGCGACAAAGGCGATCGACAATGCGATCACGGCCTCCACGGGCGGCGAGGGTACATGAACAAAGCCGAGTGTCGCCAGCGCCAGCGTGATGCTATGGGCAACCGTAAATGAAGTGACGGTCTTTACGAGCAGCCAGCTCCCTTGCGTGATGATGAGAAGGGCAAGCACGAATAGCAGGTGATCGAATCCAAGCAGAATATGCTCAATCCCGAGCTGGAGGTAAGTCGCGGCCACCATCCCGCGGGTTTGTGCCACAGGAATGGTGGCTTCCGGCGCGCTGGGCGTTAGCCGCGCGATCCATGCCCTGCCCGCGGCAAACTCGACCCGCACCAGCGCGTCTGTCATGGTGCTCCGTAGCCCGTCGATCAAGACCTGTTGGCCTTGGAGCGGCTCGATCGTTCGCATGCGCCAGGTCTGAACCATAGCGTTGCCAGTCGGGCGCGAGACGATCGGCGTGATGTTCTCAATCTTGCCCGAGAATACCGCAGAAAGCGCCAGCCGTGCGTCGCCACGCATTGGCGTCTTGAGTAGAACGCTGTACTCGTTGGGCATCTCCTCGCGGAGTTCGAGGTAGGCGGGACGTACTTCATGTGCGGAGGCAGCGACTAGGGACAGAAGGCCAATGCTGAGTGTCAACAGCACTAACACGGCGCTGGAGTTCCAGATCCGCCTCATGGTGCTGCTGCCGTGTCAGCGACACGGTCCGCGCCGAGCAATTCCTTCACGCTATCATCGAGCACGACTCCGTATTTCTCCCGAAGTCGAGCAATGTAGTCCCGATTTGCGCCTTTTTCTTTCTCAAGTCGCCATTCCTGCAGGACCTCATCGCGAACCTCCTCAAAGGGGGCCTGCCTCCCGGCGCTGCTGTTAGCTATCGAGACGAGATGAAAGCCGTATCCAGATTTGACCGGCTCGCTCCACATTCCGGGCTTGAGGGCGAAAACCGCCCGCGCAAAATCCGGCCCGAACATGCCGGCTACTGCCTGCTCGTCTGCATCGCGGACTTCGGCGTCAAGCAACAATCTGTCGCCAAGCATCGCCGCAAGGTCGGTATCGCGCGTGCTCTTGAGCTCCACAAGCGCCGCCTTCGCATCCGAGGAGGCGTCGTTGCGCAGCGCCGGGTTGAAGAAGATTTGCGTGAAAGACACCCGCGCGCCCTCTTGGAAGCGGGCGGCGTTGGCCTCATAGAATTGTCGAAGCTCTGCTTCCTTTGGCTCGACGAGACGCGAGGTATCCTCGACTATGAACTTCAGCTTTTGTGCGAGACGGCGGCGCACGACCGTGTCGTTCCTGTCAAGTCCCATTTCCCGCGCCTCGCGGGCGAGCAGCTCCTCAGACACGAGATCGGCGACAAGCTCTTGCAGCTCCTGAGAACTCGGTGCGCGAAGCCACTGGTTGGCCCAGGTCTCCTTCAACCACCGTAGCTCGCCTTCACCAATCCGGACCGGTTCGAGGCCGCTGGCATCGGTCTGTTCACGGTCCAGCCATGCGTATCCGGCAAACAACATCACGCCGCCGACGACGAAGTGGAGCAGTGGTTCCCTGAGGAGGTTCACAGGACATCCCTTCAGATGCAGGATTGCTCACGAGGCATTGTCAGAGGCGGGATCGAGAATATTCAAATCCGCTGAAATACTGATACTGTTTGCTGTGTTTGGCAAGACGATAGTCCCCAACGACGACGAACCGCATCACGGGGCTTCGATGAGGGGAGGGTTCGTGGGAGAAATGAATGGCGCGACCTATCGACCACAGCCCGCCATGTTGAAAAACAGCAACGCAGCCGGCTCCCGAAAGCTGGCGGCCTTGACGGTTGATCAAGCTACCAAGAGCTGCATTGGTCGCGCAGTACAATTTCCCACGACTGATGTAACAGTAAGTTACTTAGCATTTTACTGATATTCGGGCAGCTTGTGTCGTAGGGGAATCTCGGCCGGACATCCAGGGGCAAGTCCATCGCCGATGAGTGAGGGATGATCATGAAGGCAGCTTTGGTATGTACGGCCATTCTGTGCGCGGGCTTAGGAATCGCATCGCCCGGTCGCACGGCGGACATCACGCCGCTAGCGCCGGGAGCCAAAGCGATCGAAAGCCCTAGCGGATGGACGTTCACCGTCGCGCCCTACTTCTGGGGCGCCGGAATTTCCGGCGACATCGCGCAGTTCGGATTGCCGGAAGTTCAGGTGGATGCTGACTTCGGCGACCTCTTGAAGAACCTGGACTTCGCCTTCATGGGGGCGGGTGAAGCCCGGTACGAGCGGTACAGCATCTTCGGCGACATTATCTACACCAAGCTTGGAGCAGACGGGAACACCCGAAACGGCATCCTGGCCGACAGCGTCGATGTGACGTCGAAGGTGTTCTCTGGCCTTGTGGGTGTGGGCTACTCGGTTCTCGAAGATCAAACAGGGCACCTGGACGTCGTCGGCGGGATCAAGGTGTGGTCGGTCGACACAACCATCTCATTCAACGGCGGCCTCCTCGGCGGGATCGAAGCGAACGACAATGCGACCTGGGCCGATGCCGTCGTCGGCATCAGGGGCAACTACTTCTTCACACCGGAGATCTATCTCACCGGATGGGGACTCGTCGGTGGAGGCGGCGCCGACGTTGACTGGGACGTGGCCTTGGGGGTCGGCTACAAATTCAATGATGCGATCTCGGCAGTCGCGGGCTACCGCGCGCTGGGCGTGAATTACGACAACGATGGATTCGTCTTCGACGTCGTCGAGCAGGGTCCGATCCTGGGCATAGCATTCCGCTTCTAAGCCGCGACCACGGGTCGCCGCCAGAAGAATTGGACATTTCGAACGAGGCTGAATGATGCACTCTAGAACCTTGCATAAGTACCCACCGCGGTGTCACATTCCCGCGCGGTCACACATTCGATTTCGGTGATGTGGGTCATGACAGCTGCACCTATTTCCTTCAAGGTTCCTACCGCAAAGTAGGGTGACGCGGAAACTCTGCAATCCGGACGCAAATCTAAGAAAACCGCCATTCGTCACCGTACTAGAGCGTGCGAAGGGGAGACGAAGTCAGTTGAATAGGGTAGGGGTTAGCCAAAGTGGTTTGCCGCTCGTACCCATAATTGCTGTCATCAAGGATGCCTTCGCCAGAAAGAGGAAGCGATTAAGGCGGCAGTAAGAGACGAGCGGTTCGGCTCCCGTCATGGTGCGCTTATCGACGTCTTAGGCGCGATCGATAGGACCGCATTACCCTCACCCGGCTCGTTCCTGCCATGCCCCCACAAGGACAGAGCGATAGAGCCCGCAACGAATAGAATGGATATGGCCGATAGCCAGTCCTTCCGGAGAGTGACGCCACCTACGCTCGCAGATTGAATGTCTGCCATGTCTGCCCCTTTGCCCGTATCCATTCCATGGCGTTAAGGTTAGACGGTTAGCTGCGCCTAATGAACACGCCAAAACGACGCCCACGGAACACATTAGGTCAGTTAGCATGGACTAAAAAGCTACCGTTTTGGTTCGCTCTTGGTTCCCTTTGGTACGCCTTTTGGTTGATCCCATCGGTCCCCTAGCGCTGCCTGAACGACCAAAAAGCAAAGACCTCCGAACCTCTACGAAAGCTAGATTCCGATATTACGATCAGAGTCTAAAGGCCCTGGATTCACGGTGCCCAGAAGAGGTTCGGAAAGCGTGAGAAATCAACGATTTTCAGAAAGATGGGGACAATTTTACAGTCACCGAATCTACTATACTTTTTGTTTGGATGTCTCACAGTCTGCGCCAGTTGGCCGAAGTTAAAGGCCGCCCTTTTAGGCTCGCAGGTCTCGAACCTTACGATATTGGAGTTCGTCGAGGTGGATGCCTATACTGCTCCGATTCGGACGCCTGCGCTTTTCCAAGGATCCCGAAGAGCCACGCCAGGCCGGCATCCATCATCGCGACTTTGGGAGCGACAGCATTGAGCCGGAAGCGCGGGAGTGGCAAAGGAGCTTCGACGGTGACGACTCCGAAATGTGCCGCATGGATCGCGACAAACCGCCTTGGCAGCGCAGAGATCAGGTCGGTCCCGGCAATGGCAGCGAGCGCGAACATAAAATTCGGAACCGTCAGTGCAACGCGCCGTGAATAGCCTTGCTTCGCCAAAGCTTCATCGACGAAGCCATGAGGATCGCCGGTGAGTGAGACCACCAGATGCTGCATCTCGCAATATCGCTCCGGAGTAGGGTCAACTGCGAACGGGTGTCCGGCGCGCATGGCGACGACAAAATCCTCCTCGTAGAGGCCGCGTGAATGAAAGCGCGTCGGGATGTGCTCAGAGGGGACGACCGCGATGTCCATCGCGCGAACCTCCAGATCAGCGAAGGCGTTGCGCCATGCGCGCTCGGGCGACGTTTCTCCCGGAACAGGAAGCAATTGACGCACGCCGAGGTCGATATTGGGCGCGGTACGCCGCAGCTCGTCGAGAAGCGGGGGCAGGAACACCGCCGAGACGCCGTCGGGAGCGCCGATCGTGAACCGGCGAGCGGAGCTCGCGGGATCGAACGGTTCAGCTGTCGAAATGACGCTCCTTACCCGGGCCAAGACCTCTGCGATCGGCGCGGAAAGCTCTACCGCGCGCGCCGTCGGCACGACACCCTTAGGCGTTCTAAGAAATAGCGGGTCGTTCAGAAGCCGGCGCAGTCGGCCGAGTCCGTGGCTCACCGCCGAAGGCGACAGGTTCAGCCGATCGGCGGCCCGACCGACATGCCGTTCGTCCAGCACGACCTCGAAGAGGACGAGAAGGTTGAGATCTGTGCGCGATAGGTCAACCAGCTTCAGCATATCGGTGAAATAATATCATTAGATTCAGTATCCTTGAAGTGTTCTCCTGAGCAGGCGAGGCGGCATACGGTTGCCCCGCACTGGTGGAAACAGACAGGAGTGACCCGCATGTCAGCCACGCGACGTCCCATTCTCGACGCACACGGCAACGGCCCCGCGTTCTCGCAAATCGCCAGGAGCACTTCCCTCGAGGATGGTGAAGGATGCGATCCCGGTGAGGCGATCGCAGAGCTTGTCCGACAATCCGCGGAAGCGAACACCGCGCTCATGCGCGGCGACATCGACGGATATCGTGCGCTGAACCCTCACACCGACGACTACGTGCTGATGTCTCCATTCGGCGGCACACCCACGCACGGTTCGCAGATGACGGATGAGCGCTGGGAGTCGGTCGGCCGCTTCTTCAGGAACGGCACGTTCGAGCAGGAAGTGGTCGAAACCTACGGTTCAGTCGACATGGCGGTTCTTGTGATCATCGAACGATGCCATGTCGAGGTCGGCGGCCTGCCATCCCAGGATTGGCCGCTGCGTGTTACGTTGGTCTACTGCCGCGAAGGCGTCGAATGGCGGCTGGCACATCGACATGCCGATCCTCTTGTCAACGGCGTCAGCCTGGAACAGGCAGCCGCGCTTGCGCGCGGCGAAGGGTCATAACGATCCACGTTTACAGCTCAGATGCTGGCTTTTTCGCGCTGGATCTGGCGGGCAAGGCGGCTCATCCCTCCAGCGCCGCTCTCAGGGTGCAGTCGCATAAGTTAGCCGAGGGAGGGCGGTGGAACGAAGTCAGAATTCAACCGTTGAACTTGCGGCAGCAAGACGCGGAGGAAACACAATGGGTATCGAGCAAGCCCCGACAGAAAAGGGTAGGCAAGCCGCACGCGGACTGAGAAAGAGCACCGCAAAAGAAGAAAAGAAAGTCGAAGCCCAAAAGGGTTCTGATCTTGCAAAGGGGGCAGAACGCTTTGAGGAGCGGTCGAAAAGCTCCGACGGCAAGAGCGCGGGGAAAAAACAGCGCCTCTGAGCAGATCGGCTTTTTTGTTGATCAGTATGGCCCGCCGGCGTCTTAAGTACGAGCGAAGCCAGCGGAACGGCGAGAAGCCGAATGCCCGATGAAATCAATTGTTCGCTCGAGCTCGGCAGTTGGCAAGCGGAGAAGGCCCTGTCTTGCTGCGGGTAATTTTCGCGAAGTCGGAGTAATTCGCTTTTGATGTCACCGTCTTCGCGGCGATTCCGTTTGCCTAGATTCCGTTTGCCTAACAGTAGCTCAGACCTTTTCGATCAGGGGTTGGACGCCGTTGCGAGCAAGCTCAATAGGCACGAATGTCCTCGGGAAAAGTATCCTCCGCCCCGACCGATCTGCGGACCTGGTCCGGTTTGACTTGTCTTTGCGATGCGCCTGCGCCATGCCGTAAAAGTATAGTCCTTTCCGAAGTGTTCGAGCAGGAACTCTACGTCTTGCTGCGGAGGTCAGCACCGGATTCAATGCCGAGACGGCGCATCTTCTCGGCCGTTGCCGGTCCAACCCCATGGATCTTCTTGACCGGCAGCCCCTCGACAAGCGAGGGACCGTTCTTCGGGGTGCCGGGAACCGCTGTAGCACGATCAATCGGTAGGCGACGATCGGTCTCGGTCACCGTTGAACAATCACTTGCGTTCCCGGCTGTACCATCTCGTAAAGCTCCTCGACGTCCTGACGGTACATCCGAAAGCAGCCGCTCGACGCATTGGTGCCGATGGAGGAGGGATCGTTGGTGCCGTGAATGCGAAGTAGCCCGTCGGCAAGGTAGATCGCGCGGGTTCCAAGCGGATTTGAGGGGCCAGGCTCCACGACGGCTGGAAGCGTTGGGTTCTTCTGGCGCATGCTCGCCGTTGGCCGCCACTCTGGATGCTCTCGCTTCGACACTACCCGCGTGGTTCCGTACCATTGCTTGCCTTCGCGGCCGACTGCGATGGGGTAGGCGAACTGCTCGCCTTGTGAGGTGATGTAAACAAGGGTGTGCTCACGCGTGGCGATGACGATGGTTCCCCTTGCGCTTCGCGTCGATGGCTCCCGACGTTCTTGCCAAGGTTCCCGATAGCGAGGCACTGGCTCGTAATCCAGCGGTGGCGGATAAGGGCTGTACGGGTCGTCATANCCGTAGCCACCATAGTCGTCGTATCCATCATAAGGCCCGTAAACCTGGGCTTGGGCCTGAAAGGCCGTCAGCAAAAGGGCTGCAGCCAAGAGAGCCAGCAATCTCATTTTGTC